>JAFPWU010000026.1 GCA_017412715.1 Clostridia bacterium
CCACGACCGGTGGTTCCTGAACAATATCTGCACCCATATCGTGGACATCGATTTTAACCAGGTCAAGCTCTACGTAGGCAACTACGACTTCTGGTACGAGAGCAGCAAGATGATGCAGAGCCTGATGAACGACCAGAAGAAGCGCCGGGAGGACAAGATCCGGGAGCTGCAGGCCTTCATCCAGCGGTTCTCCAGCAACAAGAGCAAGGCCAAGCAGGCCACCAGCCGGCGGAAGCTGCTGGACCAGCTGACCATCGAGCAGATGCCCGCCTCCAGCCGGCGGTATCCCTATGTGGCCTTTACCCCAGACCGGGAGGCGGGGAAGGACATCCTGCAGGTGACGAACCTGAACTACGCGCAGGACGGCGTACAGCTGCTGAAGGACGTCAGCTTCCTGGTGACCAAGGGGCAGAAGATCGCTCTGGTGGGGAACGAGCAGGCGGCCACCGCCCTGTTCCGCATTCTCGCGGAGGAGATCGAGCCGGACAGCGGCACGGTGAAGTGGGGCGTGACCATTTCCACCAGCTACTTCCCGAAGGATAACAGCTCCTTCTTCGACGGATGCGACCTGAACATGATGCAGTGGTTCGCCCAGTACTCTCCCGAGCAGCTGGAGACCTACATGCGGGGATTCCTGGGACGGATGCTGTTCAGCGGGGACGATGTGTACAAGCCCGTGAGCGTGCTGTCCGGCGGCGAGCGGGTCCGCTGCATGCTGAGCCGGATGATGCTGAGCGGAGCCAACTTCCTGATGCTGGACCAGCCCACGAACCACCTGGATCTGGAATCCATCACGGCGGTGAACAACGGGCTGATCAACTTCCCCGGGAACGTGATCTTCACCAGCCAGGACCACCAGTTCATCTCCACCGTGGCGGACCGGATTCTGGAAATCCATGAGGACGGCACCGTATCGGACTATCTGTGCAACTACGAAGAGTATCTGGAAAAGACAAAGTAATTCATACAGGACGACAGACGAGGAGACAGGGACGGCCCCCTGCCTCCTGTTTATATTGAAGGGCCTCGACATGGAATATCCATAACGAAGTCTCTTCTGAACAATGATAAACGAGGATAAAAGAAAATAAAAATGATAAAAGAGAAAACCATGCTTTTCCTGCTGTACAAGATCTTGACACGAATGATAAACGATGATAAATTCATTTAGGAATGATAAACGAAGATAAAAGAAAATAAAAATGATAAAACAGGCAGAAGAGTTAAAGAAAAGGGAAACGCACGGGGGGATGGGAAAGAAGATGGCGGAACAGCGCAGCGTGAAAAACAATCCATACAGCCTGATATTCGGCAGGGAACCCCGGGAGGTGATTCCGAGACTTATGCAGGCGGATGAAATGATCCAGGGATTTACAGGGGATCCGCCGTCTCAGCAGATATGTATGCTTACCGGTGTCCGCGGCTGCGGGAAAACAGTCCAGATGACATTGATCTGCAAGCATTTTATGACCCAGGAAGACTGGGTCGTGTTGGAGCTGAACCCGGAAGGGGATATTTTACAAAGCCTGGCCTCCAGGCTAGCCAGCCAGAATACGCTGGCAAAGATCTTTCAGGGAGCTAAGATTAATCTTTCCTTTTTCGGCATCGGACTGGAAGTAAAAGATTCTGTTCCTGTTACAGATATTGAGATGGCATTGAGCCAGATGCTCGCCAGCCTGAAAAAGCGGGGGAAAAAGGTGCTCATTGCGCTGGATGAGGTAACCAATACTCCGCAGATGAGGCAATTTGCAGCAGCTTTTCAGATTTTTCTCCGGCAGGATCTTCCCCTGTTTCTGATCATGACCGGTCTGTATGAAAACATATACGAGCTCCAGAACGAGAAATCCCTGACCTTTCTTTACCGGGCGCCAAAGGTTCAGCTCCAGCCGCTGAATATTGGCACCATGATGGAAAATTATCAGAAGGTGCTTCAGATCGATCAGGATAAAGCCCTGAGGATGGCCCAAATGACCAGAGGGTATTCTTTTGCTTTTCAGGTGCTCGGGTATTTTTCCTGGCTGTATCCAAAGGATGATGAGAGGGTATTTACAGCATACAAACAGCATCTTCAGGAATACGTTTACGAGAAAATGTGGATGGAACTGTCGGAGAAGGACAGAAAGATTCTTTGGGCGATGGCCAAAGAAAAAGAAGGTAAGGTCAGTGCAATCAAGGAAATGTTAAACCTGAAGAACAACGAGTTTACCCCCTATCGGGAGCGACTGATCCGGAAGGGCATTATCGAAAGCAATGGCAGAGGCTATGTCCGGTTCGTACTTCCGCTGTTTGAAGAATTTGTGATGGAACGGACATTCCTGGAGGAGTAATACTTTGTTGGCGGGTGCGGGCACAGTTTTAAAACGAGACACATAGAATTACAAGGAGGAAGAATCGATGGCATTTCCGTATGATCAGGAAGCATGGCTGAAGAAAATTGACCGGGTGATTGCGCAGGGGCCGTATGAGGCGGAATGGGAGAGCCTTTCCGCCCACGAGACGCCCAGATGGTTCCGGGACGCGAAGCTGGGCATCTTTATCCATTGGGGGATTTACAGCGTGCCCGCCTTCGCCAACGAATGGTATTCCAGGAACATGTATCAGCAGGGAACGAGGGAATTCGAGCACCATGTGAAGACCTACGGGCCCCACAAGGACTTTGGATACAAGGACTTTATTCCCATGTTCAGGGCTGAGAAGTTCGACCCGGAAAAATGGATCAGCCTGTTCCGGAAGGCGGGGGCGAAATATGTGGTGCCGGTAGCGGAACACCATGAAGGCTTCCAGATGTATAAGAGCGAGCTGTCCCACTGGAACGCGGCAGAGATGGGGCCGAAGCGGGACGTGATCGGAGAGCTGACCGGGGAGGCCCGGCGGCAGGGGCTGGACTGGGGCGTATCCACCCACCGGATTGAGCACTGGTTCTTCATGGGCGGCGGAAGGGCCTTCGAGAGCGATATTACCGAGGCGGAGGGCCCGGGGGACTTCTACTGGCCCGCGGTGAAGGAGCAGCCGGAGAACATGGACAGCCTGTTCTTCGAGCCGGTGCCCTCGGAGGAGTTCCTGAATGACTGGATGATCCGGACCTGCGAACTGATCGACCGGATGCGGCCGAAGGAGCTGTATTTCGACTGGTGGATCCAGCAGGCGGCGGCCCGGCCTTATCTGAAGAAGATTGCCGCCTACTATTACAACCGGATGGCGGAATGGGGCATGGAGGGGCTGATCGCCTACAAGCATGACGCCTTCATGTTCGGCACGGCGCTGGTGGACATCGAGCGGGGCCAGTTCTCCGACGTGCAGTCCTTCCCCTGGCAGACGGATACCGCCATCGCGAAGAACTCCTGGTGCTACACGGAAGGGAACGACTTCAAGAAGCCCTGGAGCATCCTGTGCGACCTGGCGGACGTGGTCAGCAAGAACGGCACCATGCTGCTGAACGTGGGCCCCAAGGCTGACGGTACGATTTCCCCGGAGGATACCCGGGTGCTGGAGGCCATCGGGGAGTGGCTCGCCGTGAACGGGGAAGCCATCTACGGAAGCCGGCCCTGGCGGTACGCTGGGGAAGGCCCCACGAAGCAGGAAGGCGGCCAGTTCTCCGACGCAAAGGACAAGATCTATACCGGAGAGGATTTTCGCTTTACCGTGAATCACGGAAAGCTGTACGCCATCGCCCTGCGGTATCCGGAGGAGGGGCGGATCCTGATCAAATCCCTGGCCCGGGCTGCTGAGACGGCCAAATCCCCCAGCTTCACCGTTGTGGAAAAGGTAGAGGTTCTCGGATTTGACGAGGAGCCGGAGTTTGCCCAGACGGAGGAAGGGCTGGAGATTCGGACCGGGCGCGTCAGGAGCGAGAACCCGGTTGTATTCAGGATTACGCTGAAATAAGGATGACCGTTCTTCTCCCCGGGCGGAGGCCAGGGGACGGGGAGCGGGACAGGCGCGGCCGCAGGCCGCGGAGGGATGTTTTTGACTGACACGTTCGTCTTGAAGGACGGGAATTCCTGTGGTACAATAGGGCCCGTAATGAGAGAGGAGCGTGTTTTTTTTCTTGAGCCAGCTTGCAATTGCTACAATGCCTTTTCTGGATACCCTGGCGGGAGCGCGGACGGAGGCCCTGACGAAACTGTTCAACCTCCTGACCTGGTTTGGGGATGAAAAGCTGTTTGTCGTCATCTCCCTGATCGTGGTATGGTGTTTCTCCAAGCAGGGCGGATGGTACATGCTGACGGTGGGCTTCGGCGCCAGCAGCATCGGGCAGATGCTGAAGATGGTCTGCCGGATTCCCAGACCCTGGAACCTGGGGGAGAAGCCCTTTGAGCACGCGGATCCCATCGCCCGGGGCTCGGAAGCCTCCGGGACCGGCGGCAAGCTGAACAAGCTGCTGGGCGGCGGGGCGGACGGATGGGCCTTTCCCAGCGGACACACCCTGATCTCCGTCGGAACCTACGGCGGCATGGCAGCCTGGTTCCGGCAGAAGGGGCTGCGGATTGCCGGCATCGTGCTGGCGGTGCTGATTCCCTTTACCCGGCTGTACCTGGGGGTGCATACGCCCCTTGATATTCTGGCGGGCGCGCTGATTTCCCTGATCCTGGTGATCGTGCTGCGGCCCGTGTTCGCGGGGGATAACCGGAAGGCGATTCGCGGCGTTCTGATCGGAAACTTTGTCCTGGCTGTGCTTCTGACCCTGTGGGCGAGCCTGGCGGTGCCCGCGGGCCTGGAGGGGGAGGACATCGGGAACTACGCCAGCGGGGTGAAAAACCTGTGGCAGCTGGTGGGTGCCACCCTGGCGGTGGTGATCGCCTATGAGGCGGATCAGCGGTTCCTGCATTATGAAACGAAGGCGGTCTGGTGGGCCCAGCTGCTGAAGATCGCCGGCGGAAGCGTCATCCTGCTGGGGCTCCAGATGGGGACCCAGAAGATCTTCGGATACTCCAGCTCCAACCTGACCCTGGAGAACATGACCCGGATGGGCGTGATAGCAGCCTTTGCCAATCTGCTGGGGCTGACGGGGGGCATGGTATGCTGGCCGATGACCTTCGGATGGTTCTCCCGGCTGGGAAAGAAAGAATAAATAATGGAAAGCGCCGGGGAAAGGCTCCGGGGAGCGCCATGAAGAATAACTAAAATTATGAGGAGGATGGAAGAACATGAAGGCTTTTCTGGATCAGAACTTTCTGCTGAACACGGAGGAGGCCCGGACGCTGTATCATGAGGCCGCGAAGGACTGCCCCATCATCGACTACCACTGCCACCTGAATCCCCGGGAGATCTGGGAGGACATCCGGTATGAGAATATCACCCAGGTATGGCTGGGGGGCGACCACTACAAGTGGCGGCTGATGCGCTCCGCGGGCGTGCCGGAGAAGTATATCACCGGGGACGCCAGCGACTACGAGAAATTCCTGAAGTACGCGGAAGTGCTGGGAAAGGCCATCGGCAATCCCCTGTATCACTGGAGCCACCTGGAGCTGCGGCGCTATTTCGGATATGAGGGCATCCTGAACAAGAATACCGCGGACGAAGTATGGAAACTGGCCAACGAGAAGCTGGCCTCCGACGGATTTACCAGCCGGGGCCTGATCATGCAGAGCAACGTGGATACCATCTGCACCACGGACGATCCGGTGGACAACCTGGAATACCATGAGAAGCTGGCGGCGGACAAGACCTTCCCCGTCACCGTGCTGCCCGCCTGGCGGCCGGACAAGGCCATGAACCTGGAGAAGGAGACCTGGACGGATTATATCGCCCAGCTGAGCCAGGTATCCGGCGTGAAGATCGACTCCTTTGCCGCCCTGATGCAGGCGCTGCACAGCCGGCTGGACTTCTTCGCGGCCCATCAGTGCACCCTGAGCGACCACGCGCTGAACTACGTCATGTACGCTCCGGCCAGTGAGGAGAAGGTGGAGGAAATCTTCGCCGCCCGGCTGGCGGGCAAGCTGCCCTCCGCGGAGGAAGAAGCGATCTTCAAGTTCGCCTTCATGAACTGCATGGCGGAAGAATATACGAAGCGGAACTGGGTGATGCAGCTGCATTACGGCTGCCGCCGGGACAACAATCCGCCCATGTTTAAGAAGCTGGGCCCGGATACCGGATTCGACTGCGTGGACAACTCCGCTCCGTCCACCCAGACCGCGGCCTTCCTGGGACACCTGGAGGAGAACGGCCGGCTGCCGAAGACCATCCTGTACTCCCTGAACACCAACGACAACTCCGCCATCGACACCATCCTGGGCTGCTTCCAGAACGATCGGGCGGTGGGACGGATTCAGCACGGTTCCGCCTGGTGGTTCGACGACCACTTCGACGGAATGATGGACCAGATGAAGTCCCTGGGGAACCGGGGCTATCTGGCGGGATTCGTGGGCATGCTGACGGACAGCCGCTCCTTCCTGAGCTATCCCCGGCACGAGTATTTCCGCCGGATCCTGTGCCGCCTGTTCGGCGAATGGGTGGAGGAAGGTTTCTATCCGGAGGATATGGACACGCTGAAGGAAATCGTGAAGGGCATCTGCTACGGCAATGCCAGGAACTACTTCAACTTCGCAAAGAAGGAAATCTGATCCCGAATCACGCAAAAATGGGTATCTTCGGAAGGGGGAGGGTTATGAATCCTCTCCCTTCTTTGAAGGAGAAGGAAGGGACCATGGGAAAAGAAGGCTTTGAGGCCAGGATTCAGGAGCTGACGGGGCTGATTCTGGAGGATTATGGAAACGGAAAGGTGATCGACCGGCTGGAAACCTATACCCAGCCGGACCGGCAGACCATCGAGGAACTGATCGGAAAGCTGCTGCGGCTGGTATTTCCCGGATATTATCGGGATTATACCTATCGGATTTACAATCCCCGGAACAGCCTGTCCGCGCTGATCGAGGATGTGGCCTACCACCTGAACCGGCAGATCGCCATCGCCCTGCAGTGCGGGAATCCGGAATTGAAGCAGGAGGCCCGGAGCCGGGCGGAGGAGATTACGGAGGAATTCCTGAGAAGGCTGCCGGAGATCCGGGCCTATGTGGAGACGGACCTGCAGGCGGCCTATGACGGGGATCCGGCGGCCTCCAGCAAGCCGGAGGTGATCATCGCCTATCCGGGACTGTACGCCATCACGGTGAACCGGCTGGCGCATGTGCTGTTCCAGCTGGAGGTGCCCCTGATTCCCCGGATCATGACGGAATACGCCCACAGCCGGACGGGCATCGACATCCATCCCGGGGCCACCATTGGCCGGTACTTCTTTATCGACCACGGGACCGGCATCGTGGTGGGAGAAACCACGGTCATCGGGGATCACGTGAAGATCTATCAGGGGGTGACCCTGGGGGCTCTTTCCACCCGGGGCGGGCAGAAGCTGCACGGGAAGCGGCGGCATCCCACCATCGAGGATAACGTGACCATCTATGCCGGAGCCTCCATTCTGGGCGGGGAGACGGTGATCGGCCATGACAGCGTCATCGGATCCAACGTCTTTATTACCCATCCGATTCCGGCGGGAACCAGGGTCAGCATCAAGAACCAGGAGCTGATCTACAAGAACGGCGAGGGATATGTGATTCAGCCGGAGGTTCCCGGAGATGACCGGATCTGGTACTATACGATTTAATCCTGATATCGCAACAGATGAAGACCCCCCTCCGGCGCAGCCGGAGGGGGGTCTTTGGGCTTTATACGCATTTCGGTTATACGTGCCAGATTTCGGCGGCATACTGCCGGATGGTCCGATCGGAGGAGAACTTGCCGGCGGAAGCGATGTTCATCAGGCACTTCCGGGCGAAGTCTTCCGGATGCTTTCCGCAGTCCGTGATGGCGGCCAGCTTCGCCTCCAGATAGGAGGGGAAATCCTGCAGGACGAAATAATGGTCCGGGGCATGCCAGCTGGTGCCCTCCAGGATGGCGGTTTTCAGCTCTGCCAGGGAGCCCTCCTGCCCGGCGGGGATGGCCTCATCCTCCGGGAAGGTGCCGTCATCCAGGGTATCCAGGGCTTTCTTCAGGGCGCGATTCTTCCGATAAATGGCCTTGGGGTTGTAGGAAGCCTTCAGGGCGTTCAGCTCGGCCACGGTGGCGCCGAAGATGTACTCGTTTTCCCGGCCGGCTTCCTCGGTGATCTCCACATTGGCGCCGTCAAAGGTGCCCAGGGTCACGGCGCCGTTGAGCATCAGCTTCATGTTGCCGGTGCCGGAGGCCTCCGTGCCGGCGGGGGAAATCTGCTCGGAGATATCCGCGGCGGGAATGATCTTCTCCGCCCAGGAGCAGTTATAATTCTGGACGAAGACCACCTTCAGTCGGTCCGCCGTTTCCGGATCCGCGTTCACCTTTTCGGCGATCAGGTTGATCCAGCGGATGACGGCCTTGGCCCGGGCATAGCCGGGGGCCGCCTTGGCGCCGAAGATAAAGGCCACGGGGGGCAGATCCTTCAGGCGGCCGGATTTCAGCCCGTCATAGATCACCAGGATGGACAGGGCGTTCATGAACTGGCGCTTGTACTCATGTAGGCGCTTCACCTGCACATCGAACACCATCTCCGGGGAGAGGAAGATTCCTTCCCGGCGCTGGATTTCCCGGGAAAGCTGTTCCTTCTTTTCCCGCTTGACGGCCAGGAATTCCCGGCACAGATCCCCGTCGATCTTCGGGACCAGGGCCTTCAGGCGATCCAGATCCGTCTCGAAGCCGCGACCGATTTTTCCTTCGATCAGGCTGCAGAGCTCCGGATTGCAGAGCCCGAGCCAGCGGCGCTGGGTGATGCCGTTGGTCTTATTCTGGAAGCGGTCCGGATAAAGCTCGTACCATCTGGCGAAAACATCCTCCTTCAGGATCCGGGAATGGAGCTCCGCCACGCCGTTGGTGGCATGGGTGGCATAAACCGCCAGCTGGGCCATATGGACCCGGCGGCCCTCGATGACGCACCGGTCAGGAAGGACTTCCTTGCCCAGGGCCTTCATCTCCTCCCGGAAGCGGGCGTCGATCCGGCGGATGATGGCCACGATATCCGGGCAGACGGAGGACAGCAGGCTCAGGTCCCATTTTTCCAGGGCTTCCTGCATGACGGTATGATTGGTATAGGAGAAGGTATCCCGGGCCATGAGGAAGGCGGTTTCAAAATCCACGCCCCGGAGGCCCAGCAGGCGGATCAGCTCCGGAATGGCCATGACGGGGTGGGTATCGTTCAGCTGGATGGCGGCTTCCTTCGGGAAGAAGGAATAACCGCTGCCGTGGCGGGTCTCGTACTTCCGCATCAGATCCTGCAGGGAGGCGGAGACCAGGACATACTGCTGGCGAACCCGGAGCTGTTTTCCGGCCCGCTTCGTATCGTTGGGATAGAGGAACTTGACAATATCCTCCGCCCGGTTCTTGTCCGCGGCGGCCCGGGCGTACTGCTGATCATTGAAGAGAGGGAAATCCACCTCGTGGAGGCTCTCCGTCTGCCAGAGGCGGAGAGTGCCCACGTTCTTCATGCCATAACCCACGACGGGCATGTCATAGGGCACGGCCAGCACATCCCCGGTCTTCATGGGAACCACCACGGCCTCCTCCGTGCGGCGGATGGACCAGGGATCCCCCAGGCGGGACCAGTCGTCCGGCTCCTCCACCTGCTTTCCGCGGACGAACTTCTGCTTGAAGAGGCCGTAGCGGAAGCGGAGACCGTAGCCGGTCAGGGGGACATCGCAGGTGACCGCGCTGTCCAGGAAGCAGGCGGCCAGCCGTCCAAGGCCTCCGTTGCCGAAGGCATCATCCTCGATATCCTCCAGGGCGGCCAGATCCACCCCTTTTTCTGCCAGGAGGGCGCGGGTTTCTTCCAGGAGACCCATGCAGTACAGATTGTTATAGACCAGCCGGCCCATCAGGTATTCCATGGACAGGTAATAGGCCTGACGGGCGGGGAAGCGCTCCGCTTCCTTCCGCTGCCAGAGGGGGGCCAGGGCTTCCATGGCGGCGGCGGACAGGGCGTTATGGAGCTCGGCCGCCGTGGCTTCCGGCAGGGTCTTATGGGACTGGGTCAGCAGATTGCGCTCCGCCGACTGAATCAGTTCTTTAGCGTTCATCATTGATTTCCTCCAAGATTTGTTTTCCGATGCCTCTTCCCCTGCACCCCTTCCCCGCGCAGAAGCGGGATTGATTTTGCCGGAATCCGGCGCGGGGACGGGGAAAGTTTGCTTTTCTGGGGGCTTCGCCCCCCATCCCCGAGATAATCGGCGGGCAGGATGCGGCCGGATAGGAACAGTTCAGGGATATGCCGGCGTGGAATGCTTCCAGTCAGCTTCTTCCGTACATCAGATTCAGGGCACTCAGCCAGGCGGCGGTCTCCGGGCCGGCGGCGCCGGGCTTCATGCGCCAGCGCCAGTTATCCTTCGTGGTGCCGGGAAGATTCATCCGGGCGGAGCCGTCCAGCCCCAGCACATCCTGCATGGGGAGGATGACCGTCTCGGCGGGGGATTTCAGGGCGGCCTGGATAAAGGCCCGGGGCGCTTCCGCGGGGCCGGAGAAGCCAAGGGTTTCCTCCGCGAACCGGAGGGCTTTGGGATCCGCCTTTTCCGCCCAGCCCCGGACGGTATCGTTATCGTGGGTGCCGGTATAGAGCACCATATGCTCCGTATAGTTGGCGGGGAAATGGGGATTATCCTCCCCGCCGTCGAAGCCGTAGCACATGACCCGCATGCCGGGGAAGCCGGTTTCGGCCATCAGGTTCAGCACCCGGTCCGTCACCTCTCCCAGATCCTCCGCCACGATCCTCAGCCCGGGAAGCTGCCGTTTCAGCTCGGCGAAGAGCTCCCCGCCGGGGGCGTTGATCCATTCTCCCTGCCGGGCATTCGGCGCGCCGTAGGGAATGGAATAATAATTGGCGAAGCCGATAAAATGGTCCACCCGGACGATGTCGAACAGCTCCGACATGGCCCGCATCCGGTCCAGCCACCAGGCGAAGCCGGTTTTCCGCAGATAATCCCAGTTATAGAGGGGATTTCCCCACAGCTGGCCGTCCTCGGAGAAATAATCTGGCGGCACTCCGGCCACCCGTGTTGGGAGCCGGCGCCGGTCCATCTGGAACACCCGGGGATGGGCCCAGGTTTCGGCGGAATCCTCCGCCACGTAGATGGGCATATCCCCCAGGAGGGAGATGCCCCGATCATTGCAGTATTTCTTCAGCGCCAGCCACTGCCGCCGGAAGAAGACCTGGCAGAAAAGACGAAAATCCGCCTCCTCCTTCAGTCGGTGCCCGTAGTACCAGCGGGACAGGAGCCAATGATTCCGGATGCCATGGGCCGGCCATTTGCTCCACATGCCGCCGCCGAAATGATCCTTCAGGGCGGAGAAAAGGGCATATTCCTTCGCCCAGGGATTGGCGGCGGAAAAGTCGCTGATCTCCTCCGCCAGCTTCTCCCGGGACTGGCGATAGGCCCGGCGGAGCAGCATCATCCGGTTTTCCATGGCGGGGCCGTAGGCCGCCCGCTCCGGATTCTCCGGCACATACAGCTCGCTGTCCTCGAAGGACAGAAGCCCTTCCTCCCGCAGCCTGGCCGGCGAGATCAGCAGGGGATTGCCCGCGAAGGCGGAGGAGGACTGATAGGGGCTTTCCCCGTAGCCGGTGGGGCCCACGGGAAGCACCTGCCAGACCTTCATGCCGCTCTGGCGGAGAAAGTCCGCGAAGGCATAGGCCTCCGCGCCCAGATCCCCGATGCCGCCGGGGGAGGGAAGACTGGTAATATGCATCAGAATGCCGCTCTGCCGCATGTTTTCTCCTTGACAATGCACCCGCCCAATCCGGGCGGGTGCGTAAGTGTTATTATATTGCCGCTCCGCTCTCTGCGGTATTCCATTCCGGGGAACGCCTCTCCTGCCCAGGGCTGCCGCCCGTTTCTCACTGAAAACTGTCCACTGGACAGTTTTCCGGGCGTTCGAAACCCCCGCTCACTTACGCAGCGGTTCTAAGCTTTGTCTGCGCCTTACGGCTTGCCAATCGCTAAGAACCGGCGAGAATCGAGGCCCCCGGGTATGGAACACCTCAGCGCTCCGCTGGCTGGGCTATGGACTATCGTTGTTAAGCTTACTGGATAATCATCCGTCCGCAGGTTTCGCATTCCACCAGGGCTCCGCTCCGGATCTTGCTGAGGGTCGCGGAGGGAAGGCTGGTATTGCATCCGGAGCACTGTCCGTACTGAAGGCGAACCACAGGCGGGATGGTATGTTTTCGGATGGACAGGTATTCGGCCATCAGCTCGGGATCTACCGTGCTTTCCAGGCTCTTCACCCTGGCCCGCTGCCGCTCCAGCGCCTCCTTTTTTACCTTGCTTTCGGTTTCGTAATCCGCCTTCAGCTGGTCAAAATTCTGTTTGGCCCGGGCGGCTTCCACCCGCACGGAGCGGAGCTGCTTATCGAAATTGCCGGAATCGGCGTTCATCTGGGTCAGTTCCTTTTCGAAGGAGCGGATCTCGTTCCTGGCGCGGGCCACATCCTCCCGCAGGGCGGCGATGGCATCCTCATCCTCCGGATCGATGGAGGCCATGCGCTCCTTCTGAGCTTCGATTTCGGAAATGGTGCTTTCCAGCGCCTTGAAAAGAAAATCCTTCCGATCCGCGATGGCGGTCACGCTGTCCTCAATCTGCTTGTACTGCTTCTGGCGATCCATGATGAAATCACGGGCCTTTTCCAGCTTGAGCCGGATCGGAGAACGCTTAATCTCCGTGGCGATGGCTTCCGCCTTCAGATCTTCTGTCTGAAATGTCCACAACGCTTCAAAATCCATGGTACAACCTCCGTTCTAGCGGGGGTCTGAACGATCTCAGGTCTCCCGCCGGGATGCAAAGGCGGAAGCATAGGCTCCGGCCTTTGACTTAAAGATCTCCAATCTGTATTGTACCTGATCCAGGGCGTTTTGTAAAGCATCGGCCAGGGCGAAGATCCCGGGCTGCTCCGTGGCGAAATGGCCGCATTCGAAGCAGGGGATGCCCTGATCCGCCATCTCCAGGGCGATATGATGCTTGATCTCCCCGGAGAGGAAGGCATCCGCCCCCAGGTCCGCGGCCAGAGGCCATTCCCCGCCGCCCGCGCCGGAGCACAGGCCCAGCCGGGTTACGGAAATCTCCGGATCGCCCATGAGGCGCACATCCGTATCCAGAGCCGCGGCCAGGTACTCCTTCAGGTCCCCGGCGCGCATGGGCTGGGGCAGGGCGCCGACCCGGACGAAGCCCTCTCCGGTCACGTCCAGCAGGGCGCAGCACTCCGCCAGGGCGTCGTTGATGCCGCCGGGCGCCATATCCAGGGGGGTATGGCAGGCGATGAGCCCGATGCCGGCCCGGATCAGGCTTAGCATCAGCCGGCCCTCGTAAGTTTCCGCGGTGATCCGCCGGATGGGTTCAAACATCAGGGGATGATGGGTGACGATCAGATTGGCCCCCAGGGAAATTGCCTCCTGAATGACCGTCTCCGTCACATCCAGGGCCACGAGGATGGCGGAGACCTCCTGGGCGGGATCACCGATCAGCAGGCCGGAATTGTCAAAATCCGCCTGGGTGGAGAAGGGCGCGACAGCGTCCAGCAGATCATGGATATCCTGGATAGTCATGGGTGAATTCTCCTTTCCAGATAGTCTATGTCCTCAGCCAGTAGGCTGATGGCGGCGGTATCCGGCTCCGCGGCCTTTTCCAGCCCGGAGAGTTTGGCCCGGAGCACCTCCCTCCGCTTCAGGAGGTAAGGCTGCAGCACGGGGCTGCGGGATTCGAACAGGAGGCTGCCCAGGCGGATTTCCCGGGGAGAGAGTTCCGCCTGACCGGGGGCGGCCCGGAGCAGCAGATAATACCGGCCCGCGTCCAGGCAGGGTTCCTCCGCGGTCAGATGATACCCAAGGTCCCGCAGGGCGGCCCGGACCAGGGGCAGGTCCGTATGGGCGGAAAGCAGCAGGCAGGCGCCCTGCAGGGCCGCCCGGTCCTGCAGCAGCATCTCCGAAATGGTGCGGCCGCCCATCCCCAGGACGGAAATCATGGGAACCGGCTCCCGGAGGACGGCGAGCCCGTCCCCCAGGCGGAAGTCCACCCGGTCCGTCAGGCGGGCCCGGGCAATATTTTCCCGGGCATTGTTCAGGGCGTCCGGGCTGATGTCAGTGAGAATCATCCGCCCGCAGGCGCCGCCTTTCAGCAGCGCGATGGGCAGGTGGGCATGGTCCGTGCCGATGTCGGCGGCGAGGGGGACGGGGGGATAGAGGTCGCAGGCCAGGGACAGACGGGGATCCAGCGTCATGGCAGTTCTCCTGAGATGATAATTTGCTCCTCAGAAATTGTACGATGGATTTGCTTTTTTCGCAATATTTCAGAAGAATGATCCTCCGCCTCGCTCTCGAGATCGTTTCATTTCGGGGGACGCCTCTCCTGCCCAGGGCTGCCGCCCGTTTCTCACTGAAAACTGTCCACTGGACAGTTTTCCGGGCGTTCGAAACCCCCGCTCACTTACGCAGCGGTTCTAAGCTTTGTCTGCGCCTTGCGGCTTGCCAATCGCTAAGAACCGGCGAGAATCGAGGCCCCCGAGAACGAAACATCTCTGCGCTCGGCTTACAGGCTTTGCTACAAAAACACTTTCTCTGCGCAGCAGGAAAAAGGGAGCCGGACGGAGTATTAAAAGAAGGTAAACCGAAGGCGGAAGGGGGGATGCGGGTGACGATTCGGGAACGGACGGAACAGAATGAGGCGCTGCTGTTGTCCCCCTACGCGGCCAGGTCGGCGGAAACCCGGGGACGGGAGCGGCCCCTGGAGAGATGCGAAATCCGGACGGAATACCAGCGGGACCGGGATCGGGTGATCCACTGCAAGGCCTTCCGCCGGCTGAAGTTCAAGACGCAGGTGTTCCTCTCCCCGGAGGGGGATCATTACCGGACCCGCCTGACCCATACCCTGGAGGTGGCCCAGGTGGCCCGGACCCTGGCCCGGGCCCTGAGGCTGAACGAGGATCTGACCGAGGCCATCGCCCTGGGACATGATCTGGGGCACACGCCCTACGGGCATATCGGGGAGCGGACGCTGGACAGCCTGCTGGCCGGGGGATTCCGGCATAACGAGCAGAGCCGCCGGGTGGTGGAGAAGCTGGAGAACAGCGGGGAGGGACTGAACCTGACCTGGGAGGTGCGGGACGGCATCGAGCACCATTCCGGCCGGGTGATGCCGGCCACCCTGGAGGGGGAATGCGTCCGCCGGGCGGACCGGATCGCCTACCTGAACCATGACCTGGACGACGCGCTGCGGGCGGGGATACTGCGGGATTTTGAAATTCCGGGGGACTGTCTGCATGTGCTGGGACAGACCCACGGAAAACGGATCGACACCATGATCCGGGACATCGTGAACGAAAGCGACGGGAAGCCCCATCTGGCCATGAGCGCCCGGGTGGGGGCCGCCATGGACGCCCTGCGGGAATTCATGTTTGAGCGGGTGTACCGAGACGGATGGCGGGATCCGGAGGAGCGCAGATGCGACTTTATCATCCGGACGCTGTTTGAATACTTCTGCGAGCATCCGGGGGAGATGCCGGAAGAATACATCATGATCACCTATCAGGACGGGCTGGAGCGGGGCGTGACGGACTTCCTTTCCGGCATGACGGACCGGTACGCAACCAGGAAGTTCCGGGAGCTTTTTGTTCCGGGAGAATTTGCCCCCCGGAATACGGGATAAGGCGGCGGGGAACATGAACCGCCGGGGGTGAAGCCCTCAGCGTTTTTCCGGCAGGAGCCGGAAACAGAATCGGAGGAAAAGACATGGCGGAGCGATATCCGCCCGCGTGGCTGGAGGAGCTGCGGACCCGCAGCGACCTGGTGCAGGTAGTATCCGGCTACGTGGCGCTGAAAAAGAAAGGGAAGAGATATTGGGGCCTTTGCCCCTTCCACGGGGAGAAAACGGCCTCCTTCTCCGTGGATGAGGAAGCGCAGCTGTACTACTGTTTCGGATGCAAGGCGGGGGGAAGCGTATTCACCTTCGTCTCCGAGATGGAGCATCTGAGCTTTTCGGAGGCGGTGGAGTACCTGGCGGACCGGGCCCATATGGCTCTGCCCCAGATGATGAACGATGAGGAATACGAGCGCCGCCGCAGCCGCCGGGAGCGGCTGCTGGGCATCAACCGGGAGGCGGCACGATTCTTTCACGATACCCTGTTCACCCCGGCGGGAGCCGCGGCCCTGGCCTATCTGCGCGGAAGAGGACTGAACGACAGCGTGATCCGGAAATTCGGCCTGGGGGCCGCGCCGGACAGCTGGGACGCCCTGACCAGGCATCTGACGGAGAAGGGATATACCCTGGACGAGCTGAGCTCCCTCTTCCTGACCCGGGTTCGGGAGGCGGAGCCCGCCACGGAGAACACTCCGGCGAGGCCACGGAGGGTCTACGATATCTTCCGGAACCGGGTGATGTTTCCCATCATCGACCAGTACGGAAATGTGATCGCCTTCAGCGGGCGCATCCTGGAGAAGGGCGGGGAACAGAAGTACGTCAATACCTCCGATACCCCCGTGTTTAACAAGGGGAAGAATATCTTCGGCGCCAACCTGCTGAAGAAGGAGCGGCGGCTGGAGCGGGTGATCCTGGTGGAGGGCAACCTGGACGTGGTGAGCCTGACCCAGTTCGGCATCCGTGGGGTCTGCGCCACGCTGGGTACGGCCCTGACGGAGGAGCAGGCCCGGCTGATCCGGCGTTTCGCCCCGGAAGTATGCCTGGCCTATGACGGGGACGCGGCGGGGCAGAAGGCGATCCTGAAGGGGCTGGAGATCTTCCGTCAGGAAGGAATTCCCTGCAGGGTGCTGGATTTTCCCGCCGGGATGGATCCGGACGACTTCATCCGCAGGGAAGGCCCGGAGGGGTTCGCGGCCCTGAAGGCGCTGACCCCGGAGGCTTATCGGATCCGCCTGCTGAAGGCGGGGGCGGACCTGTCCACCCGGGAGGGGAAGGTTCAGTACGCCCGGAAGACGGTAGAGATTATCGCGGGGCTGGATCCGGTGGAGCGGGACGGATACATCTGGGATCTGTCGCTGCAGACCGGATTCGGACGGGATGTGATCCTGGCTCAGCTGGAGCAGGAGACGAAAAAAAGGAAGGATGCCGCGGAGAATCCCTGGGCGGCCAGGGACGCGGCCAGGGGCGGGGGCCGGACGAAGCAGGAGGATCCGCTGGAGGCCATGGGGCTGGAAAAGCCCGGCCAGCGCCCGTCCCGGGAAAAGGCCCGGGAGCCCAGGCTGACGGACGCGGAATGGAAGATGCGGAAGGCGGAGGAGCTGCTGATCGGCCTGCTGGCCACGGGACTGCTGCCGAAGGACCTGGCCCAGGAGGATGATTTCACCGATCCGGAGCTGAAGGAGATCTACCGGGCGCTGGGCCAGGGGATCCCCGCGGCCGCCCTGATCGAGCAGTCCACCGACGGGGAAACCCGGTCCAGGCTGACCAGACTGCTGATGCCGCCCGCCGCGGAAAGCACGGATGAGCTGATCGCCATGGCTCAGGACTGCGCGGCGGGAATTCGTGAAGGCAGATATGAAATGAAATTGAAGGAAATTGAAGAACGGATGGCGAATTGTACTGACGACGCGGAACTGGCAAGGCTGATGGCAGAGTACCAGGCACTGGACGGAATGCGCCGAAAGACCAAGGGACAGTAAAAGGAGAGATCTTTTTGAACCAGGAAAAGACGGAAAAAAAGAGCAGGCTGGAAGAACTCTATGAAGTGGGCAAAAAGAAGGGCGTTCTGACCTCCAAGGAGGTCATGGATTACCTGACGGAAGCGGAAATGGAGCCGGAACAGCTGGATCGGATTCTGGAGACGCTGGACGCCTACGGAATTTCCGTGGTGAACGACGAGAAGGATATTCAGCTTGCGGACGAGCTTGCCGATGAATCCGCCACGGATGCTGCCATCGCCCAGGAAAAGGAGATTCCCATCGAGGATCAGCTGGATCTCTCCGTGCCGGAAGGGGTCGCTATTGACGACCCGGTTCGCATGTACCTGAAGGAGATCGGCAAGGTTCCGCTGCTGACGGCGGACCAGGAGATCGAGCTGGCCAAGCGCCTGGAGGATGGGGACGAGGAGGCGAAGCAGCAGCTGGCGGAGGCGAACCTGCGGCTGGTGGTTTCCATCGCGAAGAGGTACGTGGGCCGGGGCATGCTGTTCCTGGACCTGATCCAGGAGGGCAATCTGGGCCTCATCAAGGCGGTGGAGAAATTCGATTACCGCAAGGGATTCAAGTTCTCCACCTATGCCACCTGGTGGATCCGGCAGGCCATTACCCGGGCTATCGCGGACCAGGCCAGGACGATCCGGATTCCCGTGCACATGGTGGAAACCATTAACAAGCTGATCCGGGTTTCCCGGCAGCTGCTGCAGGAATACGGCCGGGAGCCCACGCCGGAGGAGATCGCGAAGGTGATGAACATCTCCGAAAACAAGGTGCGGGAAATCATCAAGATCGCCCAGGAACCGGTATCCCTGGAAACCCCCATTGGCGAGGAGGAGGACAGCCATCTGGGAGACTTTATCCCGGATGAGGATGCGCCCGCCCCGGCGGAAGCGGCTTCCTTCGCCCTGATGAAGGAACAGCTGATGGAGGTGCTGGATACCCTGACCCCCCGGGAGGAGAAGGTGCTCCGGCTGCGCTTCGGCCTGGATGACGGCCACCAGCGGACGCTGGAAGAGGTGGGAAGGGAATTCAATGTAACCCGGGAGCGCATCCGCCAGATTGAGGCCAAGGCCCTGCGGAAGCTGCGCCATCCTTCCCGCAGCAAGAAGCTCCGGGACTATCTGGATTGAACTAATCTGTTGAACAGCTCCGCCCTCCGCCTTTATGGCTGTGATGGCTGATCAGCTATCGGTCATGACAATGCTCTCCGCGCAGGTTCCGGTCAGGAAGGCGGAGGGCCAGAGGGTGGCAAGGGAGGAGAAGGCGGCCCGGGCCCGGGCCGGGGTGCGGAAGACGCCGAAGACGGCGCTGCCGCTGCCGGTCATGAGGGCCAGCTCCGCGCCGGATTCCTTCAATTTCTGAATTGCACGCCCGATCTCCGGGCGCATACGGACGGAGACGGGCTGCAGCACATTCCCCAGGCTTTTCCGCAGGGGAGCCAGATCGCCCCGGATCAGGGCATCGGCGGACAGATTCGTGTCCGGATGCCTGGTTTCCGGGGCTTCGTGATATGCCTGGAAAACCTCCCGGGTGGAAAGACCCCGGCAGGGCTGGATGACGATCAGGGGGTAGGTTCGGGCGCAGGGGAGATTTTCCATCTCCTCCCCGATGCCCCGGGTGCGGGTCAGTCCGCCCCGCAGGCAGAAGGGAACATCCGCCCCCAGCTCCAGCCCCAGTTTTTCCAGCTCCGGCAGGGACAGCCCCGTGTTCCAGAGCCGATTGAGCCCCCACAGGACGCCGGCGGCATCGGCGCTGCCCCCGCCCATGCCGGCTCCCACGGGAATCCGCTTGAAGACGGTGATGGCGGCGCCGCCGGGATAGCCGGTATGCTCCTTGAGCAGGCGGGCGGCCCGCAGGGCCAGATGGCGGTCATCCGCCTTCAGCTTCGGAAAGCCCCCGGAGACCAGGGAAAGATCCTCCCCGGGGAGGAGGGTAATCGTATCGGACAGGGTGACGGGCTGCATCAGCATATCCATCAGATGATATCCGTCTTCCCGAAGACCGGTGATATCCAGGGACCAGTTGATTTTGCCGCGGGCTTCCAGCTGCATGGGGGTACCTCTCTTTTTTGGAACGCCGATGGTTCGGCAGGTTTCATAAGTTCACAGAACCAGTATACTCAAGCAGAAAAGAACATGCAAGGGATCACTTTTTATCTGCTCCGCTCTCTGAGGTATTCCACACCGGGGGACGCCTCGCGGCTCCGTTCACTTACGCAACGGTTCTAAGCTCTGTCTGCGCCTTACGGCTTGCCAGTCGCTAAGAACCGGCGAGAATCAAGGCCCCCGGAAGTGGAACACCTCAGCGCTCCGCTTACAATAATGCACATGCCGTGCAGGAAGTTCTTGCGCGGGAAGGGAAAACTGGTTACAATGGCGTCGCACAAAGACGCGAAGGAGTTTTCAGCATGAAGGAAAAAAACCGGGAGATTCCCGTGATGATTAATCTGGCCTCCCTGATCAGCTATAACGGGATGAGCGATGACCCGATTCAGGTGATGACCACCGGGAAGCTGATCCCCCGGGAGAAAGATCTGCTGCTGCAGTACCGGGAGAATATGGAGGATACGGAGTCCGGCGAGACGATAGAGGAGGAGGTCCAGCTGATCCTGAAGAAGGACGAGGTGACCGTGAACCGGATGGGGGATTATGCCAATACCATGATGTTCCAGCAGGGAAAGCGGTTTGAGACCGTGTACCGGACCCCCTTCGGGGAGATGCCCATGTCCGTGTTTGCCCGGGACGTGAAGTGCGACCTGAAGAAGGAGCGGGGGAAGGTTCACCTGCGGTACGAGATCAGCATGGAGGGAGCCTATGCTTCCACCAATGAGCTGAACCTGGAATACTGGCAGCGGTAGGGCGGATCTGAGGCCCCGGTACGGGAAAATACGGTCAGGAAAAGCAGGAGGCAGGGAAAGATGAGCAGAACGGGAACATGGAAGCTGAATCACGGATGGGAGTTTGTCAAAATGCCCCTGGAGAGCCGCCGGGAGGAGGCCCTTTCCGCCCGGTGGCAGCGGGTGACGCTGCCCCATGACTGGCTGATCTGGCAGGCCGGGGATCTGTACGAGAGCGCGGACGCCTGGTACCGGCGGATCCTGCGGCCGGAGGAGACGGACGGGGAGACCGTGATCCTGTGCTTCGACGGGGTCTATATGGACTGCGACGTGATCCTGAACGGAGAGGTGCTCTGCACCCATCCCTACGGATATACCGCCTTCCAGGTGAACCTGACCGGCCGGCTGAGGGATGGGGACAACGAGCTGATGGTGCATATCCGGCACCGGAGCCCCAACACCCGGTGGTATTCCGGAAGCGGCATCTACCGGGACGTGACACTGCGGCTGCTTCCGAAGGAATACATGATTCCCGACAGCCTGTATACCGTGACGGAGCGGGAAGGGGACGGATGGCGGATCGATCTTTCCGTGGAAACGGCCGGGGAGGGCCTGGTCCGGGCCCGGCTGCTGGATCCGGCGGGGTCCCCGGCCGCGGAGGCTGAGGGCGCTTCCTCCGGGGGAAAGGCGAACCTGACGATGCGGATTGCCGGCGGGGAGACCTGGAGCCTGGATCACCCCAGGCTCTATACCCTGGAATACGGCATGGGGGAGCAGATGGAGTCTGCCCGAATCGGGCTGAGGACCACCCGGTTCGACCCGGATGAGGGGTTCTTCCTGAACGGGGAACATGTGAAGATGAAGGGGGTCTGCCTCCACCATGACCTGGGAGCCCTGGGCGCCGCCTTCCATCCGGACGCGGCCCGGCGGCAGCTGCGGATCATGCAGGAGATGGGGGTCAATGCCCTGCGGACCAGCCATAACCCTCCCGCCCGGCTGATGCTGGATCTCTGCGACGAGATGGGCATCCTGGTGGTGGACGAGCTGCTGGACATGTGGGAGCGTCCCAAGACGACCTACGACTACGCCCGCTTCTTCCCGGAGCATGAGGCGGAGGACGTGGCCAGCTGGGTCCGCAGGGACCGGAACCACGCCTGCGTGGTGATGTGGTCCATCGGGAACGAGATCTACGATATGTTCGCGGACATGCGGGGGACGGAAGTGACCAGGATGCTGCGGGACCAGGTCCGGGCCCACGACCCGGCGGAGCACGCGAAGGTGACCTTCGGCAGCAATTATATGCCCTGGGAAGGGGCCCAGCGCTGCGCGGAGGAGGTGGGAATCCCCGGATACAACTATGCGGAGAGGTTCTACGCGGAGCACCACGCGAAGCATCCGGACTGGGTCATCTACGGCAGCGAGACCGCCAGCGTGCTGAGCAGCCGGGGAATCTATCATTTCCCCATGAGCCGGACCATCCTCAGCGACGCGGACCTGCAGTGCTCCGCCCTGGGGAACAGCTCCACCAGCTGGGGCGCCAGCGGCCTGAAGAAAATGATTACGGAGGACCTGAAGACCCCCTACAGCATGGGGCAGTTCGTCTGGTCCGGCCTGGACTATATCGGGGAGCCCACTCCCTATCATACCCGCAGCTGCTACTTCGGCCAGGCGGACACCGCCGGCTTCCCCAAGGACGCCTACTACCTTTTCCAGAGCCTGTGGGGAGACCGGCCCATGGTGCATCTGGGCGTGAGCTGGGACTGGAACCCGGGACAGATGATCGATATTCCCGTGATGACCAGCTGCCCCCGGGCGGAGCTGATTCTTGACGGGGTCAGCCAGGGTGTGCAGGAAATCGATCCCCTGGACGAGGAAAAATGCGCCGGCCTGTGGCGGCTCCCCTTCCGGGCGGGAAGGCTGGAAGCCCTGGGCCTGGACGAAGAGGGCCATGTGCTGTGCAGGGACGTGCGGGTGACGCCCGGGGAAACCGCCGGGCTGCGGCTGCTTCCGGAGCGGAGCAGCCTGCATACGGACGGCCGTGACCTGGCCTTCATCGCCGTTCAGGCGGTGGACGCGGCGGGAAACCCGGTGGAGAATGCCCGGGACCGGCTCCATGTATCCGTAACCGGCGGCGGGATGCTGCTGGGACTGGATAACGGGGACGCGGCGGACACGGACGAATACAAGGGCACCTGGAAGCGGCTGTTCGGCGGAAAGATGCTGATCATCGCGGGCGGCAGCGGAAAGGCGGAGCCCGCGGTGATTACGGTCCGGTCCACGGCCGGGCTGGAGGCAGGCATCGTGATTCCCACGGAAGGGGAGGCCTGCGAGGCGCCCTTCTGCCCGGAGACCCCCGACCGGGAGGGCACCGGGGAAATCCCCGTGCGAAAGGTGGAAATCCTTCCCCTGGAGGGCTGCACCCTGACCCCGGAGCAGCCGGAGGCCGTCTTTGCCTGGCGGAGCTGCCCGGAGAACGCGACGCCCTTCAGCCTGGAATGGCAGGCGACCACGGAGACCGGCATCCCTTCCCCCTGGGCGGAGGTGCTTCCGGAGGAAAACCACCGGGTCCGGGTGCGGGCGAAAGGAGACGGAGAGGTGCTGCTGCGGGCCCTGTACGGCAACGCGGAGGACCACCCGGAGCGCATCAGCCATATGGAAATTCATCTGCAGGGATTCGGGCGGATGATGACGGATCCCTACGGGTTTGTGACCGCCGGCCTGCATGACCTGCAGGAGGGGAACGTGGGCGCAGGAAATGAGCAGGGCATCGCCTTCGCCCGGGACAGCGGGGACAGCATGGTGGGATTCTCCCGGCTGGACTTCGGCTCCGCGGGCAGCGATACCGTGACCCTGTCCATCTTTGCCCTGGACGGCAATCTGTACAAGCTCCGCCTGTTCGACGGGGATCCCCGGGACGGGGGACGGCTGATCACGGTGCTGGAATACCAGAAGCCCAGCATCTGGAACGTCTATCAGGATGAAACCTACCGGCTGCCGGAGCGGCTGACGGGGGTGCATACCCTCTGCTTTGTGGCGGGGAAAAAGTTCCATTTCAGGGGATTCCGCTTTGAGAAGCAGAGCCGGGCCTTCCGCTGGCAGAACGCCGGGGAGGCGGACGCGGTCTACGGGGACAGCTTCCGCCGGGAGGGCAGCCGGGTCCTGGAGATCGGGAATAACGTGACGATGACCTGGGAGAATATGGATTTCGGCAGCCTGCGGGAAGCGGGGCTGACGGTGGAAGGATCTACGCCCCTGGAGGTCAACGCCATAACCCTCCGGATGGAGAATGAGGCCGGGGAAACCGTGACGGAGGCGGTGCGCTTCCGGGGGACGGAAGCGGGCCGGCAGCGGTTCCGGGTGCCGGTTCCCGGAGGAGTTGCGAAGGTCAGCTTCGTTTTCCTGCCCGGAAGCCAGTTCGACTTCCATGGGTTCCAGTTTGAGAAGGAAGTCTGAGAGAATCCGATCAGACGCTCCGCTCTCAGGGCTGAATCGTCTGAAAGGTGGACAGAAAGGCAAGTTTCCGGTATAATCATCCTATCACCTGAATCAGGAGGATTATCATGATTATCGGCGAGCTGACCGAAACCTATCCCCCCATGCAGGACGGGGTAGGCCGGGTTTGCTGGGCGTATTGCAACGCGCTGGAGAAACGGGGTCATACCGCTTATTATATTGCGCCGGAGGATCCGGCCCATTCCCATTTCGAAGGGCTGAATACGCTGCTGTACAAGGGAATCCAGATTCCCGGGCAGAACTATCGCTTCGGCGTGCCGGACATGAGCTTCGAATTCCGGAAGGAAATCAGACAGATTCCCTTCGATATCCTGCATATTCATTCCCCCTTTCTCAGCGCCCGGGTCGCCTTTGAGATCCAGAAGGTGAATCCCAGGATCCCCATTATCGTCACCTTTCACAGCAAGTATTACGACGACGCCATGAAGATTACCCGCAGCAAGCTGATCTCCAGCGGCGTGGTGAACGTGGTGCTCTCCGTATACGATAAATGCGACGCGGTCTGGGCGGTGAACCACGAGACAGCCCAGGTACTGCGGGACTACGGATTCCGGGGAGAAATCGACGTCGCCCCCAACGGGACGGACGTGTACAACATTGACTACGACCGGGCTCGGGAGACCCGGGAGCGGCTGGGCATTCCCCCGGAGAGAAAGGTGCTGCTTTTTGTGGGGCAGATTGACCGGAAGAAGAATATTCCCTCCATCCTGCAGGCAGCGGCGCTGCTGAAGCGGGAGGGAGAGGATTTTGTGCTGCTGCTGGCGGGCGAGGGCCCGGACCGTTCCGCTCTGGAGAAGATGACGGATGAGCTGGATCTCCGGGACCGGGTGGGCTTCCTTGGCTTTATCCGGGGCGGGGAGGAGCTGCGGGCGCTGTACGCCCTTTCCGACCTGTTCGTCTTCCCCTCCATCTATGACAATGCCCCCATGGTGGTCCGGGAGGCGGCGGCCAGCGGGACGCCGGCGGTGCTGGTCCGGGGAAGCTGCAGCGCAGAGGGCGTCGAGGACGGGGTGAACGGTTTTCTATGCGAGAACCGGCCGGAGGATATCGCCCGGGTGATTCGGGAAGCGCTGCCCAGGGCCCGGGAAGCGGGAATCGAGGCCCGGCGGACGATTCCGAAGCCCTGGGACGAGATTATTAATGACGTGATTGAAAAATATGAGAAACTGATCGCACGGAAGAGAGCGGGAGCATGAAGGTAAGCCTGCGGAAGCTGCTGAGCACCGGGCTGGTGGTAATCAGCCTGGCGGCGGTGCTGATTATCGCCTTCGCCAACGAGGAGCTGGAAAACGCCTGGGAAGCGCTGGGAAGCCTGGACCCGAAATGGGTGCTGGGCATTTTTGGCTGCTGGTTTGCCTATATGTTTTTTGACGCGTTCGGCGGATGGGTCTATCTTCGGCGGGAGGGTTTCCGGCTGGCCCTGCACAGGGCGGTCACGGCCTGCCTGATCGGGTTTTATTACAGCAATATCACCCCCTCCAGCGCCGGCGGTCAGCCCATGCAGGTGAACAGCCTGCGGAAGGCGGGGGTGCCGGTGGCCTACGGAACCATGATTGCCACGGTCCGGTTCGCCTGCAACCAGTTCGCGGTCACCGCCATGAGCCTCGTCTTCTGGCTGCTGAACAGGGATTTTGTCCGGCATCAGCTGGGGGACGCCATCTGGTTCGCCCGGGTCGGGTGGATCATCAATTTCGCGGGGGTGCCCCTGTGCCTGATGGCCGTCTGCCAGCGAAACCTGATCCAGAAGATCGCACTGGGGGTCATTCATCTGGGAAAGCGGCTCCACCTTGTGAAGAACGAGGAGGAGGCCATCGTCTCCACCACCAATGTGCTGGATACCTATCATGCGGCGCTGCGGGCGCTGAGCCAGCGGCCGGGACAGATTCTGATCCAGCTGCTCTGCTCCTGCGGCAGCATGCTGGGGCTGATGAGCTCCATCTATTTTGTCTACCGCGCGTTCGGCTTCTCCGGAACCCCCTGGTATCAGCTGCTGACCATCAGCTTCCTGCTGTTCGTCAGCGCCAGCTATACGCCCCTGCCCGGGGCCAGCGGGGCCCAGGAGGGCGGCTTTCTGCTGTACTACCAGGGAATTATCCCCGGGGACCGGATCGGCCTGTCGCTGCTGGTCTGGCGGTTTTTCACCTATTATCTGTTCCTCATCGTGGGAGCGGTGGTCCTGGTCTGGGAGCGGGTGCTGCTGGCCATAGAGGAACGGCGGAAGCGGAATCAGGAGACCAAGGAGGAAGGAAAATGAATGCCAAGGCGCTGAAACAGCTGTTCGATTATCAGAAATTCGAGGGAAACAAGGACCTGGACGATGTGATCCAGTCCGTCCATGCCCGCTACGGGATGGCGAAGCCCAAGCTCCGGGAGCTGACCCTGGACGAGATGGAGTGGGTAGCAGCGGGCGTCGGAACGCCGGAACAGAAGCAGGAGCAGAAAAAAGATGAGCGAATTTAACATGGAGCAGATCTACCTGGAGTACAACCGGAAGGTGACAGGGTATCTGCGGGCCAGGGTGAACAATACGGCGGTGGCGGAGGATCTGGCCTCCAGCGTATTCGAGAAGATTCTGCGGAAAATCGACAGCTTTGATTCCACGAAGGCCTCGCTGAATACCTGGATCTTTTCCGTGACCCGGAATACGCTGATCGACTACTTCCGGCGGAACAGGCCCTCGGAGGAGCTGGACGAGAATCTTTCCGATGATACCCAGGTGGACGAGAATCTGCTGAGCTCGGAAACCCTGACGGAGCTGAGCGTCGCGCTGCGGAAGCTGCCCCAGCAGCTGATGGATATCGTCGTGCTGCGCTATTACGACGGCAAGCCCCTGACGGAAATCGCCCAGATGATGAACCTGAGCTACGGCGCCGTGAAGCTGCGCCATCAGAATGCCCTGGCGCTGCTGAAGGAATACATGCGCTGAAATCCTGCGGAGGAGTACGGAGCGAAAAAACGCGGAGCGGTTGAACCGCATTACTTGCATTTTTTACATTGCCTGAGGAAAGACGAGGACCGCCGGGATGGTTTCAGTCAGCGTCATCTCGGGCATTTTTTTGTTGAAAATGGGAAAATGCTGTGATAGAATAATAAAAAAAGCGGGAGCTATCTGACTTCCGCAGAAAAAAACAGGAGGGAATTATTTATGAAGAAACTGGTTGCTCTGTTCCTGTCTCTGATGATGCTGGCCGGCTGCTGCGCGGCGCTGGCGGACGATCCTGTGACGCTGACCTACGCGGAAGTGAACCCCATCGAGGGTACTATCGTGGGCGAACTGGCCAAGGCTTTCAAGGAAAAGGTAGAAGAGCTGTCCGGCGGCTCCGTGGTGATCGACATTCAGGCCAGCGGCGTGCTGGGCTCTGAGGATCAGATCCTGGACAACCTGCTGGGCTACGGCACCGTGACGGACATCAGCCGGATTTCCGCCTTCGCGCTGAGCCAGTATGGCTGCAGCAAGGCGACGCTGCTGTCCCTGCCCTATGTGTTCGAGAACCGTGACCATTTCTGGAATTTCGCCACCAGCGATCTGGCCAAGGAATTCCTGAATGAGCCCCAGACCGTGGGTCTGCCCCTGCGGGGCCTGTGCTACGGCGAGGAAGGCTTCCGTCATTTCTTCTTCAAGAACGAAGTGACTGACATCAACAGCCTGAAGGGCCTGAAGATCCGCGTTTCTTCTGACCCCATCATGACCGGCCTGGTGTCCGCTCTGGGCGCCTCCGCCACCACCGTTCCCTTCACTGAACTGTACAGCGCGCTGCAGACCGGCGTTGTGGACGGCGCCGAGCAGCCCACCGCCAACTACAAGTCCAACGCTTTCCAGGAAGTTGCTCCCTACTTCATGATGGACGGCCATACCCTGGGCGCCGTGCAGCTGATCATCACCGATACCGCCTGGAACAAGCTGAGCGCAGAGCAGCAGGCGTGGGTGCAGGAAGCTGCCGATTACGCCTCCCAGGTCTGCCGTCAGGTCAGCGAAGCCAAGGAAGCCGAGACCCTGGAAGCCCTGAAGGCTGAGGGCATCAACATCATCGAAGTCACCGACAAGGCTCCCTGGGTGGAAGCCGTGGCCGGCGCGGAGGCGATTGCCAACGCCATCGCGGCCCAGCAGGAAGCCTACGACCAGATTGTGAACATGAAGTAATCATCGGGAAAAAGTATTCCAGGGGGATATGGGACATCGGCCTGTGTCCCCCTTCTTCTGTGAAAGGTGGGCTTGAACTTGTCTGAAACGAAGGTGCCTTCTGTTTTTCGGTCCCTCGAAAAAATCAAGCCGCTTTACGACTGGACCTACAAGATTCTGATGTTCGTTTGCAAGATCCTGCTGATCGGGGACATTGTGATTACCTGCTGGTCCGTCGCGGGGCGCTATATTCCCTTTATTACGGATCCTCACTGGAGTGAGGAGGTCGTGCTGACCCTGATGGTCTACATGACGGTGCTGTCCGCCTCCCTGGCCATCCGCCGGATGGCGCATATCCGGATGACCGCGTTTGACAATTATCTTCCGAGAAAAGTGCTTCTGGTGCTGGACCTGCTGGCGGATATCGCCGTGATGGTGCTGGGAATTTACCTGGTCGTTTACGGGATCCGGTTCTGCAACTCCCCGCTGAGCATAAACGGGAAGTACGCGTCCATCCCGACCCTGAGCAAGTTCTGGCAGTATCTGCCGGTGCCCGTGGCCGGGGTCAGCATGATCATCTTTGAGCTGGAACAGATTTTCCGGCACCTGGAGGCCTTCTGGCTTCCGGCGGACGATAAAAATGAAAAGGAGGCGAAGGCCTGATGGATGCTGAAACCTTATCCACCATCATTCTGCTGGGCAGCTTCCTGATCATGATTCTGCTCCGCTTCCCCATCGCCTACGCGGTGGGACTGTCCACCCTGTTCTGCATGATGTCCATGGGTCAGCCCCTGCAGACCATCTCCCAGCAGATGGTAAAGGGCGTCTGGTCCTTCTCCCTGATGGCGGTTCCCTTCTTCATAACCATGGGGGTTCTGATGGGGACCGGAGGCATATCGGATAAGCTGATCGCTCTGGCCAACTCCCTGGTCGGCTGGATGCGTGGCGGCCTGGCGATGGTGAACATCGTGGCGTCCTATTTCTTCGGCGGCATTTCCGGTTCCGCTTCCGCGGATACGGCCTCTCTGGGCTCCATCCTGATTCCCATGATGGTGGACCAGGGATATGATGCGGATTTCTCCACGGCGGTGACGATCACCTCCTCCTGCGAGGGTCTGCTGGTGCCCCCGAGCCACAACATGGTCATTTATGCGACCACGGCCGGCGGCATATCCGTGGGCGCCCTGTTTATGGCGGGATACCTTCCCGGCGCCCTGCTGGCCATCTCCCTGATGGTAGGCTCCTACATCATCTCCGTGAAGCGGAACTACCCGAAGGGCGAGCGTTTCTCCATCAAGAATTTCTTTAAACAGCTGGGATCCAGCATCTGGGCGCTTCTGGCGGTGCTGATCGTTGTGGTCGGCGTCGTGGGCGGCGTGTTCACGGCCACGGAATCCGCGGCTATCGCGGTCATCTACTCCCTGTTTGTGTCCGTGTTCATCTATAAGGGACTGAACTGGAAGGGCGTATGGAAATCGCTGGAGGGATGCGTGGAAACCCTGTCCATCGTGCTGATCCTGATCGCCTTCTCCGCAGCCTTCGGAAACTGCCTGACGCTGCTGCATGTGCCCGCCAAGGCGGCGAACCTGATTACCTCCATTTCCTCCAATCCGATCGTGATCGCGCTGCTGCTGAATGTGATTCTGCTGGTGCTGGGCATGATCATGGATATGGCTCCCATCATCCTGATCGCCACGCCGATCCTGCTGCCCGTGGCCATGAGCATCGGGATCAACCCGATTCAGTTCGGCATCATGGTGGTGCTCAATTGCGGCATCGGCCTGCTGACTCCGCCGGTTGGCGCGGTTCTGTTTATCGGTTCCGCCGTGGCGAAGCGGCCCATGGAAAAGGTAGTCAAGGCGACGATGCCCTTCTATCTCTGCATGCTGGTGGCGCTGCTGCTGATCACCTTTATTCCGCAGATCAGCCTGTGGCTGCCGCAGCTGACCGGATATAACGTCATGTAATTTCAGCGGTGGAGGCGGGCTTTGAGCCCGCCTTTCCCGAATGGAGAGAACGGAAAGAATGACCAGGGATATTGTGATTCCCGTGAAGCTGGATCAGAAGACCTTCCGGCGGTTTGCCAGGTTCGACATGCTGCGCCTGCGCAGAAGGTGGGTTCGGCCGGCGGTGTTTGCCCTGATCCTCTGCGGGTTTGCCTATGCGGCTCTGTGGACCCGGCTGCCCCAGTCGGGAATGATCGCGGCGGTGCTGCTGGCGGTTGGCCTGGGCCTGCCCATCGTCTATGTGGGCATGTTTCTCAGCCAGGTGAATGTGCAGGCGGAGAAAAGCGGTTTGGGGAAGGGAAAGCTGGTATATACCGTGACCCTGCGCACCAGGGATTTTTCCGTGGTGAACCATCAGAAGCAGGGGGAAGCCGTGACGGTTTCCTGGCAGGAAGCGCGGCAGGCCTTCCGCATGAAGGGCTGCATCTATCTCTATGCATCGCCGGTTCGCGCCTTTTTGCTTCCGGACGGGCAGGCCAGCGTGCCGGATGAGGAGGTATGGCAGGCCATCCAGCAGCGGCTGGGAAAGGATAAATGCAGGATCAGCCTCTGGATGAGGCTGAAGCATCGGGTTTCCTGAGGCCGGAGGGCCGCGGGATCAGAGTTACCGTTTGTAAAGTTTATGAAGATTTTTGCCGGAGGCTGCCACCGGAGGACGGAGCAGCGTATCAACAGTTGCCAGGAGTAAGATGTTCCAGGGCGGAAGAGAAAGCTTCGGCGAGAGGAGGAAACGATAAATGAAAGAAAAGCTTGAACTGAATCTGGATGAACTGAAGGACGTGACCGGCGGGATGATCGTGGAAGAGGGAGAGGAAGAGAAGAAGTTCTGGCTGATCCGGCAGGACGGCTCCGTCATCGCTCCCATCCCCTCCAAAGAAATGGCGGTTCAGTTCGCGCATTCCATGAACGTGAGCCCCGACGTGATCACCAAGGAAGAGTACAAGGAGCGCTTCGGCCGGGAGATGGTCTGGTGAGTCAGCGGGAACGCTCCCGACGACTCATCCCGGTACAGGCCGACCCAGGATCAAGGGGCCATGCCTGCTGACCGCAAAACAAAAATACGGGACTTCCTGATGAAGGAAGTCCCGATTTTTGTTGGCTCAGGGAGCATGCAGGCCGCCTTTTTCCAACCCGGCCGCGGCCGCCCCTCCGGCTCAGTCATCCGCGCGGAAGGCGTAGATGGTGGTGGTGTCATACTTTTCGCCGGGACGGAGCACGGTGGTTCCGGGGAAGTTGGAATGGTTCGGATCATCCGGGCAGTGCTGGGTCTCCAGGCAGAAGCCGGAATAATTGCCGTAGGAGGCGCCGTCCTTGCCGCCCTCCAGATTGGTGGTGCAGGCGGAATAGAACTGAATGGCGGGCTGATCCGTCAGAACCTCCATGTAGCGGCCGGATTCTTCATGATAGACGCAGGCCGCGAAGCCCATGGCGCTGCCCTTGGTGAGGACGAAATTATGATCATATCCGCCGGCGGGAATCATCTGGGGGCAGGAATCCATGACCGCCAGGCCGTCCTCCACCAGCAGGCCCTCCCGCAGGTCCAGGGGCGTTCCCAGCACGGGCATATAATCCCCGGTGGGAATCAGGCCCGCGTCCACCTTGGTGACCACATCCGCGTCGATGGAGACCACATGGTCCCGGATGGTGCCGTGGTCATGGCCGGCCAGGTTGAAGTAGGTATGGTTCGTCAGATTGCAGAGGGTGGCCTTGTCCGTGGTGGCTTCGTAGCGGATGATCAGGTCGCACATATCGTTCCAGGTATAGGTGACGGTGACATCCAGGGTGCCGGGATAGCCTTCCTCGCCGTCCGGGGAGACCCGGTGAAAGGAGACGGAATCCTCATGATCCCCCTCCTTGGGGGTGCCGGTCCAGAAATGGGAGGCAAAGCCCACCTTGCCGCCGTGCAGGTGATTGATGCCGTGATCGTTCAGGGCCAGCTGATAATCCACCCCGTCCAGGGTGAAGCGGCCGGCGCCGATCCGGTTGCCGTAGCGGCCCACGGTATCGCCCATGCTGCCATGGGGCTTCAGGTAGGCTTCCAGATTGTCGAAGCCCAGGGCCACATCGTCCATGTTGCCGCCGGCGTCCGGGACGATGATGCTCTGCAGGATGGCACCCCATTCAATGACCGAGATGGAGGCGCCCATGGCGTTGGTCAGGGTAAAGCGGTGCACGTCCTTGCCCTTGGGGGATTTTCCCCAGATTTCAGTTTTGACAGACATCGAAAATCATCTCCTTTATCGCAATTAATTGGGGTCTGTTTTTTCAGCTTCGCTCTCTGAGGTTATTCCACTCCGGGGGACGCCTCTCCTGCCCGGGGCTTCCGCCCGTTTCTCACTGAAAACTGTCCACTGGACAGTTTTCCGGGCGTTCGAAACCCCCGCTCACTTACGCAGCGGTTCTAAGCTTTGTCTGCGCCTTGCGGCTTGCCAATCGCTAAGAACTGGCGAGAATCGAGGCCCCCGGAAGTGGAATACCTCAGCGCTCAGCTCTCAGGGATGGTGTTACATTGATTATATCCAAAACTCAATCCGTGTCCAGCTCCTTCAGCGTGCGCTGGAGGGAGCGGGAACGGGAGAGGGCGGCATCCAGGGCGTCCTGTGCCTGATTCATGCGGCGGCGGGCTTCCTCCAGGCTGTCGGTGTAGCGGGAAAACTCGCTTTCCACCTGCTGCAGGAGACGCCAGACCTCCGCGGAGCGCTGCTGGATGGTCATGGTGCGGAAGCCCATCTGCAGGGCATTGAGCATGGCGGAGAAGGTGCCGGGACCGGTGATGATCACCCGGTACTCCCGCTGAAGGCTCTCCACCAGATCCGGGGACTGGAGCACTTCGCCGTACAGGGCCTCCGTGGACAGGAAGAGCAGGCCGAAATCCGCCGTATAGGGCGGGGCGATGTATTTTTCCGAGATGTCCTTCGCCTCCGCACGGATCCGCCTGATCAGCTGTTTCCGGGCCTCTTCCGCGGCGCCCTGATCCCCCCGCTGGGAGGCCTCCACCAGACGGAGGTAGCTCTCCTGGGGAAACTTGCTGTCCACCGGAAGCCAGGCACACTCCCCGGACTGATCCGGCAGGCGGATGGCAAACTCCACCCGCTCCCCGGAGCCGGGAACCACCTCCACATTTTCTCCGTACTGATCCGGCGCCAGGGACTGGCGGATCAGGTTGCCCAGCTGCATTTCCCCCCAGATGCCCCGGGTTTTCACATTGGTCATGACCTTCTTCAGGTCGCCCACACCGGAGGCCACGGACTGCATTTCTCCCAGCCCCTTATAGACGGAGGCCAGCATGTTTTCCAGCAGGGTGGACTGATTCTGGCCCAGCTGGGAGAGGGTGTTCATCAGATGCTGATTCCCCTGATAGAGGGAATCCATGGTCTGATCCCGCTGGGCATCCAGCTCATCCAGCAGCTGATTTCCCAGGGATTCCAGATCCCGCTCCTGGCGGAAACGGGCTTCCTCCTGCCGATGCAGTCCGGCGTTCTGGCGGACCAGCAGGACGATCAGCAGCGCCACCGCGGCCAGGAGCAGCAGGGCGATGAGCAGGGTCAGATCATTCGTCATCAGATCTCTCTTCTTCCTTCCAGCGCCTTCTGCAGGGTTACTTCGTCCGTATACTCCAGATCGCCGCCTACCGGCACGCCGTGGGCGATCCGGGTGGTGCGGATCCCCAGGGGCTTCAGCAGCCTGGCCAGATAGGAGGCGGTGGCTTCGCCCTCCACGTCCGGATTGGTGGCCAGGATTACTTCCTCCACCTTTTCGGTGCCCAGGCGGGCCAGAAGCTCCTTCACCCGGATCTGATCCGGGCCGATGCCGTCCATGGGGGAGAGGGTTCCGTGAAGCACGTGGTACAGCCCGCCGTATTCATGCATGCGCTCGATGGCGGCCACGTCCCGGGGATCCCGCACGACGCAGAGCTGGCCGTTATGCCGGGAGGGATTCCCGCAGATGGCGCAGGTATTCGAGGCGGCATAATTGCCGCAGGTTTCACAGAAGCGGATGGCCTTGCGCCCTTCCCACAGGGCTACGGCCAGGGCGCGCACGTCCTCCAGGGGCATGGAAGCCACGAAATAGGCCAGCCGCTGGGCGGTTTTCTTGCCGATTCCCGGCAGGCGGTTCAGCTCCGCGGCCATATTGGCGATGGGTTCAATCTGTTCGCTCATGATCAGAACAGCCCACCCATGCCCGGCGCCACGCGGCTCATGGCGGTTTCCTGGGCCTCCGCGCCCTTGCGGACGGCCTCATTGACGGCGGCCAGGATCAGATCCTGCAGCATGTCGATATCGTCCGGATCCACTACCTGGGGATCGATGGTGATGGAAACCAGCTCGTGCTTTCCGTTCACCTTCACCTGTACCATGCCGCCGCCGGAAGAGGCTTCGTATTCCGCCTCCTCAAGCTTTGCCTGGGTTTCCTGCAGCTGCTGCTGCAGTTTCTGGGCCTGGCGCATCATCTGCTGCATATTGCCGCCGCCGAAGCCGCCGAAATTCTGTCTGGCCATTGTTTTCTTCCTCCTGATTATGATCGTATTTTATGATTCCCGGGTTCTGTCCGGCACGGGCTCCGCGCCCTGGAGGCCGGTAACCACGTCGTCCAGAATGGCCATGATATAGGGCATCCCCTTGCCCTGCCGGTTCTGGAGAAGGATTTCATCCCGGCTGAGCCGGGAGAGGGGAGAGCGAACCTGGGTAATCAGCAGCTCCTCCCGGGATTCCGGGGCGAAGCGCCGGATGCCGGCCAGGATCCGGCCGTTGGAGCCGTTCCTGTTGAAGTAGAAGCAGCGCACGCCCTTGCCGCCCCGATTCTGGGATTCAAACTGATCCGCGGGGAGACGCTTGCCCCAGCCCCGGTCGGAGAGGAGCACCAGCTCGTCCTTTTCGGCCAGGGGGCTGAACCAGCAGACCTCATCTCCCTCCTCCAGGGCCATGCCCTTCACGCCGCCGGCGGTTCTCCCCTGGGCGGGGACGGATTCGAGGGGGAAGCGGATGCTCATGCCGCCCCGGGACAGGAGCAGCAGATCGTTTTCCCCTTCCGCGAATCGGACATCCAGCAGCCGGTCATCCTTCTTCACCGACAGGGCGGGATATTTCCGGCTGCGGACCGCGTATTCCGCGGCGGCGGTGCGCTTGATGACGCCGTGCGCCGTGACGAAGATCAGGTCCGGCATCTTTTCCAGGGCGGCAGGGGCGGCGGTGAACATCAGCAGCGCCTTTTCCCCTTCCTCCAGGTCAGCCAGCACGCCGGAGAGCAGCTGTCCCCGGTCCCGGGGACGGAATTCCTGCAGCCTGCCCACCTGAACCGGATAGCAGTTTCCCCGATCCGTGAAGATATAGAGGGTTTCCGCCGTGGTGGTCTGGAGCAGCCAGCGGGGGCTTTCCTCCAGGCTTTCCTGGGGCATGGGCAGGGGCGTCCGCTTCAGGGCGGCGGGGGAGATCCGCTTCAGGTATCCGCCCATGGTATAGCACAGGACGGCATCCTCCGCAACCACTTCCTCGGCGGGCATCTCCACGGGACCTTCCTCCGGATCCTCGAAGGCGGTGCGCCGACCGTCGGCGTACTCCTCGGCGATTCCGGACATTTCCGTCCGGATGACCCCGAGCAGCTTCTTCTCGCTCTTCAGGATGCCCTCCAGCCGGGCGATCAGCTTCAGGATGTCCGCGTATTCCCTGCGAAGGGCTTCCACTTCCAGATTTGTCAGCCGCTGGAGCCGCATATCCAGGATGGCCTGGGCCTGCACCTCCGAGAGGGAGAAGCGCTCCATCAGGCCCGCTTTCGCCTCCTTTGGGCTTTTGCTGGCCCGGATCAGCGCGATGACCTCGTCCAGATTGTCCAGGGCGATCATCAGGCCCTCCAGAATATGGGCCCGGGCCTTCGCCTGGTTCAGCTCGTACCGGGTGCGGCGGGTGACGACCTGCTTCTGGTAATCCACGTAGGCGGAGATCATCTGCTTCAGCCCCATCAGCACGGGTTTGCCCCCCGCGATGGCGACCATATTGACGCCGAAGGTAACCTGCAGGTCGGTATACTTATAGAGATAAGCCAGCACCTTGCGGGCGTCCGTATCCTTCTTCAGCTCCACCACGGCCCGCATGCCGGTCCGGTCGCTCTCGTCCCGGATATCGTAGATGCCGCCCAGGACGGCCTTCTTTTCCTCGCTGAGCTTCTGAATCTTTTCCAGGAGGGCTGCCTTGTTCACCTGATAGGGCACCTCGGAGATGACGAGGAGTTTGCGCCCGGCCAGCCCGTCCTCCAGATCGACCTTCGCCCGGAGAATCAGCTTTCCCCGGCCGGTCTGATAGGCATTCCGCAGCTCCTCATTCCGCAGCAGGATGCCCCCGGTGGGAAAGTCCGGCCCCGGCATGATCTTCATCAGATCCTCCAGGGGGATGTCCGGATCCTCCATCTGGGCGATGACGGCCCGGATGGCTTCCCCCAGATTATGGGGCGGAATATTGGTGGCCAGGCCCACGGCGATGCCGTTGGCCCCGTTGACCAGAAGATTCGGGAAACGGGCCGGCAGCATGTCCGGCTCCTTCAGGGTGTCGTCAAAATTGAGACGGAAGGGCACCGTATCCTTTTCCAGGTCCCGGAGCATTTGCATGGCCAGGGGGGCCATACGGGCTTCCGTATACCGCATGGCGGCGGCGCTGTCCCCATCGATGGAGCCGAAGTTTCCGTGCCCGTCCACCAGGGGCGCCCGCATGGAGAAATCCTGGGCCAGATGCACCAGGGCGCCGTAGACCGAGGAATCCCCGTGAGGATGATATTTACCGAGGCAGTCGCCCACGATACGGGCGCATTTCCGATGGGGCTTATCCGGGGTGTTGCCCAGCTCCATCATGGTATAGAGAATCCTCCGCTGCACCGGCTTCAGCCCGTCCTCCACCCGGGGGAGGGCCCGCTCCAGAATGACGTGTTCCGCGTAGGGCATCATGCTGTTATGCATGACGTCCTCCATGGTGGTGTCCAGAATGCGGGAGGGATCGTCCTTCACGATGGGCCGCTGATCGCTGGTCTTTTTCTTTCCTGCCATCCGCTCCCTCACGCTCCTTCCGCGGAGGCCAGCTGGGCCTCCGGCAGCTCAAAGTCGTCCGGCCGGTTAAAGTCCGCGTGCTCGCTGATATAATCCCGGCGGGGCTCCACCTTGTCCCCCATGAGAATCGTGGTCAGCCGGTCCACCAGGGCGGCATCCTCAATGCTGACCCGCATCAGCTTCCGCTGGGAGGGATCCATGGTGGTCTCCCACAGCTGCTCCGGGTTCATCTCTCCCAGTCCCTTATACCGCTGCAGGGTATAGCCCTTGCCCAGGGCCCGGGTGGCTTTTGCCAGCTCCCGGTCGTCATAGGCATAGATGATTTTCGAACCCTTCTGCACCTTATAGAGGGGCGGCATGCCGATATAGACATGGCCGGAGGTGATCAGATCCCGCATATACCGCAGGAAGAAGGTCAGCAGGATGGCCCGGATATGGGCGCCGTCCTGGTCCGCGTCGGAGAGGATGATGACCTTTCCGTACTTCAGGGAATCCAGGGAGAAGGATTCCCCGATGCTGGTGCCCAGGGCGGTGATCAGGGAGCGGAACTCCTCGTTGGCCAGCACCTGATCCAGATGCTTCTTTTCCACGTTCAGGGGCTTGCCCCGCAGGGGGAGGATGGCCTGGAAACGCCGGTCCCGGCCCTGCTTGGCGGAACCGCCGGCGGAGTCCCCTTCCACGATGAACAGCTCGTTATCCTCCCATTTCCGCCCGGTGCAGGAGGCCAGCTTGCCCACCAGGGGCGCGGCTTCCAGGGCGCTGGCCTTGCGCATGTTATCCCGGGTTTTCCGGGCGGCCTCCCGGGTCTGGGCGGCCCGGATGGCCTTGGAGACGATGGCGGTGGCGGTCTCCTGATTCTTCAGGTTGTCCAGCCAGTCGGTCATCTGCTGGGTGATGACGGCCTCCACGATGGGCCGGACCTCGCTGTTGCCGAGGCGGCCCTTGGTCTGCCCCTCGAACTGGGGATTCCGGACCATGGCCGTCAGCACGCAGGTAAGCCCCTCCCGGAAGTCCTCCCCGGCCAGGTTGGCATCCGTATCCTTCAGGAGGCCAACCTTCCGGGCGTAGTCGTTGAGGCATTTGGTGAAGGCGGCCTTGAAGCCAGTCTCGTGGGAGCCGCCCTCCGGCGTATTGATATTGTTCACATAGGAAAAAAGGGATTCGTTAAACCCGTCGGTATACTGGATGGCGGCCCGGCATACGACTTCGTCCCGGCGGCCTTCCAGATAGATGACCTCGGGATGCAGGGCGGTCTTGCCGGCGTTCAGATACTGGACATAGTCGGTGATGCCGCCGTTATAGCAGAAAACCCGGGTCCGGCTCTCCGGATCCGTCACCCGCTCGTCGGTAAAGGTGATCCTGATTCCCTGATTCAGATAGGCCAGCTCCTGCAGCCGGCGGGCCACCTGCTCCCCGTTGAAGCGGATATCCTCAAAAATCTCCTCATCCGGCAGGAAGCGGACCAGGGTTCCCTTTTTACGGGTATTCCCCAGCACCTGGAGGGGCCCGGAGGGTTTGCCGGCCTCCACCTTTCCCTGCTTCGGATCGAATTCGCTGGTAAACTCCATGCGGTAATGGGTCCAGTTCAGGAACACGTCCACCGTCAGCCAGCGGCTCAGGGCGTTCACCACGGAGGCGCCCACCCCGTGGAGGCCGCCGGAATAGCTGTAGTTCTCGTGATTAAACTTGCCCCCGGCGTGCAGCACGGTAAAGATGACCTCCACCCCGGGAATCCCCATGGTGGGATGCGTATCCACGGGCATGCCGCGGCCGTTGTCGTACACGCTGGCGGACCCGTCCTTATGCAGGGTGACCATGACCTCGGAGGCATAGCCGTTGGAGGCTTCGTCGATGGCATTGTCCACGATCTCCCACAGCAGATGATGCAGCCCGCGGGAGGAGGTGGTTCCGATGTACATGCCGGGGCGCATCCGGACGGCTTCCAGCCCTTCCAGAACCTGAATGTTCCCGGCATTATAGGTTTGAGACGCCAAAAAATCCACTCCCTTCAATTACCGGGTGATTATACCACAGAATGTGGTCGAAGGGAAGCGGAACCACAAGAAAGGTTAAGACTTTTTTAAGAAATTCTTGCACAAACATAAAATAAATGTATAATAAAAAGTACGTCGGCGGGCTGGGGAAAAAAGGGAGGTCCCTCCGGCAAGAAAAGGAGGAACGAAAGATGTCCAGAAAGATCCTTACCCTGTTGGTTGCTGCGGTAATGGCGGTGGGAATGGCGGTCCCCGCGGTGTCCCATGCCTGGTATTACATGTATGTTTACACGGAAAACGGCGGAAGCCTGAACGTCCGCAGCGAGCCGAAAACCGGCAATAACGTGCTGTGGACCATTCCCTTCGGCACCCAGGTGGGCGTGGATTACAACCTGGGGAACGGCTGGACCGCGCTGGTCGGGGCGGGCGCCTACGACACGGTCTATGTTCAGACCCGCTTCCTGGTCAGCACCCAGCCTTCCAGCAAGCCCAGCGGCGGAAGCTCCGGCAGGAACACCTCGACGAACGCCTCGACCGCGTCCGAGCTGAACGTGATCTTCCGGAAGTATACGGCGGTGACCCCCTATCGGGTGACGGTGCGGCCGGTCCGGGCCAGCGGCTGGGTGAACCTGCGCTTCGCCCCCAGCAAGGAGACGGAAGTCATGGCCACCTTCCGGGCGAACGAGTCGGTGACGGTGATCGCGGAGCTGGGCGACTGGCTCCAGGTGGAGGATCCCAACACCGGCAAGGTGGGCTACATGAGCAAGCAGTTCGTGGCCCAGTAAACCGGACGAAAACAGCCGGAAAGAATCATACAGGAGGTTTTAATCCATGAAAAAGATCATTGCGCTCATAATTTGCCTGGCCCTGATGGCCGGCGCCGCTCTGGCGGAAGGGGAGCAGAAGGAAAGCCTGGGTACCCTGAACGTGAACAACGCCTTCGACATCCGCTGCAGGATGCCGGAAGGCTACAAGCTGTCCATCCTGTCCAGCGACGGCACCAGCGTGCTGGCCCTTGTCAGCTCGGAGGAGGCAGGAAAGCCCCAGCTGAGCCTGAGCATCGCCTTCAATGACATGTTCACTGCCGAGGACGGGACCGCGCTCCGGTTGAACGACGTGAGCGATGAAGGCATCGAATTTATCAAGAACAGCTTCCAGGACCAGATGGCGGAAGGCGTAACCTTTGAGGACGGGGAGACCGCCCTGGGAACCCGGCTGCTGATCGTCAAGGGAGCCGTGGATGAGAATACCCACGCGGTGATTTTCTACTCCGTGTACCAGAGCTATGAGATCGAGCTGGTGGCGACCATGGGCATGGACGACGACGGAGACCTGACGGAAGAGCAGACCCAGATGATCATTGACTTCCTGACGGGTCTGGACTTCGTGCCCGCAGCCTGAGTTATCCCTGAATCATTCATCATAAGAACGGAGAGGCGGCATGCCGTGAAAAAAGCATGCCGCCTCTCCGATTTTTTCATTGAGTTCGTGAAAACAGATTATTTGCCGATCACGCCCATGCGATGCAGGGGAGAATGCAGCGCGCTCATGAGGATGGGCGCGGCGATGACGGTGAAGACCCCGTTGATCAGGGAGGCCGGCAGCTTGGTGAGCATTTTTGCGACGGCCCCTTCCGAGGTCAGGCCGTTCACGGTGATGCCCAGTACATAGGTTTTCAGCATATACAGCGCGATATACGCAACGGCCCCCAGGGCAGCGCCAAGAACCAGCAGGACATAATCCTTTCTTTCCAGCTTCGGCCTGCGCACCACGGAACTGGTTACCAGCCCGGCGATCAGGGCGATGGCCCCCTTGGACCCCAGGGTGATGAACCCTTCGACGCCGTATCCCGCGATCAGATCGTACAGAAAGCTGCCCAGGCCGGCCGCGGCAAACCCGTACCAGGGGCCCAGAATCATGCCGCAGAGGGCGCAGAGGGCGTTGCTGATGGCAATCTGGGAGCCCAGGAAGGGAATCCGGATATAATTTCCTACAAAGACGACCGCCGTCATCAGACCCAGGGCGGTCAGGAGGTAGGTTTTGCGAGATGATGGAATATGAACCGCCATAATGTACAACTCCCTTTCTTTTGAGGATTGAAGGAATTGTACCCCAGAAATGGTCAGATAAAAATGATCAGAAATGAATAATTTTATATAACCAGATTTTGTGCCTGTTCAGTCGCTCCGCTCTCTGAGGTTGTTCCACTCCGGGGGTAAGGAATCGCACGCGCACCGCGGGCGCAAGCGCCTCGCGCACCGCACGCGGCAGGCCTCTCGGCTCCGTTCACTTACGCAGCGGTACTAAGCTCTGCCTGCGCCTTCCGGCTTGTCAATCGCTAAGTACCGGCGAGAATCAAGGCCCCCGGAAGTGGAACACCTCAGCGCTCCGCTTTCAGGACTGAATAGTTGCCAGGTTTTTGAAAACTGAAATGGAAACGATGAATCAGCGGGCAATGCCTGCGGCATCTCTCCGGCCGAAGATGGCGGTTCCGATCCGGACCATCGTAGCCCCTTCCTCCACGGCGGTTTCAAAGTCCCCGGTCATGCCCATGGAGAGCACCGGCCCGCGGAATTCCGGATCCCCGGTGTCGATCAGCCCCTTGGCCGCCAGGTCCATGGCCAGGATCCGCAGCTCCCGGAAGAATCCCCGGTTGCTTTCCGGGTCCTCCGTGGGCGGGGCGGAGGTCATCAGCCCCAGTACCTTCACGTGGGGCAGGGCGGAGATCTCCTTCGCGGCCTCCCCGGCTGCATCCGGAGCAAAGCCGAATTTGCTGGCCTCCCCAGCGGCGTTGACCTCCAGCAGCACCCGGACCGTCAGATCCCTTTTGGCAGCTTCCTTTTCGATCTGCTCCGCCAGGGAAACCGAGTCCACCGAGTGAATCAGCGCGGCCCGGCCCATCAGGTATTTCACCTTGTTTTTCTGCAGGTGGCCGATCATGTGCCACCGGATGGAAGACGGGTTTTCCGAGGAATCGTGACGATCCATCTTTGCCGCCATCTCCTGGACATAGTTTTCCCCGAAATCCTCGGCCCCGGAGGCCCGGGCTTCCAGAATATCCTCATAGGGCTTCAGCTTGCTGACGGCGATCAGGGTCACGTCCTCCGGATCCCGCCCTGCTCTTTTACAGGCCGCCCGAATCCTTGCGCGGACCGTTTCCAGGTTTTTTCCGATTTCCGATTCCTGATGGTTTTCATGGGGTGTCAAGGGGGATCCTTCCTTTCCTGCGCGCCATTGCGGTTCTTTCTTACCTGCGCTATACTTGTGCCGGAATCCGTTCAGGGAACGCTGAATCAATGCCCCGGGGCGGTCCGCCGGAGGGAGGGCGGCTTTCGGCGCTTCCTACAAAATGAGTCCATGGGGCCGTCCCATGGACGGGGGAGGGGAAAGCATGGGCAGAACAGCCTACGGGGAACTGTATGAAAAAATCCGGCGGGAGATCATCTCCGGGGGATATCCTTACGGCAGCAGGCTTCCGGGCAAACGCGTTCTGGCGGAGCAGAACGGCATCAGCGTCATTACGGCGGCCCATGCCCTGGAGATGCTGGCGGACGAGGGATACGTGGAAATGCGGGAACGCAGCGGATGCTATGCCGCCTACCGGGCGTCCGACGATTTCCCCGGCCGGGAGCCTGAGGAGCCCTCCCGCAGGGAGATGCCGGAGGTTCCTTCCTCCGCGGATGTGGACGGGATTTCCTTCGCGCTGCTGGCAAAAAGAATTCGCGGGGTGCTGGCGGAGCAGGGGGAAAAGCTGCTGGAGAAAACGCCGAACCAGGGGCTGTTGCTCCTTCGGCAGTCCCTTTCCGGATACCTGGCCAGATCCAGGGGCATCCTGGCGGAACCGGAGCAGATCATCCTGGGGGCCGGAGCCGAATACCTCTACGGCCTGCTGACGGAGATCCTCGGCGGGGAGCGGATCTGGGCCATCGAGCAGCCGTCCTACGAAAAGATCGAACAGGTTTACGCGGCACGGGGCATCCGCCTGGACCGGCTGCCCCTGGGCCGGAACGGGCTTCAGTCGGAGCCCCTCAGGCGGACGAAGGCCGGCGTGCTGCATATTTCTCCTTACCGCTCCTACCCCAGCGACGTGACGGCCTCCGCGTCCAAACGGGCGGAGTATCTGAAATGGGGCGAGGAGGAAGGGCGGGTGATCATCGAGGATGATTATGAAAGCGAATTCGCCATTCAGCGGAAGCCCATGGATACCCTTTTCTCCCAGGCCGTCCGGGGGAATGTGATCTATCTGAACAGCTTCAGCCGGACCATCTCCTCCTCCCTGCGGGCGGGATACATGGTGCTGCCGAAGAACCTGCTGCCCCTGTATCACGAAAGGGCTGGGTTCTATTCCTGCACGGTGCCCGCGCTGGAGCAGTATCTGCTGGCCTCGCTCCTGGACAGCGGTGATTTTGAGCGGCATATCAGGCGGGTCAGGAGAAAACTGAGAGCGGGAGAGGTCGGACAGGGAAAACAGGAAAGATGAAAGCGGCGGGCGCCGTTTTTCTCAGCAGACGCCCGCCGGAGGAGACCGGAATCAGCGTTTCATCGGGAAACGCTGTTTTTTTATTCTGATGATTCCGCGCTTTCCTGCGGCTGCGGTTTTTCCTGACCGGAGGCGGGACCGTGGTAGCGCATGCCCAGCATGGTGATATCGTCAAACTGCGGGGCCTCGCCGACGAAGGCGTCAATGGCCTGCCGGACATTGCCCAGCAGCGTTTCCGGATCCGCGTCCGGATCCCGGTTCATCGCCGCCAGCATGCGGTCCGTTCCGAACAGCTCATCCCGGGCATCCGTGGCCTCCGGCACGCCGTCGGTGTAGACGAAGAGGCTGTCCCCGGGGTGCATCTCGAATTCATGCTCCCGGAAGCGGATGCCATCCATCACCGCCACCACGGGAGAATGGCGGTAGACCACCAGCTCGTACTGGCCGCCGGCGCGGCGGATGACGGGATGCTCATGGCCGGCGTTGGCCGCCAGGCCCTTGCCGGTGGAAAGATCCAGAATGCCGATCCAGACCGTGACGAACATCTCCGCTTCGTTGCCGTCGCAGAGCTGGCTGTTTACGCTGGAGAGAATCTGGGTGGGGCTTTCGCCCAGCAGTGCCCGGTTCTTGATCAGCGTTTTGGCGATCACCATGAACAGGGCCGCGGGAACGCCCTTGCCGCTGACGTCCGCCATCACCATGCACAGATGATTGTCATCCACAAAGAAGAAATCGTAGAAGTCTCCGCCCACTTCCTTGGCCGGGTTCATGGTAGCGTAGATATCCAGCTCCTTCCGGTCCGGGAAGGGCGGGAAGATTCGGGGCAGCATGTCCGCCTGAATCTGGGTGGCCACGTTCAGCTCCGTGCCGATGCGCTCCTTATCCGCGGTGATGACCCGGATATTCTCAATATAATTACGGATATCCGATTCCATGTGGGTAATGGATTCCGACAGCTCCTGAATTTCGTCCCTGGTCCGGATCCCTTCCAGGGAAGTGGTGGTGACCGTTTCGTTCTGGGCGAACTCCGTTACGTTGTCCCGGATCCGCACCAGGGGCTTGACGGCGTTCCGGCGCAGGATGAACCAGTAAACCGCGCTGAAGATCGCCAGCACCCCCAGGGAAGCCAGAATCATATTGAAGATATAGGAGTTCAGCGTGGAGATGATGACGGGCATGAACACGTCCACCAGCAGCAGCGCCACCGTTTTTCCCTGGCTGTCCTTGACGGGCAGCAGGCTGGAGGAGAGGTAGCCGTATTTCGGGGATTTGCGGATGAGATAGCTCTTTGGCCGGGTGCCCTGGGTATAGGAGTCCCAGACCTCATCAAAATATCCGCCGATGGGATCCAGGCTGCCCAGGGGAGTGCCGGTGGAATCAAAGACGTAGCGGATGGTATGATCCTCATTCACGGTGACCATGTAGATCCACGCCACGTTTGTGTTCTCCGCCACGGAGCGGATGAAATCCGAGATCTCCGCGTAGTGCTCATCCTCGGTCCAGGTCTGGGTATATTTGGCCACCTGATCGTGGTCGATGTTCGCGAGAATCACGTCTCCGATCTGATAGCCGTGATCGTTATAGAGCTTTCGGATGGTGTGCTCGTACTGGTAATAGCCGATGAATGTGGAAACCGCGCAGATCAGGGCGGTCAGCAGCAGGATGCTCAGGAGCAGTTTTTTGCTGAGACCGAAGCGGAAACGCATTGGTTTTTTCTTAGAACTCATATTTGACCTCCATTCTCCGGATCGGCCAGTTCCTTCATGTAGAAAACCGCGTCGCAGATGCAGTGGACCTGCCGGCAGTAAATGCAGTAGATTTCCAGATGATGCCAGGGGCGGATCAGCTCCGAGATGACCCGGTACCCGTGGGTATCGAAGATATGCCGCATGGGAACCACTCCCGCGGGGGAGCGCATGGCCGTGGCCAGGATCATCTTCGCGCCCCGGTCCCGCATGACCGGCTCCACGTCCCGGATGAAGGAGGTGCAGATGCCGTGCTGCTGATACTCCCGGAGGACGCTGGAGGTTTTATAGACCCCCACCGGGGTTTCCGGGTCCCAGCCGCGCAGCGCCTCGGGAGGCTGTGCGGCGTGCAGATCGGAGAGGGCCTCCCGGAGGGGGGCCACATAGGCGTAGAAATAGGACACGATGATGCCTTCCCGGTCTGCGTCCGTCATTACGTAGAACAGGGTACCCTCCCGGCGGAGAATCTCCTGAAGATCCTCCAGGGTATAGTAATCCGGGGAGATGTATTCGTCAATCTGACGCTTAATCTCCGGCAGATCCTGCTGCTCGGCGAAGCGAGTTTCCAGCTTCATGGCTCAGTCTCCTTTCAGGGCGATCTGAAGCGTATTGACGCCGAAGGTGCTTTGATAATTGATATTCTCCACGATCTTCATAATGATGTGGACGCCCATATACATATCCTCCCGGAGCCCGTCCGATTCGGGCAGGGAGACAAAGGGGTTGAAGGGAATTCCGCTGTAGCGGATGCGGATGCCTCTGGCAGCGCCGAAGCAGTAGGCCCGAAGATCGAACCGAAGCTCCCGGATGCCCCGATCCTCGTTCACCTGGCGGATGAGGGTCATCACTTCCTCCATGCTCATTTCCAGCTGCATGGTGGAGCGGGGACTCATGCCGTTGGCCTCGCAGAAGCGGCTGATCCGCTCGCTGGCGGTTACGATATTCTCCAGATCCGCCTCCACGGAGAAATTCAGCACCCGGCCTTTTTTCTCATCCTCCAGATCGTTCATCAGATAACGGGAATCCGAGGGATGGCGCCGGTGATGGAGTCCCGTCGCCGCCCACCAGACCAGGACCGCCCCCAGCTCCGCCGTCAGCAGGAAGGAGAACAGGGAGGCGCCGGTGAGAATGGTCAGGCGCAGGGCGATCCAGGCGGTCAGAATCGTCCGCAGGAAGATCAGCGCATTGGCCCAGATGTTCCGGTAGGTCATATTATAATACGTGGACAGCAGATTCAGGAAGAGGGCGGGAAAAAGAGAGAGGGACAGCCACAGCAGGGGAATCAGGATATTGCCGGGCAGACCGTACATCTTCGTGATGACGCCGGACAGCGCCAGGGACAGCACAAGGAAAACAGCGCCGGAGACGCAGCCTGTCTTCCATTCCTCCCGGAGAAGCAGGCGGCAGCTTCCGTGATCTTTTTCCCCGCTGAAAACGCTCAGCATGACGCCCCCCGCGGCGGGAACTCCCAGGGTTACGCAGTCCCCGAAGCCGGAAAGGCCGTTGACGGCGGTAAAGACCGCCACCAGACCGGAACCTCCGTGGCGAAGGAGAATTCCGTTGATGATCAGCAGCCGGACCGTGGCGCAGAGATTATTGAAGGCGGAGGGGAAACCCGCGGAAGCCACGTGATGCCAGTCCGCCCGGCGAATCCACTGCAGGCGCCAGCGATAGGGGCTCCCCTTTGCAAAGAGGCGGAACATTCCGAAGAGAAAGGCGGCGGCGGTGGCCAGAACGCTGGCCAGCCCCGCGCCGAAGACGCCCATATCCAGGAAATAGACAAAAAGCACGTCCAGCACGATATTGATGACGGTCATGCCGGTCATCATCCAGGTGACGTCGGCATTTTTGCCGTCCAGGCGCAGATACCAGAAGGGAATATAGAGCCCGATTTTGGGCAGGGCGCCGATCAGCGTGATGACCACATACTGCATGACGTAGTCCCGGGTGGCCCCCTCCGCCCCCAGAAAGGAGACGATGGGTTCCCGGAAGAGGAGACCCAGCAGGGTGATCAGGAGGGAGACCAGCAGGGAGGTGTTCAGCCCGGTGCAGAAATAAGCGTCCCGCTGCTGGGAATTGCCCATCCCGATGGCCCGGGCGGCGGGAATCTCGGTGCCGGCGGCGAGAAAGGAACCCACGACGCACAGCGCCCAATAGACCGGCAGGCTGAGGGTGATGGCCGCCAGGGCGTCCTGGCCCAGACGACGGCCTACCAGGATTCCGTCCACCACGACATTGATATTTACGCTCAGGATAGAGAGCATCCCCGAGATGACGGCCTTGCGGTACGTGCTTTGGATGAAAAGGGCATTCTGGGCCAGCCCGGTGTCCTCCCTGGATTCCCGGATCGTACTCATGGGCGGATTCAAACCTCTTTCCTGTCAGCGCTCTTTCGCGGTTAAATAAGCAGAGCGATTATAGCATTTCGGGCGGGAGGGCGTCAATGAAAACGCCCCCCATGGGCTCATCTCATATGCACATTGAGGTGAGGATAGGTCATTTCCACGCCGTGATCGGCGAAGGCGGCATACAGGGCTTCGTTCAGGGCGCGCTTCACCGTAATAAAATCCTCGCCGTCGGACCAGACCAGCACGGAATACTCGATCGCCGAGTCCCCGTATTTTTCCAGCGCGACCACCGGAGCCGGATCCGGCAGAATCCCCTCCACCCGGGAAATCGCGATCATGACGGCCTCCCGAACCCGGGCGGGAGGACTGTCATAGGAGGCGGAAACCGTCAGGTCCACCCGCCGCTTTCCCGCTTCGCTGTAATTGATGACCCGGCCGGAGGAAATGCTGCTGTTGGGAATATAGATCATCTTTCCGTCGGGGGTGGCCAGGCGGGTATGCATCATGCGGATTTCCTGCACGGTGCCGGTGATGCCGTCATGCTCGATAAAATGCCCCGTTTCGAAGGGATGGGTGGCCAGAATAATAAAGCCGCCGGCCAAATTGCTCAGAACGCCCTGCAGCGCCAGGGAGACGGCCAGGCCGAAGAGCCCCAGCAGGGCTACGAAGGAGGTGACAGGAATGCCGATATAGTTCGCGACCGTCAGGACCACCACCAGATCCAGCAGAATCCGCAGCATGGTTCGGAGCATGGTATGCATGGTCTGGGGCACCGAGGTGCGGTTCAGACCTTTTTCGACCAGCTTCAGCACCAGCCGGACCAGCAGCAGTCCTCCTGCCAGCCCTCCCGCAGCGATCAGGGCTGTTTTCAGATCCGTATTTTTGAAGATATCCACGTATTCCTGCACGGTTTCCTCGGTGGGGACCTGCACGACTGAATCCAGGCTCATGCTTGCTGCACCTCCGAATATTGATGGGGAAGGACGGCGGAAGATTATTATCCGATCAAAACATCAGGGTGAACCCCCGGGGAACATTTCCCGCATCATCATAGCACAATCCTGCCAAAGGTTCCATACGGATGCTGCGACAGAACCAGGACGGGGCCGGGAGCCAAAAAATTTTCTCGGAAATGAACAAAAATATAGTAGCGAAACGGAGGTCTTTTATTGTATACTTGTTCAGGACAATCCAATATCTTTGATACGAACAGGAGGGAAATGGTCACATGCAATACACAAAGGAAGTTGAAGACATGGTTTGTGTCGCGAAGGGCCCGAACCATGGCCCCGCCCCCATTCCTGAGGAAGGTAAGTGGGTTCAGGCGAAGGAAATCAAGGACATTTCCGGCTACACCCACGGCATCGGCTGGTGCGCTCCGCAGCAGGGCTGCTGCAAGCTGAGCCTGAATGTGAAAGACGGCGTCATCGAGGAAGCCCTGGTGGAAACCATCGGCTGCTCCGGCATGACCCATTCCGCGGCCATGGCCAGCGAAATTCTCCCCGGCAAAACCATTCTGGAAGCGCTGAACACCGACCTGGTGTGCGACGCCATCAACACCGCCATGCGCGAGCTGTTCCTGCAGATCGTTTACGGCCGCACCCAGTCCGCCTTCTCCGATGACGGTCTGCGCGTCGGCGCCGGCCTGGAGGACCTGGGCAAGGGCCTGCGCTCCATGGTGGGCACCATGTACGGCACCCGCGCCAAGGGCACCCGGTACCTGGAAATGACCGAGGGATATGTCGTGAAGATGGCCCTGGACAAGGATGACCAGGTCTGCGGCTATCAGTTCCTGAGCCTGGGCAAGATGATGGACG
>JAFPWU010000027.1 GCA_017412715.1 Clostridia bacterium
ACACCGGCGGTATCCAGAGCACCGCGGATGATGTGATAACGAACGCCGGGCAGATCCCGCACACGGCCGCCGCGGATCAGCACAACGCTATGCTCCTGCAGGTTGTGGCCGATACCGGGGATGTAGCAGGTACCTTCGATGGAGTTCGTCAGGCGGATTCTCGCGATCTTCCGCAGGGCGGAGTTGGGCTTCTTGGGAGTCTGAGTCTTTACGCTCAGGCACACACCGCGCTTCTGCGGGCATCCCTGCAGAATGGGGGCGGTGGACTTTTTGGTCGCCCGTTCGCGTCCCTTACGGACAAGCTGATTAATAGTGGGCATTTGCGCACCTCCTGAAAAATATCCTCAAGATCCCGCAACCCTCAGGATCTAAAAGGCTGATTATTTGAGCACGGCCGCCGCCGCGGCGGAAACATCCACCCCGCAGACCATGCCGAGCTCCTTCATGGTGTTCACCCTCACGCAGGGAACCCCGGCTTCTTCCGCCGCACGGACCACCTGCTGATAGATGAACGTATCCGCGTCGTTCGCCACGTAGGCCCGAGCCGCCGCCCCCGCTTTCAGCGCGCGGGTAACCTGTTTCGTCCCAACGACCTTCCGCCGGGCGGAACGCAATGCATCCATGGCTCGAACCTCCTTTCCTGCCCCCTCGAAAATGCGCCGCAAAAAGGGCGCACCCCTCCCGAGGCATGCGACAACTTCGTTATCATAGCACCCGACCCCTGCTTTGTCAACGTTTTTTTCACGGTTCATGGGTTTCATTTTCCTGGGTTCCACGTTTCACCCGCAAAAAAAGGAGCCGGCTTTCCGGCCCCTGAGCTTCTGTTCAGCGATCCTCCAGGAACGCGTCCGCCAGCTCCCTGGCTTCCTGCAGCGGATCCCCGGCCATGTCCAGCCAGTGAATCTCCGGATCCTTCCGGAACCAGGTCATCTGGCGCTTGGCAAACCGCTTGATCGCCAGGCGCAGCTCCCCCTTCATCCGGTCATAATCCATTTTCCCCGTCAGATACCAGGTCAGGTATTTGTATTCCAGCCCCAGCTTGGTCAGAAATTCCTCGCTGACCCCGGCCTCCAGCATGGCGCGGACCTCCTCGACCATGCCCTGCTCCAGCCTCCGATCCAGCCGCTCGTCGATCCGTTCCTTCAGGATCTCCCGGGGCCAGGTCACGCCCAGCTTCAGCGTTTCATACCGGGGGGCCCGGGGGGCCGGCCCCTCGTCTCCCGCCTCCAGCTTTTCCAGCATCCGCATGACCCGGTGACGGTTCTTCGGATCCACGTCCGTGTCCGGAATCCGCTCCCGCAGCATCTCATAGAGCGCCGGGGTATCGTAGGTTTCCAGATGAGCCCTCAGCCCCGGATCCGGTTTCCGGTCGCTGAGCACATATCCCTCCGTCACCGCGTCCACGTAAAGCCCGGTACCCCCTACCAGGAAGGGCTGTCTTCCCCGGGCCAGAATGTCCTCTATGGCTTCGTAGGCCAGGCGCTGGAAATCCGCCATGGAAAAGAATTCCCCCGGTTTCACCACGTCCAGCAGATGGTGCGGGACGCCGTCCATTTCCTCCGGCGTCACCTTCCCGGAGCCCAGATCCATGCCCTCATAGACCTGGCGGGAGTCGGCGGATACGATCTCCCCGCCGTATGCCTTCGCCAGCCGGATTCCCAGGCCGCTTTTCCCGGAGGCGTTGGTCCCCACCACCGCGATCAGTTTCTTTTTCATCATCTTCTACCGTATCCCGTCTGAAAAATCAGCATTTTTCCAGTGCCTGGGCGATATCCGCAATCAGATCCCTGCTGTTTTCCAGGCCGCAGCTCATGCGAACCAGCCCCGCGGGAACCCCGCAGGCTTCCAGCTGGTCATCGTTCATCTGGCGGTGGGTCGTGCTGGCCGGATTCAGGCAGCAGGTACGCGCGTCCGCCACATGGGTTTCGATGGCAGCCAGCCGCAGGCTGTTCATGAACAGGGCCGCCGCCTCCCTGCCGCCCTTCAGCTCAAAGCTGACCACCCCGCAGGATCCGCCGGGGAGATACTTCTGAGCCCGGGCATAATAGGGATCCCCCGGCAGCCCGCAGTAATGCACCTTCTCCACCTTGGGATGGGCGGCCAGGTATTCCGCCGCCGCCTGCCCATTTTCGCAGTGCCGCTGCATGCGCACATGGAGGCTCTCCAGCCCCAGATTCAGATAGAAGGCGTGCTGAGGGGACTGGATGGAACCGAAGTCCCGCATCAGCTGGGCCGTGCACTTGGTAATAAAGGCGCCTCCCATGCCGAATTTCTCCGCGTAGGTGATCCCGTGGTAGCTCTCGTCCGGGGTGCAGAGCCCCGGGAATTTCTCCTTATGAGCCATCCAGTCGAAGGTTCCCCCGTCCACGATGGCTCCGCCCACGGCGGTACCGTGGCCGTCCATGTACTTCGTGGTGGAATGGGTCACAATGTTCGCCCCCCACTCAAAGGGACGGCAGTTCACCGGCGTGGCGAAGGTATTGTCGATAATCAGCGGCACCCCGTGATCATGGGCGGCCCTGGCGAACATCTCCAGATCCAGCACCGTCAGGGCCGGATTGGCGATGGTTTCCCCGAAGACGCATTTGGTATTCTCCCGGAAGGCGGCGTTCAGCTCCGCCTCCGTGCAGTCCGGGGACACGAAGGTGGTCTCGATGCCCATGCGGGCCATGGTCACGCTGATCAGATTAAAGGTTCCGCCATAGATGCTGGAGGAAGCCACAATATGGTCCCCGCATCCGCAGAGATTGAACAGGGCGAAGAAATTGGCTGCCTGCCCGGAGGAGGTCAGCATGGCCGCCGTGCCTCCCTCCAGCGCGGCTATTTTGGCCGCCACCATGTCGTTGGTCGGGTTCTGCAGCCTGGTATAGAAGTAGCCGGAAGCCTCCAGGTCAAACAGCTTTCCCATGTCCTCCCCGGTTTCATATTTAAAGGTGGTGGACTGGATGATGGGAATCTGGCGGGGCTCTCCGTTGGCCGGGGTATATCCCCCCTGCACGCAAAGGGTATCCTGATGATACTGGCTCATCCTTCTTCTGCCTCCTGTCTGTTTTGAATCCGGGGCTGAAGCCGCCTTCGCTCAGGCGGATTTCAGTCCTGCGGCATTGATTCTGCCTTTCCCGGGTTTCAGTTTCCCGCGGGAACCATGCCGGCGTTGATCCGTTCGTCCCCTCCCATGGAAAGCTGCAGCTCGGGCAGGGTGCTCCTCCGGCCCGAGCCCTGCTCGAACCGGTTTCCATCCTCCGCCCCGCTCACGGCGGTATAGGCATACTTGACGTCGGGAAGCCGGGCCTCCACCCGATAGCTCCCCGGCCGAAGTCCCGAAATGAGGTAGGTGCCGTCAGCGCCGGAAACCGTCTCTGCCGCCATGCGGTCCTCCTCCAGGTTCCACAGTCTGATCTCCACGTCCCGGATACCCTTCTCCCCCTCCCCGGGCCGTCCGTCGCCGTTCCGGTCCAGGAAGCAGAAGCCCTGCACCCGGGCGGGCTCATAGACGCCGATATTCTGGCCGCTCATGGCCTGCGTCGCGCCGCTCAGCACGTATTCCGCGCTGATGGCCGTCCGGCCCTCTTTCGCGTTCATGTCCTGATACTGCGCTTTGCGCACATAGCGGGTCAGCACATAGGGCTCGGGGACGGAAACCTGCAGCCGGTAGCTTCCCTGCCGCAGCTGGGTGAAGGTATAGTTTCCGCTTTCGTCCGTCTTCGTCCTGTAAATCAGCCCGTTTCGGATGCCCGCCATTTCGACGGTAAGCCCGGTCAGGGGCTTCTCCCCCTCCTCCATCAGGCCGTTCCCGTTCTCGTCGATCCAGGCCCGTCCGGAAAACTGGGCGGACTGCGTCGCGCCGATTCCCACATCCCAGACCGCCTCTTCCTCCAGGAGGAACAGGGGGCCCTCCTGCTGGGGCGCGCTGTACCGCTCCATGATATTGTCCTTCAGGGTGTTGGTCTTCCTCGATTTTTCGCTGTATCCGTATCCTTTGGGCAGATAGCAGCGCACCCGGTAATTTCCCGCCGGAAGCCGGCTGAAGGTGAGGAATCCGTCCTCCCCGGTAATTCCGGAGGCCACTATCCTGCCGTCCAGGCCCTCCTCATCGTATCTGGCCAGCTCAATCAGCGCGCCGCTCAGGCCCTTATCATCGTCCCCCTGGTTGCTGTTATGGTTCATGTCCTGGAACACATTGACATTCACGGTTCCGTTCCCGAATTCATAAACCGATTTCAGATCCGGCAGCTCCGTCGTCTCCGGCTCGGCCGGAACGGGCGTGGGAACCGGTTTGCCATCAGGGCCGATTTCCGGAGTTGGGTCGGGCGTCGGCGTGGAGGAAATCTCAGGGGTCGGGTTCGGCGCCGGGGTCGTTGTGGGCGCAGGCGTCGGCGTCGCCGTCGGCGTGGCCGTAGGTGTCGCTGTGGGTGTCGCCGTCGGCGTCGCTGTCGGCGTTGCTGTGGGCGTCGCCGTAGGCGTTGCTGTCGGCGTTGCTGTCGGAGTCGCCGTGGGCGTGGCCGTCGGCGTTGCTGTGGGCGTCGCTGTCGGCGTTGCTGTGGGCGTCGCTGTGGGTGTCGCTGTCGGCGTGGCTGTGGGTGTGGCCGTAGGCGTCGCTGTCGGCGTGGCCGTAGGTGTCGCTGTCGGAGTCGCCGTCGGCGTCGCCGTCGGAGTTGCCGTTGGCGTGGCCGTAGGCGTCGCTGTCGGCGTCGCCGTCGGAGTTGCTGTCGGAGTGGCCGTAGGCGTCGCTGTCGGTGTGGCCGTTGGCGTTGCTGTCGGTGTGGCCGTTGGCGTTGCTGTCGGTGTCGCTGTCGGAGTCGCCGTTGGCGTTGCAGTCGGTGTCGCTGTCGGAGTCGCCGTCGGCGTGGGCGTCGGAGTTGGCGTAGGTGTGGCTGTAGGTACAGCTGTGGGCGTCGGCGTTGGCACGGGAGTTGCCGTCGGTGTGGCCGTCGGAACGATCACCGGCTCCTCCGCCCCCTCCCGGGTATCAATGATGGTCATATTCCCCAGCGCGGGATCGAAGGGCACAATTCGGAAGGAAAAGGAAATCTCCCGGTTGTCCGGATCGGTTATCGTATATTCTCCGGCAGGAATCGGCTTCTCCAGCAGATAGGAACCCTCCGCGTCCGTCCGGAAGGTCAGGGACGTGATCCCTTCCTGAAAGGAAAAGCCGCCGCTGTCCTCCGCGTCCGCCTCGGTCACCTGGTACTCATGATTTCCCTGGGCATGCACCCGGAAGAACCCGCTGTCGGATTCCAGCAGAATCCGGACCGTCGTATCCTCCGGGGAGAGGGAAAAGACATACTCCTTCTCCGCCCGGAAGCCCGGGGAGAGGGTATCCTGCCGGGGAATCAGCCGCAGCGTGCCTCCGCTTCGAAAGGCGAGCTTCGTACTGCCGAAGGAATTCGACACGATCTTTCCGATCAGCTCCTCCCCCAGGTAGGCGTCAAAGGTCCCCGAGGCGGATTTTTCCTGCCATGTTCCGTCAGGCGCGTACACCTTTCCCGTCAGCTCCAGCCGCAGCGCGTAATCCTCCGCCCCGGCCCACCCGGTCGCGGTCACCAGGGCGAGAATCATCAACGCCACCACAAACCTCTTCCTATACACAGAAACGGTCCTCCCCGAATTCCTTTCATTTTTATGCCTGCCGCGGCCCGGGATAATCCCCGCGCCCGCCGTCCCGGCAGCTCATTCGTTCAATCATCAGAAACGCATATAGTTCAGTATACCATTATCTCCCGCTTTTTTCCATAAAAAACTGCCAAAAAGCAAAAGCGGGAGCCGAAGCTCCCGCATATGAACCCTTTAAGAAACGCTGATCCGGCCCTTCCGGCCTTCAGCGTTTTGAAATTACTGGACGACAGTCAGGCTGGTGGCCTGCAGGTTGGCTCCATTGTACCAGTACAGGAAGCCTTCGATATCCACCTTATCACCCACGTTCAGGGCTTCCACAGCCTTGTACACATCGGTGTCCTGGCCCCGCAGATAGAACTCCACGCAGAAGTTATAAACAGCGCCGTTCACGTCCACCGCGAAATACAGGTCATCCGTCTTCTCTTCCGTGTTCTTGTAGGCGAAGGCCGCGCCGTCTTCCTGGGCCACGATGGTGGCGCCCTTCACGGCCACGAACTCGTTCATGTGATCCGCCAGGCTTTCGTCCGCCAGGATCCCGGTCACATCGGCAGCTTCCGCGATCCAGGGCTCTGCTTCGACGAACTCGAAGGTGCCGTCCATGATCTCCACTTCACCGGCCCATTCTCCCTTGTAGCCCTTGACCCGGATCTTCGTGCCGGGAACCAGCTTCGCCGCGTCCTCCTCGGAGCAGGCCATCTCATAGGCGAAATAGGCGCCGTCTTCGCTCTGCAGGTACACGGTCACCTTGTTGTCCCACCAGGACTGATGATCCTGCACATAGCTCTCGATCACGACTTCGGCGTCGTTCTCGGCAGCAATATAATCCGCATGGCTCATCACAGCGACTTCTTCCGCAGCAGCTTCAGCGGTCTCGGCAGCTTCTTCCACAGCGGCTTCAGCGGTCTCAGCAGCTTCTTCCACAGCGGCTTCAGCGGTCTCAGCAGCTTCTTCCACAGCGGCTTCAGCGGTCTCGGCAGCTTCTTCCACAGCGGCCTCAGCGGTCTCGGTGGCGGCAGCGGCGGTCTCGGTCACCGCGGCAGCGGCTTCTTCCACCGCTTCGGTGGCTTCTTCCTTGGCGCCCTCAGCGCCATCCGCGATCTGCTTTTCCAGATCCGCAACCTTGGTCTCCAGCTCGGAAATCTTCGCCTGCGCTTCCGCGGCGGCATCCTCGGCGGCCTTGGTCACTTCATCCAGCTTCGCCTGAGCCGCGGCGGCGGCATCCTCGGCAGCCTTGGTCACTTCGTCCAGCTTCGCCTGGGCTTCTTCCGAGGCCTTGGCAGCGGCTTCCTCGGCGGCCTTGTTCGCTTCGTCCAGCTTCGCCTGGGCTTCTTCAGCGGCGGTGGCGGCGGCCGTCTCAGCGGACTTGGTCGCTTCGTCCAGCTTCGCCTGCAGATCCGTCAGCTGAGTATTCAGCGTGCCCTTCTGTCCGTTGGTCACGAAGCAGAAGATGATCGCGATCACCGCGATGACTGCCAGAATGGGGGTTAATGCCTTTTTCATATTCGTCCCTTCTCCTTTCGAATGTTCCAGGTTCTTTTCCGATTTCCGTTCGGAAATCGTTGCCTATTTTACCTCATACCGATTACTTTTTCAACGTTTTTTCCAATCTTTCAGTTTTTCTCCCTGCTCTTTCTGGCCGCGGCCGTCAGCCTGCCGATGCCGATCACGATCCAGATGGCCGCGATGGCCCCCAGCAGCACCCGGGACTCCGTAGGAAGGGGGGTATCGCTCTCCGTCCTTCCCGCGTCCTCCGCCGTCTCCCCCTCCTCCCGGGTCACCTGGATCTGGTCCAGGTGGTACAGGCTGGTCATATCGCTGTAGAGCGTCTCAATGAACTCCCTGTTCATTTCCTTCTTCCGCCGGGCGGCCTTGGCCGACTCCTCAATCAGCTGGCCCGCCGCCTGCCTCAGATCGGCGCTTCCGTTGAAAACCGGGGTGGTGAAGGTATTGCTCATATTCCGCATCAGCAATTCGCTGGCCTCGATCTTGACCGCGTAATGCTCCCGGTTGTCCTCCCCCTTCCGGGCCAGATAGTCCCGGTATTCCTGGCTTTCCTGGGCCTTCAGGGTCACGGGCAGATATCCCTCCGTGCCGCTGTAGGCGATCTGGACTTCATTGGTCAGCAGATACTGGACGAACAGCCAGCTGGCCAGCACCTGCTGGGTATCGTCCTTGGAGAAGATGCAGACGCTGGGGCCCTGGCTGATCATCTTCGGGTTTTCCGGATCAAACTGGGGAATCATCCGGACGGCGGTGGTAAAGGGCACCACCTGCTCCTTGTGGATGTCCAGCAGGGGAGCGTCGGAACCCATCCAGGTGGCTCCCGCCGTGGAGTCAATGGCAAAGACGCACTGCCCCGCGTTCAGGAAATTGCCGGGATAGCTGCTGATGCCGAAGGTGGAAAAGGCCCGGCTCCTGGCGTGGGCATAGACCTCCTCCAGCAGGGCGGTGGTGGTGTCATTAAAGATCAGCACCTCCCCCGCCTCGGTAGAATATCCGGCGTCCAGCTGCCGCAGCATGGAGATCATCATATTGTCCGTGCTTTTATAGATGAAGGGAATCAGGGTCTTCTGCCCGTTCAGCAGGAAGTTCCCCTCCTCATCCTTCGCCATGGCCTTCTCCGACACCTCCCAGACGAAATCCCAGGTCAGGATCTCCGGCACCTCGTATCCCAGCGCTTCCACGAAATCCTGATTGAGATACACCGCCTCCGTGGAGCGCATGTAGGGCAGGGCATACTGCTGCCCGCCGATGATTCCCTCCGCCAGAAATTCCGGCACGATCTCCTCCCGGGAGGGGCCGTCGAACCGCAGCTCACTGCCTCCCAGCCCGTACAGGGGATCCTCCATCAGGTCGTCCAGGGGAACCACCACATTGTTGCCCGTCAGATAGGTGGCGATATGGTCCGGATAGGTAATGCAGACATTGGGCGTGGTGTCCGTGGAGATATTGGTCAGCACGTCCCGGTAAATCTGGTTGTAGTCCGTATACAGGCGCATGGTCACCTTCACGTTGGGATACAGCGCCTCAAAGTCGGCCATGGCCTGCTTGTAGATATCCGTCTGGGTCTGGTTCGTGTCGTTCTTCGCCCAGAAGACAATCTCCACCGGAGTGCTTTCATCAAAGCTCTCCGGAATCGTAAAGCTGGCCCGGTCCACCTGATGGTGGCAGGCCGTCAGGACCGTCAGGCACATCAGCAGGGCGCAGACGAGCGCCGCCTTTTTTCTCATCCCTTGGTCCCTCCTCTCGATACCCCGGCCATAATCTTCTTCCGGAAGATCAGGAACAGCACGATCAGCGGCACGCTGATCACCACCACGGCCGCCATCATGGCGGGGGTGTTCTCCCGGCCGAAGCCGCTCTCCCGGATCTGCTGGATGCCGTTGGACACCAGGAAATAGTTCTGATCGTAGGTGATCAGCCGGGGCCATACATAGCTGTTCCAGCACTCGATCACCTTCAGGATCATGATGGTAACGATGGTGGGCTGGGCGATGGGAATCATCACCCGCAGCAGATACTTCAGGTCGCTGGTGCCGTCCACCTTCGCCGCCTTGTACAGCTCATCGGGAATGGCCTCGAAGTTCTCCTTCAGCAGGTAGATATAGAAGATGCTGGTCACCGAGGGCAGAATCAGCCCCCAGTAGGTATTCCGCATGTTCCAGTTCACGATGGTGACATAATTGGTGATGATGACCAGCTCCGTAGGAATCATCATCAGGCTCAGGAAGAAGGCGAAGACCGCGTTCTTCCCCTTGAACTCCAGCCGGGCGAAGGCGAAGGCCGCCGGCACGATGACCAGCATCATCAGCCCCGTGGTGGCCACGGTGAAGATCAGGGTGTTGAGGAAATACCGTCCCAGAGGCACCGTAGTAAAGGCGGAGGCATAATTCTCCAGGGTGGGGTTCGGGGTCCAGAACCGGGGAATATACTCGCTGTTATAGGCCGCGAAGCTCTTCACGCTGGTCAGAATCATCCAGTAGAAGGGGAAGAGCACCACGATGGCCCAGATCACCAGGAACAGGTAGATCAGGGCCATGCCCAGGCGGCTGTTCTTTTTCTCCATTGCGCCGCCCCCCTTACACGTACTGAACCGTCTTCCGGCTGACGGTCAGATTGATATAGGTAATCGTAAAGACGATGGCAAACAGGATCAGGGCCGCCGCCGCCGCGTAGGAGGGGTAGCCGCCGCTGGAGCCGTAGAGCATGTCATACACATAGCCCACGATGGTATTCATCCCCGCCTGGTTCAGATTGGTGCCGAAGAGCGCCACCTCATCGCTGTAGGCCTTGAAGGCGCCGATGAAGCCGGTGATGATCAGGTAAAACACCGTGGAGGAGATCATGGGCAGGGTAATCTTCCGGAAGATGCGGAAGGAGGAAGCCCCGTCCACCCGGGCCGCCTTATAGTAGTCCGGATTCACGCTGGCCAGGGCGCTGGTCATGATCAGGATCTTGAAGGGCATGACCACCCAGACCGTATAGAAGCACATGACGAACATCTTCGCCCAGTAGGGCCCCTCGATGAAATCCACGCCCCCCAGGCCCACCCTGGCCAGCAGCAGGTTCACCAGGCCCTCGGTATAATCCGTCCGCCGGAACAGGATCATGAAGACCAGCCCCACCGCCAGGGTATTGGTTACATAGGGCAGGAAATAGATGGTCTGAAAGGCGTTCTGCAGCCTTTTGATGGAGCTGAGCCCCAGGGAAATCAGCAGGGAAACCCCGGTGCTGACCGGCACGGTGATCACCACGATGAGGAAGGTGTTCTTCACCGCCTGCACAAAATAGGGATCCGTCAGCACGTGACGGAAGTTGGCCAGTCCGATGCCCGTGGCCTCTCCCTGGGCAAAGCTGTAATTCTCCTCCAGGGCATAGATGCACACGTCGATCAGGGGATAGACCATGAAGACCGCCAGGAATATGATGGCCGGCATCAGATAAAGCCAGGCCTTCCAGTTGTTCTCCTTTTTCATAGCCGCGCCTCGCTCTCCCGGTCAAAGACGTGCACCTTGAAGGGCTTCAGGCGGAATTTCACGTCCTTTTTTCCCGCGTCCGCGATGTTTTCCGACGGAATGATGGCCCTCAGGTTCCGCCCGGTCATCTTCTCATGGGTGCAGACCACGCTCACGTCCCGGCCCATCACCTCCACCCGGTCCATCCGGCAGGTGAAGGGGCCGTCCGAATCCAGGATGAAGCCCTCCGGCCGGATGCCCACCCAGACCTGTCCATCCGGCTTGCCCGGCATATCCAGCACCGCCTCGGCGCCGATGTACAGCTTCCCGCCCCGGATTTCCCCTTCCAGCACGTTGATGGCCGGGGTTCCCAGGAATTGGGCCACAAACAGATTGACCGGGTAATCATAGACCTCCTGGGGTCTCCCGATCTGATGCACCACGCCCTCCTTCATGACGATGATCAGGTCAGAGATGCTCATGGCCTCCTCCTGGTCATGGGTCACGAAGATGGTGGTCACCCCCGTCTCCCGCTGGATCCGGCGCAGTTCCTCCCGGGTCTGCAGCCGCAGCCGGGCGTCCAGATTGCTCAGGGGCTCATCCAGCAGCAGCACATCCGGGATCTTCACCAGGGCACGGGCGATGGCCACCCGCTGCTGCTGCCCGCCGGAGAGCTGCCGGGGCTTCCGCCCCATGAGCCGCTCGATCTGGACCAGACCGGCCGCCTCCATGGCCTTGGCATGCATGGCTTCCTTCGTCATCTTCTTCTTCCCCTTCAGGTTCTGCAGGGGGAAGATGATGTTCTCCTCCACCGTCAGATGGGGATACAGGGCATAGTTCTGGAACACCAGGCCCACCCCCCGGTCCTCCGGCGGCAGGTTCGTCACGTCCCGGTCCCCAAAGATAATTTTTCCCTCCGTGGGCGCTTCCAGGCCGCTGATCAGGTTCAGCGTCGTGCTCTTGCCGCAGCCGCTGGGCCCCAGCAGGCCCACCAGCTGGCCGTCCGGTATTTCGAAGTTGAAGTTGTTGACCGCCGTAATCTCCTTCCCCTTCTCCGACCGGGAGGCAAACCGCTTCGTCAGATTCTCCAGCAATACTCTCATTGGTCTTCTTCCCCCTCTTCCCCTTGGTCCTTCCTGTCTTCCGTTCCGCCGTCCTCGGCCCCGGGAGTCAGCTTCTCCGTTTTCTTTCTCCGTTTTTCCGCCGGCCCCTCTTCCTCCGGCCCGTCGTAATATCCCGCCGGAGCGATGCTCTCCGGCGCCTCTCCGCCTGCTCCCGGCTCCTGTTCCTGATCAATCCGGTCCAGCAGCTCCTCGGAGAAATCCGGCGTCCAGGCGGTCAGCCATTCGTCCGTCTCGTCCTCCAGCATATCCTCCGTCGGGGAGAGGGGAACGCCGTTCCCGTCCACCAGCCGGTAATTCATGGTGATAATCTTCGTCTGTCCCACCAGGTTGACCTTCATCTTCACTTCCCGCTTCCGGCGGCTGACGGAAAGGACTTCTCCCTTCAGCTTTTCCAGCAGGAAGTCCGTCACCCGGATGAAACCGTCCTCATCCACCGCGTTCAGGATATCCAGCTTCCCGTCCAGCTCCTGAACAGTCCTTGCGAATTCCAGATCCTGCCCCCGGAGATATCCGTCCGGCTCCCGGTCGTAGCGGAGCACCTTCAGCACCCTCTCCAGCCGCTGATACCGCCAGATGGGAATCTCCTCCCCGGCGAATACAAAAACATAACCCGGAAGCAGCCGGATGGTATCCTGCCGCCACTTTCCCTGGATCTTTCTTACCCGTATCCGCTGGGGATAGATTCCCCGGCCCAGCCCCGCGGCCCGCAGCAGCTGGAGCACGACCTTTTCCTCCCCGCTTTCCACCATCAGGCAGCGGACATAACTTTCTTCCACAAAGGATGACCCCCTGTTTTTTCTGCCCGTATCTTAGCATAATTTCCCGGGCTTTTGCAACGGAAAATCAGCGTCTCCGCCGTCCTCAGGGAAACGCTGATTTACTCCATTCGGGCTGAAACCGTCTTCGCTCAGGCGATGGATGCCAAGCCCTCGCTCAGGCGGATTTCAGCCCCTGAGCCATTTATTCGGCGTTTGCCTGTCTGTTTCCAAAAATCGTCTGTCCCGCTCCGGAGCGGAACTTTTTTCATCCGATCAGAGCGGGACAGGGATCTATGTAAAGAATGAGGGTTCTGCTTCCTCCTTCGTTGTGACTGTATTGTACCCGAAGAAGGTTAAAACCCCTGGTAGATTATGTGAAAATCGGGTGAAAAATCCACCTGATCATTCGGATGCGTTTTCTTCCGCCGCCCAGGGCTTCGCCTCCGGGGAAAAGAGCACCGCCTTGGTTTCGGCGCCCACAATGCCGTCCGCCCCCAGCCCGTTCCGGCGCTGGAAGGCCATCACCGCCTCCTTCGTCCCGGGTCCGAACTGTCCGTCGATCTCCGCGGTGTAATACCCCAGGGCATAGAGGCGGCTCTGCAGGTCCTTCACGCTCTGCCCCGTCATCCCGGACCGGAGCACCGGCTCCGCGGTGGGCCGGGAGGGATCCGGCGTCTCCGCCATCACGGAGGCCGGCCAGGCCGGCTCCGGTGTAGGCGTCAGGCTCATCTCCAGGCGCACCTGCCCGATGGTGGGAATCATCTGGCCGATCAGAATTCCCAGCGCAAGCAGCATCACCCCCAGGGCGATGAGGCCCGCCACGGTCTTCGGATTACGCATGCCGCTCTTTCCTTTACTTCTTCATAAACAGGATGCCCAGGGTATTCGGGCCGCAGTGGACGCAGATGGTGCCCCCGGCGGTGGTCTCCAGAATCTCCCGGAAATGGCCGTATTCCTTCACGCAAGAGATCGCGAAGTCCGCCATCCCCTCCTCGCAGGGGGAATGGGTCACGAACACCCGCTTATAGTCGATATCCTCCGTCTCCTTCAGCACGTCCTTGATGTAGTGCTTCAGGTAGTGCTCATAGCTGCCCCGGTATTTGCTTCCGGGATGCATTTTTCCGTTCTCCACCACGATTTCCGGCCGGATGCGCAGCATCTTGGCCCCCAGGGCCTCCAGCCCGCTGCACCTTCCGCCCCGGTACAGGTATCCGATGTCCTGCACCACGAAGGTGGCGACCACCTTGTCCGTCCGGGACTGGACGAGGTCGAAAATCTCCTGGGCGCTCTTTCCCATGGCCGCCAGCTCGCAGGCCTCCAGCACCAGCAGGCCGATCCCCGTGCTCAGGTTCCGGCTGTCCACCACGTAGACGTTTCCCAGCCGCTCCGCCACCTCGCAGGCGTCGGAATAGCAGGAGCTCATCTCCTTGCTGATGCAGAAATGCACCACCGCGTCGTACTCCTTCAGTATCCCGGAGAAAAGCTCCTTATACTCGAACTGGTTGACCGCCGCCGTCTGGACCTTTTTACCGTGGTCCACCGCCCGGAAGATGGCCTCCGGGTTCACGTCCACCCCGTCCTTATAGTTGTTTCCGTCAATGATGACGCTCAGGGGGATGATCGTAATGTTGTATTTCCGGATCAGCTCCGGGCTCAGGTCACAGGTGGAATCCGCTGTAATCTTTACTTTCATGGTCATCCGTTCCTTTCTCTCCCCGGAAAAAAGCGGGAAGCCGGGGAAGATTATACCCCCGGCTTCCTGAAAACGCAATACATGCCCCGTAAACTCCCGCCGGAAGCCCTTCGCTTCCTTCGGGCGGGTCTGGAGGGGGAAGGCTGATATCCTCCCGCCTCCGCCTATCTCTCTTCGCGGAAATAGCTCTGGCCCAGGCTGGCCGGAGGCTGATTCTCCCGTTTATTCCGGATGCTGGTCACGATCAGCACCAGAACGGTCACCAGGTAGGGCAGCATTTTCAGGATCGGCTTAGCCGCCATGGTGATCTGCACCCCCGGGATATTGGCGATATAGCTGGAGCAGGAGAAAAGCAGGCCGAAGACGGTGGACCCCAGAATGGTCAGATGGGGCCGCCACAGGGCAAAGATCACCAGCGCGATGGAAAGCCATCCGAAGGCCTCGATGCTCAGGTACGCCTCCTGGCTGGCCATGTAGTCGATGATGTAGTAGAAGCCGCCCAGGCCGGCGATTCCGCTGCCGATCATGGTGGCCGCATACTTATACCGGGTCACGTTGATCCCTACCGCGTCCGCCGTGGCCGGGCTCTCGCCCACCGCCCGCAGGTTCAGCCCGGCCCGGGTCCGGAACAGCACCCAGCTGGCCGCGATGGCCACCGCAACCGCCAGGAAGAAAAGCACGCCCAGGCGCTGCAGGCTGTCCGTCCGTCCTGCGAAGGGGAAGCGGAAAAGCTGCTTGGGGCCCACCAGATAGACCACCGGATCCGTCAGCTTCATCAGCACCTTCATCAGCCCGGCGCCGAAGGTGGTGAGGGCCAGGCCCGTCACGTTCTGGTTCGCCCGCAGGGTCACCGTCAGGAAGGAATAGATCAGGCCCATCAACATGCCCGCCGCCAGGGAACCCAGGGTGCCCAGCAGTACGATCAGAAATCCGGGCATGCCGCTTTTTCCGATCAGGTTCAGCACCAGGCATCCGCCCGCGCCGCCCATGCACATGATGCCGGGAATACCCAGATTCAGGTGGCCCGCCTTCTCCGTCAGAATCTCTCCGGTGGAACCGTAAATGAAGGTCGCTCCGAAGGCCAGGGAGTCAATAAAGAAATCAAGCCAGATGTTCATTTCACGCTGCCCTCCTTCTCATGCCCCCGAAAATGCAGCTGATAATTAATGAAGAATTCGCTGCCGATCACGAAGAACAGGATGATGCCCACCACCACGTCCGGGAAGTCCGACGCGACGCTGAAATCCTGGCTGATCTGGGCCGCCCCGTGATCCAGCAGGGTCACCAGCCCGGCGGTCAGAATCATGCCCAGGGGATGGAATTTGGCCAGCCAGCAGACCATGATGGCGGTAAAGCCCTGTCCTCCCACGCTCTCCGTGGTAATGGTCTGATCCAGCCCCGCGGCGATCAGGTATCCCGCCAGTCCGCACAGGGCGCCGGAGAGAATCATGGTGCGGATAATCACCTTGCCCACGCCGATGCCCACATACTTCGCGGTCCGGATGCTCTCCCCCACCACGTTGAGCTCATATCCGTGCTTGGAATAGTTCAGATAGATATGCAGCCCGATGGTCAGCAGCAGCGTCACCAGGATGATGAGCAGATAATCATGCCCCAGGGAGGGCAGCTTGCCGTATTTCAGCTTGCCCAGGTTGGAGGAGCCGCTGGGCACCCAGACCACCAGGAAGTAGGCCACCACATAGCTGGCCACATAATTCATCATCAGGGTAAACAGGGTCTCGTTGGTATTCCATTTGGCCTTGAACAGGGCGGGAATCAGCCCCCAGGCCGCCCCGCACAGCAGGGAGGCGGCAAACATCAGCACCAGCAGCAGCCCCTCGGGAATCTTTCCGCCCCAGTAGAAGGCCACCGCGATGGCGCCCCAGATGCCCATCAGGGTCTGCCCCTCCGCCCCGGTATTCCAGAACCGCATCCGGAAGGCCGGCGTCAGCGCCAGGGCGATGCACAGCAGGATCGCCAGATCCTTGAAGAATTTCCAGGCCTTCCGGGGGGTGGAAAAGCTTCCCTTGATAAAGGTGTAATAGAACTCGCCGATCCTCCCCGGATTCTGCCGAAGCTTGTCCACCAGCAGGAAAGCCACGATCCCGCAGACCAGGAGGCCCAGCAGGACGGCCATCACCCGGATTCCCCAGGCTTTGGCGGGGCTCATGATGCTCCGCCGGGTCAGATGAACCAGCGGCTCCCGAACCTTCTTTTCCCGGTTCTCACTCATGGGCCTCCCCTCCTTCCCTGCTTTCCGTCCGGGTCATCATCAGACCGATCTCCTCCTTGGTGGCGCTCCTGGCGTCCACCAGGCCTGTCACCCGTCCTCCGTTCATCACCAGAATCCGGTCGCTCAGGGCCAGCAGCACGTCCAGATCCTCGCCGACGAAAATGACGGCCACGCCGTTCTCCTTCTGCCGGGTCAGCAGGTGGTAGATCGTATAGCTGGAGTTGATATCCAGCCCGCGCACGGGATAGGCGGCCATCAGCACCTTCGGGGCAAAGGCGATCTCCCGCCCCACCAGCACCTTCTGCACATTGCCGCCGGACAGCCGCCGCACCGGGGTCGCCGTTCCGGGGGTGGACACCTGCAGGCTCTGGATGATTTCCTCCGCCAGCGCCCGGGGCTTCTTCCGGTCCAGCAAGCCCCCGGGGCCCTTCCGGTAGGAGCGGAGCATCATGTTATCGGTGATGTCCATGTTGCCTACCAGGCCCATGCCCAGCCGGTCCTCCGGCACGAAGGACAGCCGGATGCCCAGCTCCCGGATCTCCAGGGGATTCTTGTTCCGAAGGTCGATAATCTCGTCCTCCTTGAACAGCACCTCCCCGCTGTCCACCCATTTGCGGATGTCCTTCCGGCTCATCCCCTTGAAGGAGATTTCCTTCCCCTGGGGGTCATGGAAGGCGTGTTCCCGGTCCAGCTCCTCCACCCGGCGCAGGCTCTTGTGAAAGAAGGTGACCGGCTTGTCCTTTTTCGGGTTCCGGAAGGTGATCTCCCCGCTCTCCAGGGGCTGGAGCCCGGCGATGGCCTCCAGCAGCTCCCTCTGTCCGCTGCCGGCGATCCCCGCGATGCCCAGGATCTCCCCCGCGTAGGCGGTGAAGCTCACATCCTTCAGCACATGCACCCGCTCGCTGTCATACAGGTTCAGCCCGTTGATGATCAGCCGGGGCTGCACATTGACCGGATCGGAGCGGCGGATATTCAGGTCGATCTTCTGGCCCATCATCATCTCCGTCAGCTCCGCCTCATTGGTGTCCGCCGTATTCACCGTGGCGATGTGCTCGCCCCGCCGGAGAATGGCCACCCGGTCGCTGACCTCCAGCACCTCGTTCAGCTTATGGGTAATGATGATGATGGACTTCCCGTCCTCCTTCATCTTCCGCAGCACGGCAAACAGCCGGTCGATCTCCTGGGGCGTCAGCACCGCGGTAGGCTCGTCCAGAATCAGCACGTCCGCTCCCCGGTACAGCACCTTGATGATCTCCACCGTCTGCTTCTCGGAGACGGACATGTCGTAAACCTTTTTCTCCGGATCCAGCCGAAAGCCGTATTTCTCCGCGATCTCCCGGACCCGGGCGTTCACGTCCTTCAGGTTGTACCGTCCCTGATCCTCCATGCCCAGAATGATGTTCTGGGCCGCGGTAAAAAGGTCCACCAGCTTGAAATGCTGATGGATCATGCCGATCCGATGATCAAAGGCATCCTTCGGGGAGCGGATGACCACCTCCCGGCCCTCCATATAGATATGCCCCTCATCCGGATAATAAATGCCCGCGATCATGTTCATCAGGGTGGTTTTGCCGCATCCGTTCTCTCCCAGGATCGCCAGGATCTCCCCTTCGTACACGTCCAGATCCACATGGTTGTTCGCCAGGACGGACCCGAACCGCTTGGTGATCCCCCGCATCTGCAGCGCCAGCTTCTTTTCCAAATTCTCCTCCTCCAGGATAAAAAGCAACGGACTGCCACCCCGGAAACCCGAAGTGGCAGTCCAAATCAGATTGTGTCTAATCAGAAGGCGGTGTTCACCAGGGTGATGCCATCGATCTGCACGTCGAAGTAGGGAGCGGAACGATATTCGGACTCATGGAAGAAGCCGTCCGCCACAACCTCGGTATCCGGGGTGAAGGCTTCGTCGGTATCCACATCCGCGGTATAGCTGGCCAGCGCTTCGCCGCCCACGGTGATGAAGCCTTCGGTCGCGGTGTCGAACACCTTCAGGGAGCCGTCTTCCAGGGCAGCCTTCACTTCCGCCAGCTTCTCCACGGTGCCGGCGGCAGCGGCCTTCTCGTTCACGTCGGTCAGCAGCACGCTGCCGGTGGCGATGGTGCCGGTCCAGTCGGTGTCAATGGCTTCGCCCTTGGCCTTCTGGGTCAGGATGTACTCGAAGTAGGGAGCCCAGTTGATGCGGCTGGCCACGATGAAGGTGTTGGGGCAGCTCTCCACGGTGGAGCCGTTGTAGCTCACGTTGGGGATGCCGGCATCCTCGCAGGCGGAGGGAGCACCCATGGAGTCCGCGTGCTGGCTGATCAGGTCCGCGTCGGCGATCAGAGCCTGGGCGGCGTTCTTCTCTTCGGTCTCGTCATACCAGGAGCCGGTGAACTGCACGTTCATGGTCACGTCCGGCACGATGGACTTGGCGCCCAGATAGAAGCTGGTGTAGCCGGAAATCACTTCCGCGTAGGTGAAGGCGCCCACATAGCCGATCACGGGATGATCGCCCTTCAGGCTGCCCGCGTCCTGCAGCTCCTTCAGCTTCAGGCCGGCGGCCACGCCAGCCAGATAGCGGCCTTCGTAGATGGAAGCAAAAGCGTTGTGGAAGTTGGCCAGGCCTTCGGTGTGAGCCTTGGTGCCGGTGGCATGGCAGAATTCCACATTCTCGTTTTCCTTGGCGGCGGCGATCATGAAGTCCTCATGGCCGAAGCTGTCCGCGAAGATCACGTTGCAGCCCTCGTCCACCAGGTCCATGGCGGCCTCGTAGCACTCATTGGATTCCGGAATGCCGGTTTTGACGATCACCTGGCTGTCATCCAGGCCCAGGTTGGCGGCGGCTTCCTTAATGCCGTTCAGGAAGTTCAGGTCGTAGGTGGAGTTCTCGTCATGCAGCAGGATCGCGCCCAGCTTCACGCCGGAATAGTCCACGCTCTCGGCACCGGCGGTCATGGCCATCGCGGCCACCATGGCCAGGGTCAGAATCACGGCCAACAGTTTCTTCATGTTTTCATGTCCTCCATTTTTTCTTTATGATCAACGGCCTCCGGCGGGGAGGCCCTGGTCACCGGATTAATTCTCCTCCCGCAGGCGGATCTTCCCGTCCTCAATCCCGTCCACAATGGCCAGGCTCTTCAGATGGATCCCCATCTCCCGCAGCTGTTTTCCGCCGGGCTGGAATCCCTTTTCCACGGCGATGCCTACGCCGACCACCTTGGCCATCCGCTGATCGCAGAGGGACATCATCCCCCGGACGGCTTCCCCGTCCGCCAGGAAATCGTCAATGATCAGCACCCGGCTGCCCTCCGGAAGATACTTCCGGTCCACGCAGATCATGTTCTGCTTCTTGTGGGTAAAGGAATACACCGGCGCCTCCACCATCTCCCCCGTATTGGTCACGGCGGGATTCTTCTTGGCGAAGACCACGGGAATGTCCCCCAGCTCATGGGCCGCAGCCGCGGCCATGGCGATGCCGCTGGCTTCCACCGTCAGCACCAGATCCGGCTTCTCCTCCCGGAACTCCTCCGCCCAGGCTCTTCCCATAGCAAAAAGCAGCCCCGTATCGATCCGGTGATTCAGGAACATATCCACCTTCACAATATCCGACCCGATCCCGATTGCCTGGGTCTCGATCGCCTTCCGAAGCTGCTCCATGCCGGTCCTCCGCGCGTAGGTTTGGCTCCCTGCGGAGACCGCCCTGCAGTTCTGCCGAACGATCCCCGCGGGAATAGGCTGATTATACCCATAATTTCCGAATATTACAACCCCGTATTTATCTCATTTTTATTAAGAATTCGGTGATTTCCGTTCGTTTCATGCCGTTTTTCAGATAATCGTTCGGATTTTCCCGGATTATCCTGCCGCTCCCTTGCCTCCCCTTCGTGAATTTGCTATAATATTTTAGTTGTACGTCCGCGGACGTGCCGAAAAGCGGAACGGTGATTCCGCCCCAAGGCGATCAATGGAGGTTCTATGCTGAAACATTATGTGATTTCATTCCTGATTTCCATGGTTCCCCTGATTGAGCTCAGAGGAGCCCTGCCCTATGCCCTGGCCAACGGCATTCCCACCCTGCCCGCCTATCTGGTCTGCATGGTGGGGAATATGCTGCCGGTGCCGGTGATCTTCTTCTTCGCCCGCAAGGTGCTGGAGTGGGGCGCGGATAAAAAGGTCATCGGACCCTTCTTCACCTGGTGCCTGGAAAAGGGCCATAAGGCGGGCCTCAAGCTTCAGGAAAAGGCCGGCTCCAAGGGCCTGTTCGTCGCCCTTATGCTGTTCGTCGGCATCCCCCTCCCCGGAACCGGGGCCTGGACGGGAACCCTGGCTGCGAGCATTCTGGATATGGATTTCAAGTCCAGCATCCTGGCGGTTCTCCTGGGCGTCATGCTGGCCGCCATCATCATGGGGGTCGGAAGCCTGCTGGTCATTAACGGCATTCATCTGTTTGCGTGAAAGAGGTTATATCTATGCTGCAGTGGATTCTTGATATTGTGCGCGGTGCAGTGATCGGTGTTTCCAATATTATTCCCGGCGTATCCGGCGGAACCATGGCGGTGTCCATGGGCATCTATGACCGGATCATCTACGCGGTCAATCAGCTCTTCCGGGATTTCAAAAAGAACTTTCGTCAGCTTCTCCCGATTCTGATCGGGGTCCTGATCGGCCTGTTTGCTTTCGCCGCGCTGATCGGCACCCTGCTGGGGACGGATTCGGACACGATTCCGGGCACCCGGCTTCCCACCAATTTCGCCTTCATCGGCCTGATTCTCGGCGGGCTTCCCGCCATTTACAAGCGGATCAATCTGCGCAGCGCCGGGATTCCCGGCCTGATCCTGTTCCTGGTTTTCCTGGCGCTGGTGGTGGTGCTTCCCCTGCTGAACCCGCCGGAGGTAAAAACGGTCACGCCTTCCCTCGGCACGGCGCTGCTGATGATCCTGCTGGGCGCCATCGCTTCCGCCACCATGGTCATTCCGGGGATCTCCGGCTCCATGATTCTGATGCTTCTGGGCTACTATAATTCCGTCATCAATGCCATGAACGCCCTGCGGGGCGGGGACTGGTCCAGCCTGGCGATCCTGCTTCCCTACGTCATCGGGCTGCTGGTGGGCATCGTGTTCATCGCCAAGCTCATGAACTTCCTGTTTAAGAAGCACGCGGCCATCACCTTCTGCGCCATCTTCGGCTTGGTGATCGGCTCCCCTGTGGCGCTGCTTCTGCAGAACCGGGAATGCTTCCCGCTGGCCGGCGCCGGCACCTGGATCGCCTGCGCGGTCTGTCTGGTCCTCGGCTTCGCCGCGGCCTGGTTCCTGTCCACCCTGGACAAAAAAGAGTCGGAAACGGCGTAAAGCAATCCTGTTGGAAACATAACAGTTCAGTCCTGAAAGCGGAGCGCTGAGTTATTCCACTTCCGGGGGCCTCGATTCTCGCCGGTACTTAGCGATTGCCAAGCCGTAAGGCGCAGACAGAGCTTAGTACCGCTGCGTAAGTGAGCGGAGCCGAGAGGCGTCCCCCGGAGTGGAATAACCTCAGAGAGCGGAGCGACTGAATAGATACCAGGAAACGAAGAAAGGCGGAGAGGCACAATGCGATGCAGCTGCAAGGTCTGCGGACCGGAAATCTGGATGGTGCAGGCGGACAGCGACCGGCTGGGCTGTGTCTGCACGGTCTGCGGATACCGCTGCAATGACTGTCTGGGAACGGATACCGTTGTTCCCCGGAGCAACCTGTCCGCCCTGGCCGGCGATCCCCGCTTCTCCCCGGAGCGGCTCAGCCGGCTCTTCGAGCCGGAGGCGGAAGATGAAGACGGCTGGACCGAGGAAAACCCCTGGAATAACGGAAATGAAGGAATCCGATACGATTGAGGATGACTTCCAAAAATACGATGTAATCTTAATTGTAGCCGTTTTTTCTCAATATCAAGCTTTGTTTTCTGTATAACGGAATAAAATATCTTATTTCATGGGCCTGATGATTTATTCCATTTCTTTGGCCTGTTCCCACAGATTGTCCTCTATTGTCCGCATGTCTGTCAATTCGTAATGGCATGAGATGTACCGGCCGAGGTAGTCGGCAACCTTCACGGCACCGCTGGTATTCAGGTGGCCCGTATCGGAAAAGTCCGTTTTTCCGTCCAGTCCTGTTTCTTCCGCCAATTCGAAAAAATCAAAATAATCGCAGCCGTTTCCCTTGGCAATTGTTTTCATGGCATCACCGTATTCGTAGTCTTCCTGCCAGGGAACGGTAAAGAAAATGACCTGGATCCCTTTCTCATGGCAGGTTTCAATGATTCCGAGCAGCTCTTCGCGAGCCGCCTCGCTGAAATCCCTCTGCCTGAAGGTATGATAATCCGGGATCCGGATTTCCGTCACGTCATCGGAAGCGAAAAATCCCATATTCTTACGGAGAAAGGTCCCTTTTTCCAGTTTTCTGAAACTTTGCTCCTCCAGCGTACTCCAGTTGTCATGGAAAGCGCAGAGAGGCATGTAGAAGGACAGGTATCTTTCCGGGTCATTGCCGAAGCATTGCTTCAGAAAGGCTGCCCGGGCAGCACCGTTGTGGAGGTATCGGGAGAAATAGATTTCCGCGGTGATGTCAGTATCCTGCACCACATTATTGGCCAGTCCTGCTTCGATGAGCACCAGCCGCGGTGTCTGAACCTCCAGGGAATCCTTCAGGAAAAGATGAACCGTATTGATTTTCAGCCAGTGCCATCCATAATTGTACGCGCCGATTCCGTATCTGTCATACAGCTCCATCGCGCTGATTCCACGAAAAGCATGACTGGATCCGTAGATCATTACTTCCACCGAATCCCTGGGCAGGCTGTGCAGCGTTTCCACCTGGGAATAGACCTCGTCCGTACTTACGGGCCGGACAAGAAAGCCCAGCTTCGAAACCATAAGCCAGGTGAGAAGGCAGGTAAGCGCAACACCAGCAATCCTTTGAACAACTGTTTTCATCGCAGGGCTCCTCTTAAAACTGGAAGTAGATAAAGCTTGCCTTGTCGAAAGCAGGTCCCCACTTGCCGAACAGCAGGATTGCGCTGACGGCCCCAGCGATAAAGAGGCACTGGAACCACCAATCCTGCTCCGCGATCAGCTTCCGGATTACAATGCCCTTTCTTTTGCAGACGTCAGCGGCGATCAGGATCAGTATGCAGCCCAGCGCGAGCTGGAAATTCGGCTGGTCCAGACCGCATGTATAGAGCGAGCCGTCAAACAGAACCCAGAAATTATCCGAAGTAAAGATGCTTTTGATGATCTCAAAGGCCTGGCGGTAGTTTTCCGCCCTGAAGAAAATCCATGAAAAATCAACAAGCGCGAAGGTTCCAACCATTTGCATCAGCCTGTGGCCGAGGGTCTCCCGGCGCAGTCCGAGCGCCTTGACTATCCTGTCTCTCAGCGGTTTTAAAGCCTCGCCGGCCACCTGGCAGCAACCGTTGATGCCGCCCCAGATCACATAGGATAAGTCCGCGCCGTGCCACAGTCCGCTGACGAGGAATACGATGAGCTGGTTGATCCATTTGCGGAATCTGCCTTTCCTGCTTCCTCCCAGCGGAATGTACAGATAGTCTTTAAACCAGGAGGTCAATGAGATATGCCATCTTCTCCAGAAATCGGAAACAGAAAGCGCCAGATAGGGCGAGTTGAAATTATCCATCAGGGTAATTCCGAGGATTTTTGCAGTTCCCATGGCGATAACCGAGTATCCGGCAAAATCGCAATAGATCTGGACTGCGAAAAGAACGGTGGCAGCGATCAGATAGGCTCCCGTGAGGATTCGGTAATTGAGATACACCGTATCGACAAAAGCGGCAATCCGGTCCGCAATCACAATCTTCAGAAAAAAACCCCAAAGCATCAGCAGGAGGCCTTCCCGGACGTTCTCGAAGCTGAACCTGCAGGGTTCAGATAACTGCTTCAGCAGATTTTTGGATCTTTCGATCGGGCCAGCTACCAGCTGAGGGAAGAAGGATACAAATAGCGCGTACCGAAAGAAATTCCTTTCCGCGCTGATCTCGTCCCTGTACACGTCGAGGGTGTAGCTCAGAGCCTGGAACGTATAAAACGAGATGCCCACCGGAAGAAGGACGTCGACCGCAGGAATCCGGACGCTGATGCTGACCCTGGCCAGGGCCTTTCCGAGAAGTTCCGCCGTGAAGTTGTAGTATTTGAAAAAGAACAGAATCCCCAGATTAACGATCAGGCAGCACGCAGCCGTTATTTTTTTCAGCAATTCTTTTCTTTCCGGGCTGCGGGTTGACCATTTGATTTTCTCCAGGATAATCCCGCTTCCGTACGTAATGAGGGTGGAGGCCAGGATCAGCAGCGCATACTGCGCGTTCCAGGACATATAGAAGAAGTAGCTTGCAAGAAGCAGCCAGACGTGGCGCAGCTTTTGCGGGATCAGGAAACAGACCAGAACCACAACCGGGAGAAAGATCAGAAAATCAATTGAGTTGAAAGACATATCTCCTCCTCATTTCCCTCCCGGGGGCTGGGAAACACTGAACATTCGCTCTTTCCGCGGCGGCCGCCTGAACAAATGCCGTGACCGCCAGCATACTTCAGGACAGAGTTTGCTGGCATTTTACATTTCCTTCCATGTGATGTCAATTAATTCCGGCCGTCAGGCCGTCTCCGGCTGCTCTCCTGCGTACCGGTTCGGTTCAGGCTTTTCCTTTACAAAGATTGAATTTTGAGCTATCATCCTGACAGGAGGAAGCGCTGAGAATGATGCGAAAACGGAAAATTTTACTGCTGCTGGCGCTGCTGATCGGGCTGACGGCCGGAGCAGCCCGGGGAGAAGCCCCGGGAGAGGAAATCACCGGATATTTCCCGGATCAGGCCTTCGTGCGCCCTTCCATGGAATCCACGCTGGAATATGTGGACGTGATTAACGGGCTGCATGTCGTGACCCTGAAGAAGGTGGACGAAACCTGGGCGGAATACACCGGAGAAAAGGGCATCACGGGATATGTCAAAACCGCTTCCTTCCTGCCCGTTCCGGAATATGAGCCGGAGGAGCCCTGGGATGTGTATCCCGAGAACCGGACGGAGGTCCGCAGCCTGCCGGATTATAACGCGGAGCGCATCTATACCGCGGCGGCGGGAGAGCTGCTGACCGTAAACGGGCGGATCAAAGGCTTCCTGCACGTCACCGCCCGGGACGGCACGGAAGGCTACGTCATGAAGGCCTGGGTGAAGGAGGCGGTCTTCCGTCCGAAGGACATCCGGGCGGTAACGGTCTGCACGGGGGAAAAGGTTCCCCTGCTGACCTATCCCCTGCTGGGGGCCCGAACCGCGGGAACGCTGGAGCGGGGCGCCCTGATCAGGGTCGGGAAATCCTGGGGAGATTATTATGCCCTGGAGACGAAGGACGGCGTCCGGTATGTGGAAAAGCAGCGGGTCGGCATCCTCGCCCTGACGGGAGGAGAGGACCGGCTCTTCTTCCGGCTGCCGAATGTCAAGGGGAAGCCGCGGAGGGACGGGGTGGAGGAAATCTACTGCCCCGGGCTGATCACCGCGGAGGGTGCCGCTCTGCGCAGGCCCGGGGAAAAGGATCTCCCCCTGAAGAAGGGAAGTACGGTCTATGTGTATACCGCCTACGGGGACTGGTACGGAGTCTCCCGGGGCGGAACCGCCGGATATATCCGGCGGTCGGATGCGGAGCTGCTGATGGGAAAAAGGTTGACGGCCCACCTGCAGGAGAAGGATCTCTCCGGGGGCCGCATCCGGCGGAACAAGCTGCTGGATATCGCCTTTTCCATGGTCGAACGGGGAAATCCCTTCCAGGCCAGATACAACCTGATTACCGGGGCAAAGGTGAAAAGCCTGTTTCCCCTGGGGGTCCCCTACTTCTGGGGCGGAACAAGCTATCGGATCCTGACGGAAAAGTATCCCCGGTATACCACCCGGACGGCCTGGCAGTCCTCGCCGGTGTTCTACCGGAAAGGAACGGTCTACCTGTACGGATTTGACTGCGTAGGATTCGTGAAAAGCGTCTATCAGCAGGCGGGGCAGAGGATCTCCGGCACCCTGACGGGAAGGCGGGATCCTGCCTGGTGCCGTGCCGGCACTCACGTTTACTGCGACGATGTCCATCCCCTGCCGACGGACTGGCGGAAGGCGGCCCGGAGGATGCAGGTGGGGGATATCATGGTGATCCACCATCCCGGCACCCATGCCATGATGTATATGGGAACGCTGCGGGATTACGGATATACCGAACAGCAGCTGCCCGCCCTGGCGAAGTATCTGGACTACCCCCTGATGCTCCAGAGCGGGGAGAATCACTACAGTTATCAGCGGTTCCAGAGCCTGATCGCCTCCGGCAGCCAAATGGGTTCCCCGGCGGCCTCGCCCACGGACGGCGGCGTCGGCATCTGCATTCTGGGGGTGCCCCGGAAGGACGCGGAAATGACCCTCACCCTCCACGGCGCCGTCAGCCGGTGCTTCGATGTGGAAGGTTGCTGCGTCACCATGCTGGATTTCAATTCTGTGACGGATTACTTCGTCTGGCGGATGGGAAACGAAAGGACCGCCTGGACTGCTGCGCCGGGTGCAGCGGAAGAGGCCGAGGGCGGCATGGATCTGGAGAATTGAAGCAAACGGAATCCCGCATCATCCGGGCTTATGCGGGAACCCTATGAGGAGCAGGGAATGAAGATGGAGACGGCAAACGGAGCGCAAATGGAATTCCTTCCGCTTATTCAGGCTTTTGATATTCCTGAGGGCAGCTGGAAGGCGGAGGCCTTCGGAAACGGACATATCAACCGGACCTACCGGGTCACGGCGCCGGAGAGACAGGAAGAATATATCCTGCAGTGGATCAACCAGCACGTGTTTCATTACCCGGATCAGGTGCAGGAGAACATCCTGGCGGTCACCTCCCATCTGCGGGAGAAAATCCTCGCAGAGGGCGGGGATCCGAACCGGGAAACCCTGCGTGTCATTCCCGCCCGGGATGGCAGGTCCTGGGTGCGGACGGCGGAAGGCGACTGGTGGCGCATGTTCCTGAACGTGGAGCGAACCTTCAGCATGGATCTGCCGGACAGCCCGGACCGCTTCCGGAAATGCGGGGAAGCCTTCGGACGGTTCCAGCGGCGGCTGGGTGATTTCCCGGTGGAGAAGCTCCACGAAACCATCCCGAATTTCCACAATACGCCCTGGCGGCTGGAAAATCTGGAGAAGGCCGCCCGGGAGGATGCCCTGGGCCGGCTGAAGGAGGTCCGCCCCGAGCTGGATTTCTGCCTGAAGCGGGCGGAATGGACCGGAAAGCTGGTCTCCGGCCTGCGGGAGGGAACGCTGCCCCTCCGGGTGACTCACAATGATACGAAGCTGAACAACGTGCTGCTGGACCGGGAAACCGGGGAGGCGGTCTGCGTGGTGGATCTGGATACGGTGATGCCCGGCCTCATGGCCTACGATTACGGAGAGGCGATCCGCACCGGGGCCAGCACCGCGCCGGAGGATGAGACGAATCCGGAAAAAATTCAGATCTCCCTGCCCCTGGTGCAGGCCTATACCCGGGGCTTCCTGGCCGAACTGGGCGCCATCACCCCGGAGGAACGGCTGTCCCTGCCCTGGGGTGCCCGCATGATGACGCTGGAAAACGGCATGCGCTTCCTGACGGATTACCTGGAGGGAGATCACTACTTCGCGATTCACCGGCCTCGTCATAACCTGGATCGGGCCCGGGCCCAGCTGACGCTGCTTTCCCGGATGGAGGAAAAATGGGACGAGCTGCTGGCCGCCCTGGAAGAATAAGGAAAAACGGATTTTCGGCGCTTCCTTCGGGAAGCGCCGTTAGCTTTTCCAGGCCGGAAGGCGCAAAAAATGGGGCCGCCTGCGCGGCCCCGGGACGAGGGGATGGAATTTTCCGTCTTATGCTTCCGGCTCCAGCAGACCGAGGTTGCCGTCCTTGCGCAGGTACAGCACGTTGGTCCGCTCCGTGTCGATATTTACAAAGGCGAAGAAGTTGTGGCCCAGCATCTCCATCTGGATGATGGCATCCTCGACGCTCATGGGGCGTACGGGGAAGGTCTTGTGCCGGACAATCTTCCGATCCTCTTCTTCCTGTTCTTCCTCGTAGAATTCGGGCATCTCGGTGAAGGCGTCCTCCCGGATGCGCTTGGCCAGCTTGGTCCTGTGCTTCCGGATCTGGCGCTCCGTCTTGGCCAGCGCCTGGTCGATGGCGACGAAGAGGTTCTGGTCCACCGCCTCGCTCCGAAGAATCACGTTGTTCCCCATGGGAACCGTAATCTCCACAACCCGGTTATCGTTCTTTTCCTTCCGCATCCGAACCTGCAGCTCCGTCTCCGGCAGCAGGTACCGGCTCATGGTCTGGGTCTTTTTCTCAATCCGCTGGGTAATCCCGGGGGTTACCGACATATTCCTTGCATTGATGGTCAGTTTCATACAGTCTGGGAACTCCTTTCAATTTCGTAAATCCCGTTCAGGGGTAGGCAAACATCCGAAGAGTCGGGCCCCCTCAGACCCTCTGCTCTCCGTGTCCCTTCCGTGCCATGGGCACCACACCCTTTCTTCTCTTTTCGCCTGTAATATTCGGTACGATATCACCATTTTCCTGCCAAATCTTTAAAAAAATTTTCTTCTTTTGCCTTATTATCCTCTTCTTCCGTCACTCCTTTTATTTTTCAACGGAAGATGATATAATAGTTTGTTCTCTGTACCTTTGATTTCAGGGGGCCCGATGCCGGGCCCCGCAGGATATATTCCGGAAAGAAGGAAAAAGCGTGAAATCCTGGTTTCTCCCTCTGGGCGCCGGCGCGGACCGGGCCCTCCCCGGGCTGCTCTCCGCCTTCGGTTGCGGCGCCGCCCGTCAGGCCCCTTCCGTCTCCATGCTGCGGATTCCCGCCTCCCGTCCGGAGGAGCTGGCGGATCGGCTGCTGGCGGATCTGAATTTCTGTCATCGCCTGCTGGCCCCAAGGGAGGAGTTTGCCTTTTTCCGGACGGAGTGGACCGCCGACCTGTGGCTTCCCCGGCTTCCCGACCGGGATCAGCTGGTGGAAAATCAGCAGAGCCGCCTCCTGCTGCAGGCCCTTCGGGGGGAGGGAGTTCCCTTCTCCTTCCGTACGGACCGGGAGGCCGCTGAATGGAGCCTCTCCGCCCTGCTGCAGCCCCTTCTGTCCCCGGAGACCGTCTCCCAGGAGGTCCCTGAAAAGACTGCTGCCCCGGAAGCTTCCGGGGCTGACGCCGAATCCCTGGCCCCTTTCCGCGCTTTCCTGTCACAGGTCCGGGCGGCGCTGGACGCCGGGGAGGAAGTCCGGATCCTGCTGATGTGTGACCTGTGCGAGGGCTATGCCGCCGGGCTGGCCCTGGGGCTGATGCGGTTCCTGCGGGCGTATTTCCGTCAGGATTCCCTCTTTCTGGGCCTGGTGGGACAGGTCCGGGCCTTCGGCGCCTCCGCCCTGGAGGATCTTGCCGCCGCCCGGGAAACCCTCGCCGTCCTGAGCGACCGGAACCTGGTCCGCGCCTCCGAGGAGCGGGATACCCTGGGAGCTGACGCCTGCTGGCTGCTGGGGCTGCCCTCCGCCCTGATGACCGGAGAAGAAAGCTGCCTGCTGCTGGACTGGGCCGCCGCCCGGGTGCTGGGAGAAGTCTGGACGGCTTCCGACCGTCCCTCCCCCGGCCTGCATACCCGGGAGCTGCCGGGCACTCTGACCCTGAAGGCGCTGGATCAGGAGGCCAAACCCGCCGCCGCCTTTCTGCGGGGCAGTTTCTGGTGCCTGAGCGATCTGTTTCCCGCCCTCCGCTCCTGGATGGAGCATCCCGCCCTGCTGCGGGGGCTGGCTCCGGCTACCCGGGGCGGCCTTTTCCGCAGGCTTTTCCGGGATCAGGATCTGGAAAAGTCCGGCCAGGATCTTTCCTCCCTGGAGCGGACCTTCCGGGCCCTGACGCTGCAGTTCCTGTCCCTTCTCCAGTCCGTTCCTTCCCTCCTGCGGGAGGAGGCTCCCGTCTCCGCCCTGTGGCAGGAGGCGGTGCAGGCCTGCGGCCGGACGGTAACCCTGGCCTCGGAATATGACGTCCGCCGTCAGGAGGCCGAGGAGTCCGGCGTGGACCAGGTGATGCCCGTCCATCGGGTCTCCCTTTCGGATACGGAGGAGGAGCAGCTTCTCCATCAGCTGGACCGGATGGCCGAGGAGCTCAGCGGACTGCGCAGCGAGCGTTCCGGCATCTTTCACCGGGCCGGGGGATACCTTTCCCGCCTCTCCCTGGAGGACTGCCTGGCCAAATGCCGGGTGGCCCGGGTCAGCGCCGCGGAAAAACTGTCCCTGCTCCCCTCCGATACCCCGGAGGAGCGTTTCGAGCTGGCCCGTCAGGCCCGGAGGGTCCGGCTGCTGGAGGCCGCCATTCTCCGCTGCCAGCAGGATCTGAAGGAATCCCAGAACTTTGAGACCCTCCGTTTTCCGGGAACCCTGCGGCCTTCCGCCCTCTTCGCCGGGGAGATCCTGTCCCCGGAGGCGGCCGCCCAGGCCCTGACCCTGCTGTCCTCGGAGGGAGAAGCGGCGGAAGCCGCCGCCAAAGCCCTTCGGGAATCGCTGGAGTCCCTGCTGGTGGGGCAGACCCTGAACGACGGCAAAACCCTGCTGAAAAACCTGATCGCCACCTGCCGCCAGCCGGAGCCGGAATCTCCCCTGCGGGGGCTGATGGCGGGCATTTTCTCCGTCTGCGGCGTGGAGGTTTCCGGCCTTCGCTTCCACAGCGCCGGCCAGCTGCCCGCTGTGCCGCTGCTGCCGGATCTGACGGAGCCCGGCCGTTTCTTCTCCCTGGCCTCCGCCCCCGGCCGGATGCTGGCCTCGGTTCCGGAGGAAAACCTCTCCCGGAAGCGGGGATTGCTGGCCCTGATGCTCCTCCGGCAGTACCGCCGGCGGAATCTGGGCGAGGCCGCCCTGGAGATCCTCCCCCTGCGGGAGGAGGATTCGGTGCTGACCCGGGTCTGGCTTTCCTCCCGGGGCATTTCCCAGGCCTTTCTCTGCACCCTGCGTTCCGGGGAAGGGGAGGAAGCCCGCAACCTGCCCCTGGCGCTGCTGCTGCCGGAAGTCGGCCTGGAGCCCGCCCGGCCCCAGCCCTCCCGGATGGATCTCGTTCCCTCCTTCTGCTTCTGGGCGGACCGGGATACCGGTCTTTTCCGGGATCCCTGCGCCTATTTTTCCGAAGCGGACCGGCGCATTCTCACGGAGCAGCTGACCCGCCTGCGGGCCTGCCTGAAATCTCCCCGGAGCCGGGTCTTCGTGGATTTCCTCAGCGACTGGCACCAGGACATCATGCGTTCTCCCCGTCAGGGGGAGGATCCGGAAGCCCTGAAAAAGCGCCTGCGGGTCGCCTGCGGGCTCACCTCCCTCCCCTCCTGGCAGAAGGAGCTGCAGCGGGTTTCCGCCTTCTATGAGGGCACCCTGACCGACGACCCCCTCTGCGCCGCCCTCTGCGGCCAGGAATCCTTCGAGCCGGCCTCCTGCGAGATCCGGGAGGATATCCTCTATGCCTTCCGGGGGACCCCCCTGGCCCGGGAACATGCCCGGCTGCTGCTGGAGGGCACCCATGCCCCGGAGGAGGATCTTTGCCTGGCCTCCCTGGATACGGAGTGCGGCATCCTGCTTCACTCCTCCGACGATTATCACGAAGCGCTGGCCGCTTCCCTCCGGGCCCTGATGGACCGGTATCCCCAGGCGGATCCGGACGCCCGGGAGACGGCGGAAAGTCTCCTGCAGGAAGCCCTGGCTCCCATCTCGGATCAGGTGACGGACCTGACCTGGCCCTGGGATACCTATTCCGCCTCGGTGCTGACCATCCTGACGGAATGCCTGGGACCGGAGCTGGCCGCCTCCGCCCTGCATGCCTTCTCGGACAAACTGGCTCTGTTCCCCGCCCGGGGAGGAGAGATTCTGGGGGATGTGCTGCTCAGCGGCCTTTGCGTCCTGGGCAACGAACCCGAACCGTCTTCCGGGGAGGAAGCCTCTTCCGCCCCGGCGGAAGCTTCCCCGGCCCCGGAGACCGGAGCGGAGCCCCCGCAGGAAGCCTCGGTCCGCACCGATGCGGTGCTTCCGCCCCTCTCCCGGGATTTCGCGGCGGCCCTCTGCCGCCTGCCCCGGGGCCAGAGCCTGCTGACCCCCGGCTTCCTGGCCTTTGACCGGGAAGGGGGCGGCGTCCGGGTGACCCTGACGCTGGAGGGCGCCTTTACCCTTCGGCTGATCCGCAGATACGCTCCGGAGGAAGTGCTTTCCTTCTATGCCCACGATCTGCCCACCCTGGCCCTGTGGCCTTCCCTGCCCTTCCCTTCCGGCGCCTGGCAGGCTTATCATTCCTATGCCCACGGGCCGGAGGATTTCCGCTTTACCGCCCTTTCCCGGGAGGAGGAGATTCCCCTCACCGGCAGCGCCCCGCGCTACGCGGCCTGCCAGCGGGAGTATCCCCTCTGCTACCTGATCTCCTGGCAGGGGGAGGATATCGGCGCCGTGCCGAACCTGCTGCCGGCCCCGGAGATTCCGGAGGGCGGGGATCAGATCGCCTGCCTGGATTTCGGCGCCGCCGCCACCTCCGTCATCTTCTCGGACGGCCGCACCCGCTGGCCCATGCAGGGGCCGGTCACGGTGCGGACCCTGCTGCGTTCCCCCGCGGTCACGGAGGAACTGCTCTGGCGGGAATTTCTGCCCGCCGTGCCCGTCTCCGCCCTGCTGCCCGGGGCCCTGAGGATCTTCCGAAACGACCTGACCGGGGATGACCTTCCCCTGCGGGACGGGGCCATCTTCATGTCCTCCTCCCTGCGGGATGTGCTGGAGGTCTCCTCCGAGGCCCTGTATACGGATCTGAAGTGGAACGGGGAGAAGGGCCGGGCCGCCCGGCTCTATCTCCATCAGGTGATGCTCATGGCTGCCCTCCAGGCCCGCTGCACCGGGGCTGCCACCCTCCGCTGGCGGACCACCCTGCCGGAGGAAATGCCCCCGGAGGGCCGGCAGCGTCTGGCGGATCTGTTCCGCAGCCTGGCCGGGACCGTCGCCGAGGAAAGCGGCATCCCCCTGCCGGCCAAGGAGCCCCCGGCGGCCTTCTCCTCGGAGAGCGGCGCCCTGGGCGCCTACTTCCGCTTCTGCTCCCCGGATCAGACCCGGGGCGGCTTCATGGCGCTGGATCTTGGCGCGGATACCGCCGACCTGTCCCTGTATCTGCGGGGACGGGAGGAAGCGGTGCGCTCCCTGCAGCTGCCCCTGGGGCTGCATAATATGCTGCTGCCGGCCCTGCTTTCCAGGCCCGGCATCCTGGAGGAGGATTTCGGTTATCTGCAGGATCCCCTTTTCCGGCGGGATCTGTCGGATCTGCAGGCCCTGCTGGAGCGGGCCCGGCGGGATCCGGCCGCCCTGCGCCAGGCCAGGTACGCCCTGGACGCACTGGTGGCGGATCATATGCCCCTCCTGCTCTCCGCCCTTGCGGAGCGCCGGGCCGCGGGCCAGCCGGGACGGACCGGGGCCCTGATCCTGCTGCACTTTAGCTTCCTGATGATGTCCGCGGGGCTGCTCCTCCTGCAGATTGCGGGGGATTCCCTGCAGAATGACGGCCTGCCGGAAACCATGACCCTTTTCCTGGCCGGCCGGGGCAGCCAGCTGATGGAAGCCCTGAGCCCCCAGACCCGGGCCTCTCTGTGGAAGCTGCTGACCATGTTCCGCAATCCCCGGGTCAGCTCCATGAATCTGCTCTTCTCCGCGGAGAAGAAGCTGGAAATCCCCGTGGGGCTCTCCGTACTGGACCGGCTGACCGCCGTCCCGCCCCGCCCCGTCACCGTCCCCGCCGCCATCGCGGTCCGGCCGGAGGAGCTGATGCCGGAGTTTCTCCTGCGTTTCCGGCGGGAATTCCCGGAGGAGGCGCAGCTGCTCTTCCCCGGCCTCTATGCCAATGACTATTATTCCCCCTTCACCCCCTACGGCCAGCAGCTCCTGATGCAGGCGCTGCAGGCGGCCTTCGGGGGACGGGAAGCCGGCCGGCCCTTCGACGGGCTTTCCGCCTTCCTGAGCCATCTGATGGAAATGATACAGGAGGTTCGCCCCGCTTGATGGAACATATTACCTCCCCGAAGAACCCGAAGATTCTGGCCTGGCGCTCCCTGAAGGAGCGGAAGGGCCGTCTGGCCCACGGCAGCTTCCTGGTGGAAGGGGACCGGATGGTGAAGGAGGCCCTCTCCTCCGGCTTTCCGGTCCGGGCGCTGCTGATCCGGGGGGACCGGGTCCGGGATTTTGATCCGGGTCCTCTCCCGGAAAGCCTCCCCTGCTGCCAGCTCTCCGATCAGGCCTTCGCGGCCGTCTCGGATACGAAAACCCCCCAGGGGGTGGCCGCGGTGCTGGGCATGCAGCCCATCTCCCCCCGGGGAAGCCGCCTGCTGGCCCTGGACTGCGTCCAGGATCCGGGAAACGTGGGCACCATCCTCCGGACCGCGGACGCCGCCGGGCTGGACGGCATCCTGCTGAGCCCGGATTGCGCGGACATCTTCGCCCCGAAGGTGCTCCGGGCCACCATGGGCAGCATCTTCCGGGTAGGTCTCAGCTTTCCGGAGAACCTGGCGGATCAGCTGAACGCCCTGCGGGAGGAAGGCTTCGAAATCCTCTCCTCCCAGCTGGACGGAACCCCCTTCTATGACCGGCCGGACCCGGGGGAAAAATGGGTGCTGGTCATCGGAAACGAGGGAAACGGCGTCTCCCTCCCGGTTCAGGCCGCCGCCACCCAGCGCCTCCGCCTCCCCATGCGGGGCGGAGCCGAATCCCTGAACGCCGCGGTGGCCGCAGGAATTATGATGTATGAGCTGATGAAAGGAAACTGAAAATGGATATCAGAAATTATGACCGTGCAAGACAGAGGGGCCTCAGGGCCTATAGCCAGGCCGTCTCCGAGGGCAAGGATCCCTATCTCCCGGTGCTGGAGGAAAAAGTCCCCGGCCTGAACGGGCTGAACCGCCTGTCCCTGGGCATTATGAGCATCCCCCTGGATCGGGTGGTGGGCTCCGTGTCCCGGGGCCGGTCCTTTGCCTTTGCCTGCAATTTTATGCCCATCCTGGAAAACCACTCCGAGTTCGGCACCAAATGGGGCACCCTCTACGAGAGCGTCGCGGAGCAGGGGCTCCGGGATCCGGTCAAAGTGCTGGAATACATGGGCTATTATTACATGATCGAGGGGAATAAGCGCGCCAGCGTCATGAAATACATCGGCGCGGAGGATGTCGAAGCGGATGTGACCCGGGTGATTCCTGTCCGGCAGGATACGCCGGAGAGCACCGCCTACTTCGAGTACTGCGCCTTCTCCAGGGAGACCGGCCTCTATGACCTGTTCTGCACCCGTCCCGGCTCCTATGACCGGCTTTCCGCGCTGCCCGGCATGAAGTCCGGGGAGAAGTGGAGCCAGGACGATGTGATGTCCCTGCGGAAACTCTTCCGCTACTTCAGCACCGCCTATCATAAGATCATGCAGGATCAGCCGGCCATTCCCGTGGGGGATGCCTTCCTCCGCTGGCTGCTGGCCTTCGGGTATGAGGATACCCGGGACAACTCCATGCAGGAGGTGGAAAAGAGCCTCAAGCTGATGCAGGAGGAATTCCGCGCCCGGGAGGATGCCATGAATCTGGTGCTGGAGCACTCGGATTCCACCCCCGCCCCCAGCATTCTGCAGGCCCTCTTCCATCCCAGCAAGATCAAGGCCGCATTCCTCTATACCCGGCCGGTAAACGAGTCCGCCTGGAACTACTGGCACGAGATGGGCCGCCTGGAGGCCCAGGAGAAGCTGGGCAGCAAGGTGGAAACCGTGGGCCGGGTGGTCTCCTCCCGGACCGACACGGAGGAGGAGATCGAAAAGCTGGTCAAGGAGGGCTTCAACGTCATTTTCGCCACCTCCCCCGTCATGCTGAACAGCTGCGTGGAGCCGGCCCTGAAGCATCCGGAAACCCGCCTGCTGGTCTCCAGCCAGCTGGCCGGATACCATCACGTGCATACCTATTACCTGCGCTTCTATGAGGCCAAATTCCTTCTTGGGATGCTGGCGGGCATCCTGTCCGACAACGGGAAGATCGGATATATCACCGATTATCCCATCTACGGATCCCCCTCCATGATCAACGCCTTCGCCATCGGCGCCCGCATGGTGAATCCCCAGGCCCGGATCTATCTGAACTGGACCTCCCTCCAGAGCTTTGACCAGAATGAGCCCTTCCATGATCCGGAAATCCGGGTCATCTGCAACCGGGATCTGACCGCTCCCAATCGGGACTCCAGGGATTCCGGGCTTTATGTGCGGGAGGGCGGAGAGATCCTTTCCATGGCCACCCTGGTCCCCCGCTGGGGTATTTTCTACCGCCATGTCATGGAGCTGATGCTGAAGGGCGTCTTCGATTCCGCCTCCGCGACCAGTTCCGCTTCCCTGTCCTATTGGTGGGGCATCGCCTCGGATACCCTGGATCTGGCCTTCTCCTCCCGCTGCAATCCGCCCACCGTGCGGCTGATCCGGAATCTGCAGGAGCAGTTCCGCTCCCAGTCCTTTACCCCCTTCGAAGGGGAGCTGCGGGATCAGAAGGGTGAAATCCGCTGCATGACGGATCAGCGGCTGACCCCGGCGGAAGTGCTTTGTATGGATTACCTGGCCGACTGCGTCGTGGGCTCCCTGCCCTCCCCGGAGGAGCTGGTCCCCTCCGCCCGCAGCCTGCTCCTGACCCAGGGCATCGGCAGCCTGGCCAAAGCCGACGTGGGCTCCATCTCCTGGACAGATCCGAGGAAATAATCAGCTGATTCCCGCCGGGGAAACGCTGATTAATCCCCTTCCGGCCGTCATCGCCTTCGCTCACGCGCTGACCCGGAAAGAGCTTGTATTCAGTTTTTCCCTGAAAATATGAAAGCCAAGGGAGCACAACCGTCATGAAAATTCTTGTTCTGGCAGATGAGCCGGTTCAGCGGCTCTGGGGCGAGTATGGCCTGGATACCCTGCGTCAGGCGGACCTGGTCCTCTCCTGCGGGGATCTTCCCTCCTCCTATCTCAGCTATATGACCTGCTTCTGCCCCGGACCCGTGGTCTATGTCCACGGCAACCATGACGATCACTATGACAAGAAGCCTCCGGAGGGCTGCATCAACGCGGAGGGGCACGTGGTCATGGTCAACGGCATCCGCATCCTGGGGCTGGGAGGCTCCATGCGCTACCGTCCGGGCTGTCCCACCATGTTCTCCGAGGCGGAGATGTCCGCCCGGATCCGGAAGCTGCGCCGGGAGCTGAAGGGCACCGGCGGCTTCGATCTGCTGCTGGCCCACTCCCCCATCGCGGGGGTGGGGGATCAGCCGGATCTGCCCCATCGGGGATTCGAATGCTTCAAGCCCCTGCTGAGCGAATACCGCCCCCGGGTCATGTTCCACGGCCATGTGCACCAGGCCTATGCCGCGGTTAACTTCGTCCGGGAGCGGGAGTATGAGGGCATCCCCGTCATCAATGCCTGCGGCTCCTATCTCTATGACTGGCCGGATGAATGGAAGGTCTCCTCCCTGCCCGGCCGCCTGGCCCTGCGCAGAATGATGAAGCGCAGCCAGCCCGGGGAGGAATATGAACATTTCTGACGCAATGCCTCTTTCACTCAGGCCTGTTCTGACAGGCAGACAGAGGACGGATTTACCAAGGAGGAAAAATGCGATGCTGAAGAAGAAGCTGATCGGTTGGATCATCTTTCTGTGCGTGATGTTCCTTTGCTGCTCCGCCTGCGCGGAAATCTCCACCAATCTCCGGAAGGAGACCACCTATACGAGAAACAATAAGATCCTGACCCAAAGCTTTGTGGATTCCGAAGGGAATACCGTCATGGCGGAGGACCTGGGGTATGCCACCCTGGTGAACACCTACACCTCCGGCAACAAGCTCGTACAGACGGAGTACCTGGACGCAGCAGGGAATCCCGTAAACAACGCCTACGGGTTTTCCGTCCGGCGGCTGACCTATGCCATGAAGAAAATCCGGCTGGAGGAGTTCCTGGATACGGAGGGCAATCCCGCCCCGGGGCCCCAGGGTTATGCCCGCTGCGAAACGGACTGGGAGCAGGGGAAAAAGCACATCGAGACCCGGTATTACGATCCGGAGGGAAACCTCTTCCGTTCCTCCTCGCTGTTTGCCCGGCGCACCACCGTCTATTCCGATGACGAGAAGCTGAAATGGTCCCAGCCGCTCAGCGACACCTGGTACGACGCGGACGGAAACATGATGCGGGGCCCGGACGGCTATGCCCGGGTGGAGTATGAGTATGTGCCCGGCACCAGGCGGGTCAGCAAAACCACCTATCTGGACGAGGCGGGAAACCTGTATTATAACCGAAAGGTAGGGTACGCCATCCTGGAGCGGACCAACAAGGACGGATTATTCATCCGGGACTCTTATTACGGAGCGGACGGAAATCTCTGCGCCGGGCCGAAGGGGTACGCTTATGTGGAGCTGAAATACGGGAATGAAAGGAAGCCCATTGAGGAAAAGTACTTCGATGTCAAAGGGAATCCCTATAAGATGCCCGGCGGATACTATATGCTCACCCGGAAATACGCCCTGAAAAGCCGGATAGCTGAGGAGGCCTATTTCGATGCTGACGGCAGCCCCTGCCTCAGCTCGGAGGGCGTGCACGCCATTCGCACCACCTATCGGAAGGACGGAAAGATCACCCAGCGATTCTATGCGGGCCTGGATGATAAGTTCATGATGCATCCCACCCTGGGCTACGCATACTATGTGAATGATTATACCGGGAAAACCCTGACGAAAACCACCTATTACGACGCCAGCCGGAAGGTGGTCGACTGCGCCGCCGGCTACGCGGTCTATCTGTTCTCCCGGGACGCGAACCGGGCTCCCTCCGGGGCCTCCTATCTGCACGCGGACGGCTCTCCGGCCGTGGGCCCTGAGGGTTATTCCCGCGTGGTATATACCAGCGACAAAAATAAGAATATTCTTACGGAAGTCTTCTATGATACCGAGGGAAACCCGACCACCAATGAAGATGGCGTTTACGAAGCCCGTTACACCTGGAACGGAACGCTTCAAACCTCCGCCTCTTTCTTTGAAAACGGCCAGCCCGCCTCGAACCTGAACGGGGTGCATGAAATTCGCTGGCAGTATAACGGGGACGGTAAAATCACGAGCACCTCGTATTTGGGCCCGGATGGAAACCCGGTGATGGGAGAGGACGGCTTCTCCGTCCAGGTCACGGAATACCTGGCCAGCGGAAAGCCCGCCGCGGTCCGGTACTATGATGAAGCAGGCCGCCTGATCCTGACCCCCGGCGAAGAATTCGCCTATCAGCTGACGGAATATAACGAAGAAGGCGATGCCTATACGGTAAGCAGCTATGGCACGGACGACCGGCTGATGATCGTCGGCGGTTATGCCGCTCAGGTCTGCGAGCTGGATGAGGACGGCCGGGTCATTCGCACCTCCTGGCTGGATGAAAACGAGGATCCCATTGCCAATGCCAAAGGCATCGGCTCCACAGAAAACGAATATAACGATGAGGGCCAGATCGTTTCCATCACCTACCGGGATCTGGAAGGGAATCTGATGCTGACCGGGGACGGCTATGCCATCCTTCTGAGGGGCTACGACCAGTATGGCAATGTGAATGAGGAAAGCTACCTGGATACGGATCGCAGTCCCGTTCTCCGGAAGGGCGGTTATGCCAGCATCCACCGGATCTACGCGGCCAAAGGCCGTCTGATGGAAGTCACATATTTCGGCACATCGGGAGAAAAAGTGCTCATCCCCGCAGGCTATGCCCGGGAGGTACGCACCCTGGATGAACACGGAAACATAAGTTCCGTCACCTATCTGGACACCCAGAATCAGCGGATCGCCAATTCGGACGGTTACGCGGAGATCCGCCGGGTCTACAATGCAAAAAAGAAAGTTATCCACGAGGAATGGTATGACGCGGAAGGCCGGCCCACCCACATCAAGGGGGATGAATATTTCCAGGTGGACCGGGCCTATGACGAGGCGGGAAATGTGGTCGCTGAAATCTATCGGGACGCCTCCGGTAATCCCATGCCTGACAAAAACGGAGTCTTCGAGGCACGGAGCGTCTGGGAGAACAAACTCCGTCTTTCCATCGCCTATTTCCGGGAGGATCAGCCGGCTCTCGATGCCAATGGCGTCCACAGCATCCGCTACGAATATAATGAGAACCGGAAGCAGACCCTGCTTTCCCGTTTCGACGTGAACGGCGCCCCGGTCATGGGCAAAGACGGATACTCCGTCAAAGCCACGGAGTACCTGTCCAACGGAAAGACCGCCGCTGTCCGGTACTATGACGAAGCCGGCCGTCTGGTCCTGACCCCCGGCAAGGAATTTGCCTATCAGCTTACGGAGTATAATAAAGACGGCACCGGCTATACCGTCAGCAATTATGATACGGAAAACAAACGCCTGATGCTGGGCGGTTACGCCGTCAAGGTCTGCGAGATCGACGAAAACGGGCGCGCAACTAAGACGTCCTGGCTGGATGATCAGCTGCAGCCCGTCACGGTGAATACCTTCGGGTTCATCGAGAACACCTATCATGAGGACGGTCAGATCGCTTCCGAGACCTACAGGGATCTGGACGGAAATCTCATGAACCACAGCGACGGCTATGCCTCCGTGCAGCGGCTCTCCTATGACAGCTTTGGGAATGTCACGGAGGAACGCTATTTCGGAACCG
>JAFPWU010000028.1 GCA_017412715.1 Clostridia bacterium
CTAAGCGTGAAGCCCACCTCAAGAATAAGACTCCCATCCGAAAGGAGTAAGACCCCCGGAAGACGACCGGGTAGATAGGTCATCGGTGGAAGTGCGGTAACGTATGAAGCTTGATGATACTAATAGGTCGAGGGCTTGATTTTAGCGCTTGATCTCAAAAGAGACTGATTGGAAAACAGGTCAGAGAATCTTCTCGAATCGCTTGCGGTTGTCAAGGTACGGCGCGTCAGATTCGCTGAACGCAATAGACCTTGAGTCGATTCCGGAAGGAAATGCCAGTCGCTGGCGTAAGGGAACCGGAATGGACAGGGGCTGAACGGAGGAAGAAAAGGACGACTGTTCAGTAACCGAATAGCGGGAAAGAGCCAGCAGGACTCGGAACCGCAAAAATTCATTCACCCTTTCCGGTGGTGATAACGAAGGGGTCACACCTGTTCCCATACCGAACACAGAAGTTAAGCCCTTCAGTGCCGATGGTACTTGGCTGGAGACGGCCCGGGAGAGTAGGTCGCTGCCGGATTCCATATTCCTCAGTAGCTCAATGGCAGAGCATTCGGCTGTTAACCGAAGGGTTGTAGGTTCGAGCCCTACCTGGGGAGCCAGAAAAGCCAGATCGAAAGATCTGGTTTTTTTGTTGCTCCCCGTAGGGCTCTTCTCGCCCTTCCGCAACCTCAATGGTCGTACAAAACCCTTGGGGCGGGCTTTGCACTCCCTTTCGGTTGAGGAACTCACCTCACTTCCGGCTTTGCCGGACAGCTCACCAGGCTGACGTTCGGTTCCTTCACCTGGAAAGCCAGAAAAGCCAGATCGAAAGATCTGGTTTTTTGTTGCTCCCCGGCGGGAAAAAGGGATACCGGTATCGAATCATAATAGGAGGCCGATGCGGCGGGAAACAGATCATCGCATCAGAAATGACCCGGAACGGGAGAACAGGGCATGAAAAGGAAATTTTCGGAGGATCAGCTGCTTTCAGGACTTTATTTCAAACTGCTGCCATACCAGGTGCTGCTGATTATCATCAACGCGGTCAACGGAATTGTGGACAGCATCTATGCCAGCAACTTCATTCTCGACGGCAAAAGCGCCATGAGCGCCATCGGCCTGTTTGCCCCGATGAATCATTTTCTGTACGCGGCCAGCATGATGTTCGTCAGCGGATCCCAGATCCTGTATGGCCGCTACCTGGCCCGGGACCGGAACCGGATCAATCACCTGTTCACGGTGACGCTGGCCGTGGCCGGGGGACTGGGGCTGGTGACCTGCGGACTGATGGTGACGGCGGTCCTGACCGGCGCCACCCGGGTTTTTACGAGCGTGGAGCCGGATCTTCAGCTGTTTAACGACTACCTGCTGGGGCAGGCCATCGGGATCCCCGCGCTGATCCTGGGCCAGCAGCTGTTCTCCTTCCTCTCCCTGGAAAACCAGCGGAAGCTGACCATGACCGCAAGCATTGCCTGCCTGCTGGTGAATATCGTCGGCGACCACCTGTGCATCGTTTTGCTCCCCCTGGGGATCTTCGGCCTGGGGCTGAGCAGTTCCATCTCCGTGTTTGTCTTCCTTGGCATTCAGGCCCTGTTCTATATTCGGGGGAAGAGCGAATGGCATCTTTCCGCGAAGGGCTGCGACTGGCGCATGGCCTCCACGATCGTGAAGCTGGGCTACAGCGGCGCCCTGTCCCGGTTTGTCGAAATGTTCCGCTGCCTGATCGTCAACTTCCTGATGCTCCGGTATGTGGGCAGCGCGGGCCTTTCCTCCTTTGCCGCCACCAATTCCATGATGGCGATCTTCTGGCCGGTACCCTTCGGCATGATGGCCGTTACGAGGATGCTGCTGTCCATCAGCATCGGCGAGGAGGACCGGCGGTCCATGGTGGATGTGATGAAGATCACGATGACCAAGGGCCTGATGGTGGTGCTTGTGATGGTGGCGGGCATCATTCTGCTGGCGGAGCCCTTTACCCGGATCTTTTATCATGATCCGGCCGATCCGGTTTACCATTATACGGTCATGGGCTTTCGCCTGCTGCCGCTGTGCATGCCGCTGGCGCTGCTGAGCCTGTGCTTCGCGGCCTACGCACAGGCGGCGGAAAAGAAGGTTATGTCGGTACTGCTGCCCGTGACGGACGGGGCGGTGGGCGTGGTTGTCTGCAGCCTCCTGCTGATTCCGGCCTGGGGGATGAACGGCCTTTACATCTCCAATATCCTGAACGGCTTTATCTGCGCGGCGATCATGATTGGGGGCGCGTGGCTGAAGCTGAAGCGCTTTCCCCACAGCATGGAGGATCTGATGGCCATTCCGGATAGAATCGGCGTCGATGAGGAGGCCCGGATCGACATCAGCGTAACCGGGGCGGAAGAGGTTACCGGGGTTTCCCGGCGGATCGGGGAATTCTGCAAACAGCGGGGGATCGACCGGCGGCGGAGCTATTTCGCCTCCCTGTGCATGGAGGAGGCCGCCGGGAACGTGGTGAAGCATGGATTTACGAAAGATCAGAAGAGGCACAGCGCGGATATCCGCGTCGTGCATAAGGGGGACGAACTGATCCTGCGCATCCGGGACAACTGCGCGGCCTTTGATCCCCAGGCATATATGAAGGCCATGGGACCCGGGGAACTCGGAAGCAATATCGGAATCCGGCTGGTCTACAGCATCGCGAAGGAAGTAAAATACCAGAATCTGCTGGGGATGAATGTGCTGACCATCCGGATCTGATCCGGGGTCGGACCCAAAGGAAAGGCGGCCCGGTTCGGATGCGGAACGGCCCGGGCGGCGGGCCTGCCGACGGGCGCGGGGGAAGATGGAACAATCCATATCCGATCAAACAGAGAGAGGAAACGAAAAGGATGAAATGCATGAGCGCCGAATGGCAGGACCGGCTGATGAATTGGATGCGCACCCTGGAGCAGGATCTGTACGAACCCCTGGAAAGCATTCCGATGGAAGGCTTTCTGACCGGGGAGGAGCTGTCCCTGCAGGAGGCGGAGAAGGGGGATTTCTCCCCCATGCGTCCCGGGGACCGGTGGGGGAAGAGCTATGAATACCTCTGGCTCCGGGGGAAGGTGACCCTGCCGGAGGCGGCCAGGGGACAGCAGATCGTAATGGACCTGAAGACCGGCGGGGAAACCACGGTGTTCGTAAACGGCCGCTCCTTCGGCACCTATCGGGCGGGATGGGTGGAGATTCCCCACCATTACCTGGTCGATAATTATCTGACGGAAAGCGGGCAGCCCGGAACGGTCTATGAGCTCATGCTGGAAAGCTACGCCGGACACGATTTTCCCCAGAGCCCCCAGGGAGGCTGCGGCATCGGGCCGGTGCTGCCGGGGCAGTATGAGGAGCCGGAGGCAGCGGACGGGCGGGCAACCCTGGGAAATATCTCCTTCGGCATCTGGAACGAGGAGGCTTACCAGCTCTACCTGGATCTGGAAACCCTGAGGGAGGTGGGGGACCAGGTGCCGCCGGAGAGCCTGCGGGCGGCCCGGATCGCCGAAACGCTGCAGGAGGCCCTGCTGATCATCGATTTTGAGCAGGGGAGGGAAGACCGGATCAGGAGCTACAGGGCGGCCCGGGAAGCGCTGCGGCCGGCCCTTGCCGCCCGGAACGGCACCGTGGCGCCGGAATTCTATGCCATCGGCAACGCCCATCTGGATCTGGCCTGGCTCTGGCCCACGGAGGAAACCAACCGGAAGACCTCCCGCACCTTCGCGGCCCAGCTGCGCCTGATCGAGCGGTACCCTGAATACAAATATCTGCAGAGCCAGCCCGCGGCCTACGCGATCTGCAGAAAATACTATCCCGAACTGTATGAACGCATCCGGCAGGCCATCCGGGGCGGGCAGTGGATTGCGGAAGGGGCCATGTGGGTGGAGCCGGACACCAACATAACCTCCGGCGAATCCCTGGCCCGGCAGCTGATCCACGGCAAGCGGTTCTACAGGGAGGAGCTGGGCGTGGATTCCGTGATGCTCTGGCTGCCGGACAGCTTCGGCTATTCCGCCGCCCTGCCCCAATTGCTGAAGGCCAGCGGCGTCAGATACCTGGTGACCCAGAAAATCTTCTGGTCCTATAACGACAGCGACCGCTTCCCCTACCACTATTTCACCTGGAAGGGCGCGGACGGCAGCTGCATCGATACCTTCCTGCCCACCAGCTATACCTACCGCACCCAGCCGGAGGAAATATGCGAAACCTGGAAGAAGCGGGTGCAGAAGGATCATCTGGACGCGTTCCTGTTGCCCTTCGGCTACGGCGACGGCGGCGGCGGGCCGGCCCGGGATCATATCGAATTCGCCCTGCGGGAAAAGGATCTGCAGGGGATGCCCCGGATGCGGATGGAGGGCCCGGTGCAGTTCTTTGAGGATATGGAAAGAAAGGGCGGCCCGGCCCATACCTGGCAGGGAGAGCTCTACTTCTCCGCCCATCGGGGGGTGTATACCTCCCAGGCGGCCATCAAGCGGGGCAACCGGAAATCCGAACTGGCCCTGCGGGAAGCGGAAATGTGGGGCGCGGTGGCCTCCTGGCTGAAACCGGATTACGAATATCCCCGGGAAAAAATGGACGAGGCCTGGAAGCTGCTGCTGTTCAACCAGTTCCACGATATCCTGCCCGGCTCCTCCATCGGCAGGGTCTACGAGCGGGCCCGGGCGGAGCACCGGCGGATCATCGGGGAGGCCGACGCGGTCCGGGAGGGGGCGGTGAAGGCCCTGACCCGGGGGGAGGGCCTGACCGTGTTCAATTCCCTGAGCTTTGCCCGGGATTGCCTGGTCACATTGCCCGACGCGTTCAGGAACGGGGCGGCCCTGGAGGACGGGACGGCCGTCCCCGTGGACGGCAACAGGGCGCTGGTGCGGGTGCCCGCCTGCGGTGCGGTGACGGTCCGGCCCGCCCGGGAGAAAAAGCAGCCCCTTCCTCCGGCGAAGGCCTGCATGACGGAGGAGGGCGCGGTGCTGGAAAACGCCTTTGTGTCCGTCCGCGTCAATCGGCGGGGCGAAATCGTTTCCCTTGTGCGCAGGGAAACGGGCCGGGAATTTGTCCGCGGGGCGATGAACAGGCTTCTGGCCTACAAGGATATCCCCAGGAAATACGACGCCTGGGATGTCGATTCCAATTACATCGATCAGCCCGTCCCCCTGAATGAACCCGTGACCCTGACGGTCCTGAAGGCCGGCGGCCTGGAGGCCGTCCTGCGGGTGGAGCGCAGAATCATGCATTCCGATTTCAGCCAGGAGATCATCCTGCGGGCGGATAAGGAACGGCTGGATTTCGTCACCCGGGTGGACTGGCATGAGCTGCACCGGCTGCTGAAGGTCTCCTTTGCGGGGGACGTGCAGGCCGACGAGGGCATCAACGAGATTCAGTTCGGCTACCTGAAGCGGCCCGCCCATCGCTCCCGGCAGTATGACCGGGACCGCTTCGAGGTCTGCAATCAGCGGTACAGCGCCCTGGCGGATGAGGGCCACGGCTTTGCGGTGCTGAACGACTGCAAGTACGGAATCAGCATGCTGGACCAGGAGCTGCAGCTGACCCTGCTGCGGGCCCCCGCGTCCCCGGAAATGCGGGCGGACAACGGGAGGCATGAATTCACCTACTCCCTGCTGCCCTGGGACGGCCCCTTCCTGGACAGCCCCGTGGTGGACGAAGCCTACGACCTGAATGTGCCCCCGGCCGTGGCGGAGGGCGCCTGCGACCCCATCCACGCCTTCAGCCTGGACGTGAAAAACGTATACATCGACACCGTAAAACCCGCGGAGGACGGCAGCGGAGATCTGATCCTGCGCCTGTATGAGGCGAAGAGGGCGGATACCGCCTGCCGCCTGGCCCTGCATCTGCCCTGCAGGGCGGCCTGGGTGACGGATCTGATGGAAAACAGGCAGGAAGAGCTGGCCATCGCGGACGGGGCCCTCTCTCTCCATTTCCATCCCTTTGAAGTCAGGACGGTCCGTATTTCAAGGTAACGCGGGACCGCGGAGGGGCGGAAGAATGCCGTTCATCCTCGGATGAGCGATGCGCCGGCGAAAGGCCTTGGGGACGCCTGATCCCCGCGGGATCAGGGCGGCGGCATTTCTTCCGGAAAGTATTGACGGAGCCCGCCGGGAGGAGTAACCTGATGCGCGGACCGGGAAAGGCCTGGGTCCAAAGAGAGACAGGGAAGGTGATAATATGAATCAGACTATCAAGATGCCTGGGGACAGGCCCGGGATGATCGCCCATCGGGGGCTCAGCGGGCTGGAGCGGGAGAATACCTGCGCGGCCTTTGTCGCGGCGGGCAATCATTCCTATTACGGCATTGAAACCGATATCCACCGCACGAAGGACGGCCGGTACATCGTCTTTCACGATGATGATCTCACCCGCCTGCTGGGGGATGAGCGCATCGTCGAGGAGATGACCTTCAGCGAGCTGCGGGCGCTCCGCCTGACGGACCATGACGGAAGGGAGCGGGAGGATCTGATGCTTCCCTCCCTGGAGGAGTATATCCGCATCTGCAGGAAATATAACAAGGAGAGCGTGCTGGAGATCAAGAATCACTTTGCGCCGGAGGATCTGGACCGGGTGATCGGGATCATTCAGGCGGAGGGCTGGCTGGGACGCACGATCTTCATCTCCTTCGATCTGCCCAACTGCCTGTGCCTGCGGGAAAAGCTGCCGGAACAGCGGATCCAGTATCTGGTGGAGGTCTGCGACGCGCAGGTGCTGCAGACGCTGAAGGAATACCGGCTGGATCTGGATATGGACTATCAGCGCTGCACCCGGGACATCGTGGATGCCTGCCATGCGATGGGCCGGGCCGTCAATGTCTGGACGGTGAACGAGCCGGAGGACGGCCGCCGCCTGGCCGGATACGGGGTGGACTTCATTACCTCCAACATTTTAGAGTAGGGCCTGAAGCAATCCGATGGACGGAAGCGGCATGCATCTGTTCAGCCGCTCCGCGGCGCTTTGCCTGATGGACTGAATAGTTACGAAAATTGATTGAAAACCGCCTGCTTTTTCTGTATAATGATTGACAGTATTTCCCGGGAGGAAGTGGAAACAGATGAATTTTCTGTCAACTCTGCTGGCATATATGGCGGCGACCCTGGTGGTAGCCGTAGAAAGCACGGCGACCCCCTCTGTAACCCCTGTTCCGACCCCGTCGCCCACTCCCGCCGCGGCCGTCGTGGAAACTGTAACGGAGGCGCCCACCCTGGCGGCTTCCGCTACGCCGGAGGCCACGGTCTCGGTGACGCCGGTGCCCGTTCCGACGATTACGCCCAATACCAGGGCCTATCATAACCTGGCCAGGGGCGATAAGGGGGACGAGGTCCGCCGCCTGCAGGAGAAGTTAATTGAACTGGGCTATCTTCCGGAAGGATCCGCGGACGGAGCCTACGGCAATCAGACCAGGATGGCGGTCCGCCGCTTTCAGTACTATAACAGCCTGACGGTGGACGGGGTGGCCGGCCGCGCGACGCAGACCAACCTCTTCGAAAACCCGGATGTGATGCCCTACCCGAGCCAGGAAACCCCGACGCCCGAAGTGACCGCGACGCCGGAACCGACGGAAATACCGACGGTCCCCCCGGAGGAGACGGACGAAGGCGGAGAAGCGGCGGACGTGACGGAGAAGCCGGAGGAAACGGCGGAGGCGGCCCCGGCCCAGGAGACGAAGTCCGGGGAGGAGACCGCGGCGCCGGAGTCTGAGACGGCGCAGGCGGAGGAAGAAGCGGCTTCCGTGACGGCAGCGGAGACGGAGACAGAAGCTTTCGCGGCGGAATCCGCCGAGGCGGCGGCAGAAACCGTGACGGAGACTCCCGCAGCGGCAGAGGAACCCGCGGCGGAATCCGCCGAGGCGGCGGCAGAAACCGTGACGGAAGCTCCCGCGGCGGAAGAAGAACCCGCGGAGGAATCCACCGAGGCGGCGGAAGAAACCGTGACGGAGACGCCCGCTCCCGCGGCCGACGGGGAGGAGCAGGTGGAGGATGTGGACCTGGATGCACTGGAGAGCCTGCCCACCTTCGCGCCGACGCCGGTACCGGAGAAAATAAACTATGAGGATGTAGCCGGATGGGTGGTCCTCAATGACAGCGGGGCGAGCATGCAGTGGACGGAACTGGAAGACGGTGTTCCGGTGGTCCGCTCACCCCGGCTGCAGCGCAGCGGAGAGGATATCCGGGTCAGCCTGGATGACCTGTGCAGCAGCGTGGAAAGCTGGATCCTGACGGATGAAGGCAAGTCCATGGTGCTGGAGGCGCAGGGCTTTATCCTGGCTCTGCTGCAGGAGGAAAACGGCCTTGTATCCACGGTGGACGGGCTGGAGATGGTGGTGGATACCAACGATATCGATTTCGGGGAAGGCCATTACATTAGGGCGGATTTCCTCTGCCGGGCGCTGGACGGCTCCTGGGAGTGGGACGAGGAGGAAGAGACCCTGATGCTGCGCATTCCCGAAAAGAACCCCGACCTGTATTCGGACTGAAGGATTTTCAGAAAGAATTCACAGACGGAAGACTTGCGTGAGCCGGTAAAATCGTGTAATATGTCCACACCCGGAAGAGAAAGTGAGGTGCATCCGGATGAAGACGGTACAGATTAGGCTGAGCTTGGTGGAAAATGTAAACAGGTTTGTGAACATTGTGGGGCGGTATCCTTTTGACATGGATCTGCGGGCAGGGCGCCACGTGGTGGATGCCAAATCGATCCTGGGGATCTTTTCCCTGGATCTGAGCAGACCCATTACGCTGGAGATTTATCAGGACAACTGCGACGACCTGATGAAGGACATTCAGCCCTTTGTAGTGGCGGAAAACTAAGAGGATCATCACCGCCGCCTGAGCCGAAGCGAGGGCGGCGGGAAGGAAATCCAAGGGCGTAAATGTCATTTTTCCGCACATTATTGGGCGAAAGAAGGAAAAACGAAGGAAAAACCCGAACTTTCCTAAATATTTCGCTTGCTTTATTCGTAATCTGTGGTAAAATAGCCCTCGACTGTGAAAAGCCGAGGGCTTTCTTTTTATGAGAACAGAGGCTGCCGTATGGCCGGGCAGCCGAGTAAGGGCCTGTCCGGCAGGCTGAAGGAACCGTGGAGGAAGAGCATGGAAAAGATTCGCCGCAATGAGCGCATGAGCGTAATGATGAAGATTCTGTCCGGAGCGCCGGGGAAGCTGTTTACGCTGAGCTATTTCTGCGAGCTGTTCGGCGCGGCGAAGTCCACGGTCAGCGAGGATATCGACGGCCTGCGCCGGGTGGCGAAGGATTTTGACCTTGGGGAGGTGGAGACCGTCACCGGAGCTGCCGGCGGCGTCATGTACCGTCCCCGCCGGGAAAGGGAGGCTGCCCGGGCCTGGGTGGAGGAGCTGTGCGGCAGGCTGAGCGGCACGGAACGGGTGCTGCCCGGAAATTTCCTCTATTATTCTGACATTCTGTCCACCCCGGAAATTGTAAATCGGATGGGGGAAATCATGGCGACGGAGTTCTGCGGCCATCAGGCGGATTTTGTCCTGACCATGGAGACGAAGGGCATTCCCGTGGCCTTCGCCACGGCCAACGCCCTCGGCATCCCCCTGGTGATTGCCCGCCACAGCTCCAAGGTGTATGAGGGATCTGCGGTGAACATCAACTATGTTTCCGGATCGGGAAATATCGAGACCATGAGCCTGAGCCGCAGAGCGGTCCGGGAGAATCAGCGGGCCCTGATCGTGGATGACTTCCTGAAGGGCGGGGGAACCGCCCGGGGAATGGTGGAGCTGATGCGGGAATTCAATGTGCAGGTGGTGGGAACCGCCTTTGTCATGGCCACCCAGGCGCCCCAGAAGAAGCGGATCTCCGGGGAAAAGAGCCTGATGACCCTGGAAGTGACCGGGGGCGAGATCCCGGAGGCGATTGTCCGCCCCGCGGCCTGGCTTTCTTCGGCTTCCCTCTGAGCAGGAATTTCCGTCACCCGATGGCTTCCCGCAGCTCCATCAGGCTGGGGAAAATAAATCCGGCCTTCCTGCGCATCTCCTCGTCCGGGGGAAGCATGTCGGGAACCATGACCGGGAACATGCCCGCCCGGGAGGCGGCCCGGATCCCGTTATAGGAATCCTCGATCACGCAGCATTTTTCCGGCTGAACCCCCAGGCATTCCGCCGCCTTCAGGAATATATCCGGCTCCGGTTTGCTCCGGCTCACCTGGTCGCCGCCGATGATATGGCGGAAATAGCCCTCCAGCCCGGCGGCCTGGATCTCCGCCAGGACGGTCTGGGTCCGGGTCGAGGAGGCGATGGCCGCGGGGAATCCCCGACGGCGCAGCGTTTCCAGCAGCTCCCGGATCCCCGGCTTCAGCGGCAGCCTTCCCTGATCATATTTTTCATGGTAGTTGCGAGTCCTTTCCGCGTTATAGGCGTCATAGGGGAAATCCTGTCCGTAATAGTCCAGAAAGATCTGCCGGGTTGTCTGCGCGTTTACGCCGATGCATTTCACATAGGGCTCATCCAGATTTGAAAAACCGTATTTCTCGGAGAGCAGCTTCCATTCCCGGTAGACGGCGCGCTCCGAATCAAAAATGACCCCGTCCAGGTCAAAAATAAACGCGGTGATTTCCTTCGGCCAGTCTTTCATGTGAATATCCTTCCTTTCCTTTCAGGGAGGCTTCCTCCCGGGACGGGCTGCAGCCTGGCAGCGCGTATCCGGAAAACCGGACAGCAACATCCGCAAAGCACGAACAAATATAGCAAAGAAACGGCATATTTGCAATGCATCCGGGAATGTGATAATATTAAAGTTGACCATTCGGGAAAGGAGAGGGAAGCAGTGTACCAGATGACGCCGCCTCAGCCGGTTCAGCCGGCGCCGCAGCAGCCGGAGGCGCCCCGCAGAATGAGCGTGGCCCAGATCGGGCTGATCGTAGCGGTGGTAGGGTTTGCCGTCTGGTATCTGGTGACCGCCCTGACGCCGGAGGCGGACCGGTTTGGGACCATCACGGCCGGAACCCTGGGATCCCGGTATGAGGGGGACTGCCTGCTGGTTCGGGATGAAACCCCCTATAACGCGGAGGGGCTGACCAGTATTGAATACATCGCGGAGGAAGGTTCCACGGTCTTCCGGGGAACGACGATCTGCAATGTGTATTCCTCCGGATTCAGCACCCGGGAGATGATGACCCTCCAGGATTACCGGGATCAGATCAAGGAATACCAGCTGAAGCTGATTCATTCCGAGGTGGCGACGGACGCCCGGATGGAAAAGCTGGAAAGCGAAGTGATGACCCGGGCCCGGGAGGTCCGGTACATCGTGAGCGGCGCCAGGGGCAACATGTCCAATCTGGAAAGCCTCCTGGCCTCGGCCATTCAGGCCCGCCAGTCCTACCTGAAGCAGAAATACAGCGAGGATCAGCGCATGACCCGGCTGTATGACGACGAGCAGAGCCAGATGCAGCGGATCAGCTCCTGGACGAAGCAGTATGCCGCCATGTCGGAGGGCATCGTCAGCTTCTATTCCGACGGGTATGAGTACGGGCTGACCGTGAATAATTACGACCAGTTCACCCCCGCCCAGGTTCGGAGCATGCTGAACGGCAATAAGCCGGACCAGAGCATGCTGCAGAAGGGGAAGACCACCATCTACCGCATGATCCGGGACGGATACTGGTACGTGCTGATGATGGTCCGGGACGGCAGCTGGAATCCGGTGGAAGGCGCGGAGTACGACCTGAAGCTGGAGAGCTTTCGGGATACCACCGTAAAGGCGACGGTCGTTTCCTTCACCCGCAGCGGCGGGGAAATGGTGGTCCGGCTGGCGGTGCGGGATCAGGTATCGCCCATCCTGTATATCCGCACCTGCACGGGAGAGCTTGGAGACAATGTGTCCATCCTGAAGGTGCCCGGCCGGGCGCTGTATACTCAGGATAATATGCTGGGCGTCGTGGTGGTGGACGGGCAGTATCAGACCTTTATTCCGGTGAACGTTCTGGACCGCCGGGACGGTTTCGCCTATATTTCCCCGATTCAGCAGGGAGTGCTGGCCGAGGGGCAGACGGTCAGGTTATTTTAGGAGGCAGTTTATACCATGGCGTGGAAAGATCTGCAGGCCCGGTTCAGAAGCCTGATAGGCGGCGGGGATCAGAAATCCTCCCGCAGGCCGGACGGAGGAACCAGCTGCTACCGGCCCCTGCAGCGACGGAACCGGCAGGAGGAGAAGCTGGCCAGAGAGAAGGCCGCGGAGTACGCGGCGGCCCAGCCGCAGATGCCTTATGTCCATACGGGCTTTACGGGAATGACGCCGCCCTCGGGGGCAACCGGGGCGGCCCCGAACGCATATGCCGCAGATCCCTACGGATACGGCGCGGCCCAGGCCGCCCGGCAGGATCAGGGCGGAGGGTATACCCGGCAGGATCCTGCGGGATTCGGCGGATATACCGGATATGCCTCCCCGGCGGGGGAGCAGGTTCCGAACAATATTTTCTACATGCCGGGAGTAACTCCGGAAACAGGAAACAGCTTCACCCATGTGGAACATATTATGGCGATTACCTCCCTCCGGAGCTGCTATGAGGCCATCGAGTGCATGAAAAACGGGGAAACGCTGATTGTGACCCTGGATGTGCTCGGCAATGAGGGGGAGAGCATCCGGTGCCAGGATATGCTGGCGGGCGCGGCCTTTACGCTGCGGTGCACGGTACGGAATCTTTCCAGCCTGGGCGTGGTCATCATCGCGCCGGAGGGCGTCAAGATTCTGCCGGAGCAGCAGTCCAGGCGATATGAGCATACGGATGCCTACGGCAGCGTCCCCGTCCAGCCCTGGATGCCGGAGGAAAATATGCCCCGAAGGGAGCGCAGGGTGAGCCAGAATCCCATGGGATGGGAGGCGGCGGATCGTGCGGGCGCCCAGGGGGTGAATCCCTATACGGGCAGCATGCCCGCGGCCGCCGGCGCCTATGGCGCCTACGGGGGATATTGAGCGCGCGGACGGAAGCACCGGCGTTCTCCTGAATCACCGGAATTAAGCCCGAAAGCGGGCATGGATAAAAAGGAAAGGGGTGCAAAGAATGGAACGGGTTACGGTAGAGCTGATCAGCACAAAGGAATTCTCCCATGTAAACAAGGGTTATAATCCCAAGGAAGTGGACGAGTTCCTGGACGACATCTGTGATGAAATGGAGCGCATGGAGGCGGAGATCAAGGATCTGCGCCAGAAGACCACCGTCGTGCGCCCGATTCAGCCGGCGGCTGCCCCTCAGCCCTCCGCGGAGACGCCCGGGGAGGATGTGACGGCCCAGTTCAAGGAGATCCTGATGACCGCGCAGCAGGTGAAGGAGGAGACCATCCGCAAGGCCAAGGAGGACGCGGAAGCCATCCGGGCCAAGGCGGAGGCGGAAGCCACGGAGCGGCTGGACGGCCTGTCCGAGGAGCGGGATTCCCTGAATCGGCAGATCACGGAGCTGAAGACCACCGCCGCCAATTACCGGCAGCAGTTTGAGCAGCTGCTTCAGGCCCAGCAGGAGGCGCTGGAAAAGGCAACGGACCTGTTCTGATATCGGAAATCGCTGAATCAGTACATTTTCGCCGGCTGCCGCCCGGGAGCGGGAAATGAGCGCCGGGGCGAAAAAAACAACCTTGCCGGAAGGAAGGATGATACCCATGTTTGGTTACAGGCCCGACGGGCGCAGAATCAAGGGCATGGATCCGATTCTGCAGATTACGCCCCATCTGATGCCCATGCGGTGCGATGCGCAGGTCTTTCTGGAGCATAAGCTGGACTATGAGATGCTCTCCCGTTACATTGCCCGCAAGGCGGTGGAGGGGGAGAAGGTTACCTTCATGCAGATCATTGTGGCGGCCTATGTCCGGGGCGTCAGCCAGCATCCGGAGATCAACCGCTTCATTAAAAACAAGCAGTATTTTTCCCGGAATAACCTGTCGGTGGCCTTCACGCTCCTGAAGGACAGCCAGAACCACGACAGCCCGGAATCCACGGTCCGGATCGAGTTTGATCCTGCGGACACGCTGCTTGACGTGCGGGACCGGATGGTCGCCGCCGTGGAGGCCAATCGGGGCGAGGAGAACGGCGGCGATGTCTTCATTGACAAGCTGGCCCGGTTTGTGATCTCCCTGCCCGGGCTGGCGACGGTGATCGTGGGCCTGGTGCGGCTTCTGGACAGATACGGCCTCTGCCCTGGAGCCTTCTTGCGGGAGTTGCCCTTTTACAGCAGCATGTTCATTACGAACAACGCCTCCATCGGGCTGCACCATGTATGGCATCACATATATAACTTCGGCAACGTCAGCGCGTTTTTCGGCATGGGCAGCGTGCTGAAGGAGGCCACGGTGGACTCGGAGGGAAAAGTGCGCATGAAGCGCTGGCTGCCCATCGGCGTAACCGTGGACGAGCGGGTGACCTCCGGCGCCCATTATGCCGCCTTCTTCGCGGATGTGGTCCGGTGCCTGAATCATCCTGAATTGCTGGAAACCCCGCCGGAATCCGTACGGTATGACCCGGGCGTGGAGTATCACGTTCCGAAATTGAATAAAGCCTGATCCCAAAACGGATCAGGATCGCCTTTCCTTTTCCCGGACCATTGCACGGTCCGGGTTTTTGATAGTGTGCCGGGCATGGCACAATTCTCGCGGGTGAAAGTCCCGCCACGGGTATTTACCGCCAAGTGTAGCGAACCGCAAGCTGCTACCAGTAATGGCAGGAGGGGAGGAAGCGGTGTAGCAAAGCCGAGGAGCCTACGAA
>JAFPWU010000029.1 GCA_017412715.1 Clostridia bacterium
CCGACGTATTCAATGTGCTGCTTAAGGTGCTGGACGACGGACGGATCACCGACAGCCAGGGGAGGACGGTGGACTTCAAGAACACCATCCTGATTATGACCAGCAATCTGGGCAGCGATTTCATCCTGGACGGTATCCATGACGGGGAAATCTCGCAGGAAGCCAGAAACCAGGTGGACCGGATGCTGAAAACCCATTTCCGGCCGGAGTTCCTGAACCGAATTGACGAGATCGTGTATTACAAACCCCTGAACCGGACGGAGATTGCCTCCATCGTGGAGCTTATGGTGAAGAGCCTGAATGACCGGATGGCGGACAAACAGCTGAAGGTGGTTTTGAGCGGGAAGGCCATGGAGGCTGTCATAGACCGGGGCTTTGATCCCATCTACGGCGCCCGTCCCCTGAAGCGGTATCTGCAGAGCAGGGTGGAAACCCTGCTGGCCCGCCGGATCATCTCCGGGGATGTGATGCCCGGAGATACGCTGACGGTGGATCTGGACGAAAACGGAAACTTTGTTGTGAAATAAGCATGATAAGGCCTGCGGCTCCCGAACGGATCAGATCATTCCGGGAGCCGCAGAACCATCCTGACGGTGAATTCCGCAGGAAAACAGGATAAAAAAAGCTGCCTCTGTCGGACGGACAGAAGCAGCTTTTTTGCTCAGGGGGAAAATCATTCCATCAGGAACATCCGCTGAAGCTTGGGCTGAGCGCCGGTTTCAGGATCCATCACCAGCTCCAGAACATCTTCCATATAGTCGTTCCATTTGTCCACAATGGGACTGCCGGCCTGGGTCTTCTCGGCATATTCGATTCCCTTCTCACATTCGTAATAGCCGAATACATCCCGGCCATCGCTCCAGATGGAGTAGTTCCGGATGCCGGCCTCCTTCAGCAGGGCTAGCATTTCGGGCCAGATCTGGTCGTGCCTGCGCTTGTATTCCTCCTGCATGCCGGGTTTAATGCGTCCTTTCCATGCAAAGCGTTCCATGATTATTTTCCTTCCTTTCTAAGAATTTCTTCCGTAGTTTCCGCCCTGGTCCAGCCGGTGAAGGTAATCCTGGAGGGACGGGGGGATGCAACATCCGTCTTCCGCCACTGGCTGGGCACCATGCCCATTACCTGCAGAAAGTGCCGGTTAAAACAGCTGAGGGATGAATAGCCCACCTGCCCGGCGATGGAGGCAATGCTGTCATCGGTGGAGCGAAGCAGGGAACAGCTGGCAGAGATCCTGATCTGGTGCAGATAGTCCAGGGGCGCGGTGCCGATCTGCTCATGAAAGAGCCGGCGAAAATGGGTGGAGCTCAGATGGCAGCGGGCAGCCAGCTCCTCCATGGAAAAATCAGTCGCATACTGCTCCTGGATCAGGGTCAGGGCAGGCATCAGAACGGGGTTCTCGCCGGAGACGGGAAGCTGGCCGGCCTCGGGCGGAAACAGCCGGATTAACCGGGAAAACAGGATCAGGAACATGCCGCGAACGCAGTCCCGATACCCATCGGCTGCCTCCCGCATTTCCCGGATTATTTCTTCGAGCAGCTGGGAAAACCAGGGGAAATCCTTCCCGGACAGGATGAAGCATCCGAAGCCTGAGATGGTTCTGAGCGCTTCACGCTGAGTAATGTCCTTGGAAAACAATGCTATCGGATCCAGAAAAACATAGCTCCACAGGCTGGGAGAATCGGGATCGGACCAGGTGGTATGATGCACACGGGAGCCGAGCAGCGTAACATCTCCGGCATGGAACTCCCGTTCCTCCCGGTTCAGGGTCATTTTGCCCCGGCCGCTTCGGCAAAAACCGATTTCCACACAGTTATGGAAGTGAAGGTTGGAGCTGCGAACGGGGCTGATCAGCCAGTCGTCGCCCTCCAGAACCAGCACTGGAAAGTCTGGAGGGAGGTCATAGGTACGATATTCAGACAGAACTACCCTGGATCGGGCCACCTGATCCCCCTCCTTTCAGAAGCGCTTCTTTTGTAACTACAGAAAAAATTGTATCGGTTTTCAACGGTTTGTCAAGAAAAATCTTTGCTGCAGGGTGGATAAAAATGGCAACCCAAGGGAGAATAAAACCTCCTTTCAGGAAAGAAACAAACCGTTTTTGACCAAAAATGATGAGCTGATGAATTCAAGATGGTTGAAATGAGTCAGTTTTTGGATAAAGTGATGTAGCTTTTCGGATCAGGGAAGGATATGCTATAAACAACGAAAATATGATAACGATTCCGGGCGGGGCGGCCGCGGAGCATATATGCTTGAAATGGAAAGCGGGGAACAGGATGACGACGAAAAAAGTGAAAGCTCCTTCCTTGCGGGAGCAGACCTCCTGGCGCAAGGCGTTTCAAAGGGACTGGCATCTTTATCTGATGCTGGTCATTCCTATTGTGCTTGTGGTCCTGTATAACTATGCGGCCTATCCCGGGCTGCGGATGGTTTTCATGGATTACAAGCCCGCGAAGGGGTACGCGGGGAGCAAATGGGTCGGCTGGGCTACCTTCCAGAAGGTCTTTAAGGATAAGGATTTCCTTCGGGCCCTGAAGAATTCGCTGACCTTCAATCTTCTTGACCTGCTGGTCAGCTTTCCCATGCCCATTATTCTGGCGCTGATGCTGAACGAGCTTCGGTTCCCCCGATTCAAGAAGGTGACTCAGACGGTGCTGTATCTGCCTCACTTCCTGAGCTGGGTAATCGTGGGTTCTGTGGCCTATCAGCTTTTTAAGCCTACCACCGGCATCGTGAATGTGCTGATGATGAAATGGGGCTGGATCAGCCAGGGCATTCCCTTCCTGACGGAGAAAAACCACTGGGCGGTCACCTATCTGCTGATCGGCGTCTGGCAGGGCATGGGATGGGGCACCATCATTTATCTGGCCGCGATTACGGGCATCAGCGGAGAACTGTACGAAGCCGCCATGATTGACGGAGCCAACCGGATCCAGCGGATCTGGCATATTACCCTGCCGGGCATCCGATCCACCATCGTGGTGCTGCTGATCATGAACCTGGGCAAGCTGATGGGCAGCAACTTCGAACGGCTGGACGTGTTCGCCAATACCCAGGTGCGGGACTACCAGTATCAGCTTGCGATCTATGTCTATGAAAAGGGCCTTGCCAATTCCAAGTTCAGCATGGCTACCGCCGTGGGCCTGTTCCAGTCCCTGGTGGGGCTGCTGCTGGTACTGCTCAGCGATCGGTTCGCCAAGGCTCTGGGCGAAGACGGGCTGCTGTAAGGAGGTGAGCGGAATGGCAAAGAAGGAAAAGGAATTCGATACCATCAATGACGGGTCTCACGCGATCCGAAAGTTTTCCATCGGCGATTTTCTGGTCATCTTCGTGCTCGTGGTGCTGTGCCTGACCTGCGTGCTGCCCTTCATTCACCTGGCCGCCAAGTCTGTGTCCAGCAATACCGCCGTGATGCAGAAGTCCGTGGTTCTCTGGCCCAAAGGATTCAATCTGGAGGCCTATGCCTCCATTTTCCAGGACGGTACCCTGGTGCATTCCTTCCTTTACAGCGTGGAGGTCGTGCTGATTTTCACGGTCATGGGCATGATTGCCTGTACCTGTGCGGCGTATCCCCTGTCCAAGAAGCGGCTCAAGGGTCGGGCCTTCTTCACGGTGCTGCTGATGATTCCCATGTATTTCAATGCGGGCCTGATTCCCACTTACCTGCTCTACAAGGACCTGAATATGCTGAACACCATGTGGGTGCTGATTCTGCCGCTGATCTACTCCAGCTATAACATGCTGATCATGAAAAATTACTTCCAGAGCAGCATTCCGGACAGTCTGGAGGAGGCGGCGTTCCTGGACGGCGCCAGCAATTTCCAGATTCTGTTCCTGATCGTGCTCCCCCTGTCCCTGCCCATTATCGCGACCCTGAGCCTGTTCTATGCGGTGGGCCGCTGGAATGCTTACGCGGACAACAAGTACTATATTACCAAGGAAGCCCTGAAGATGATTCAGTACAAGCTGTATCAGCTGGTGGCTTCCGCCACGGAGGCGCAGACGGCGACATTGTCTGAGGCCGCTGAGGTGACCAGCACGCCGGAGGTGCTGCAGGCGGCCTGCATCATGTTTGCGACCATTCCGATCATCTGCATTTATCCCTTCCTGCAGAAGTACTTCGTGAAGGGCGTTATGGTCGGCGCGGTGAAGGGCTAAGATTCGATGACCGCCAGTGGCGGATATTCATCGAATTTTAGCTGAGCCTTTACAGAGCGAGCTCGCGGCGGCGAGCTGCGACAATGGGGACGACCGGTACCCCGCCGGAAAACGGTACCCGAACAGAGCTTTTGAACGGCTTATGCCGTCAAAGATAATTTTTTAGGAGGTAGAACCCATGAAGAAACTGCTTTCTCTGGTGTTGGCCTTAGCTCTGATGATGAGTATGGTCAGTATCGCGGCCGCGGATGTTCCCGCGGACTGGGAACCCTTCGCCGAGAACGTGAGCATCACCATTCCGGTGTATGACCGCGGCCAGGCCGGCGTCCCGAACGTGGAAGACAACTATTGGACCAAGTGGATCCAGGAGAATTTCGGCGACAAGTACAACATTACAGTGAAGTATGTGGCCATTCCCCGGACGGACGTAATGACCAAGTATTCCATGCTGGCGGCCGGACAGGATCTGCCCACCGTGCTGATGGAATACGACTATCCGAAGGTTACCCAGTGGGCCGCTGACGGCTACCTGACCACCTTCAACATGGAAGACTTCGCGGCTGTGGCTCCAACTTACTACAACCGGATGGTGGAGAACAATCAGCTGACCTACACGCAGATCAACGGCGAGACCTATTTTGCCGCCGCTTTCCGTCCCTACTACGACACCACCTATACCTTCCAGAACTTCGTCCGCATGGACTGGCTGAAGCAGGTCGGATATGATCATGTGCCGGTGAGCACCAGCGAGTTCAACGAAGCGATGCAGAAGATCAAGGATGCCGGCATCGCGGAGCATCCCGCCGGCGGCGTCATGGTGACCGGCCTGGGCTCCGACCAGAACTATGCCTGGCGGACCTGGCCTCTGGATGAAAAAGAGTGGGCCATGTACGGCGATTACAACATCCCGTCCCTGGGCTGGGAGCCCAACTACAAGCTGCTGAAGAACGAGAACTACAAGTTCAACGCGGGCCTGATCAATCCCGAGTATTACCTGACCGGTACCGAGGATGAGAAGACCAACTTCATCAACGGCGAGACCTATCAGTACGGCTCTTACATCTCCGCTTCCATGGACTGGCTGACCGCCTTCTATGAGGCGAATCCTGATGCCGAGCTGGCGATTGTTCCCGTGCCCACCTCTGTGGACGAAACCTACGGAACCAACCCCGGCTACCGCACGGACAACCCCTTCGGCATGATGGTGGGCTTCTCCGCCTTCGCGTCTGAGGATCAGATCAAGGCTGCCTGGATGTACATGGAATGGCTGACCCAGGAGGAGAATCTGTATACCTTCCAGTGGGGCATCGAGGGCGAGAACTACAACCTGGTGGACGGCCTGCCCTCCAGCGTCAGCGACTACAACGGCGATTACAAGATGGGCTACAACAATAACAAGGACTACTGGTGCATCACCGTCGAAGCCCGGCAGGCCGGCACCATCGAGGATGTGATCAGCAACAACCTGCCCCATGACCTGCCTCAGGACTTCACCGAGGACGTGATCGCCTGGTACTACAACAAGTGCAAGGTGCGCGATGCCGGCTGGGCCATCGCCAACGCGCTGTTCTCCGTAAGCATGGAAGCTGAGGGAGAGTATCAGACCACCCTGGTGGAAAAGTACAAGGAATACCGGGATAAGCTGACCATGTGCTCCGTGGAAGAGTTCGATGACCTGTATAAGCAGTTCGCTCAGGAATACCTGGATGCGGGCTATCAGGAAGTGATCGACGAGCGGGCGGCTGCCTGGGAAGCCGGCAACTCCACCCATCTGCTGAATCAGAACGCCGAAGAAGTGGATCTGAGCAAGTAAGCAGCGTTTCCCTAAAGGAATATACAGTTTGACAGGGCCGGGCGACAGCCCGGCCCTGTACTAAAAAACGGAGGCAGCAATGAAAGAAGGACAGAGACGCGGTGATTTTACCCTGCCGGGAGAAGCGGGATACGAAGCGCTGACCCTGAAACTGGCGGAGACCTGGGGCGCGGACGTGATCCGGGACAGTGACGGCACCAAGCTGTCCCCTGAGATCGCCGAGGCGGGATACCGGATTTATTCCACCCTGTGCGTGATCCGGGAGCATAACGCCTTTGCCCTTGCGCATCCGGAGACACAGCAGCAGACCTTCCTGATGTCAGAGGCGGTGCTGGCCGAGGGAGATACGGTCCGGATTGAGCCCCTGAAGGGCTACTTCACGGAGCAGTTTCAGCTGAATGATACCCCGGAAGCTCTGGTGTACTGGGAGGTGTGGGATCGGACGGCGGGCGTCCGGGTTTCCCGGGACGACTGGGACTGGCAGGACGGTGCGGTCACGGTCATCCGCTGCATTCCCTGGCACCGGTATACGGTCTCCTTCCTGTGCTGGCGGATCTGGGAAGAGATCAATATGTACAACCATACCACCAATCATTGGACCAGCGAGCATCTGCGCCAGCTGGACCCCAGGCATCCTCTGGCCTGGAATTATCTGACGGAATGGCTGGACAAATGGTGTGCGGACAATCCCCAGACGGACGTGGTCCGGCTGACCTCCCTGTTCTATAATTTCGTCTGGATCTTCGGGGAGGACCTGCGGAGACGCAACAGGTTTACGGACTGGGCCAGCTATGATTTCACGGTGAGCCCGGCGGCCCTGCGGGCCTTTGAGGCGGAATATGATTACTCCCTGACCGCCGAGGACTTCCTGCAGAAGGGATTCCTGCAGGCGACCCACAGACCCCCTACGCAGGCGAAACGGGACTATATGGATTTCATTCAGCGGTTCGTAGCCAGGAAGGCCAGGGAGATGGTGGACATCATCCATCGCTACGGAAAGAAGGCCTACGTCTTCTACGATGACAGCTGGGTGGGCATGGAGCCCTGGGGCAAATATTTCAGTTCCGTGGGATTTGACGGCCTGATCAAGTGCGTCTTCTCGGGCTTTGAGTGCAGGCTGTGCGCTGGGGCGGATGTGCCCGTGCACGAGATCCGTTTCCATCCCTATCTGTTCCCTGTAGGGCTGGGAGGCCTGCCTACCTTTATGGAGGGCGGACATCCGGAGAAGGACGCCATGGACTACTGGGTTCATGTCCGGAGAGCGCTGGTACGGCAGCCGGTGGATCGGATCGGACTGGGGGGCTATCTGCATCTGACGGAAGGGTTCCCGGCCTTTGTGGATACCGTTACGGAGATGGGGGACCAGTTCCGCCGGCTGAAGGCGCTGCATGCCGAGGGGTCTCCCGCGAAGATGAAGCTGCGGGTTGCCGTGCTGCATGCCTGGGGGAGGCTGCGGAGCTGGACACTGAGCGGGCATTTCCATGAAACGGACGGAAATGTGCTGATTCATTTGAATGAGGCCCTGTCCGGCCTGCCGGTGGAAGTTTCTTTTCTGAGTTTTGAGGATGTGCTTTCCGGCGGGCTGAACGGCGTGGATGTGCTGATCAATGCAGGCAGGGCCGGGGATGCCTGGAGCGGCGGGGATGCCTGGCGGAATCCCGCGCTGCTGGCGGAGGTGACCCGGTTCGTCCAGGAGGGCGGCGCACTGCTGGGAGTGAATGAGCCTACGGCTGCGCCGGACGGAGATACCTGTCTTCGGCTGGCCCAGCTCTTCGGACTGGATGTGGATGACGGCCGATACGCCTGCCACGGAGCCTGGAGCTTTGAGACGGGCAAGGCCCCCGTTCCGCTGTGGCCGGAAGCACTCCCGGTCAAGCCCGGAGCGCGGCTGATCAGCGGGGATTCCCAGGTATGGGCGGCAAAGGATGGTGTTCCCCAGGCCACCTGCCGGAAATGCGGAAAGGGAAAAGCGGTCTGGCTCAGCGGGTTTGCCTGGTCTCCGGAGGCATCGGGCATGCTGCTGCGGCTGCTTTCCTGGATGGCGGGTCAAACAGGGGAGAATGTGGCCCGTACGGACAGCCTGAGCTCGGAAGCGGCCTGGTTCCCGGCTTCGAAGACACTGGTGGTCCTGAATAACGGGGACGACCCCCTGGAGACGGAAGTGACCTGGCCTGGCGGAAAAGCAGTCCTGAAGCTTGCAGGCAGGGAAATGAGATTCCTCGAAGGTTGACAGGCATGACCTGAATGGGATAAAATAGAACAGCTCAAACAAACAAGATATGGATGACGGAGGAAAGCTGTCATGGGTGAAACCTATAAGCAAAAAGCGGATCGGGTGCTTGGAATGCTTCAACACGCGGACGGAAATGATCCTTCCCGCGGGCACCTGACGATGAATAACTGGGAGTGGCCCACCGGAGTGGCGCTGTACGGGATCTATAAGACCTGGCAGGAAAGCGGGGACCGGACGATTCTGGATTATCTGACCGGCTGGTATGACGATATGCTCAGCCGGCCGGAAAAACCTCACTGGAACGTAAACACCGTGGCTCCGGTGCTGACGCTGACCTGCCTCTATCAGGAGACGAAAAACGAGCGGTATCTTGAGGAGATCGAGAGCTGGCTGAACTGGGTGCTGAAGGAAATGCCACGGACGGAGTACGGCGGCCTGCAGCACTGCACGGTATGGAACAAGCATTACCAGCAGCTGTGGTGCGACACGCTGTTTATGGTCTGTCTGTTTCTGGCCAAGGCCGGGGTGGTCCTGAACCGGCCGGAGCTGATCGACGAGGCGGAGTACCAGTTCCTGATCCATATCCGGTATCTGCAGAATAAGGTGACCGGCCTGTTCTATCACGGATGGACCTTTGATCGGCGGCATAATTTTGCCGAGGCGTACTGGGCCAGGGGAAACGCCTGGTTCACCGCCGCCGCGGTGGAGCTCTATGACATTACGAAGCGGAATGACGCGGCCATGCGGATGATTCACAGCGCCTGGCAGGATCAGGTGCTGGCCCTGTGGAAATACCAGCGGGTGAACGGGCTGTATACCACCCTGATCAATGTGGAGGAAACCTACTGCGAAACCAGTGCCACCGCGGCCATCGCCTACGGTGTGCTGAAGGGTATCCGGGTAGGATGGCTTCCCCAGGAACCCTACGCGGAGATGGGCAAGCTGTCCGCGGATGCGGTGCTGGACCAGATCGATGAGACCGGTGCTGTGCAGGGAGTTTCCGGGGGAACCGGCATGGGACATGATCTGGAGCATTACAAGAAAATCATCGTGACCCCCACCGCCTATGGCCAGGGGCTGACCTTCCTCATGCTGACGGAGCTGATGATTCAGGACAAGAATACCTGAGGAAGCGCCGATTTATTCCATATCTGAAACCTGCATATTCTCAAATAAAACGCTGCCTGATTCCATCCGTGCGGTCATCCCCCTTCAAACAGACCAGGATCGCCGGAGATGCGTTTATTCAGCGTTTTGATAGTTATGGAAGAAAAGGAGTGGTGTACGTGACAAAAACGAACGCGGAAAGCGCGGTGCTTCCGGGGAAAAAGGTCGGCTACTGGAAAAAGCTGAAGCTGGATTTTCTGAAGAATCCGTGGCTTTACCTGATGCTGATTCCGGGCCTGGTTTATTTTCTGGTGTTCAAGTATCTGCCCATGTGGGGAATTATCATCGGATTTGAGGATTACTCCCCGTTCCTTGGGCCCTTCAAGAGCGCATGGAAGGGGCTTTACTGGTTCCAGCGCTTCTTCTCCACCAGCAAATGGATGACCTATCTGTCCAATACGCTGATCCTTTCCTTCATGAGCATCATTTTTACATTCCCGGCGCCGATTATCCTGGCCCTGATGCTCAATGAAATCCGCAGCATTCACTACAAGAAGGTGACCCAGACCCTGCTGTATATGCCGCATTTTATCTCCATCGTGATCGTGGTCTCCATTACCTACGTGATCTTCGGAACGGACGGCATTATCTACAAGCTGACGACCCAGCTGATGGGCCGCTCCATTGATTATCTGGGCGATCCGGGGGTTTTCCGGTGGATGATCGTCGGTCAGAATATCTGGAAGGAAACCGGCTGGGGAACCATTATCTTCCTGGCGGCCCTGACCAACGTGGATACGCAGCTGTACGAGGCCGCCATGATCGACGGAGCGAACCGGGCCCAGCGGCTCTGGCATATCACCCTGCCGGCCATCCGTTCCACCATCGTGCTGATGCTGGTGCTTCGCATGGGCAGCGTGCTGGATACAGGCTATGAGCACCTGATCCTGATGAGCAACGCCCTGAACCGTTCCGTTTCCCAGACGCTGGACGTGTTCGTGTATGAGAACGGTATCAAGAACGGCCAGCTGTCCTATACAACGGCGGTAGGCCTGATGAAGAGCCTGGTATCCGTGGTGCTGGTGGTTACCTCCAACAAGATCGCCCACGCCCTTGGCGAAGAAGGCCTGTATTGAGAAAGGAGGCGGACTGAGATGGCAAAGAAAAATGAAGAAAATACCGTTGTCCTGAACGGAAAAACCATCAATGTGAACGGCGGTCCGGTGGGCGTGTATCGCACCGCGGGCAGTATCGCCTTCGATATTCTGAACTACCTGGTCATCGGCCTTGCGGCGTTCACCACGGTGATGCCCATCATTTACATCATATTCAATTCCTTCGCCACGGAGCTGGAGCTGCAGACCCGGTCCATGTTCGTGATTCCGCATACCTGGTCCCTGGATGCGTACAGGTACATCTTCGCTTCTCCAAAGCTGATCCGCGCCTTCGGGAATTCGGTCCTGATCACGGTCTGCGGAACACTGATTAACCTGTTCTTCACGGTAACGATGGCGTATCCGCTGAGCAAGAAATTTCTGCGGGGCCGGACGCCGATCCTGAATCTGGTGATCATTTCCATGTTCTTCTCCGGCGGCATGATCCCGGGATACGTGGTGGTTTCCTCCTGGCTGGGCATGCGCGGAACCTACTGGGCCCTGCTGCTTCCCGGCGCGATCTCGGCCTATAACATGATGATCGTCAAGAATTTCTTCCAGGGAATTCCGGCAGAACTGGAAGAGAGTGCCGCGCTGGACGGATGCAATGACCTGACGATCCTCTGGAAAATCGTGCTTCCTCTCTCCCTGCCCGTTCTGGCCACCTTCGGCCTGTTCTACGCGGTAGGACACTGGAACAGCTATTTTGCGGCCATGATTTATCTGACGGACGACAAGATGTATCCCCTGCAGCTGATCCTGCGGAACATCATCGTGACCGCCGAGTCTTCCGCCTCCGATATGAGTTTGATGGATCCCAACTTTGTGGAGCCGCCGAAGCAGTCCATCAAGATGGCGGTTATCGTGGTGGCCACGGTGCCGATCATGTGCGTCTATCCCTTCCTGCAGAAGTACTTCGTGAAGGGCGTCATGGTCGGAGCATTGAAGGGTTAAAAATTCTGCGGCCCGCAGTGCGGGCAATTCGCAGAATTTTAACAGAACACGCACAGAGCGGGCTCCGCGGTGCGAAGCCGCGACAATGCGTGTGACCGGTACCCCGCCGGGGAACGGCATCTGAAAAGGTTATTTGCGGCGAAAGCCGCTGTAACAAAAATGTGAAGGAGGTTACCCCCATGAAGAAACTTGTTTCCCTGTTTCTGAGCCTGGCGCTGCTCCTCTCCGTGATGAGCTTTGCCGCGGCCGAGGACGACGTGACCCTCAACGTCATGCTGCCCGACTTCTATTCTGATTCCGACTGGAAGAGCCTGGAAGACGGGAATCCAATTCTGCAGAAGATTTATGAAGCAACCGGCGTGAAGCTGAATATCACCTGGGTGCCGGATTCCGGCTACGGTGAGCAGACCACCCTGACCCTGGCGGATCCGGCCCATATGCCTGAAGTCATGGTCATGCAGGGCGTCCGGGATGCCATCATGATTTCTTCCGCCCGCGCGGGAGCTTTCTGGGATCTGACCGATTTTGTGGCCGACGCGGAGAACTATCCGAATCTGGCCGCCGGCGCTGATTCCGTTTATGACAACCTGCTGGTAGACGGCCGCCTGTACGGCATCTACCGTGCCCGCGCCTATGCCCGTGCCGGCGTCTACTACCGGAACGACTACGCGGCTCAGGTCGGTTATGCGGAAGAGCCCAAGACCGTGGAAGAATTCAAGGATATGTGCCTGAAGATGGCCGCCATCGATCCGAATATCTACGTATTCAATATGTGCAAGTACGTAGCCGGAACCATCGGCGTCATGACCGTCATGAACGGCGCTCCCTATCAGTACGGCGTGAACGCGGAAGGCAAGATCTATCCCGCGTTCGAAGATGAAGCTTTCCAGGAAGGCCTGGATTTCATCCGTGAGCTGTATGCCGCGGGCGGCATCGATCCCAACTTCATGACCATCGAATCCGGAAACTGGAACGATGCTGAGCGCAGCGATCCGGTGAAGGCCCTCATGCGGCTGGACTGCCTGGACAACGGCTATCGTTATCAGGAATGGCTGGAGCAGAACAAGGGCGCGGATGCCTCCGCTCCCATCGTTTCCCTGCTGACCGCTCTGCCTGACAAGAACGGAAAGATCCAGATCTGGCCCCAGAACATCGGTGCTTCCGGTGAAATCGTAGTCACCAAGGCTGTGTCCGCGGACAAGCTGCCCGCCGTCATGAAGTTCCTTGACTGGTGCAGCAGCGCCGAAGGCCAGACCCTGCTGAACTGCGGCGCGGAGGGCGAGACCTACTGGATCCACAGCGACGGATTCCGCTACACCTATCCGGAAGGAGCCACCGACGAGGAGAAGAACACCGCCGACACCAACACCCACGTGATCCTGCACAGCCTGAATCAGCTGGGCATGAACGTGAACGGCGATCTGACGCCTCCCGCCGCCGGCACCATCCTGCGGGATGAGTACAACCAGAACCTGCTGGACAACGCCCAGTATGTTATCGGCAATCCTTGCTACACCTTCGACAGCGAAACCAACAACCTGATGGGCGCTTCCCTGGCTCAGGAAGTGGAGGACGCGCAGGTGCAGTACATCGCCGGCAAGATCGATCTGGCGGGCCTGCAGACCGCTTATGCCAACTGGCATGCCCAGGGCGGCGATGACATCCTGGCCGAGTATCAGGCGATTTACGACGCTGAGAAGTAATCCTGTTCTTCGTTTTAAAGCGTTGATTTAAAACGAAATCAGCATTAATTACAGCCACGGAGCCCGCAACGGTTCCGTGAAGCTTCGGAGCAAATCCGAACAGGGGCTGCCGCGGCATTGCGGCAGCCCCATTTTTAAAGACGAGGAGAAATAACATGAATCGTGTCTATTGCTGCTATCCCGGAGGAAAGCACAAAGCTCTGACCATGAGCTATGACGACGGAAAGAAACAGGACCGGAGGCTGGTGGAGATCTTCAACAGATATGGCATCCGGGGGACCTTCAACCTGAACAGCGGCCTGTGGGACAGGGACGAGAACCGGATTAAGCCGGAGGAAATCCGCACCCTTTATCAGGGGCATGAGATCGCCTGCCATACGGTGACCCATCCAACCATCGCCCGCTGCCCCCTGCCTGAGGTGGCGGAGGAGACGCTGGCGGATCGGAGGGAGCTGGAGAAGCTGACCGGGTATCCGGTCCGGGGTTTGGCCTACCCCAATGGGTCGCTCAGCAGGGAGATTGAAGAGATGCTGCCAGCCTGCGGCATCCGATACGGAAGAGTCGTGGGCAATACGGACAGCTTCGCGCTTCCAGAAAATCCTTACCGCTGGATGGCTACCTGCCATCACAATCACCGGCTGATGGAACTGGGCGAGCAGTTCCTCGGCCTGTTCAAGAAACAGTATCTGTACCTGATGTATGTCTGGGGTCACAGCTATGAGTTTGATGACCGGAACAACTGGGACCTGATGGAGGATTTCTGCCGGATGATGGGCGGAAAGGATGACATCTGGTATTGCACGAACATTGAATTCATGGATTGCATGGACGATTTTGCCCGCCTTCGTTTCGCGGCGGACAACAGCTTTGTGTACAATCCGAATGCCCGGGACTGCTGGATTTCCGTGAATGATCAGGCACCGGTCTGCATCCCCGGAGGCGCGACCGTACAGCTTTGAATTGAAAGGGAGAGGGGAACATGCAGACTTACAGGGACGCTGTAACAGGCTATGAAGTCAGAAGGTATACCCAGGGACCGGAGAGGAACGCGAAGCTCTATTTTACCTGCGAAAACTTCTCTACCGATGACAAATACTTCTTTTTCATGAAGCAGCGGCTCGGTGACAGCCGGAAGGAGCTGTCCGGCGGCTGCTATCGGGCCAATGTGGAAACCGGCGAGCTCGAAAGAGTGACGGATGATACCTATCGCAGTTTCGCCACCGATCGGGAGAAGAATATCGGCTATACATGCAGGAATGAGACGGAAGTATACGCGGTGAATCTGGACAGCCTGGAGATGACCAGAGTAGGGGACCTGCCCCGGGGAGGACAGATTACCGGGCACCTGACCGCGGCGAACACGGGCAGGATCGCCTGCAGCTATCATCTGGCCAACAAGTATTACGGGCTGGTGATCCTGGACCCCGGAAAGAAAGCGGAGATTGTCTATCAGAGCGACTACCGGCTGGGCCATGCCCAGATCTGCCCCACGGATGAGAATCTGATATTCTATATTCACGAAACTGAGGGGGATGCTTTCCAGCGGACCTGGATGTATGACGTGAAGGAGCGGTATGTCCGTCCCTATTACGTGGAGCATCCCAGCGAGTGGATTACTCATGAGGTCTGGAGCTCGGACGGAGCTGAGATGGCTCTGATGAAGCTGGATCCTCCGGGATTCGCGGACGGGGAAAAGGGCGAAGTGCATACAGGGAATATTATTATCGGCGATAAGGACGGCCGCCACTTTGACGTGGCCGCGGCCAGCACCCAGCTGCTGCACCCCTGCATCAGCCGGGACCGGAAATGGCTCTGCGCCGACCGGATCAGCTATCTGGGTACCCGCGTCCAGGAAGGTGTGGTTCTGGTGGAACGGGCGACCGGGAAGACAAAGCTGATCGCCACCACAGGAAGCTGCAAAACCGGGGCGGACCATCAGCATCCCTCCTTCAACCGAAAGGGAGATAAAATACTGTTCTCCAATCCGGACGAGAACGGGCTGGCTCAGGTCTGCGTAATTGATCTGCATCAGGTATGGAAAGAATGGTGAGAAAAGATGCCGACGATTTGGATTATTGGGGATTCGACCGTGGAGGATAACAAGCCCCCCTTCCGTGGATGGGGATGGGCGCTGCCCCAATTCGTCCGGGAAGGAGTGGAGGTGCGGAATACTGCCCTCAGCGGCCGGTCCAGCCTGAGCTTCCGGACAGAAGGCCTCTTCGCCCCGGCGGAGGAGGGCATGAAGCCCGGTGACCTGCTGATGATTCAGTTTGGTCACAATGATGAAAAGGACGATGAGGAACGCCATACGGATCCGGAAAGCACCTACCGGGATGAGCTGTGGAGATACTGCCGGACCGCGCTGGAGGCAGGGGCCCAGCCGGTGCTGATCACTCCGGTCTCCCGGAGGTTTTTCGTAGGAGGCGGCAGTCTGCTCTACACCCATGGGGAATATCCCAGAGCGGTAAGGGAGCTGGCGGCGGAGAAGGGAGTTCCCCTCTGCGACCTGAAAAAGGACAGCCGGGCGCTGTATCTGGCGCTGGGGGAGGAGAAGACCGCGGAGCTTTTTGTGCGGCTTGCTCCCGGGGAAAATCCGGACTTCCCGGAGGGCCATGACGACAAGACCCATTTCAATGCCTTCGGGGCGGAGAAGATCTGCGAGCTTGTGGTGAAGGAAATGCGGGCCTGGCCCGTATGCGCGGCATTTCTGAAGGATGAATGACCCAGGGAAACGCTGATTAATTCCATTCGGGCTGAAACAGTCCCCGCTCAGGCGGATTTCAGCTCCGGGACATATGTTCAGCGTTATCCAAAGAGAAGGGGAGGCATGTGAGATGAACGTAAGGCTGCTGGAAAACAGGAGCCGGAAGGGCTGGACGGAATTCGGCGGATGCTTTGCCCGAGGGGAGACCCGGGAGGAAACCTTTACCCTGCTGAACGGAGGGGGACAGCCCGTTCCCGTGCAGAGCAGCATCCAGGCCCGCTGGCCGGACGGCTCCGTGCGGTGGAGCCGGCATACCGCCCGGGCAGAGGAGATGGGGGAAAAGGCCGAGCTGATTCCAGGAGGACCGGCACCGGAGCCTGCTTTGCAGATTACGGAAACCCCGGAGGCCTGGCAGGTAGGGGGAGACCGCCTCAGCCTGACGGTTCCCAAAGCGGAAAACCTGATTATGAGAGACGTCCTGCTGGACGGAGTGAAGCAGATCGACAGGGCCTGGCCCGTCCTATCCCTGGCTCACACGGAAGGGGAAGGGGAGGAAGAAGTCCGACGGACTGCGGCGCTTCCTGCCCGGATCGAATCAAGGACTCTGGAAGAGGAGGGCCCCCTGCAGGCTGTTTTCCGTTTCGACGGGATTCATCTGGAATCGGGGGAGCGCAAAATGCCTTTCCGGATCCGGCTGTACATCCGGGGGGATGGAAAGATCTCTGTGGATCATACCTTCTTCTTTGAAGGGGACCCGGAGACGGACCGGCTGGCTGCCTTGGGGCTTCGGGCGGAAGTTCCCCTGGCGGGCACAGGATACCAGCGGCATATCCGCTTCCTGACGGACGGAGCGGTCTTTCATGATAATGTCACGCAGCTGCTCCACTGGCGGAAGCTGCGGAGGACGGATCTGCTGGAGGCCCAGGCCCGGGGAGAAAAGGTGGAGAAGGCGCCGGAGCTGGAGGAGGCCGCGGCGGACCTGCCCCGGTGGGACCGGTTTTTCCTGCTGCAGGACGGGCCTTCCCACTTCATGATCCGGAAAAAGACGGTAGCTGACCGCTGCTGGGTAACTGGAGTCCACGGATTTCGGGCGCCCGGGGTGATGGAAATTCAGGATCCGGAGCGGAGCGTGGCCATCGGCGTGCGGGACTTCTGGGAGAAGGGCCCCTCCGGGCTGGAAATCCGGGGACTGGCAGGGGAGAAGGCGGTCTGCAACGCCTGGTTTTTTGCCCCCGGGGCAGAACCCTATGACTTCCGGCACTACGATACAAGGATGTACGCGCAGGGCTGTTACGAAGGTTTCGATTACATGATGCCCGATCCCAACGGCATCGCTGTCACCAGCCGCTGCGAGCTGCGCCTGGGAACGGAACCGGAAGGAGAGGACGAACTGAAAGCTTTCGGCACAGCCGTCCGGAAACCGCCGGTTTATCTGGCGTCCCCGGCGTATTATCATCAGCGGCGTGCCTTCGGCGTCTGGGGATCCGTGGAAAAAAACACGGATCTGGAAGCCTGGATGGAGAATCAGATTGATCTGGCCTGCGACTTCTATGCCCGGGAGCGGGATGCCCGGGGCTGGTACGGTCTCTTCAATTATGGAGACTTTATGCATACTTACCAGGCGGAGCGTCACCAGTGGCGCTACGATGTAGGAGGCTACGCCTGGGATAATACGGAACTGGCGCCTACCTACTGGCTGTGGCTGCAGGCGCTGCGGACCGGGAAGGAAAGCGTCTATTCTATGGCGGAGGCGCTGTCCCGCCACGCGGCGGACGTGGATATGTATCACAGGGGAAAACTGAAGGGGCTGGGCAGCCGGCATAACGTGCGCCATTGGGGCTGCTCCTGCAAGGAGCCGCGAGTTTCCATGGCGGGCCACCACAGACCCCTGTTTTACCTGGCGGGGGACCGGCGAATCGGGGACTGTATGGAGGATGCTCTGAACGCTGAGTTCGCCCTGGAAAGCACCAGATACTATCCCCAGGAAAACGGGGAGATTCATCTTCGTTCAGGCCCGGACTGGTCGTCGCTGGTATCCAACTGGATGACCGCCTATGAGCGGACGGGGGACAGGAAATGGGCGGAGAAGATCCGGCGGGGCATTGCGGGAATCCGGAAGGCTCCCCTTGGCCTGACCTCCGGACCGGACTTTACCTTCCTCCCGGAGACCGGTGAGATGATTTACCACGGAGAAAAGGACGCGGCGGTCAATATGCATCTGCAGGCCTGCATGGCGGGCCCGGAAATCTGGCTGGAAACGGCGGAACTGATGGAAGACGATGAGCTTCTGGAGCTGGTGGCGGCCAACGGACGGTACTTCTTCCTTTCCCAGGAGGAACGGATCAGGGAATCGAAGGGCCTTCTGGAGAAAAGGGGATTCGGCGGCGTAATCTATTCCGCGGAGATGCAGGCCTTTTCAGCAGTCCGGTTCGGGAATCGGGATGCCGCCCGGGAGATCTGGCGGAAGCTGCTGGGACTGCTGTATTCCCCGGAGAAGCCGGAAGGATTCCAGCCTGTTCCCTATGCCTGGAAGGAGGACGGAAGCCCTCAGACGGAAATCCCGTGGGTCAGTACCAATTTTACGGCCCAGTGGTGCCTGAAGGCCATTGTCTGCCTGGATCTGATCCGGTCAGAGCTGCCGGAGAGCCTGGAGGCTCTGGGAAAGATCCTGCGGGAGAACCCCTGTCCGGACCGGATGTACGGCGCATAAAAACGCTCCTGTTCAGGTGGAGAGCTGAGAAAAACAGCATCAAAAAAGAGCTGAAAGCACGGATTCAATCCGCTTTTCAGCTCTTTTTTCTGCCGTCAGTCAGCTGCGCCGGGCAATTCGTATACCCGCCAGTTCGCGTATTCTCCGATCATGGGGGCCAGCTGGCGCAGACCCATCTTTCCCCCGCCCAGCAGGGGGCCCCAGGTGCTGCCGTCGTCCAGGAAGCGCAGCACTTCCAGGTCATTGACAGCGAAGCGGATCTCCGGGCCCTTCTTCCACAGGGAGAGCAGATAGGGCTCCATGGCGTCCGCCACATCCGGAATGGGATCCGCACCCTGGGCCGTCAGATAAAAGCCGTAGCTTTTTCGCAGATTGCAGGTGTGGAAGCCCCGCTCGTCCGGTTCCTTCCGGCGGAAAAAGGAAAGATGAAACGCGTTGATATCACCGTGGTGATACTGAGGGTATTCTCCGGTCCGGGGTGAAAGCCCCGGATCAAACAGATCCTGTCCGTTCCGGCCCGCCGCGGCGAAGAACAGCATCGCCAGCCCCGGCTCGCGCAGGGGACGGAAGGACATCTGCCACAGGAAATCCGCGGGGAATTCCTGCCGGCACCAGAGGACATAGTTGGCCTTCTGCCCCAGGGAAGCGTTTTCCGCGTTTTCGAGCTGCAGTTTTCCCTCCGGGAAGGAGAGCTTCGCCTTTCCTTCCAGCGTAAAGTCCGCCAGATCCCGGGCGGAGGCCAGCGGGTTTTCATAGATCAGCTTTCCCTGAGAATAGGGTGAATTGTTTATCTGCATGCAAGTCCCTCCCTGATAAGATGAGCGTACCGGACAACCTACAGGAAATTGTATCATGAATCCCCTGAAATCGTCCATTGAAATGAAGCGAAAAATATGCTACACTTCGTACAACATTCGGAAAAAAATATATGATGGACAGGGAGGCATGATCTATGCTGGAAGGTTTTGTGGCCGGAGAACCGGGAGACAAGCATGAGCTGCGGACGGAAACGAAGGAGCTGCAGGCCAGGCTGATGGGACAGCAGCAGCTGCTGCGGGAGAAAAAGCTGCCGGTGCTGGTGCTGATTGAAGGATGGGCCGCCGCCGGAAAGGGAAGCCTGATCAAGGAGCTGATCAGCGAGATGGACCCAAGGTTTTATAACGTGGTTTCTCCCGCGATTCTCCCGGAAAGAGAAACCCGCTATCCCTTCCTGTATCCCTATGCCACGGAGATCCCGGAGAACGGAAAGGTGGTCTTTCTGGATTCCGGATGGATGGAGAGCACGGTACGGAAGGCCATGAAGATGGAAATCTCCAAAGGCGAGTATAAGCGCCGGGTTCGGGCCGTGAATGAATTCGAGAGGCAACTCCGGGACGGCGGATATCTGGTGCTGAAGATCTTCATGCACATCGACAAAAAAGAGCAGTTTGAGCGGCTGAAGGAGCTGAGCGAAAACGCGGATACGGAATGGCGGGTGAACCCGGACGATCTGTGGCAGCACCGGGAGTACAAGCGGTTCCTGAAGGCCTATGACGATTTTATGGACGAGACGGGCGAGGCTGCTCCCTGGCATGTGGTGGACGGAAAGCACAGGAAGACGGCCGTGCGCGATACCCTGAAGCTGCTGGTCGGAGAGATTGACAGGGGGCTGGAACGGGGCAGGTATAACGGGGAACCGTTCGAAGAAAAGTTCCCTCTGCTGGAAATGCCCCTGCTGAAGGACGTGGATCTGTCCGTGCAGATCAGTGATGAGGATTACAAGCGGGAGCTGAAAAAGCTGCAGAAGCGGCTGGGTGAGCTGCATAATATCCTCTATCGCCGCAAGATTCCAGTGATCCTCTGCTACGAGGGATGGGACGCCGCCGGGAAGGGCGGAAATATCCGGCGCGTGGCGTATCCCCTGGATCCCCGCGGCGTGGATGTGAAGCCCATCGCTTCCCCGGAACCCCATGAGCTGAACAGACAGTACCTGTGGCGGTTCTGGACCCGCCTGCCCAGGAGCGGGCATATCTGCATCTTTGACCGGACCTGGTACGGACGGGTCATGGTGGAAAGACTGGAGGGCTTCTGCACGGAGAAGGACTGGAAACGGGCCTATAACGAGATCAATGAGTTTGAGCGGCAGCTGACGGAGTGGGGCGCGGTGGTGCTGAAGTTCTGGATCCACATTGATTCGGATACCCAGCTGGCCCGCTTCACGGATCGGCAGAATACCCCGGAGAAGCAGTGGAAAATTACGGATGAGGACTGGCGAAACCGGGAGAAATGGCCCCAGTATGAGGAAGCGGTGGACGAGATGATTCAGAAGACCAGCACGGAATACGCGCCCTGGTTCATTATCGAATCAAACGACAAGAAATACGCCAGAATCAAGGCGCTGCAGATTATCGTGAAAGCCCTGGAAGAGGCGTGCGAGAATCATTTTGAAAACAGCTTCGAGTGACAGCGAACATCAGGGACGGGACAGCGATCTGTCCCGCCCCTGATGTTTATTTCCGCCGATATCAGGACCGAAGAGCTGCAGAAAAAGGATGATTTGTGCCAACCCCGGCTCAGACGCTGTCGGCTTCAATGGGCGGCAGGGCAGCATTCCTGTGGCTTTCCTTCGTGAAGATCCTGTGAAATGTCTTGACAAATATCCCCTTTTTTTCTATCTTAGAGGTGTCTGCGAAGGGCATTTTTGGTGTGCCCGGACAGGCATTTATATCTCGGCTCAGCGGCTGTGCCTGCCGGTTCCGGCGGCTCCTGCCGCGAGGCATGTTTTTTCTGCCCGCAGAAAGGATTCGTTATTTCATGATCAAAAAGTTGGCCGCGAGGGTGCGGCAGTACAGGAAACAGGCCATCGCCACGCCTCTTTTTATGGTGGGCGAAGTGGCCATGGAAACGTTCATTCCCCTGGTGATGAGCTATCTGATTGACCGGGGAATCACCCGGGGAGATATGAGCCAGATCTGGCTGTACGGCTTTCTGTTGCTGGCCGCGGCGACCGTCTCCCTCTTTTCCGGCGTGATGAGCGGCAAGATGGCTGCGGTTTCCTCCGCGGGCTTCGCCCGGAATCTTCGCCATGACATGTATTATGCCATTCAGGACTATTCCTTCGCCAACATCGATAAGTTCAGCACTTCGTCCATCATCACCCGGGTTACCACGGACGTAACGAACGTGCAGAACGCCTTCCAGATGATCCTGCGGATGGCGGTACGGGCTCCCATGACGCTGATCTTTTCCGTCATCATGGCCTTCTCCATCAACGCGAGAATCAGCATGGTTTTCCTGGTCATGCTTCCGATTCTGGCCGTGGGCATCTACCTGATCATGACCCGGACCCACCCCATTTTCCAGCGGGTTTTCAAGACTTATGACAGGCTGAACAATGTGGTGCAGGAAAACCTGCGCGGAGTCCGCGTGGTAAAGAACTTTGTCCGGGAGGATTATGAGACGGACAAGTTCAATACGATTTCAGCTTCCATCTACGGGGACTTTGTCAAGGCGGAGCGGCAGATGGCTCTGATGAGTCCCCTGATGATGAGCTGCATTTATACCTGCACGCTGATCATCAGCTGGCTGGGCGCGAAGGCCATCATTGCCTCCGGAAACGATCCCGCGCTGGGCATGACCACGGGTCAGCTGATGAGCCTGATTACCTATGTGATCCAGATCCTTTCCAGCCTGATGATGGTTTCCTTCACCTTCCTGATGATTACCATGAGCCGGGCTTCCGCCCAGCGGATTGTGGAGGTGCTGGATGAGAAGAGCGATATCACTTCTCCCGAAAACCCGGTGACCGAGGTCAAGGACGGCTCCGTGGATTTCGATCATGTGCATTTCAGCTATGCTTCCCGCAGCGAGCGGGACACCCTCAGCGATATCGACCTGCATATTCCCTCGGGAAGCGTGGTGGGCATCCTGGGCGGCACCGGCGCCGGCAAATCCACCCTGGTGCAGCTGATTCCCCGGCTGTATGATCCTACCAGCGGCTCCGTCCGGGTCGGCGGGGTGGATACCCGGAAATACGACCTGACCGCCCTGCGGGATGCTGTGGCCATGGTGCTGCAGAAAAATGAACTGTTCTCCGGCACGATTAAGGATAATCTGCGCTGGGGCAACGAGCAGGCCACGGATGAGGAGATCGAGGAAGCCTGTCGCCTGGCCCAGGCGGATCCCTTCATTCGGGAAATGCCGGATCAATATGACACCTGGATCGAGCAGGGAGGGACCAATGTTTCCGGAGGGCAGAAGCAGCGGCTGTGCATTGCCAGGGCTCTGCTGAAGAAGCCGAAGATTCTGATCCTCGATGACAGCACCAGCGCGGTGGATACGAAGACAGATGCCCTGATCCGGGCGGGCTTCCGGAGTTTTATTCCCGAAACCACCAAGATTATCATCGCCCAGCGGGTCTCCTCCGTGATGGACGCGGATATGATCGTCGTGCTGGACAACGGTGCCGTGGCGGATGTCGGAACCCATGAGGAGCTGCTGGCCCGGAGCGAAATTTATCGCGAGGTTCATGATTCCCAGACGAAAGGGGGTGGGGAAGAATGAGCGAAGCGAAGAAGAATCCCCAGGGCAAAGCTGCACCCCAGCAGGTCATGCGGGGCGGCGGCATGCGGGGCGGCCCCCGGGCGATGGGTCCCATGCAGCCCATTCATAAGGAAACTGTCGCCCGGCTGATGAAATATGTGACGCCCTACTGGCCCCGGCTGATCCTGGTGCTGGCCTGCATCGTGCTGAACGCCATTGCCACAGCCTCCGCGGCGACCTTCCTGGGCCGTATTATCGACGGATATATTACCCCCATGCTGGCGATGGCGAATCCGGATTTCAGCGGGCTGCTGGGGGCGATTCTGCGCATGGCCGCGCTGTATGTGCTGGCCATCACGGCCACCTACCTGCAGGCCAGGACCATGGCCCTCGTTTCCCAGGGGGTGCTTCGGACCATCCGGGATGAAATGTTTGCCCATATGCAGACCCTGCCGATCCGGTACTTCGATTCCCATACCCACGGCGAGGTTATGAGCTTCTATACCAATGACACGGATACCCTCCGGCAGATGGTGAGCCAGACCCTGCCCCAGACGATTTCTTCCGCCATTACCCTGCTGGTGGTGTTCATCAGCATGCTGCAGTGCAGCGTATGGCTGACGCTGGTGATGGTGGTCGGAACGGCAGTGATGCTGACCGTCACGGCGAAACTGGGAACCCGCAGCGCCAAATACTTTGTGCAGCAGCAGACCTCCCTGGCCAGCCTGAACGGCTTTGTGGAGGAGATGGTGGGCGGCCAGAAGGTGGTCAAGGTCTTCAACCATGAACCCCTGGCCAAGGAGGAATTCGACCGGCGGAACGATGAGCTCTGCGCGAACATGACCGAGGCCAACAAGATCTCCAACGTGCTGGGCCCGGTGAACAACAATATGGGACACCTCCTGTACGTGGTGCTGGCCATTGTGGGCGGCGCGCTGGCGATCAGCGGGGTGACCAATCTGAGCCTGAGCGGTACTGGAGCCCTGACCCTGGGCGCCATCGCTTCCTTCCTGACTCTGAGCCGGAACTTCATGATGCCCATCAACCAGGTGGCCCAGCAGATCAGCTTCATCGCCATGGCCATGGCCGGCGCGGAACGGATCTTCGGCCTTCTGGATGAGAAGCCGGAGGAGGATCACGGCTATGTCCACCTGGTGAATGTCCGGGAAGAAGGGGACAGGCTGGTGGAAACCACGGAGCGGACGGGCCTCTGGGCCTGGAAGCATACCCATCAGGCGGACGGCAGCGTGGACTATGTCCGGCTGGCGGGGGATGTGGTGATGGAGAATGTGGACTTCGCCTATGTGCCGGAGAAGACCGTGCTTCATGATATTTCCCTGTACGCGAAGCCCGGTCAGAAGGTCGCTTTTGTGGGCGCCACCGGCGCGGGCAAGACCACCATCACGAACCTGATCAACCGCTTCTATGATATTGCGGACGGAAAGGTCCGTTACGACGGCATCAATATCAACAAGATCTGCAAACCGGATCTGCGCCACTCCCTGGGCGTGGTTCTGCAGGAGGTGAACCTCTTTACCGGCACCGTCATGGACAATATCCGTTACGGCAAGCTGGACGCAACGGATGAGGAATGCATCGAAGCCGCGAAGCTGGCCAATGCCCACGATTTCATCACCAGACTGCCGGACGGATACCAGACCATGCTGAAGGGAGACGGCAGCGGCCTGAGCCAGGGCCAGCGGCAGCTGATTTCCATCGCCCGCGCGGCGGTGGCGGATCCGCCGGTCATGATCCTGGACGAGGCGACCTCCTCCATCGATACCCGGACGGAGGCGCTGGTGCAGCGCGGCATGGACCGGCTGATGCAGGGCCGGACAGTGTTCGTCATTGCCCACCGGCTGAGCACGGTCCAGAACAGCGACGTGATCATGGTGCTGGATCACGGACGGATCATCGAACGCGGAACCCATGACCAGCTGATTGCCCAGAAGGGACAGTATTATCAGCTGTATACCGGCGCCTTCGAACTGGAATAAAGGGAGGTCCCGGACCATCTTTCACACAGGCGGATCTGTTTTCCCGAAAGGGAAGAACGTAATAGAACGAGGAACAGGAGGAAAAAACCATGACAAAAACCATTGGCATCAACGGCATGATGTGCGCCCACTGCGAGGCCAGAATGAAGAAGGCCCTGGAAGCCCTGGACGGCGTGGCCTGCGCTGTGACCAGCCACGAGAAGAACAACGCGGTGCTGGAACTGACAAAGGATGTTCCGGAGGAGGTTCTCCGCAAGGCGGTGACCGATGCGGGATACGAGTACGTGGGATAATCCGTTCACGCCACATTATGAAACCCGGAGCAATTTGCTCCGGGTTTCATGATTTCCGGGAATGCCGGAGTCTGTCAGTCAGATCCCGGCCGCCCACCGGGCACTGCGAAGGATCATGCGCTGATAGGCCTCGATCCGGAAGACGTCGGCAGAATGCCCCGGCGTCAGGAAGACAATCCGGCCGGACCCGGTCTCCCTGGCCCAGCCGCCCAGACAGGTCAGGCCCTCAAAGGTATACTGCAAAAGCGGCGTGATCCCTTCCCCGGAAAGCCCGAACTGATAGGGCTCCTCAGAACAGGTGAAACCGGGCTCGTTTGCCAGGAAACCGTTTTCTGTGGGGACAAAGGCAAGCTCCCTTTGAGGAGGGTGGCGAAGAAATTTGCCGCCGATCAGGCGGAAAAGCCGGGGATCCGTCTGCAGGGAGAGTCCGTTATGCAGACAGAGGAGGCCGCCTCCCTGCTTTACAAAGGAAAGAATCGCGTCCCCGGCGCCCACCGGAAGCTCCTGATCGAACCGGTCAATGTAGGAAACCAGCAGATCAAAATCCGAAAGGCGGTTCAGGAAAGAGAAATCATCCGTCGGGGTGATTTCAAAATCCGGAGAAAGCAGGGTTTGAAGAACCCCGTCCACCTCCTGAAAGGGATGATAGGGCGGATTGACATAGGTTCCGAGAATCAGCGCTTTTTTCATGATGCGGCAGCTCCTTTCCAGGTAAATATATTGAACAGGGAGGATAAGGAAACGCTGAACGAATGCTTTTCCAGCGGTCATCGTCTGATAGAAGACTTAACCTACCTCGCCTGAGCGAAGACCATGACCGCAGGAACGGAACAGGCCAGGATCACCAGGGGAGCGGTTCTCCCCGGTAATCCAGATACAGCGGCCTGGTTCCGGTTTCATGGTTTCCGTCCAGTACGGTTTTCAGGATTCCGGAGGCGGAGATGTCCGGGGTGATTTTCGCTGTGGTATCCAGATGACCCCGCATGTAGGTGGCCACATGGCCGGGATGAATCTGAAATACGCGGCCGCCTTCCCGCCTGAGGGTGTTATGGATCAGGGCGCCCTGCATGTTATTGGCCGCTTTGGACATGCAGTATCCATACCAGCCGGTCCGCTCGCAGTCCTGAATGCTGCCTGCCTCGGAAGAAATGTTGATGACGGTTTTCTGCTCTCCCCGGCGCAACAGCGGAAGCATCGCGGTTGTGACCCGTAGAGTGCCCAGGGCATTGACATTGATGACCTGCAGCATCAGATCGAAATCAAGGGACTCATCGGGACCGGATTCCATGCGGCCAAGGATGCCGGCATTATTGACGAGCAGATCCAGCGCCGGAAAAGGAAGTCCTTCCGCCAGCGCGCGGACGCTTTCATCCCGGGAGATATCCAGGGAAAAAACCTGAATCTGATCGGGAAAACGCTGAGCCAGTCCGTCCGCAAGGTGTTCCTCTTCATTCATCCTGCAGGCGGCCACCCGGTATCCCCGGAGCGCCAGCTGTTCCGCAAGTGCAAGCCCGACCCCGTGATCGCATCCGGTGACAAGCGTGTACTTCATGATTTCGTCCTCCTTTTTCCGTTGCCCTCACTGTTTTTTTCGACCATGATTTTACCAGGTTCTCCCATAATGGACGGAGTTCCCACACACAGGATAGAGGAGCGGGCTTTTATTCTTTCGACAGGCTGATCAGTTCCGCCATCACGGGAAGAGAACCCCGGCCGAAGGCGTCATGCAGCCTGAGCCAGAGGGAATACAGTTTTTCATACCCAGCATGATTTCCCGCCTGAGGGAGCACGGCGGAGGTTTCCAGCCCTCCCATGGCCCGGGCGGCGGCGGCCAGATCAGGATAAGCGCAGCTGGCGGCGGCCGCGCAGATCGCGCTGCCCAGGGCAGGTCCTTCCGGGGAAGCAAGGCGGCGGATGGGAAGGCCGGTCACATCCGCATAAATCTGAAGGAACAGCGGATTCTTGTAGGAAATTCCGCCCGAAGCGGCCAGTTCCCGGATCTCGACACCCGCCTTCGCGTGGGCTTCCAGAATGGCTTTCAGGCCAAAGGCCAGGCCTTCGATCATGGCCCGGTAGATTTCTTCCGGCCTGGTTTTCAGCGTCAGGCCGAGAATCAGTCCCGTCAGATCCATGTTCGCCAGAACGGAGCGGTTGCCGTTGAACCAGTCCAGCACAAGAAGTCCGGACTGCCCCGGACGGAGAGCGGAGGCTTTTTCGGTCAGCAGATCATGGATGCTGATGCCCCGGCATTCCGCTTCCCGGATGTATTCCGCGGGAACGGCGTTTCTGACAAACCAGGAGAGCATATCTCCCCCTGCATTCTGACCTGACTCATAGCCATAGAAGCCGGGAAGCATGCCGTCCCTTACGATGCCGAAAGCCCCTTCCACGGGATGGAAGGCGGGATGAATCGTCAGGGAACAGCAGGATGTTCCCAGCAGCACCACCATGGTTCCAGGGCTCGTAATTCCGGAGGCGGGAATGGCTGCATGGGCATCAATGTTTCCTGCGGCTACGGGGACTCCCGGAACCAGGCCAAGGGTTTCTGCCATCTCCGGGGTCAGGAAACCAGCCAGCGTTCCGATCCCCGCAGGCATTCCTTTCCGTTTGGTAAGAATCCGGGAAAAACCTGGCTCCACTGCATCCAGATAAGCAGGAGAGATGGAAGGCTCTCCAGGACGTAGGAGCATCTTGTATCCGGAGTATCCGTCGCTGAGGGTTCTTTTTCCTGTCAGCTTAAAAACGAGATAATCTCCAATCTCGATGAAGGCATCCGCGGCGGAAAAAACTTCGGGATCCTCGCGGAAGGTTTCCAGAAGCTTCGGCACCATCCATTCGGCATTGATCTTTCCCCCGCAGCGGGCCAGGAAATCTTCATGGCGCTCTTCAGCCACGGCCGTCAGCGCATCCGCCTCCCTGGAGGCCCCGTGATGTTTCCAGAGCTTCATCCGGGCGTGAGGATGATCCCGAAACGCCTCTCTGCGGGAAAGGGGCTCACAGGCTTCATCTACAGGCAGAAAGGTGGAGGCGGTGGCGTCCAGCCCGATGCCCAGGATGGACTCCGGAGAGACATGGCTGGTCTGAAACGCTTCGCGGATGGCTGCGATCAGAGAGGACAGATAATCCTCCGGATCCGCCAGGGCCCAGCCGGCCGGCAGGCCTTCCGTGATCACCCCGTGAGGATACTCACAGGTGCCAACCCCCAGGATATGCCCATTCGAGATATCCGCTACCACAGCGCGGGCGGACAGGGTTCCGAAATCCACACCGATCACATTTCCATCCTGCTTTTTCAACACGGTGCAACCCTCCATAATGTATATCTATGCCGACCGATCACCGCTGGGTCAGCTGCAGCTGATAGAGCTTCTTATAGATTCCGTCCCGGGCCAGCAGCTCCTGATGGGTGCCGCTTTCCCGGATCCGGCCGTGATGCATAACGAGAATGCGGTCGCAGCGCTGAATGGTGGAAAGCCGATGGGCGACCATGATGGAGGTGCGTCCCTTCATCAGGCGGGAAACCGCCTCCTGAATCCACTGCTCCGTCTCCGTATCGATGTTGGCGGTGGCTTCATCCAGAATCAGGATTTTAGGATCAAAAGCCAGGGCCCGGGCGAAGGACAGCAGCTGCCGCTGGCCGGCGGAGAAAGTGGCGCCACGCTCCGTCACCCGGGAAGCATACCGATTCGGAAGCCAGTCGATAAAGCGGGCCGCGTTGACTTCCCGGGAGGCCTCCTCTATGGCCTGATCAGTAATGGAATCCTCCCGAAGCCGGATGTTGGAGGCGATGTCCCCCGTAAAAAGGAAGACATCCTGCTGAACCTGACTTATGGCCCGGCGGATCTGTTCCCGGGAAAGATTTCGGATATCCACCCCGTCGATGCGGATAGCTCCCTTCTGAATATCGTAATACCTGCCGATCAGGTTCAGGATGGAGCTCTTTCCGGCCCCGGTGGCGCCTACGAAGGCGACGGACTGGCCGGGCTCGATGGTGAAGCTTACATCCTTCAGCACCCAGTCCTCCTCCTTCCCGGTATAGGAGAACCAGACATGATCAAACTCGATTTTCCCTTGAATCTCCGGCAGCAGCCGGGGATTTTCTTCCGCGGGAATATCCGGCTCCGTATCCAGCAGGGTGAAGATCTTTTCCGCGGCGGAGATGGCACTTTGCAGGGTGGTAAACTGCTCCGCCAGCTCCTGGATGGGTTCAAAGAAGGAGTTGATATACTGCAGGAAGATATAAAGCGTGCCCAGGGTGATCTCCGCCTTCAGCACCGCGGTGCCCCCAGTGACCATGATGATCATCAGCGCCACGACGGACAGCAGATAAATGAAAGGACGGAAAACCGCGAACACCATCATTTCACGGAAACCGGCCTGGTACAGGCTGCCGTTTTTCCGCTCAAACTCCTCAAATTTCCGCTGCTCCCGGCCGAAAATCTGAATGACCTTCATGCCGGAAAGATGCTCGGACAGGAAGGTGTTCAGGGCCGTGAGCCGGGTGCGGACAATCCGGTAGGTTTTTCGGGAAATCATCCGGAAAACCAGGGTCAGCACCGCTACCACCGGAATCAGGATGAAGCTGTACAGGGCCATCCGGGGATTGAGGGAGATCATGATAACCGCCAGACCGATCATTTTCACCACATTACGGAACAGCTTGACCAGAATATTGGCGAAGACCTCGTTAATGGCTTCCACGTCGTTGGTCAGCCGGGTGACGATTTTGCCAACGGGCGTGGTGTCGAAGAAGCGCATGGTCAGGCTTTCCACATGGGTGAAGAGCTCATTGCGCATATCATACACAATGTCCTGTCCCATCCGCTGGAGCAGAATGGTCTGGGTCCGGTTGAGGATCATCAGCAGGAGCAGGGCGGCCAGATAGAGCCCGGCTGCCTTCAGGACACCGGCGAAGCGGGCTTCCGCCTGCTCTCCTGCTTCCCAATGCTCCCGGCCGGAGGCCAGAACGGTCTCGTTTGTTTCGCCGGTAATAAACTGATCGATGGCATTGCCGATGATCATGGGCCGTACAAGCTCCAGCCCCGTCAGCAGCAGCACAAGCAGCAGGCAGAGGAAGAAGACTTTCCGGTGCGGCTTCAGATACCCGATCAGCCGGCGCATGGGTTTGCCCCGGTAGTGGATATCCTGCCGTTCCTCATCCTGCGGACGGAAAAGATCCATCAGTTTTTCCCTCAGGTTCATTTTCCGACACCCCCTTTCCGGAGATCTGCCGCTGCGGGGGCGAGAGGATCTGAAAGCCCGGGTTCGGCGGGAGAATCCTCCTTCAGCTGTTTCTCCAGCTGCTGCCGGTCGTACATGGACCGGTAGAGCCCGCCCTGGGCCAGCAGCTCCTCATGGGAACCGAATTCCGCCCGGCGGCCGTTTTCCAGTACCAGGATATGATCCGCGTGCTGAATGGTGGAGATTCGATGGGCGATGATCAGGGTGGTTTTTCCGGCCCGAAGCTCCTTCAGCCGCTTCAGGATCCGTTCCTCCGTGTCCGTATCCACGGCGGAAAGAGCATCGTCCAGAATGAGGATAGGGGAGTTCTACAGAATCGCCCGGGCGATGGCGATGCGCTGCTTCTGGCCGCCGGAGACGGTTACGCCCCGCTCGCCCAGCATGGTTTCATACCCCTGGGGGAAGGCGATGATATTGTCATGCACATCCGCGGCTTCCGCTGCGGCCTGCACGGCGGCATGGTCCGCATCATCGGCGCCGAAGGCGATATTGCTTTCAATGGTATCGGAGAAAAGAAAGGAATCCTGGGGCACATAGGCGATGTCCCGATGAAGCACCGACAGGGGAATTTCCCGAAGGGGACGGCCGTCGATCCGGATCATTTCCGGGATTTCCGGCTCCCACAGCCGAACAAGCAGGTTCATCAGGGTCGTTTTTCCGCAGCCCGTACGTCCGACCACGGCCAGGGTTTCTCCTCTGCCCACCTGCACGGAGATATCTTCCAGGGTGGGACGGCTCTCCGGGACGCCGGGATAGGAAAACCGAAGCCGGTCAAAGACGATATCCCCCTTCAGGGAAGTGATGGCGGGATCACCCTCATCCCTGATATCCGGCTCCGCGTCCAGTATTTCCCGGATGCGGCGGAGGGAGGCCATCCCCTGGGAGAAGTTGGAAACGCTTTCTCCTACGGCAATCATGGGCCAGACCAGCATGGCCACATAGCTGTTGAAGGCCACGAACTGCCCCAGGGTAATTTCCCCGTAAATGGCCATCCGGCCGCCGAAGACCAGGGTCAGCAGCAGGGAAAGCCCCACGATCAGATCCAGGAGAGGCATGACCGTGGCCATGAGGCGAACGACGGAAAGGTTCTTTTCCCGGGTGTTGGCGTTGGCCTTCGCGAAGGCGGCCAGCTCCTGGCGCTCCTGGACGAAGGCCTTGATGACCCGGATGCCGGAGACAGCCTCCTGCGCCTGATCAGAGAGGGCGGAAAATGCTTCCTGCCGGGCCAGAAACCGCTTGTGCATGGCTTTCCCGAACCAGAAATCCCCGAAAAGGATGATCATCAGCGGAAGCACGGCGATGAGAGTCAGCTTCGGACTGACGAACCGGATCATGCTGATCAGCACCAGCACCAGCATGACCGTGGCGTCAAAGGCGGAAATCACCGTCATCCCCATGAGCCCGCGGACCGCGCCCAGGTCGTTGGTGAAGTGGGCCATCAGATCCCCGGTCTTATGCTCGTTGAACCAGGACATGGAGAGGGTTTCAAGATGGGCGAACAGATCGGAGCGAAGGTCCCGCTCGATAAGCCGGGCAGCCCCGAACAGGAAAAAGCGCCATCCGAAACGGCCCAGCATGATCAGAGCGCCCATCCCCAGCAGGCGCAGCGCGATGTTCCAGATTCCGCTCCCATCCAGACTCCCCGCGGCCAGCCCGTCGGTCAGTTCTCCGCTCAGCAGAGGCACCCGGGCGTTAATCCGGTCCACCAGAAACAGGGCGGCGATGCCCAGCAGGTACCGCCACCAGTACTTCTTTACGAAATGAAGCGCCAGCTTCAGTTCTCTCCTCACAGGATGAATTCCTCCGCCTTTGAAAAGTGCATATTCCAAAACCTATTATATCTTTTTTGGACGCTCCTGCAAGGAGAAAGTACCCGGGCCGGAAAACAGACAGCAGGAAGAGAAAATGTTCAAACAGGAAAAGAACATAGAAAACACATTAGCGAGGGAAGCGTGTATGATATATTATTACAGTTTCAGGAGGGTCTTCCTCCCTGGCGTTTTAAGGAGGGATCGCACGGATGACGCTTTACGTTCTGAAAAGGATCGTTGCCGCTTTTTTTACGCTGGTGCTCATCGCCACCATCACTTTTTTTCTGATGAACGCCATTCCGGGAAGCCCTTTCATGACCGATAAGTCTACGCCGGAGCAGATTGCAAAGGCCAACGCAAAGTATGGCCTGGATCAGCCGCTTCCCGTGCAGTGGTGGCGGTATATGACCAATTATCTTCGCGGGGATATGGGGGTTTCCCTGAAGATGCAGGAGGGCACGGAGGTTACAAAAATACTGTTCGGACAGGGCAAGTTTGAGCTGAGCATTCGGGTAGGCCTCTGGGCTTTGCTGCTGGCCATTGTCCTGGGAATTCCGCTCGGATGCATTGCCGCCTACAATCGGGGAAAAGCCGTTGACAGCGTACTGCGGGTTCTGACGACCTTCGGGGTCGCGGTGCCAAGCTTCGTTTTCGCCACGCTGCTGCTTCTGATTTTTGCTGTGCATCTCAAATGGCTGCCGGTGCTGTCCAACAGCCTGGAGACCCCTGCCAGTTATGTCATGCCGGTCCTGTCCCTGGCCCTGTATCCTTCCTGCTACATCGCGAAGCTGACAAGAACCAGCATGCTGGACGCAATCAACCAGGATTATATCCGGACGGCCAGGGCCAAGGGCCTGAAGACCAGGAGGATTATCTTCAAGCATGCGCTGCGGAATTCGCTGATCCCGGTCATCACCTATCTTGGACCGCTGGCCGCCAGCATCGTGACGGGCGGATTTGTCGTGGAGACAACCTTTTCGATCCCGGGCCTGGGAAAGTATTTCATATCCAGCATCCTGAACCGGGATTATCCGGTCATTATGGGGACGACCGTGGTGCTGGCTGCCCTGATTGTCATCATGAACCTGGTGGTGGATATCGCCTATAAAATCGTGGATCCCCGGATTACGCTGACGGCGAAGGAGGATTGAGAACTGTGGAAAAGAAAACCTTTCAGCTCTTCCACAGCGATGTGGAGCCCCTGACCCAGTGGCAGAACCTGGGAGAAGCGGATTTTGCCCCCGCCACAGAACAGGAAAAGGTATCTATGGTGGAGGAACACAAAAGTGTATCCTACTGGAAGGATGCCTGGCGCAGGTTCCGGGCAAACCGGGTATCCATGGTCAGTCTGTTTGTATTTATTCTCCTTCTGCTGTTTGCCTTCGTGGGACCGAGTTTTATCGCCTACAGCTACGAAGAACAGTACCGGGAGGCCGCCAAGCTTTTTCCCTTTGAGAAGACGGAGGCGCAGGAGGCCGCGGAAGCCCTGCTGGCGGAGGGCGCGGACGGCGTGCTGGTGACCAATCTGCTGCCCGGCTCCCAGACCTATCTGAAGAAGGGAAATTACTATATCACAGCCCGGAACGGAAAGACCATCGCCTTTAACCTGCCCAAGTCCAAGGAAAAGATTATTCTGGTGCTGGAATCTGAGAAGACCCCGGCCCTGTGGTACGTGGATCAGAAAGCATATCTCAGCGGAACGTATGAGAAGACGGAAATCGAGACTACGGACGCCCCGGCGGAAAACGCGGCGGAGTTGAAGCTGACCACGTCCTTTTTCCCGCATATTTTCGGGACGGACTCGGCGGGACGGGATCTGCTGGCCCGCTGCATGTACGGCACCCGGGTCTCCCTGATCATCGGAATTGTCGCGGCGCTGATTGTTCTGGTCATCGGATCCATCTACGGGGCCATCTCAGGACTGGCCGGCGGCGCGGTGGACTTTGTCATGATGCGGATCGTGGAACTCATCTATTCCGTGCCGGATGTGCTGATCGTGCTGCTGCTGCAGGTGGTTCTGAAGGAGCCCCTTCAGAAGTGGTTTGACGCTTCCCAGGGGGGAATTGTCAAGGCCATGAGCGATCTGGGCGTGGGCGTGGTCAGCATCTTTATCACCTTTGCCCTTCTCTACTGGGTGGGAATGGCCAGGATCGTCCGGGGCCAGGTGCTGATGCTGAAAAAACAGGAATATGTGACCGCCGCGCGGGCCCTGGGGGTTCCGGGGGGACGGATCGTAAAGCGGCACCTGATTCCCAACTGCGTGGGCCAGCTGGTAATCACCACCTGCCTGCAGATCCCCTCCGCCATCTTTCTTGAGAGCTTCCTGTCCTTTCTGGGCATGGGCGTTTCCGCGCCGATGGCTTCCCTGGGCTCCCTGTGCTCCGACGCGCTGGACGTTTTGCAGAACTATCCTTACAGGATGCTGTGTCCGGCCATCATTCTGACGATCCTGGTTCTGAGCCTGAACCTGGTCGGAGACGGAATCAGGGACGCGCTGGATCCGAGACTGAAAAAGTGAAAGGAGGAACACACCGATGAGCGAATTCCAGGCGGAGAAAAAGGTCCTGCTGGAAGTAAAGGATCTTAAGGTCTCCTTCTTCACGCATGCGGGGGAGGTGAAGGCGGTTGACGGCATCTCCTATACCCTTCGTTCCAATGAGGTGATGGGGATCGTTGGAGAATCTGGCTCCGGAAAGAGCGTGGAAGCATACTCCATTATGGGCCTGCTGCAGTCCCCGGGAAAAATCGTCGGGGGTTCCGTACACTTTGACGGCGAGGATCTGCTGGCCTATACCCCGGATCAGATGACGGAGTTCAGGGGAAACAGAGCGTCCATGATTTTTCAGAACCCCATGACCTGTATGAATCCGGTCTACACGGTGGGCGACCAGCTGATCGAGGCGCTGCGCAGCCATCGGAAGGATATCAGCAGGGAAGAGGCCCGAAAGAGGGCCAAAGAAATGCTTGAACAGGTTGGGGTCAACAATCCGGAGAGAAGGCTGGATCAGTATCCCCATGAGTTTTCCGGAGGCATGCGGCAGCGGGCGATGATTGCCATGGCGCTGATCTGCAATCCGGAGCTGCTGATTGCCGACGAGCCTACCACGGCGCTGGATGTGACGATTCAGGAGCAGATCCTGGAGCTGATGAAGACGCTGAAGGGACGCAATAATATGTCCATCATCTTCATTACCCATAATCTGGGGGTGGTGGCTGAAATCTGCGACCGGGTCTCCGTCATGTACGCGGGCCATATCGTGGAGCAGGGCTCCGTGAACGATATTTTCTATCAGCCAAAGCATCCGTATACAAAGGGACTGCTGGCTTCCATGCCGCGTATGGACATGGTGGAGCATGAAAGACTGATTCCCATCGACGGCACTCCGGTGGATCTGCTGGATCCGCCGAAGGGCTGCAGCTTCGGACCGAGATGCAGATACTGCATGAAAGTCTGCCTGAACAATCCTCCGCCTGCGGTTGCGGTGGGAGAGGACAACCATGTGTGCGCCTGCTGGCTGCAGGTGAAGGAGATGCTGCGGCAAAAGGAGGGGGAACAGCTTGAGTGAAGACAGGAAGCTCCTGGAGGTGCAGCGGCTTCGGAAGTATTTTCAGGTAAAGGGAAAAGGCTTCAGAAGACAGAATGTCCAGGCGGTGGAATCAGTTTCTTTTGACGTGTTCAAGGGCGAGACCCTCGGACTGGTCGGGGAGTCCGGATGCGGCAAGACCACGCTTGGGAGAACCGTGCTGCGCCTGTATGAACCGACCTCCGGCCGAATTGTGTATGATGGGACGCCCATCTATGATTCGGAAAAGAAGCTGGCTGCGGACATGCTCCCTTACCGGAAAAAGATGCAGATTATTTTTCAGGATCCCTCCGCCTCTCTGGACCCGCGTATGACCGTGGGGGAGATTGTAGGGGAAGGGCTGAGCGTTCACGCGAAGAACCTGTCCAGAAATGAACGGGACGAGCGGATCAAAATGCTGCTGGACCGGGTGGGCCTGAATACCGAGCATGCTAACCGCTTTCCTCATGAGTTTTCCGGCGGACAGCAGCAGCGGGTGGGAATCGCCCGCGCGCTGGCGGTGGACCCTGAGTTTATCGTGTGCGATGAGCCGATTTCCGCGCTGGATGTTTCCATTCAGAGCCAGGTTGTGAACATGCTGGAGGACCTGCAGGAGGAAAAAGGGCTTACCTATCTGTTCATTGCCCATGATATCTCCGTGGTTCGTCATATCTCCCGCAGAATCGGAGTCATGTATCTGGGGTGCATGGTGGAACTGGCGGAGAGCTATGAACTGTGCAACCATCCGGTTCACCCCTATACCAGGAGCCTGCTTTCCGCGGTGCCGCTGCCGGATCCGATGAAAACCCGGGCCAGGCAGAGGGTGGTGCTGGAAGGAGATATTCCCAGCCCGCTGAATCCCCCGTCAGGCTGCCGTTTCCATACAAGATGCAGATACGCGACCAGCCGCTGCAGCCAGGAAACCCCGGAGCTGAAGGAGGTAAGTCCCGGACATTTCTGCGCCTGCCATCAGGTGGACGGATAAACAAGGTTTATGCGCCGAAAGACGTATAGATAAATAATCTTATTAGGAGGAAGACCCATGAAGAAGATTCTTGCCCTGATTCTTGCTCTGAGCCTGTTCCTGCCGCTTTTCGCGACGGCGGAGGGCGCCACGGTGGATATTACCGCCTGCATCGCTTCAGAGCCGGAAACCATCGACCCCAACACGATCAGCTCCGTGGACGGATCTACTTACACGCAGCATGCCTTTGAAGGCCTGATGAAGTATGTGAAGCTGGATTCCCTGGCCTCCGAGAGCGAGAACGTGTACCTGGCCGGCAATGACTATGGCCAGGCCAAGAGCTATACCGTGTCCGATGACGGCCTGGTCTACACGTTCACCCTGCGGGATGACATTTTCTGGTCCGACGGCGAACCGGTAAAGGCCCAGGATTTCGTCTACAGCTGGCAGCGGATCGTTGATCCCGCCACGGCCTCTGACTACGGTTATATCCTGGATCACATCGTGCTGAACGCGGCGGAGATTCAGGCGGGTGAAAAAGAGCCCGCCGAGCTGGCTGTGAAGGCCATTGATGACAAGACGCTGGAAGTGACCCTGGAAGTGGCGACCCCCTATTTCCTGGGACTGTGCTCCTTCTCCTCCCTGGTGCCGGTACGGCAGGATATCGTGGAGAAGTACGGTGCGGAGTGGACCAATGTGGAAAACATTGTAAGCAACGGCCCCTTCGTCTATACGGAATGGGTGCATGACAGCTACATCAAGATGGCCCGCAACGAGAAGTATTACGACACGGCGAGCATCGTGCCGGACACCATCACCTGGTATCTGTCCGACAGCAGCACGGCCATGAAGGCTGCCTTCGACGCGAACGAATACATGTTCTTTGACAGCCTGACCGCCGAACAGATTTCCCAGATGAAGGCGGAAGGCACCGCGTTCACCGCGGATCAGATCGGAACCTACTATCTGTATGTTTCCTGCGACAATGTGCCGGACTGGCGGATCCGTGCCGCGATCTCCCTGGTCATCGACAGGGATCATATCGTGGAAGATGTAACCCAGGGGGGACAGGCTCCCGCGACCGGCATTGTTGCTGCCGGCATCCTGGACAGCAACAACGCGGAATGGACCAGCATGATCGGCGCTCCCATGTATAACTGGCTGGCGGAAACCTATCCGGATTATGACCTGGACCTCTATTCCGAACGCTGCGAACTGGCCCAGAAGCTGGTGGAAGAAGCCGTGGCGGACGGGTACGATGTAAACACCACCATCTCCTATGAGTTCAACACCTCCGAAACCCATAAGGCCATCGCGGAAGCCGTGCAGAGCGACGTGAAGGGCGTGCTGGGCCTGAACATGGTGCTGAACAACTCCGAGTGGCAGACCTATACGAACAATCTGGGCGAAGGCAAATTCGGTCTGGCCCGGCTGGGATGGATCGCGGACTATAATGACGCGATCACCTATCTGGAACTGTTCGCTCCCGGAAACTCCTACAACTATTCCAACTGGAACAGCGAAGAGTACGGCGAGCTGATCAAGAAGATCAAGACGCTGCCTGGCGGAGAAGAGCGCGATCAGCTGATGATGCAGGCGGAGAACCTGATTTTCGCCGAAGGCGGATTCTGCATCGCTCCCATCTACTTCTATACCCAGACATTTGCCATCAAGCCGGAACTGAAGGATGCCATGTGGACTCCCCTGGGATACTTCCTGTTCTACAACGCCACGACCAAGTAATCAGACTCTGAAGAGCTGTGGAAACAGCCTGAAAACACTATGAAGAAAGTGGCTCAATCCGTCGCAGGCCGATGGACTGAGTCACTTTTTTCAACCTGATCCTTTCAAATGATGATTGCCGGCAGGCGCAGGCCTGGCAGATTTCCGCCCCAAAACGGGGAGCAGCCGGATCGGGCGCCAGCAGGTCTATCCCTTTGACTTTTTACCGCTTCTGAAGTAGAATTTTCAACAGTTTCGGGCCGGACGCCCTGAACGCTTCCGGCGGAAAGGATCCGATCACATGTACAGCTTTGATGAAGCCTATTGTCTGAAAGCGTTTCAGGACCTGCTGGGAATTGATTCCACCACAGGCCAGTACGAGGAAATCCAGGAATGGACAGCCCAGGAAATCCGCCGCCTGGGATATGAGCCGACATTGACCCACAAGGGGGGTGTCCTGGCGGATCTTGGGGGAGAGGAAAATCCGCTGGTGATTTCCGCGCATCTGGACGACATCGGTCTGATGGTGCGGAAGATCAATCAGGACGGCACCCTGAACGTGTGCCCCGTGGGAGGGCTGTATCCCTTTTACTGCGTCACGGAGAATGTCCGGGTTTACACCCATGGAGGTGCCGTGTATACGGGCACGGTATGCCGCGTGCCCAATTCCATTCATGTGACGGAGGAGGAGCTTCGGAAAAACATGGGGGATTTCCGGACCAATGTCTGCGTGGTGCTGGATATGCCCGTGAAATCCGCGGAGGACACCCGGCGGCTGGGGATCGAGACGGGGGATTACATCGGTCTGGAGCCCCGCTATACCCTTTCCGGGGGATATATCAAGAGCCGGTTCGTGGACGACAAAGCCTGTGCCGCGGTACTGCTGACCGCCATGAAGGCCATGAAGGAACAGGGACTTACTCCGAAAAGGAAAGTGCTGGCGTATTTTGCATGCTATGAGGAAATTGGGCATGGGACGACCTGGCTTCCGGATGGGGTAAAGGATGTCCTGTGCCTGGATATCGCGCCAACAGGGCCGGACCAGAATTCAGAGGAGCACAAAGTGTCCATCTTCGCCAAGGACAGCCGCTTTCCCTATCACCGCGGAATGACGGGAGAACTGAGAGACGCAGCGCAGAAGGAAGGCCTGGACTACGTCATGGACATCTTTACGCCTCACTACGGAACGGACGGGGACGGTTCCGTGCTGGCGGGTTACGATATCCGCCACGCGGCCATCGGACCTGGCACCTCCAACAGCCATGGCTACGAGCGCACGCATATCGACGGACTTCGGAATACCTATGGGCTGATGATGGCCTATATATTATAAAAGTAGATTTGAGCTTACAGGATGAAGGAAAGCAACAGGAAAAGGACGCCGTTTGCCAGATCGGCCAACATCAGAACAAGATACCGCTCCTCATCTGAGAGGGATTCATAGCTCTGGATTTCCTCATCCACAAAATCGATCATGTCCCCTGTTCCCCTGGCCGGACGCTTCCTGTCGATCTTTGATCGAAGAGCGTCCAGCCGGGGGAGCTTCATTCCGTCCATCTGAAGATGGCTGAGCCATGCGAAGATAAAACAAAGCAGGGCATACAGGCCCATGAGCGCGCCCCGCAGATCCCTTCCGCCGCTCCGGGAGATCAGAAAGGCCAGAAAGAGCGCAAAAAAGAGTCCCCACACCAGGCGGGTAAAAGCCCGGTGAATCATGGGCCGAATCAGTTCCCCGGACCAGATTTCCCGTATGCGCCTGAACATAAACAATCCTCCGATATCCTTCAATTCCGGTTATGAAATACGACAGGACCGTTGCGAAATCCTCCTTTTGCTTCAACAGGGCCCAAAGGAGAATGTTCATTTTTGTTTTTTTATTGTATTTTTTCATTTTATATTCTTTGAAAAAAAAGCCGGGTAGCGTATAATCTGATCAGCTGCCGGCGAGGGCAGACGCGGAAATCTCCGCAAAACAAAATAAGGAGGTCCCTGTTTATGAAGAAATTTCTCGCTCTGGTGATGGCGCTATGCCTGGTTCTGTCCATGGCTTCTTTTGCGAGCGCCGACGAGATTAAAAATCTCAACACCTACGAGACACAGGCCCGTGAGCTGGAAACCTGGAATATCCATTATTCCCAGGCTGCCGCTGACCTGAACGTGCTGACCAACTGCTTCGATGGTCTGCTGACCAACGACAACCACGGCAACCTGAAGCCCAATGCGGCTGCGACCTACGGGACGGAAGACGGCGGCAAGACCTGGACCTTCGTGCTGAATGACGGTATGAAGTGGGTCAACAAGGATGCTGAGGAGCAGGCAGATGTTGTCGCTCAGGACTGGGCCACCGGTCTGGAATGGGTTCTGAACTATGCGAAGAATGACTCCTACAACGCTTCCATGCCTATGGAAATGATCGCTGGCGCTGAGGAGTATTACAACTACACCAAGGAACTGACCGAAACCGAGGGTGCCGAGGCTGCCTATGCCCTGACCGCGGACGAAGGTTCCAAGTTTGCCGAGCTGGTCGGAATCGAAATCAAAGACGAGAAGACGATCGTGTACACCTGCGTGGACGCGCTGCCCTATTTCGCTTCCGTGGCCACCTACAACTGCCTGTATCCTCTGTCCGCGGAGCTGATCGAGGAAGTCGGCGTGGAAGGCTACCGGGATATCACCTGGGAAGACATGTGGTATAACGGCGCCTATGTGGTGTCCTATTTCGAGAACCAGAACCAGAAGGTTCTGACCGCCTATCCCAACTACTGGAACGCGGCGAACGTAAAACGGTTTGACACCGTGACCATCAAGATGGTTGAGTCCGTTGCGGTTGCCTACCAGCTGTACCTGGCCGGCGAGCTGGATCATGTATCTCTGGATCAGGCCACGCTGCAGGAAATCTACGCGGATGACAGCAACCCCAACAAGGCCAAGCTGGTCGAGGCCCGGCCCACCAAGTATTCCTATCAGATGCACCTGGTTTACAACAAGAACAAGGATGACGATACTCCCGATGACAACTGGAATACCGCCGTTGCCAACGAGAACTTCCGTAAGAGCCTGTACTACGGTCTGGATCTGACCAACTATCTGGCCCGGACCAACTCCATCAATCCCCAGAAGTGCCAGAACTACGTCTATACCGGTAATGGCGTGGCGTTCACCTCTGATGGCAAGGATTATACCTCTCTGGTTCGCGCGGAGATCGGCCTGGATTACGACGCGGAGAAATACAATCGCTATGATGCGGAGAAGGCCGCCGAATACAAGGCCAAGGCCATCGAAGAGCTGACGGCCAAGGGCGTTACCTTCCCGGTGGAAATTGATTACTACATCATGGGCAACAGCACCGTTGCCGCCGAGACCGCCAAGGTGCTGGAGAATATCTTCGCCGATGGTCTGGGAGATGACTATGTGAAGCTGGTCACCAAGACCTACATCTCCTCCCTGGCCAATGAGGTCCGCAAGCCCCGGTATGCCTCGATCTTCATCAACGGCTGGGGCGCTGACTTCGCTGACCCGATCAACTTCCTGGGCCAGGAGACCTACGCTGACACCGCCGCGTATTACTCCAACGCTTACAGCAACATCAACGATGCCACCGACGAAGACCTGATCGCTGACTATCAGGAATTCACCGATCTGGTTGTCGCGGCCAAGGCGATCACAGACGATATCGATGCCCGGTACGCAGCCTTCGCCAAGGCGGAAGCCTGCTTCCTGGATCACTGCCTGACCATCCCCATGAGCTATGAAGTGGCCTGGGAGCTGACCAAGATCAACAACTACAGCAAGGTGTACAGCGCCTACGGCATGCAGGCCTACCGTTATGTGGATTGGGAAACCAACGCCGACGGCTACACCACCGAAGAGATGGAGGCGTTTGCTGCCGCTTATGCCGCGGAATAAGCGAAAGCCGTTTCACTGATTGATTTTTCCGGGGTAGTTCCTTCTTCGGAGGAACTACCCCCTTTTCATTCTTCCTTCTGAAGATGATGCCGTCTCCCGCACGTCGGAATAGGGGATCATCGCCAGAAAAACAATTGAGGAGGTTCAGGTATGGCCAAGTATATCCTGAAAAGGCTCTTCCAGTCCCTGATTACCGTGCTGCTGGTGGTCAGCGTGGTCTTCATCCTGCTCCGGATGATGCCCTCGGACTATTTCTTCACCGAGGATGAGCTGATGAAGTTTACGGAGATCCAGAAGAATGCCAAGCTGGAGCGCCTGGGCATCATGGAGATCTGTTCCGAATGCCACGGAAACGGAAAGCTGGAAAGCGGGGAAGCCTGCGGGAAATGCCAGGGAGAGGGCTATGTGAACCGAAGCGTTTTTGCCCAGCTGGGGGACTTTTTCTACGAGATGGTGGAGATGCGGGTTTACAATGCCAAGGGCAAGGAAGTGAAGTCCATCACCGGCGTACCGCTCTGGACCTATCTGGGCCGGAAGAACGCCGGAGAATTCCCCTTCGGGGAGGAGCTGAAGGAAGGGTATCAGGCTCGGCCTGTTTTCAACCTGGGCAAGAGTATCCGCCTGGAGAAGGGCCAGTATGTGACGGATGTCATTAAAGCAAAGATGGGGGTCTCCATGGAGATCGGCCTCATCTCTCTGGCGATCTCTCTGGTCCTTGGCGTGGTCTTCGGCGTGCTGCAGGCGCACTACAAGGGCGGGACCTTTGATCACATCGGGACCGGCTTCACGGTTGTGGTAAACGCGGTTCCCCATCTGGTGATCTATACGATCATCATGATCGCGGGCAGCAGCTTGTTCGGTCTGCCTATGCGGTATGACGCCACGGCGGCAAATCCCACGCTGACCAAAATCCTGCCGATCGTCTGTCTCTCCGTTGCCTCTACGGCCGGGTATATGCTTTGGACAAGACGTTATATGGTGGATGAGCTGAACAAGGACTATATCCGTCTGGCGAAGCTGAAGGGGCTCAGTTCCCGGAAGGTAATGTTCCGGCATGTGCTGAAGAACGCTTTTGTGCCGCTGGCGCAGTATCTGCCCTATTCCATCCTGCTGACCGTGGGAGGAAGTCTGCTGGTGGAGACCTTCTTCTCCGTTCCCGGCATGGGGCCCGAACTGACGAAGGCTATCGGCCGGTATGATCTGAACCTGGTCCAGGGTATCGTTTTGCTCTACGCGACTATGGGTATCCTGGGCGTATTCCTGGGAGATCTGCTCATGACCGTGATTGATCCCCGGATCAAACTGACAGGGAAGGGAGATGTGCGCTGATGGCAGATAAGAAACGCGTCAAAACCATTCAGGAACTGGAAGCTCCGGTGGTCAATCTGGAGCCGAACCCGGGGACCATGGAAAAGGATAACAAGAGTGAGCGTCCCATGGGGCGGGAATATCCCTTCTCCCGGCATACCCTTCCCGAGAAGCAGCTCTTTGAGTTCGCGGAATACAAGGCTCAGGAGGCCGAAAAGATCGGCTACTCCAATTATTCCTACTGGAAGAGCGTCTGGGCCAATTTCCTGAAAAACAAACCGGCGGTCATTATGTCCGTGGTGTTCATTCTGCTGTTCATCTTTACCTTTGTCGCTTCGGCCATCGGGAAATACGATATCAATATGGCGCCGGATCCCCTGAACCGAGCGTATATCGAGCCCAACGAGGAATACTGGTTTGGCACCAATGGAATCGGGCAGGACTACTGGGCCCAGGTCTGGTACGCTACCCGGGCCTCCATCCTGCTGGCGGTTCTGGTATCCCTTGGACAGATTACGGCGGGCGTTATTATCGGGCTGGTCTGGGGCTATGTCCGGAAACTGGATCGGTTCTTTACTGAGCTGTATAACCTGATTGATAACATTCCCACGATCATCTATATGACCCTGATTGCGCTGATGGTGGGAAAATCCATGGTGACTATGGGGGTGACCATGGTCGCCTTCGGCTGGCTGGCCACGGCGAGGAACGTCCGGAATCTGGTTTTTATGTACCGGGATCGGGAGTATAATCTTGCTTCCCGCTGCCTGGGCACGGGACTCTGGCGTATCCTGTTCCGGAATATTTTCCCCTATCTTGTGTCCGTGATTATTTTACGGATGGCCCTGGCCATTCCCAGCACCATCGCCTACGAGACGACCCTGACCTATCTTGGCCTGATGGATATTACCAAGCCCAGCCTGGGCATGCTGCTGTCTGCGGCGCGGGCGATCTTCCCCCGGGCTTCTTTCACGCTGCTGTTCCCGGCGGTCATCGTTTCGATTATTACCATTACCTTCTACCTGGTGGGCAATGCATTTTCTGATGCATGCGATCCCCGGAACCATGTGTAAGGAGGAAAATGTGAAATGAGTACAACCAGTAAAAAAATCAGCAGCCGCATGCGCGAGGACATCGAGAAGATCCGCGGAGTGGATTTTGATGAGCGGGCCCGGAAAATCCTTTCGCAGGAGCCCCTGCTTTCAGCGCAGGAAGTGGAGGTTACCTTCTCCCTGCGCGGGAACAAGCTGACCGCGATCCGCAGAACCTCTCTGGACCTCTATGAGGGGGAGACGCTGGCCATCGTGGGAGAATCCGGCTCGGGGAAGAGTGTTTTTACCAAATGCTTCGTGGGCATGCTGGACAAGAACGGCTCCATTACCCATGGCACTATTGAGTATGACGGGAAGGATCTGACGAAACTGACGGAAAAGGAATGGCTGCAGATCCGGGGAAAGAAAATCGCCATGGTGACCCAGGATCCCATGACCAGTCTGAATCCTCTGAAAACCATCGGGTGGCAGATTCAGGAAGCTGTAGAGCTCCATCAGGGGCTGAAAGGCAAGGCTGCGAAGGAGGAAACGCTGCGGATTCTGGAGTCAGTAGGAATCCCGAACCCCCTGCGGCGGTACAAACAGTATCCCCATGAGTTTTCCGGCGGCATGCGGCAGCGGGTAGTGATCGCCATCGCCGTAGCCTGCAGGCCCCAGATTCTGATTTGCGATGAGCCTACGACCGCTCTGGATGTGACGATTCAGGCGCAGATTCTCGACCTGATCCGCCGGCTGCAGAAAGAACAGAACATGACCATCATTTACATCACCCACGATCTTGGGGTGGTGGCCAATGTGGCGGACCGGGTGGCGGTCATGTATGCCGGGCAGATCATTGAAGTAGGGATGTGCAACGAGGTCTTCTTTGATCCGTGGCATCCTTATACCTGGGCGCTGCTGCAGGCGCTGCCCCAGCTGGGCGTCAAGGGCGAGAAGCTGCCCGCTATCGACGGGACACCGCCCAACCTCTTTAATGAGATTAAGGGAGACGCATTTGCTCCCCGGAACCGGAAAGCGCTGAACATCGACTTCCTGGAGGAGCCCCCCATGTATGAGGTGACCAGCACTCACATGGTGAAGGCGTGGCTCCGGGATCCTCGGGCACCGAAGCTGGAGCAGCCCACGGCGATTGCCAGGCTGGCAGAAGCCAAAGAGGAAAAGGGAACGGATCCCGAAGCCTATCATCCGCATCTGGACCCGAACCGGGAGATCCTGATTCAGGTAAAGAACATGCAGGTGACATTCGGCTCCGGGCGGCATAAGTTCGTAGCCGTGGATGATGTCAATTTTGAGATCTACAAAGGCGAGACTTTCTCCCTGGTAGGGGAGTCCGGTTCCGGAAAAACCACTATCGGGCGGGCCATTGTCCGGATCAATCCCATTACAGGAGGAGAGGTTCTTTTCAAGGGAGAACGCATCAGCGGCAAAATCAGCAAGGAACTGGATACCAGGGTGATCCGTTCCATGCAGATGATTTTCCAGGATCCCATGGCCTCCCTGAATGAAAGGGCGAAGGTGGACTACATCGTCTCGGAAGGGCTGCTGAACTTCCACCTGTATAAGAACGAACATGACAGACAGGACAAGGTGCAGGAGACGCTCCGGGAAGTGGGCCTGCTTCCTGAATTTTCCAGTCGATTCCCTCATGAGTTTTCCGGGGGTCAGCGCCAGCGTATCGGGATTGCCCGGAGCCTAATTATGCAGCCGGAGTTTATCGTGGCGGACGAGCCCATCTCCGCTCTGGACGTGTCCATCCGGGCGCAGGTACTGAACCTGCTGAATGATATGAAGAAGAAGCGGGGACTGACCTACCTCTTCATCGCCCATGATCTATCCGTGGTACGGTTCATTTCCGACCGGATTGCAGTCATTCATAAGGGACGGATTGTGGAGCTGGCGGAGGCCGAAGAACTGTTCTTCCGACCTATGCATCCCTATACCAAGGCGCTGCTGTCAGCGGTACCCAATCCCAATCCCTATCTGGAACGCAGCAAGAAACTGCTGGTTTATGATCCTTCCGTTCACGATTATTCCACAGACAAGCCGGTGTGGTGTGAAATACTTCCCGGACATTTCGTCTATGGAAACGAAAGGGAGCTGGACGGGTACCGGAAATCTTTTAACCTGTAATATCAGAAGCCCCGGGGGCAGGGTCTCCCGGGGCGCTTTTTTCTATTTTGTTACGGGGAGGAAGTGGCGTCAAAAAGCATCCGCAGCAGCTGCCAGGAAACGGAAACCGCCGTTTCGCCTGGAGCGATGAGAGCGGTCTGAGGGATGGAAACGGACGGCATTCCTGTGCGGACATCGATCCAGGCATGGCGAAGGGTTTCGCCCACAGTGTAGGCGCCATAGCCCTGGTCCCATTTTTCCGAGGCGGAAAAGCGAACTGCGGAGGCGGGGGCCGGAGCGGAAAGCGCATGCTCCGGATGAGAATCGTCCGGAATGACGGATAGGGTTTCGCCCGGGCGAAGGCAGCGGGTGAGACCGGAGCGGCTGTAAAGGACGCCCTGGTCAAAGCCTGCGGCCAGAAGGTCCTCCGCGACGAGATCTATGAGGTACGCATCGTGGAGAAGACCAAGGTCCAGCACCGGGGCGGAGAGCTCCAGGGAGGCCATGAGATCCTTCAGCTCCCGGGAGACCTGCAGGCAGGCCGTCATCTGAGAAGCGGCGGCTGACGAAGAAGCCCCATGAGAAGATGACGCGGGAAGACCTGAGGAGGAATCGTCGGGCTGAGGGAGGACTGAAGCGCCGGAGGAGGCGAAATCGGAGCGGGACAGCGTGAGGGATGCCGTTCCCGCTGCCTGAAGGGCTTCGGTGATGGCGCGGAGACGATCCGCTTCCTCCGGATTGTTCAGCGGATCAAAGGGCTCCGGATCCTCCAGATAAAGCAGGGTGCGCCACTCCCGCAGGAGGGGGCCGGCCAGAAAGGAATAGCCGATGTTCGCAGAGGTTTTTTCCCGGGCGTTCGACAGAACCTCAGCCAGGCGGTCTGAGATGGGCAGGACTTCGCCTGGGGCGGCGTTCAGGGAGGCGAGGTTGATGATGCCATCGTAGGTCTGATCCGGGTCCAGAAGACGGAAATTGGCATACAGAGAGTCGGAATAGACGCGGCTGACCCGCTCCGTCAGATCCCGGATTTCGGCGGAAGAGCCTTCAGCCCAGTATCGCAGGGTCAGTCCGGAACGGAAGAGAATGTCGCCGTAGGCGTCATCGGTCTCGATGGTCTGATAGCCGCTTTCCCTATGGCCAAGCTGGATGATGCCCCATGTGAAGGAGAATACAGCCAGGAGGACGAAGCAGAGGAAAAGAATCAGGCGGAAAGGTTTTTTCATGAAGGCCTCCTGAAATTGGAACACCTGTAAAAAAGCCGGGGGCATGATTAGCGCCCCCAGGCCTCTTCAGGAAAACATGTTTATGAAAGTGTGCTGCCGAAGCGTTTCTTTCTGGCCGCTTCGATTTCGTCCGGGGTGCCGTAAAGCATATGGCCGTTGCCGAGATCCGTCAGCTGCGGATTCGCGTCGGGACCATATTCTTCGGGCGTGTAGACAAAGAGCTTCTTTTTCTTTTCCAGTATCGGATCAGGGATCGGAATGGCGCTCATGAGGGAACGTGTATAGGGATGAAGGGGATAGCGGAAGAGCTCCTCTGTCTCCGCAACTTCCATGATTTTGCCCTTGTAGATCACCACGATACGGTCCGAAATGAAACGGACGATCGAGAGATCATGGGCGATGAAGAGGTAGGTGAGGCCCCGCTCCTTCTGGAATTTCTTCAGCAGATTCAGCACCTGAGCCCGGATGGATACATCCAGGGCGGAAATGGGCTCATCCGCCACGATCAGTTCCGGCTCCATGACGATGGAGCGGGCCAGGCCCACACGCTGACGCTGCCCACCGGAGAACTCATGGGGATAACGGGTCAGATGCTCCGGCAGGAGGCCTACATCGTTGATGGCCTGCTCGACCTTGCGCATGCGGTCCCGGTCATTCTCAAAGAGATGGAAGTTATACAGTCCTTCGGAGATGATGTATTCGATGGTGGCACGCTCATTCAGAGAGGCGGCGGGGTCCTGGAAGACCATCTGGATCTTGCGGATGACCTCCCGGTCCTTCTTGCGGGAAAGCCTGCCGGATATCTTCTCGCCCTTGAAATAGATGGCCCCGTTGGAACAGGGATTGATGCGGACGATCGCCCGGCCGATGGTGGTCTTGCCGGAGCCGGATTCGCCTACCAAGGACAGGGTCTCTCCCTTATAAATTTCAAAGCTGACATCGCTGACCGCCTTGAAGCTTTTTTTGCCCTGCTTGAAGACCACATCCAGATTCTGGACGGAAAGCAGAACTTCGCGATTATCCTGTTGATTCATGCGGCTTAAACTCCTTCGTCAGTGTCGGGATCTCCGTAGATCCGGACCATCTTTTCATGCAGATTCTGGATATTGGCAGGGGCTTCCGTCTTCGGCGCCCGGGGATCCAGGAGCCAGGTCTTGGCATAATGGGTTTCACTGACCTGGAATATCGGCGGTTCCTCCTCCAGATCGATGGCCATGGCGTACTGATTGCGGGGGGCAAAAGCGTCGCCGGTGATCTTATTATACAGGGAAGGCGGCGTGCCGGGGATGGAGAACAGATCCGAGCCCTTCTCCGTCAGCTGAGGCAGGGAGGAAAGCAGGGCCCAGGTATAGGGATGCTTCGGATCATAGAAGATGTCCTCCACAGTGCCCAGCTCTACCACCTGGCCGGCATAGAGCACGGCCACACGCTCCGCCACGTTGGCCACGACGCCCAGGTCATGGGTGATGTAGACGGTGGTAAAGCCCAGAGACTGCTGCAGATCCTTGATGAGCTGGAGAATCTGAGCCTGGATGGTTACGTCCAGGGCCGTGGTGGGCTCGTCGCAGATGAGGATCTTCGGCTGGCAGGAAAGGGCGATGGCGATGACGATGCGCTGACGCATACCGCCGGAATACTGGAAGGGATAATCGTCAAAGCGCTTTTCCGGATTGGGGATGCCGACCTTGGACATAATATCCAGGGTGCGCTCCCGTGCCTCGGACTGGGAGCACTTCTGATGCTTGAGGATGACCGTCATGATCTGCTTGCCGATCGGGATGACCGGGTTCAGGCTGGTCATGGGATCCTGGAAGACGGTGGCGATGCGGCAGCCTCGGATCTGCTGCCAGTCCTTGGTGTAGTTTACATGGGCACAGTCGATGATGGCATAGCCGACGACTTCGTTTTCAGCCTCATTGAGCTCCCAATACTGGACGTAAAAGCAACAGGTCTGATATATCCGGTTCAGGACGCCGATATCTCGCAGATCCTCGCCGGCGGTCATGGCATCGCGGAATGCCTTTTTCAGAATCCGCAGGAAGCGGATCTGATCCCTCATCGGATAGCGACCGATGGACAGGAGCACCTCATAGGCCAGGATTTTGTTCCGTTCAAGGATGGCATCACTGACCCCGTTCGGATTGCCGGGATTCTCGGGGGTTTCGATTTTCTTCTGGCGGAGGGCCTTCAGCGCCTCCAGGCGCTCGTGAAACCTGACGGCTTCCTGGCTGCCCTGCCAGGAGGCGGAGCGGGTGCGGAGGATCTCCTCTTTTTTTGCATTCAGCTCCTTCTCCCGGGCGGAGAGTTCTTCCAGCTTCTTCTGGCAGGAGGCAATCTCCTTCTGGTCCTCCGCACTGTGGCGGTCCAGGGTCTGGAGATAGTTATTCAGATCCACGATGCCGTCTCGGACTTCCTTCAGATCCGCCGCGTAACGGTTTTCCTCTTCCTCGGTGAGTCCCTGGTGATGGCGGATGTCCGACTCGAGAGCCAGAATCTGCATCTGTTCGGCAGAGCCGCGCTCCAGGGGAGAGAGACCGTTGAGCATCTTCAGTGCCCAGGCCCAGGTGCGGCGATTGCGGGACGTGAGCTTGACGCGGGTATCGCTGAGCGCGTCATCGGAGAAGATGATGCTGCCCTCCGGAATGAAACCGTTGGTCTCCAGCATGCCTGCAAAGGTTTTGGTCAGAACGGACTTGCCCGAACCGGACTCGCCGACGATGGCGAGGGACTCGTGCTCGTAAATATCCAGGGAGACATTCCGGATAGCCGTCAGAATACGGCCCCGGACGTTGAACTTGACGGTGACGTCCTTCAGGGAAAGGAGGACTTTTTTGGTTTCGTTGTTTGCCATTAGGGTGCCTCCTTTCACATATGCGTTCTGGGATCGCTGGCATCCGCCAGGTTCTGGCCCAGAACGTAGAGAATAATCGTGATGGCTGCGGCAATGATAACCGGCGGCCAGAACTCCCAGGGGTAGGTGAGGAAAGCGGACTGAGCCTCCTGAATCATGCGGCCCAGGGAGGGCACGTTGGCTGAGAGACCGATGCCGATATAGGACAGGAAGACTTCCATGCTGATGTAGCTGGGGAGCTCGGTGGCCAGCAGGGTCACGATGACGCTGGTGAGGAAAGGAAGGATATTCTTCGAAATCATGCGGGGAATGGGCGTGCCCAGACAGCGGGAAGCCAGGGAGTATTCCCGGTCCCGGATGATCAGCACCTGGGTGCGGAAGAAATAGGCGATGCCCAGCCAGCCGGTAACCGTAAGGGCAAAAACAAAGGACCAGAAGCCGGATCCGATGATATATACCAGAACGGAAATCAGCAGGATATAGGGCACGTTTGCGATGATGTTATAGATGACCAGCATGACCTGATCAAAACGCTTGCTGTAGCCCCAGACGGCGCCGAGAATAATGCCGATGGTCATATTGATGGCCGCGCAGATGACAGCCAGAATCAGACTGGTGCGGGCGGAAGCCCAGATTCCGGCAAAGATGCTGTTGCCCTGGCCGCCGGAGCCCAGAAGCCATTTGAAGGAGAAGCCGCCGAAATAGGACATGGCCGCGGCCGGATTCAGATTGTAGGTCTTGGCGTCAGTCACGTTCTCATAGGGAGCGTAGGGAATCAGGGCCGGGATGATGAAGCTGCAGGCGATGAGAAGCACAAAGAAAACGATCAGGAAAATGTTGACCTTCTTGCGGAAAAAGACCCGGAAAACGCTTGCCCAGTAGGAATACCGGGGAGCGGTGATCTTCTCCGCCTGGATGGTGTTGATATCAATAAAGCGGAAGGAATCATTGCTCATCAGCGTCCACCTCCTTTGCTGGATGTCAGCGAGATGCGGGGGTCATACTTGGACAGCAGCACATCGCCCAGAATGATTGAAATAATGGAGAGGGTTGTGTAGAACACGGTACAGGCCACGATGATGCCGTTATCATGGCTGTTCAGGGCGCGGGTCAGCAGGTTGCCGACGCCGGGCACGGCATAAACGCTCTCGGTGATGATGGCGCCGGTGAGGCAGCCAAGGATGTTGGCGGGAATCCCGTGAACCAGATAAATCATGGCGTTGGGGGAAATATGCTTGCGATAGATCTCCCGTTCGCTCAGTCCCTCAGCCCTGGCGAATTTGACATAATCGCTGTTCATCTGGTCAATCATATAGCGGCGCATCCACTTCATGAGGCTGCCGATGGAGGGCAGGGACAGGGAAATGGTGGGCAGCACGTAGGCCAGCACCCTTACCTGGGCGTTGGCAAACTTATAGGGCAGGTTGAAGAGGGATGTACCGATGGTGGCAAAGAGGAAGATATAGGCCAGGGAGGGCACGGCCATGATGAAAATGATGTAGCCGTTGCCGATCTTGTCCAGCCAGCCGTCCTTATACCGCGCCATGGCGATGCCCAGAGGCAGGCCGAGGAGGTAGGCGATGATCGTGGCGATGAGGCCGATGACGAAGGAGTTCTCCAGCATGGAGAGGCCGCCGTACTGATAGCTGTAGGAGGTGTACTGGTCAGGAAACTGCTTCATTTCCGTGGCAGTGCGGGGATTGTAATTATATGTCAGGGAGTGGAAGTCGATGGCCGTGTCAATGTATTCATCCGTGCCAAGCATGGCGGGATACTGACTGCGGCTTTTCACCTGATCCCCGACGGGGCGGGTGATGACCTCAGTTATTTCCTGCCCGCGGTAGCGGGTATAGGAGGTGCCCAGATTCAGATGAAGAAAATTCTGGTGAATGAAGGGAAACCTGCCGTTAAAATACAGAAGATATTTATGGGTGGTGCCTGAACCCGTGACGGCGAAAAGCCCGCTGTAAGGGTCATGCTCCACACGGATATAACGGTCCGTCAGCGCGGGATCGGTGACGTCCCCGGTGGTTTCGATGGTAAAGAGATGGGATACATAATCCCACAGGCGGGCGAAAACGCTGCGCTCCCGAACAGCCAGCAGGTAGGCGTTTCCGCCGGTTTTCACCTTGCCGGACTTGGAGCGGGCGGGGGCAATATAGGTCTGTTTGAAGCCCTTCGCCTCGTTTTCGGCGATATATTCCTGAACGGAAGCGTTCTCCAGGTAGGTATTCTCATTCTGGATAGCTTCCTTGTCGGCTTTGAAGTCCTCGTTTTTCGTGTATTCGCTGCCATACAGGGGCTCGTATTTATTCTTCAGAAAGGCGGAATAATCCGTAAAATCCAGATATCCGTACTTTGAATACATGGTATATTCGTATACCAGCCGGTCATTGTTGCTCTTTTTATTCCATGTATCATCCATCTGGAAAATCACGTTGCGGTTGATCAGGGTGTAAACCAGCAGCATGACCGTGGCGATGACCACGAGGAGGGAAAAGATGGAGAACAGGATCCGCTTTCCCATGTATCTTTTCATGAATGCACCAACTTACTCACTTATTTGGGGCCGGCCGCGACCGCGGATCGGGCGGCGGGCGGGGGGAGAAACCGCTTTGTCGTAAACTGGAACGCGGGGAAGCGGCGCAGGCCGCTTCCCCGCTGAGATTCCATGGGAAATCAATACAGGCCGATGACCTTGGTCATGTAACCGGCACCGCCGCCCAGGAAGGTGTTCAGATAGGTGTTGGGATCGCCGTAGTCGGGGCCCCAGCCGGAACCGTAGAACATATCGAAGTTGCCGGCCTCGCCGTTGGAGGCACGATAGCCGCAGGCGTAGAAGTCCTCAGAAGTGGTGGCCTCCAGGAGGTTCACAACCACGTTCTCAGTGCCCAGGGTGGACTCGATAACCTGCTTGTAGGCCTGCGCCTGAGCAGTATTGCCCGCGGAAGCGCCGTAGTACACAACGTCGATATAGATGGGGAAGGAAACGGTGTCGCCCAGCTCTTCCTTGGCAGCAGCCAGGTATTCCTTCGCCGCGTCGGGATTGTACCAGCCGTCGACGGCATCAGCCACATTGACCTTGGCGCCCATCTGGTCCAGATAGAACTGCACGATTTCACCGTACATGGTGCCGGCCTTGAATTCGTTGCCGTCGGCATCGGCGGCGTCAGCGGACAGCTGCACGAATTCGGGGTGGGTGTACATGTTGCGCAGGTTGGCCAGCTTCAGGTCTTCGCCGCGGGAGGTGGCGTTGACGGTGCCCTTGTCAAAGGCATGCTGCAGGGCCTTGCGGAAGTTCTTGTTCCACAGAGCGACCTGGGTGTCAATCTTCTGCTGCTCGGTCTTCGGGGAAGCCACAGCGCCGCTGGCCAGCGCGAAGGTGCCGCGGTTCATGTTCAGGCCGCCGAAGTAGGAGGTGGAGGTGGTGTCGGTCACGTAGGCATACTTGTCGAAGTTGCCGTCTTCCTTGGCCAGGGCCAGGAGGCCGGTGGCTTCGGTCAGGGCGACAGCCGCGTAGGTGCCCGCGACGGTGTCATTGTAGGTCTGGGTCATGTTCTCACCGGCATCATAGATCCAGGTGATGCTGTTCATGTTGATCTTGTCGGCATCATAGTAATTCGGGTTCTTGACGCAGACGATCTCGGAATCAGTGACCAGCTTCTGGAGCAGGTAGGGTCCGCAGTAAACCTGGGACGCCACATCGGTGTTCATGCCGTAGGTGTAGGTGCTGGTGTCGGCGGAAGCAGCGGTGAACTCCTCAGAGCCGTACACGCCGCCATGGCTCAGATACCAGTCTTCGCAGATCGGCAGGAAGCAGCTGTAGGTCAGCATGGTCAGGAAATAGGAAGTGGGCTTCTCCAGGGTGACGACCAGGGTGTGGTCATCGGCCGCTTCGTAGCCGACATCTTCCCAGGCACCGCCGTTCAGATACTCGCTGGCGCCCTTGACAACGCCTTCAACCAGCCATTCCAGACCAGCCTTGGTATCCAGCATGTGACGGAAACCGGCAACAAAGTCCTTCGCGGTCACGGGAGCGTACTCGGCGCCCTCAGAGGTGTACCACTTGGCATCCTCGCGGATGTGGAAGGTGTAGGTTACGCCGTCTTCGCTGATATCCCAGGAAGTGGCCAGCTTGGGCTCCATCTGGCCCAGGTTGTTGTACTGCACGAGACCGTCCACGGTCTGCACGGTGATCTCGGTATCGCTCTGGGAGGAGGTGTTCAGCCAGTCCAGAGTGACGGGAGCGGTGGAGAAGGTGGTCTTATAATCAGTAGCCAGAGTGTAGCCCAGATCGGTCAGGAACTTGGCCGGATCATAAACTTCCTCGCCGGCAACGCCCTTTTCCCAGGCGGCCTTCATGGCTTCACGGTCTTCCTTCTTGATGAACTCGGTGGCGGCAACCATGGTGCCCCAGCGGTCGTCATCGTTCCCCCAGTTGACATAGGGGATCGTGCGGTAGCCGATGCGGGAAATCTGATAGGCACCGCCCTGGGTCGTGTTGGGGATCATGACGGCGCTGTCCAGCAGGTAGGCTTCGGCCTTCGCCTCGAGGATGAAGCGCTCATCAATGGACGTAGCCGCTTCGGCTTCGTTCATCAGGGCTTCGAAATCGCCCAGAACCTCTTCGTAGATCTCATCGTCGTCGCCCCGCTCATAGACGACATCCTCAGCGGACGCGCCCACGACGGTCAGCAGCATCGAGAGAGCCAGCAACAGTGACAGGAACTTCTTGGTCATTTTTGCAGTCTCCTTTGCAAAATAATTTATTATGCGGGAAGATTCCCGTATAACACAAAAAAAATAAATTCCACTGACAGAACAATTCTTCAGGAATGGCACCGGAAGGAATCCTGTTGCGAATATAGCTAGTATTTTAGCACAGAAGGAATGGAGTTGCAAATCAGACTTTGGTCCATTGCACCATTAATTTTACGGACGGACAGACAAAAGAGCTGAAAAAGTTAAATGGAATCTCAAGGCATTCACGGCGTTTCGCCGGACCGAAGGGAATCGGAAGTCTGCGGCAGGACCGGGAAGCGGCGGCTAACGGCCCAATTGTATTTTTTATGTTTTTTGGGGACCCCCGGCTCCTGACGAAGGAATCCCCAGCATGATAGAAAACGAAGATTTTCAGCGAATCTCCATGGAAATGAGGGACTGAATCCTCTTATATGAAAGCTTTTCTTCGGGCTGCCTCGGGAGAATCTCAGGAAATGATTAATGATTGAAAAAGAATTCCAATTATGATAAAGTTTATTAGTGCGTTCAAACACATTGAGGGATATTCCTTTCAATGTGCGAAGAAATGGCAAATATTTTTTACAGGAGGAGAATCCCATGAAGAAACTGTTGGCACTGCTGATGGCTGCTTGCATGCTTCTGAGCGTGACCGCTGCCTTCGCAGAAGAGACGGCCGCCGCGGACGCCGAGCTGGGTACGCCCCTGGTAGTGGCGACCAGCGCCCTGTCCCAGAAGTTCAGCCCCTACTTCGCTGATACTGCTTATGATCAGGACGTGGTCGGACTGACGCAGATCGTCATGATGACCACCGACCGTACCGGTGCTATTATCTACAAGGGCATCGAGGGTGAAACCATCCCCTACAACGGGACGGATTACACCTACTACGGAACCGGCGATCTGTCCGTCAATTATGACGAGACCACCGATATCACCACCTATGGGTACAAGATGCGCGAAGATCTGAAGTTCTCCGACGGAGAACCCGTGACCATCGACGACGTCATCTTTACCTATTATGTATATCTGGATCCCGCCTACACCGGATCCACCACGCTGAGCAGCTACGATATCGTCGGCCTGCAGGCCTACAGGACTCAAATCCCCGAGGCGAACGTGGAAGAAGTCTCCGCGATCGCTGAGGCCGTGAAGGCCGCTTTTGCCGCCAATGGCGCCGAATATAAAGTGGCTGAGGGCGACGCTTTCACCCAGGAAGTCTTTGATGCTTATGCCGCCGCGGCGGCGGATGCCTGGAAGGCCGATCTGCAGGGCATCGTGGACTATGTGTATGAAAACTACGGCGAAGCTTATGCTGAATCCGTCACCGGCAAGACCTTTGACGAAGTCGGACAGTCCGATGCGCTGAAGGTTTTCCTGGCCGGCAATCTGTGGGGCTTCCCGCTGGAGAATCCGGAATGCACGCTGGATGATCTGTATGCCGTTGCTTCCGCCAAGTATGCCGGAAGCTATGACGCTTATCTGGCTGCGGGCGAATCCGCTACCGGTTCCACCGCGGACGCGATCAACGCCGATCTGATGAACGCGGCAGCCGCGGCTGCCGGTGTTGATACCAGCGCCGGTGTTCCGAACGTCTCCGGTATCAAACGGCTGAACGACTATGAGATGGAAGTTCAGGTGAAGGGCTTCTCCGCTCCCGCCGTTTATTCCATCCTGGGCCTGAGCATCACGCCCATGCATTACTATGGCGATCCCGCCCAGTATGATTATGAGAACAACAAGTTCGGCCATCCCTTCGGCGATCTGAGCCTGGTGCAGGAAAAGAACGCCGCTCCCATGGGCGCCGGCCCCTACAAGTTCGTGAAGTATGAGAACCGCGTTGTTTACTACGAAGCGAACGAGAACTATTACCTGGGCGCTCCCCAGATCAAGTCCTTCCAGTATAAGGAAACCAACGCTGCTGAAGTGGCCTCTGCTGTGCAGACCGGCGCTGCGGACGGCGGTGAGATGACCGGCAGCAAGACCAATTTCGAAATGCTGCGTTCCTTCAACGACAACGGCGAAGTGACCGGCAACATCGTGACCACCTATTCCGTGGCCAACCTGGGATACGGCTACATCGGCCTGAATGCGGATACGATGAACGTGGCCGGAGAACCCGGCAGCGATGCCTCCAAGAACCTGCGCAAGGGCTTTGCCACCGTGCTGGCTGTGTATCGTGATACCGCGTTCGACAGCTATTATGGCGATGCCGCGGCTGTAATCAACTATCCGATTTCCTCCACCAGCTGGGCTGCTCCCCAGGCCACCGATGAAGGCTACCGCGTAGCCTACTCTGTGGACGTGGACGGCAATGACATTTACACCGCGGAAATGACCGCTGAAGAGAAGTACGAAGCTGCCAAGCAGGCTGCGATCGGATTCTTCAAGGCCGCCGGCTACACCTTCGACGAAGCGGCAGGCAAGTTCACCGCTGCTCCGGAAGGCGCTTCCCTGAGCTATGAAGCGATTATCCCCGGCGACGGCACCGGCGACCATCCCTCCTTCGCGATCCTGACGGATGCGCAGCAGGCGCTGGCCTCCATCGGTATCGAGCTGAAGATCAACGACCCGGCAGACTCCAACGTGCTGTGGGATGCCCTGGATGCGGGCACTCAGAATATGTGGTGCGCGGCCTGGGGTTCCACCATCGATCCTGACATGTATCAGGTGTATCATTCTTCCAACATCGTTGGTAAGGGCGGAAGCGATTCCAACCACTATCATATCCAGAGCGAGACCCTGGACGAGATGATCCTGAATGCCCGTCAGAGCGCTGATCAGGCCTACCGCAAGGAAGTCTACAAAGATGCTCTGAACGAGATCATGGACTGGGCGGTTGAGATTCCTGCGTATCAGCGTCAGAACATCGTGATCGCGAGCACCGAGCGCGTGAACATCGGCACGGTTACCCCCGATGTCACCACCTATTGGGGATGGCTGGCCGAAGTGGAAAAGATGGAGATGAACGAGACCAAATAATCTCATCATCAATCTCATCAACACTGAGCACGGATACTGAGCAAATCTAATCCCTGGCCGGTTTCTGACTTCGGAAGGAAACCGGCCAGGGACAATTCAACTTTAAGCAGGTCCCGGGAGGACATCGACGTGTGGAAATTTATTATACGACGGATCGGACTGGCGATTGTGATCGTATTTCTTGGATCTTTCATTATTTATGGCGTGATGCGCGCAATGCCCACCAGCTTTGTGGAAGCTATGGCCCGTCAGCGCGCTGCAGCCAGCGCCACAACCGGCGGACCGACCTATCAGGAATGGCTTGAACAATTGAATTCAGCCTACCATATGGATACCGATGTCATTTCCGGCTTTTTCAGCTGGCTGGGCGGCGTAGTCCAGGGAGACTTCGGAGTCAGCTGGAAGTATGGTATTCCTGTAACTCAGAAATTCGAGGAAGTCATCTGGCACTCGTTTATTCTGAATATTATTACCCTGGTTCTGGAAATCGCCATATGTATTCCATTGGGAATTCAGGCGGCCAGGCATCAGTACAGCGGATTTGACTACGGCATTACAGTGTTTGCAATGCTTTGCATTTCGCTGCCTACATTCTTTCTGGCAACGCTTTTAAAATACGCCTTCGCGGTCAAACTTGGATGGTTTGACCTATATGGATTTGTCGGGCGATATCATGAACAGCTGAGCAGCGGGCAGAAAATACTGGATATCATGCATCACATGGTGTTGCCTGTACTGACGCTGGCCATGCTGAGCATTGGCGGGCTGACCCGCTACACCCGTACAAACATGCTGGAGGTTTTGAACGCAGAATACATCCGCACTGCCCGGGCGAAGGGGCTTCCGGAGAAGACGGTGATCAATCGTCATGCCTTCAGGAATACTCTGATTCCGCTGGTCAGCTATCTGAGCTATCTGATTCCGAGCCTGTTTTCCGGCTCCATGATCACGGAGACGCTGTACCAGATTCCGGGTATCGGTTATATTGCATATGATGCTATGGTAGCCGGCGATCTGCCGTTTACCATGTTCTACTCCATGTTCGGTCTGATCCTTACGCAGGTCAGCCTGATGCTGGCAGATATCATGTACGCCGTGGTGGATCCGCGGGTGCGTGTGAATTAAGCGGGGGAGGAAACGGATCATGAGTGAACAACTGAAAAACAACCAGTCCCCGGAAAACAACGGGGAGCAGCTGGCGCTGGACGATGGCCGCCGGGTCAAGGTTCTTTCCCCGGGGATGATGGTTTTCAAACGATTCATCCGGAACAAGCTGGCCATCGCCGGAATCTGCATTCTGATTTTTATGTTCCTGTTTTCCTTCCTTGGCGGAGTGCTGTCTCCCTACCGGCAGGACCAGGTGTTTTATAAGGTGGATGCCGCAAACAAGGAATATGCGAGCGCGGTCGTGAATACGGATTACCGCTTTACGACCGCGGACGGCAACACGCTGCCCACCATGGTGCGCGCTACCTTTAACAGCCAGGTGAAGGGCAGGGAAGGGAACGAGATTACCTTTACGGCGGACAATACCGTATATACCGCGGTCAAGGTGGATGACGGCTTTTATCTGATCATGGCAGGCGAGGATCTGGGAACAGTTACCGTGCTGGGAAAGATTGCGGACGTGAAGCCTGCCGGGAACAAGGAGATTTCAGAGGAGCTGAAAGCGGCGGCCGTCGCTGCGGTGCAGGCCGGACAGAGCGCTTTCGAGCTGAACGAAATCACCTATACGCTGACGCCAGGAAAGGCAAAAAGCTACAATCTGAGCGGAATGAGTGAAGTCGCCCTGGCCAGCATGCTGAATTTTGATGCCCTTGATGCGCAGTATACCGGGCTGACGTCGAATTATGAATTCTGCAGAGACTGCGAAACAGCAATGCATGCCGGTGAATCCAACTTTGAATCCGGCGGGACGGCATATCAGCTGGAAATCGAAGACGAAACCACCGCGACCGTTAAAAACGCTGCAGGGGAAGAAATTGTAAGCGTAAGCAATATCATCGTCCGTCCGGTGGTGAGCGGCACAGCGCTTTCCGCCGGATACCGGGAAGCGGCCATTGAAGCCATTATGGATCGGCAAACCGCATTTGAATATGTGAACGCTGAGGGTAATACCGAGAAGCACACCATCCAGATGCGCGGCAACAACTATATTATCTCTACAGAGCAGCAGACCTACCTGATCGACATGTATGCGCCGCCGAGCGCGGAGCATCTCCTGGGGACGGATGATCACGGCATGGATGTGCTGACCCGCCTGATGTACGGCGGCCGGATCTCCCTGATGGTGGGTTTCATCGTCATGATCCTTGAAAATATCATCGGAGTTATTATCGGCGGCGTCTCGGGATACTTTGGCGGATGGGTCGATACGCTGCTGATGCGGTTTGTGGATCTGTTCAACTCCATTCCGTACTATCCGATGATGATTATCGCCGGAGCCATCATGGATTCTCTGGAGGTCAACCCCTATACCCGCCTGTACCTGATGATGGCGATTATGGGAATCATGGGCTGGACCGGTGTGGCCAGAGTGGTGCGGGGACAGATCCTGAGCCTGAGAGAACAGGATTTCATGGTGGCGACAGAAGCCACCGGAATTCCGGTTTCCCGGCGTATTTTCCGTCATCTGGTGCCCAACGTGATGCCCCTTTTGATTGTGCAGGCGACCATGGGTCTGGGCGGCATCATCCTGACGGAGGCCACGCTGAGCTTCCTCGGCCTGGGTATTAAATATCCGCTGGCTTCCTGGGGTTCCATTATTAATTCGTCTTCAAATATCTATGTGATGACCAACTGCTGGTACCTCTGGATCCCTGCAGGACTGCTGATCGTGCTGACGGTGCTGGGCTTTAACTTTGTAGGCGACGGTCTACGGGACGCTTTCGATCCCAAGATGAAACGCTGAGACGGGAGGGAAGAAGGATGGCTAAGAAGGATTCCAATTTCATTTCTGCCCGTGAATCGCGTAGAATCAGCAAAGCGAATGCGGCGATCACCAGAAAGCTGGACAAGAAACTGAACCGGAAGCACGTGCCCGAGAGCGAGTATCTGACAAAGATGCACGACGAGAACAATGTGGTTGAATTCGATGACCTGCACACCTATTTCTATACCGATGTAGGCACCGTGAAGGCGGTTGACGGGGTCAGCTTTAATGTTCCGGTGGGCAAAACGGTGGGGGTTGTCGGAGAGAGCGGATGCGGCAAATCCGTGACAAGTCTGAGCCTGATGCAGCTGCTGCAGCGTCCGACTGGACAGATTGTATCCGGATCGATTCGCCTGAATCTGGGAGACAAAGCGTACGATGTGGCAAAAATGCCGATCCGGGCCATGGAAAAAATACGCGGAAACGTGGTTTCCATGATCTTCCAGGAACCTATGACAAGCCTGAATCCGGTGTTCCGGATCGGCTTTCAGCTGGATGAAATCATCAAGCTGCACAATGAGGGCCTGAGCGACGAAGAAGTTAAAAAGCGCTCAGTGGACGCCATCAAAATGGTCGGGATTCCGGATGCGGAAGGCATATATAACCGGTATCCCCATGAACTGTCCGGAGGCATGCGGCAGCGCATTGTGATTGCCATGGCGCTGGTGTGCAATCCCCGGATGATTATTGCGGATGAGCCCACGACAGCACTGGATGTAACCATTCAGGCACAGATACTGGAGCTGCTTCGGAAGCTGAAGGGCGAAATCAATGCCTCCATCATGCTGATTACGCATGATCTGGGCGTGATTGCCGAGATGGCAGACTATGTGGTTGTCATGTACGCGGGACGCGTGGTGGAAAAGGGACTGGCGCGGGAGGTCTTCCTGGACCCCAGGCATCCGTATACCATCGGTCTGATGGAGTCCAAGCCCGTGATTAACAAAACGGTTGACCGGCTGTACTCCATTCCGGGTTCCGTACCCAATCCGGTGAATATGCCTGACTACTGCTATTTCCGGGACCGCTGTGAAAAGTGCGTGAAGAATTGCCAGGGTGCATATCCGCCGGAAATCCATGTTTCCGATACGCACATTGTCAGCTGCTGGCGCTATTTTGATGAGCAGAATCGGGGTGAAAAGCATGAGTGAAACAGGCAGCAACGTTCTGGAGGTTCGCAATCTCTGTAAATATTTCCCGATTAAGGCAGGACTTTTCGGCCGCGTTGTGGGACACGTGCATGCCGTGGAAAATGTGTCTTTCACCCTGAAACGGGGAACAACCATGGGACTGGTCGGAGAGTCCGGCTGCGGAAAAACCACTGTCGGGAAAACCCTGCTGAATCTCACGCCCAAAACCAGCGGCGAGGTCATCTTTAACGGCAATGTCCACCTGGATCAGCTGTCTTCCCGCCAGCTGCGGGCCTTCCGCCCCAAAATTCAGATCATATTCCAGGATCCGTACGCGAGCCTGTCTCCGCGGCTTCCGGTCGGAGAAATCATCGGTGAAGCGGTCCGGGAGCATCATCTTGTGCCGGACTCGGAGCTGAATGATTATGTCTCCAGAATCATGAAAAGCTGCGGCCTGTTTGACTACCAGAAGGACCGCTATCCGCATGAGTTTTCCGGCGGGCAAAGACAGAGGATCTGCATTGCGCGGGCGATTGCGCTGAATCCGGACTTTATCGTGTGCGATGAACCGGTTTCGGCCCTGGACGTATCGATTCAGGCCCAGATTATTAACCTGCTGGAGGACCTGCAGAAGGAATTCAATCTGACCTATCTGTTCATCAGCCACGATCTTTCTGTAGTGCAGCATATTTCGGATACGGTCGGAGTCATGTATCTGGGCAACATGGTGGAGTATGCTGATAAAACTGAAATATTTGCAAATCCGCTGCACCCTTACACAAAGGCGCTGTTCAGCGCGATTCCGATTCCGGATCCTACCGTGAAAATGAACCGGATCATTCTGGAAGGGAGCATCCCGTCTCCCTCCAATCCGCCGAGCGGCTGCAAGTTCCACACCCGCTGCCGCGAGTGCAGGGGCGTGTGCGCGAAGAGCGCGCCGAGGACGATGAACATGGGGAACGGGCATACGGTTGCATGCCATATTTACGATCCGGAGAGTGGATATGACAGGGAAAAAGCCTGAGAAAGACGGCCGGAAAACGGACAAGATACCGGACTGGGATGATGGAAGAACCATTGCTGAGATGAATGTGGAAGGGACATCCTGGTATGTTCCGGGAAAGAAGGTTCACGGCGCAGAAGAAAAAAAACGGGAGCCGGTGCTGACCCCTCAGGAGTCCCGATATTATACCTGGGGCGCCCTGAAGGCGGCGCTGCTGGTGACCGGGGTGATGTGTGCCGGGATTGCCCTTTTCCTCCTGTTCTGTCAGTTTATCTGGTTCAAATGACCTGTTTCAATGATGAAAAGATAAGAAAATGAAGGAAAGAAAGTATAAGGAAGACTGGGTGAATGAAACCCGTCTTGAAGAGGAAACAGGAAAAGAAATCCGGGTGCCGGTTTATCGGGGACCCGCGTTTCAGCGGGTGAAGGGTCAGGGAAGAAGGTCCATGCTGCTGTGGGCCTTCTTGCCCTGGCTTTTCTATGTCATCCTGATCCTGCTTTATTTCCGACTGTTTTTTCCGGGAAGCACGGTACTGTATGTATTTTTGCCAGCGGCGCTGAGCCTGTTTCCTGCATTTTACTGGGGCCTGGGACTGTGGGGACTGCTGCGGTCCGGCGGAAAAAAAGAGAAACACCGGGACAGGATGACCCGTCTGGAGAAGGAAAACGGCGTGGGACGTGTGCTGCGTTCCTCAGCGGGATGTGTGATTTTCATGGCGGCCGCACTGGTAGGGGATCTGGTGTTTTTGTGTACTTCAGGACAGGCGGCCAGGGAAGGCCCGGGAGCGGCGATGCTGCTCGCGGCGATGGGTCTGGCTGCGGGAACGGTAAACTATTTCAGAAAGCTGAACCGGGAGATGGAAGACGGAAGGTCGGACTCCGGTCAGGAGCTGAATCCATAATACCAGCATGAAAACGGAGGGGAACAGCTTCACATGAAATGGAGCAGAATCCTGATTGTGTTTACCGCTGTGCTGCTGATCGGCGGTATCGGAATGATGTTCTTTGCAGTTTATTCACGGATGACCGGGATGGAGTATCAGTTTCAGGTGGAAGCCGTCTTGGGAGCGGCGACCGCAGCCAATGGAGGGCAGCTCGTGACGGACCCGGAAAAAGCGGTGATTGCTGAATATCAGGGGCGGCGGGCAGTGGTTGCCCCCGGGAATTACCGGGCGCTGTCCTCCTATCTGCGAAAGGATGCGGCGATGCCGCTGACCGTCAGCATCCATGAGGAAAGGGCGCTGAAACTGACCGTCTGCGGAGAAGCGATTGTTCTGGCGGAGCCTGCGGACGAAAAAGGAGATGTGGTTCTGATCCGGCTGACGACGGGAGGAAAAACCTTCGGAATGCGGACGGACGGGGGGAATCAGTGGGCCAGTCTGCTGAAATGCTGTATGGAAGGCACCTATCACGATCAGAATCAGCCGCTTGATTAGCGGTTGGCGTTCATACCACATGCGGCGATGAAAACAGAATGCCGGCGAGCGAGAAAAAGAAGACAAAAACCTGAGAGAATATGAGCCGGCAAATCAGCCAATATATAGATTTTTCAAGCCGAAATATAGATTTTTCAGGAAATTGTGGCAATCGCAAAGGGAATTTGCTATAATGAAAAGAGGGACGATTTCCCCTGAAGAATAATGCATTTTTTTATCGAGCAATGAGGAGGAACCTGATTCATGAAGACCACGATCGTCAAGGTCATCGGCCGTGAGATTATCGACTCCCGCGGCAATCCTACAGTCGAAGCTGAGATTCATCTGGAAGACGGTACCGTCGCTCTGGGCACTGCGCCCAGCGGCGCGTCCACGGGCGAATTCGAAGCGCTGGAGCTGCGGGACGGGGATAAGGACCGGTTCGGCGGCAAGGGCGTCAGCAAGGCCGTGAGCAATGTGAATACCACCATCGCCAACGCCATTATCGGCCTGGATGCGATGAATACCTATGCGGTAGACGGGGCTATGATCGAAGCTGACGGTACCAAGGATAAGAGCAACCTGGGCGCCAATGCCATCCTGGCGGTTTCCATTGCCGCGGCCCGTGCCGCTGCTGTCTCCCTTGGCGTTCCGCTGTACCGCTTCCTGGGGGGCGTGAACGGCAATCGCCTGCCCGTGCCCATGATGAACATCCTGAACGGCGGCGCCCATGCGGACTCCTCTGTAGACACTCAGGAATTTATGATTATGCCCGTGGGCGCTCCCTCCTGGAAGGAAGCTCTGCGCTGGTGCGCTGAAGTCTTCCAGACCCTGAAGGGGCTGATCAAGGCCATGAAAGACGTAACCGCCGTGGGCGATGAGGGCGGCTTTGCGCCCAACAGCCTGGCCGGTGACGAGGACGCCATCGAGCTGATTCTGAAGGCCATCGAGAAGGCCGGATACACCCCCGGTAAGGACTTCATGCTGGCCATGGACGCCGCTTCCTCCGAATGGAAGAGCGAAAAGGGCAAGGGCTACTATCATCAGCCCAAGTCCGGCAAGGACTTCACCAGCGATGAGCTGATCGATCACTGGGAGAGCCTGGTTGACAAGTATCCGATCATCTCCATCGAGGACGGCCTGGATGAAGAGGATTGGGAAGGCTGGCAGAAGATGACCGCTCGCCTGGGCGGCAAGGTCCAGCTTGTGGGCGACGACCTGTTCGTGACCAACACCGAGCGCCTGAGCAAGGGCATCAGCCTGGGCTGCGGCAACAGCATCCTGATCAAGCTGAACCAGATCGGTTCCGTGTCCGAAACCCTGGAAGCCATTAAGATGGCTCACAAGGCCGGCTATACCGCCGTCACCTCTCACCGCTCCGGCGAGACCGAGGATACCACCATCGCAGACCTGGCAGTAGCGCTGAATACCTGCCAGATCAAGACCGGTGCTCCTTCACGCAGCGAGCGCGTGGCGAAGTACAATCAGCTGATCCGCATCGAGGAGCAGCTGGGCGATTCCGCCTGCTATCCGGGAATGGCTGCCTTCAACGTAAAGAAGTAATTCGATCAATGAAAGAGGCTGCCCCTTCGATCCATAAGGATCGGGGAGGCAGCCTCTTTTTCTGTATTCATCTTTGCGGCAGCGTTTCCCTAAGTCCCGTCCGGCATGCTGATGATCCTTTTCCACTCCTTCGAGAAGGCGTAATATCCAAACATGCAGCACATGGCGAAGAAGAAGGAGATAGGGAAGCAGAGCATAATCCAGGTTCCGTCGAACCAGGCGCGGATCATGTAAGCGCTGGGGATCCGGACCGCCCAGGGCATCAGCAGATTCACGATCGTTGTATACCGGACCCGCCCGGTGCCGTTCACAATGCAGAGCATGGTGTTAAAGACCGCGAACATCCAGAAGCTGACCAGCTGAACGGAGGTGTACCGGGTCGCGTACATCAGCACGGTTTCATCCGAGGTAAAAAACCGAAGCAAAGGGCTACGGATCAGCAGGAACAGCAGCCCGCAGCTCAGGCTGATGGCGCCAACCGCAATGGGGATTTTGAGATGTCCCTGACGGAGACGGGAATAGTTTTTCGCGCCGTAGTTCTGTCCGGCAAAGGTGGTTGCAGCGGCGCCCAGCCCCGAATTGGCGATGCTGGCCATACCGGTGATCCGGCCGGAAACCGCCTGGCCGGCCATGAAGACCGCGCCCTGGGAGTTGACCAGGGTCTGCAGCGCCAGATGCCCCAGAGAATAAAGGGAGTTATTCAGCCCGATGGGCAGGCCGATCCGGATGATGGCCTTCAGCTGGTCGCCCTTCAGATCGGTGCAGAATATCGGGAAGTTCAGCTGGGGATACCGTCTGCGAATATAAAGGATGCTTACACCCCAGCTGGCCAGAATGGCGATGCTGGTGGCCAGGGCAGCTCCGGTTACGTCCATTCCCAGCCCGGCCACCATGCCCACATCCAGAACGATATTGACCACGCAGGAAACCAGCAGAAAATTCAGGGTGGCGGTGCTATTTCCCATTCCGCGAAGAATTCCCGCGTTCATGTTGTATCCGATGTTTCCGAGAGAACCGGCCAGAACTATCCTTACATAGGTGACCGCCAGCGGCAGGGCATCCTCCGGTACCTGCATCCATCGCAGAATGAGAGGAGCGGCCAGGATACCGACCACGCTGACGAGGATGCCGAAAATCCACACAAAGGAGACGGCCGTCCGGCAGAGCTCCTCCGTCCTCTTAGGATCCGCGGCGCCGATGGCCTGGGAAATCAGGATGGAAACACCGGTGCCGATTCCCAGAAAGACGCACAGAACCACCTCGACCGGCTGGGCGCTGGTGCCCACGGCTGCCAGGGAGGCAGTGCCGCAGTATTGGCCGATGACCAGGGTATCCACGGTGGTATACAGCTGCTGCAGCATATTCCCCAGCACGAGCGGAAGCGCGAAAAGCAGCATCTTCCGCAGGATGGGGCCGTAGGTCATGTCGATAACTCTGTCTTTTCTCTGAATTCCAGTCATGAATGCACCCCGGTACGACCTGTCCGGCCTCCTTCCATTTTTCGGAGGCAGTGTATCACGGAACAGGAGATTTGCCAACTGCCATTCACAAACCTTTCAGAAAAGTATTTTCGGAGGGATTGCAATTGATCTGATTTCATCGGAGCAGAGGAGCTTCGGAAACGTATGGAACCAGCCGTCTTCTTTCTCAGGTGACTCTGTTCCGGTTCATGTTGGCGCTGGGCTCCCGCTCCTTGATCTGCTTTGGAGTTACGCCGAACTTCTTTTTAAACTGTTTGCTGAAGTAAAAGGGATCGCAGAAACCGTACTGGACAGCTACCTCATTTACATTCTTTTCGCCGGAACGAAGATCCCGATAGGCCAGTTCGAGCTTATAATTCAGCTGATACTGATGAATGCTGAAGCCCGTGATTTCCCGGAACCTGGAGGACATGTTCCGCACGCTCATCCCCACGAAAGAGGCCAGCTCCTCCAGGGTATAGTTCCGTTCCGGATGATGATGAAACTGATTTATGATGGCCACGGTCCATTCTTCCCGGGCCGTTGCTTCCTCCCTTGCGGCGACGGCCAGCTCATCCAGCAGCAGATTCAGCAGCAGCATCAGCCGCCGCTCCAGTCCGGACTGGTGGGACCAGTAAAGATCGATTATTTCATTGATGATACGGGTTGCGGCGTTATTCTGCCCGCAGTGGACCATCGTAGGGATGACGAATTCACCCTGGGATGCAAGGCGGGAGATTTCCTGGTTTGTGAGGCCGTCGGCGGCTCTGTCCCCCGGAAGGGCGTTAAAATGGATAAAGATGGACCGCATGTTGACCGAGCAGGGGGCCGTTCCAAAATGATGACTGCCAGCTCGCAGCAGGATCAGATCCCCCGTGCGCAGGGTGAAGCTTTCATCCTCCTGTGCAACTGCCTGCTCTCCGTCAAAAATATAAAGCAGGTCATGCTCCTCAAGGATTCGGTCCAGATGAGTTTCCGGCACCGGATAGACATTTGTGCCGCAGAGGGTGACCTGGCGATTCAGGGAAAGAGGCAGGATGGTGTAGCTCACTGTATTATTTCCTCCTGAATACACATGTTTTTGCCAAAAAATCTTTTAAAACACAGAATAATATGATGATAATCCAAGAAAAAGGAAAGATCAAGCAAAAAAAGCTCATGTTCACAGGGCAGGGGAGATTCTTTTATTTCAACGCCGGAAGGAAATAAAAACGACGGAACAGGGCAATGAAAAAACGGGATAAAAACAGCCATAATTTCCATGTTTTTTCTTTTTTCCCCATGGAAACCGGCTGCGGATTTATGCTAAATTACCATCAGAGACGGGTTTCGTCTGAAGCCTGAAAAATTGAAGGAGGAACTGACTCATGAAAAAGGTTCTGGCTGTTGTGCTGGCGATTTCCATGCTGCTGGGCATGGTCAGCGTCGCGGGCGCGGAAGGTGATAAGGTTAAGCTCACCGCCGTGTTCATCTCGCATCCGCTGACCCAGAGCGTCTATGACATGGAATGGCTGATGGCACTTGAGGAAGCTGCCGGCGTGGACGTCGAGTGGGAACAGATTTATACGGATTGGAATCAGGTGAAATCCACCCGGTTCGCTTCCGGGGACATTCCGGACCTGCTGTTTAGCGCGACCGGAGACAGCGACTATACCACCTATGACGGCCTGTTCATGGAACTGACCGACCTGATTGACCAGTACGCGCCCAATGTGAAGGCGATGTTCGAGGAAGAGCCGGACACCCTGGCGCTGGCCAAGACCGCGGAAGGCAAGATTTACGCGACGCCCAAGTTCCAGGGCAAGTGGCCGGACTGCAACGGCGTTATGTTCATCAACAAGACCTGGCTGGACAATCTGGGACTTGCGGCTCCAACCACCCTTTCCGAGCTGAAGAATGTGCTGATCGCATTCCGGGACAACGACGCCAACGGCAACGGCAATCCCAGCGATGAAGTGCCGATGGACTTCAACGGATGGTTTGGCAGCGCATATTCCCTGTCCAACCTGATCGGCTCCTGGGGCATCCAGCTGGTGAACTGGGGCTCCGACGGATACTTTGCTGAAGACGGCGTGATCAAGAATTTCGCGGTGGACGAGCGCTATAAGGCCATGATGACCTACCTGGCGGATCTGTACGCGGAAGGCCTGATCAATCCGAACGCGATTACCAACGACTACTCCATGTTCCAGTCCCTGTCCCGCGGAGACGCGGACGGGAACGCGCTGGTCGGCGTGGTGTACGGCTGGGAAGAAACCGACAAGTTCGGCCCCACCCTTTACAGCCAGTATGTGCCGGTAGGCCCCTTCACGGATGACGTGGACGAACTGGCCACCTCCGAGCCCCGCTGGACCTACGACTTCTCCGGTCTGAACATGAGCAGCAACCGCGTGGCCATGAGCGCGAAGTGCGCCAACCCCGAAGCGGCCATGAAGTTCATCGACATGTTCTATGAGCCCGAACATTCTGTAGAGTCCCTCTTCGGCGGCATTCTGGACGGCAACCTGGAGAAGGTAGCTGACAACCATTACAAGGTACTGGATCCGCCTGAAGAAGCCCATACCGACAACGGAACCTGGAAGTGGACCTCCACCTTTGCGGATAACGGACCCATGTACATTCGCCGGGCGACCATCATCGACATGGCGAAGGATATGGCCTTTGCGCTGGAGGAACGCGAGCAGTACAAGGAAGCGATTGCCCGCATCAATATGGACACCGAATACTATCCGCAGTTCCTGATGAAGTATTCTGTGGAAGATCAGAATACCCTGGCTCAGCTCCAGGTCGGCGTGACCAGCGTGACGGACGGCTGGTGGGGCCTCTGGCTGACCGGTGAAGCGGATATCAATGATACCTGGGACGACTATGTAGCCGAAGTGAATGCCAACGGTCTGGAGCAGATCCTGGCTATCCGGCAGGCTGCATACGATGCCTGGAAGGCGCAGTAATCGATCTTTGGAACGGGCGGGATGCGGATTTTCCGCATCCCGTACCTCTTTATAGGGAGGGTTTTTCATGACGACGGCGGTGCATGCGAAGAAAAAGAGCCGGGGCATAGGGTATTATCTGAAACAGGACTGGCAGCTCTGGGTGATGCTGCTTCCGGCCATCGTGTACATTTTTATCTTCTGTTATATGCCTATGTACGGGGCGCAGCTTGCCTTCCGCAAGTATGATTATACCAAGGGCATTTACGGCGGAGATTGGGTGGGATTCCAGTATTTCCTGGATTATTTCAACAGCGCCATGTTTGGAACGACCCTCCGGAATACCTTCCTGATCTCGCTGGCCAGCATTGTTTTAGGTTTTCCCGCCCCGATCGTGCTGGCGATTATCATCAACCAGATCAAAAACAATAAATGGAAGCGCACCCTGCAGACCACGGTCTATATTCCTTACTTTATTTCCGTGGTGGTGCTGGTTTCCATGCTGAATGTGCTCTTCGCGAAAAGCGGGGGCGTGCTCAGCGATTTCCTGAAGGCGCTGCATATCGTTCCGGCGAACGCCAATCTGCTGGGACAGAAGCAGTACTTTGTCTGGATGTACGTGGGCAGCGGAATCTGGCAGAGCATGGGCTGGAACAGCATTATCTATATCGCCGCCCTGTCCTCCGTGGACGTCCAGCTGTATGACGCGGCCAAGATCGACGGCGCCAATGCCTGGCAGCGGGTGATTCATATCGAGTTCCCGGTGCTGGTGCCCACCATCATGATCCTTCTGATCATGAACATGGGCAGCATCCTGAACGTAGGATTTGACAAGGTGTTCCTGATGCAGAATACGCTGAACAAGCAGGCTTCAGAAGTTATTTCCACCTATGTGTACCATCTGATGGCGCCGACCACCGGCGCGCCGCAGTTCAGCCTGGCGACCGCAGTGGGCCTGTTTACAAACGTAGTGAACTTTGTCTTCCTGATGCTGACGAATACCATCAGCAAACGGTTAACGGGTTCCGGCCTGATGTGAGGAGGTGAAGGAAAATGACAAAGAATCCTACTGCTGCTGTAAACGCAAGGAACCAGATCCGCGACCGGGATCCGGCGGACCGGGTTTTCCACGCCCTGGTGCTGATCCTTTCCATCCTCTGCTTTATTGTCATTCTTTACCCGCTTTGGTTTGTGGTGATTGCTTCGATCAGCAATTCGGACATGGTGAACCGGGGAGAGGTGGTCTTCCTGCCCAAGGATATCCGCTTCTACGGCTTCCAGCAGATTTTCCAGGATTCCCGAATCCTGATCGGCTACCGGAACACCCTCCTGTACGTGGTTGGCGGAACTCTGCTGAACATGATCGTGACCATGCCGGCCGCCTATGCGCTCAGCCGGCCGGATTTCCGCCCCAGGAACAAGATCATGCTGTATTTCGTCTTCACCATGTATTTCTCCGGCGGCCTGGTTCCGACCTATATGCAGATCAACCGGCTGGGAATGATCAATACGCCCTGGATTCTGCTGATCATGGTGCTGGTCAATACCTATAATCTGATTATCGCGAGAACCTTTATCCAGAATACCATTCCGAATGACCTGTATGAATCCGCTTCCCTGGACGGCTGCAGCCATTTCCGCTTCTTCTGGAGCATCGTCCTGCCGCTTTCCAAGGCCATCATTTCCGTGGAAATCCTCTATTACGCGGTCTTCCACTGGAACGATTATTTCAATGCCCTGATCTATACCTCCAATAACGACATTCAGCCCTTGCAGATGGTGCTCAGAAGGATCCTGCTGCAGAACGAGGCCTTCGCCAATGGAAACGGCGGCGTGCAGGGAGGCTATGCCCAGTCCTCCGCGGATCAGGTCAAATACGCGGTGATCATTGTTTCCACCGTTCCGATCCTGTGCGTGTATCCCTTCGTGCAGAAGTATTTTGAAAAGGGCGTAATGATCGGAGCCGTGAAGGGCTGATCAGGCGCGAAGATAGTTCTCCCGGAACTGAATAAAGAGAGGAGAGCCGGCATGATTCCTTATAAGCTTCAGGGGGCGGACTATGCTCATGTGACGCTGCTGGACAGCCCGTTTCGCAGGCAGCGGGACGAAACCATGGAATTGTATCTCCGGGTTCCGTCCAATGAGGATATTCTTCACCGCTACCGGATTCGGGCGGGAATTCCTTCCACAGCAGAAGGAATGACCGGATGGGGGCCTTCCATCGGCCAGTACCTTGGCGCCTATGCAAAATGGTACCGGAACACGGGCGACCGGCGGCTCCGCCAGAAGGCCGCGGATCTTTTTCGAGGCTGGTGTGAATGCGTGGAGAAGGACGAGAGCCTTCTGGACTGCGGGACCTATGTCTGGGAGAAATTCCTCGGGGGTTTCCTGGATCTGTATGAATATATGGGCCTGGAGGAGGTCCGCCCCTGGATTCTGCGCATTACGGAATACGCCCGGAAGACCTTTTATACGGATATTCCCCGGGACGGCCTTCAGAGCGATGCCATGAGGGGTCAGATCGAGTGGTATACGCTGCCGGAAAACCTGTATCGGGCCTGGCAGCTCTTTGGGGATGAAATCTATCTTCAGATGGCGGGGGAATGGCTGTATCCGTATCTGTGGGACAAGCTGGCCAGAGGGGAGAAGGATATCGGGCCCCGGCATGCGTACAGCCATGTCAACAGCCTCTCTTCCGCGGCCAGAGCCTATATTGTGACGGAGGACCCTCATTATCTGGAAGTGATCCGGAAGGGCTATGAGGAGATCAGCGGCCATCACACCTATGTCACGGGAGGATATGGGCCGGGCGAGACGCTCTTCGGGGAGGATCCCGGCTATCTGGGCAATGCGATCCTGCCAACCTGGGACAGGGAGCTGACCGAGACAGGCAAGCTGGTGTACAAAAACTTTGTCGGGAAGCCGGCCACCCGTTCGGATGCCTGGGGAAGCTGCGAAGTCAGCTGCTGCAGCTGGGCGGTGTTCAAGCTGTGCAACTATCTGCTGAAGCTGACAGGTGACGCGCGCTACGGAGACTGGTGCGAGCGGCTGCTGTACAACGGAACCCTGGGACAGCCTCCCGTGACGGAAAAAGGGCAGATTCTTTATTATGCCAGCTACTTCCTGGACGGAGCGCTGAAAAGCTATGAGGACCGCAGACTTCAGCATCTGGGCCAGAATTTTGTGTGGCAGTGCTGCACGGGAACCTTCCCTCAGGACACTTCGGAATACGCCAATATGATTGCCTATTTCGACGATGACGGCGTTTATATCAGCCAGCTGATTCCCGCGGCCGTAGACTTTACGGCGGAGGGTCAGCAGGTGACGTTGTTCAGCGACGGGGATCTTCTGCATCGGCAGGAGGCCCGGCTCAGGGTTCGGGTGAAGAAGCCTGCTGCCTTTGCGCTGAGAGTGCGGTTCCCCTCCTGGGCCGGAAACGGGAATCAGGCCTTCCTGAACGGAAAGGCCCTGTCCTGTCCGCTGGTTCCGGATACCTGGATGACTGTTGAGCGGGTCTGGAAGGACGGAGATGAAGTGGTGATCAGGCTGCCCTTCCGACTGGAATTTGTTCCCGTGGATCCGCAGCATCCCAATGTGGTGGCGCTGAAATACGGGCCCATCGTCCTCTGCTGTGACGAGATGACCGTTCTGACGGGGGACGTGAAGCATCCGGAGACCTGGATCATCCCGGTCCGGGGGGAGGACAATACCTTCCGGACCCTGCCGGGACACAGCGGCTTCTACAAGCAGATCTGCCGCACTTTCCGCCCTTATTACTCGGTGGGGCTGATGTCCTGGTACTATATGTACAACCGCATCTATCCGGACATGGAAACGCTGGACCGGGAGCATCAGGGAACCTGATCCCGCTCATGACGATGGGAGCCCCGATCCGGCGGCTCCCATATTTATAAGGAGAATGACATGAACTATTTTGAATGCGACGGGCAGCGCCTGATCTTCAGAAACCACGGAGAAACCTTATTCATTGAACCCTGGGGCCGGGACAGCCTCCGGGTCCGGTCCGCCCTGATGCGCGAACCGGCGGATGAACGCTTCGCCCTTCTGGATCCCGCCCCCTGTGAAGAGGCCGCGGCGGTCATCGAGGACGATCGCCATGCCAGCGTCCGGTGCGGAAAAATCAGGGCGGTGGTGGAAGTTTCCGGATGGAAGGAAAGAGCGCATATTACCTTCGTCAATCAGAGGGATGAGATCCTCCTGCGGGAAACGGAGGGAGAAAACGCCCTGGTGCTCCAGGCGAGAAAATTTGAGCCCATTCTGGGCGGTGATTTCAGCCTGACGGCCACCTTCCAGGGAATGGACGGAGAGCACATCTACGGGATGGGCCAGTACCAGGAGGAATATCTGGACTGGAAGGGATGCACGCTGGAGCTGGCCCACAGGAATTCCCAGGCCAGCGTTCCCGTGATCCTTTCCAGCAGGGGGTACGGTTTCCTCTGGCACAATCCGGCCATCGGATCGGTCAGCTTCGGCCGAAACCGCACCACATGGCATGCGGACAGCACCCGGCAGCTGGATTACTGGATCACCGCAGGAGACAGGCCGGAGGATATCAGCAGGAATTATGCGAAAGCCACCGGATTTGTGCCGATGATGCCGGAATACGGCCTGGGCTTCTGGCAGTGCAAGCTCCGCTACTGGAATCAGGAGCAGCTGCTGGAGGTGGCCCGGGAGTATAAACGCCGGAACCTGCCCATCGATGTGATCGTATGCGATTTCTTCCATTGGCCCCACATGGGAGACTATCGCTTTGATCCGGAGTTCTTCCCGGATCCCGGGGCCATGGTCCGGGAATTGAAGGAGATGGGCATCGAGCTCATGGTCTCCGTATGGCCGCAGATTGCCCTCACCTCGGAGAACTATCCGGAAATGTGCCAGCAGGGTCTGCTGGTCAGGGCGGAATACGGGGAGCAGGTGGGCATGCGGTTCGTGGAGGACTCCATGTTCTTTGATGCCACGAATCCGAGGGCCCGGGAGTACGTCTGGAAAAAATGCAAACAGAACTATTATGATTACGGGATCCGCGTTTTCTGGCTGGACGAAGCCGAGCCGGAATACGGCACCTATGACTTCAAGGCTTACCGGTATGCCCTGGGGCCGAATCAGCAGGTGGGGAATGTCTATCCGCAGCTCTATGCCCGGACTTTCTACGACGGGATGAGGGCAGCGGGGCAGGAGAATCCGGTCAACCTGCTGCGCTGCGCATGGGCAGGCAGTCAGCGCTACGGCGCGCTGGTATGGAGCGGGGATATCATGAGCGACTGGAAGGATTTCCGCCGCCAGATCTGCGCGGGAATCAACATGGGCGTGGCGGGAATTCCCTGGTGGACCACGGACATCGGCGGCTTCCATCAGGGAAATCCGGATGATCCGGCGTTCAGGGAGCTGCTGATCCGCTGGTTCCAGTGGGGATGCTACTGCCCGGTTATGCGCCTGCACGGAGACCGGCAGCCCTCGGAGCCTGTCTACCGCGCGGACGGCACCCGGGTATTGAACTCGGGGGCGAAGAACGAGGTCTGGAGCTTCGGGGAGGAAGCCTATCCGATTCTCGTTAAGTATCTGGAACGCCGGGAGAGCATGCGGGATTACGTCCGCGGACTGATGCGGCAGGCCCATGAGGAAGGGACTCCGCTGCTTCGGGGCATGTTCTATGAATGCCCCGGGGATCCTGCCTGCGCAGATCTGAAGGATCAGTATTTCTTCGGCCCACGCTATCTGGTGGCCCCGGTTCTGAATCCCGGATGCAGGGAGAGAAGCGTTTATTTCCCGGAAGGCAAATGGAAAAACGTCGACACGGGAGAAGTCCTTTCCGGAGGACAGTGCCGTACCGTGCCCGCTCCGCTGGACGTGATTCCCGTGTTTGAACGGATGGATCCGTAACGGAAGCCTGATCAGAGGAAACGGTAAAGAGGATTCTGAATTATTTCATTTCGGCGGTCATTGCCAGAGCGAAGGCGATGACCGCCGAAATATATTGACGCATCGGCTTTCTCCATATAATATACTGCCAGGCAGCATGCGCTTATTGCCTTTCAGGCTAACAGAAAACGGAGGCTGGATCGGATGAAACATGAAAGAACCTACCTGATGTCGGATATGACGGTTTCCTATCCTGTAGATGAATCCACCGGGGTCATGTCCCTCCGGATTCTTCCATGCGGGAAAGAGGACCGGGCCGTGACCAAACCACACGACAGGCCGGAGCCCCTGATCCAGGCAAAGATCATCGGGGATGCTTATCCGGGGGGATACGCATCCGGACGAACGATGAGATGGAGCGCCACCACGGACCAGATGCGGTTTCAGTCCCAATCCTCGGAGGACAAGGACGGCGTTCAGACGATTCGAACGGTTCTGGAGGATCCGCGGGGCATCAGATGGCATCATGAGCTTTCCCACCGGGACGGCGCGGACTATCTGGTGATCCGCAGCGGGATTGAAAACCTGAGCCGGGAGCCGGTCACGCTGGAAATGATGACCTCCTTCTGCCTGGGCGGACTGACGCCCTTCTGCGAAGGGGATGGATTCGGCCGGCTCCGGATTCACCGGATTCGCTCCAATTGGGCCGCGGAGGGCTTCGTGGACTCCCGGGCCCCGGAAGAAATGCATCTGGAAACCGCCTGGCTGCGGCAGTGTGCCACGGTGGAGCGGTTCGGGCAGGTGGGATCCATGCCCGTTCGAAAATTTTTTCCGCTGCTGGCAGTGGAAGACAAGAAAGAGGGCGTGACCTGGGCGGCCGAACTGACCTGCGGCGCCTCCTGGCAGCTGGAGGTCGGGCGGCGGGATGACGGGATCCTTATGGACGGCGGCCTGGCGGACCGGGAATTCGGAGGGTGGCTGAAGACTGTCCGGCCCGGGGAGGTTTTCTATGGCCCGGAGGCTATTCTGACGGTATGCAGGGGAGGCCTGGATGATGCTTCCCAGCGCCTGATCTCCTATACGAGGGATCGGGTCAGGCAGCCCGATTCCGAAAAAGACCTGCCAGTGCTTTTCAACGAGTACTGCACGACCTGGGGCGTGCCCCAGGAGGATCAGATCCGAAGGATTGTGGATGCGGTTCGTCCCCTGGGCCTGCGCTATTTTGTGATTGACGCGGGATGGTATCTGGAGGATAAAACGAAGGACTGGTGGGATACCACCGGCAGCTGGAATCCTTCTCCGTTCCTGTTCTCCAGAGGGTTGGATGATACCCTGAATTATATCCGGGAAGCCGGAATCAGGCCTGGAATCTGGTTTGAACCGGAATCCATCGGAATCGCAAATCCGCTTTTCACGAAGACCGAATGGCTGCTGCACCGGGATGGGGTTCCGCTGCAGACGGGAAAAAGGCGCTATCTGGATTTCCGGCTGCCGGAGGTCCGGGCCTACGTAAGGGAAAAGGTGATCCGGTTCCTGGCGGAACATCGGATTGATTATATCAAGGTGGATTATAACGACTCCATCGGACTGGGCGTGGACGGCGCGGAAAGCCTGGGAGAAGGTCTGCGCCAGCATGTGGAAGGCGTGCAGAATTTCCTGCGGGAGCTGCGGGAAACGCTGCCGGAAGTGGTGCTGGAAATCTGCTCCTCCGGGGGGCACCGTCTGGTGCCTTCCTTCCTGGAGATCGGGGCCATGGGTTCCTTCTCGGACGCCCATGAATGCGAGGAGATTCCTCTGATTGCAGGGCATACACAGCGGTTTGTCTGGCCGGCGCAAAGCCAGATCTGGGCGGTGCTTCACGCTGATTTTGAGGAAAAACAGCTTTATTACAAGCTCAGTGCGGGATTCCTGGGCAGATTGTGCCTTTCCGGAGACGTGCTGGATTTCAATCCGGAGCAGTGGGAAACGATCGCGAAAATGGTAAACCTGTACCGGGAAGTGTATCCTGTCATCCGGGACGGACGCAGCGAATTCCTTGGGCCGAAGCCTGTCTCCTGGAGACATCCCCAGGGGTGGCAGGCGGTTATCCGCCGGACGGAAGGAACGGCGCTGATCGTCGTGCATTCTTTTGAAAACGCGCCGGAGGAGATTACCCTGCCCTGGGAGGGACCGGAGCCGATCGCCTGGGCGGCCGCCAGGGAGGGAATTCGGGTCCGGAAAACGGAAAAGGGCCTTCAAATCCTCGGAATCAGCGATTACGACGGGATCGTTCTGAAAATCTGATTTCGAAAGAAATACGGAGAAAATTGCTGCCGGTTTCCGGCGGATCGACATCAGGAAGGGCGGGAAAGAAAAAATGGAAATGATTCAAAGCTTTTCGGTGGACCATACGCGCATTGTCCCCGGCATTTTTACCAGCCGGGTTGATGACGTGGGCGGAAATCCGGTTACGACCTATGACATCCGGCTGAAAAGACCCAACCGGGAGCCGGTGATCGATGTGGGTGCCATGCATTCGCTGGAGCATATCATCGCGACTTTCCTTCGGAATGACCCAGACTGGAAGGACGATGTGATCTACTGGGGACCCATGGGATGCCTTACGGGCTTTTACCTGATCCTCAAGGGAAACCGGTCGCCGCGGGAACTTCATGGAATCCTGCTCAGGGCCTTCCGATTCGTGGGAGAGGCCAAGGAGGTGCCCGGCGCTACGGCGGTCAACTGCGGGCACTACCTGATGCATAACCTGGGAATGGCGAAGTGGTACGCGGGAGAATTTGCCGATTATCTTGAGGCAAATGCAGAAAACGACGCCATCTTTGAATATCCCGGAACCGAAAGGCCGCAAACCGGTGACGGTCAGCATTTTTACGATTCCTGACGGCACGGGCTTAGAATCACAGGTTTGAAATCAAGGAAAGAGCAGGCGGAAGGAATGAACTGCCTGCTCTTTTCATAGTGTGCCGGGCATGGCACAATTCTCGCGGGTGAAAGTCCCGCCACGGGTATTTACCGCCAAGTGTAGCGAACCGCAAGCTGCTACCAGTAATGGCAGGAGGGGAGGAAGCGGTGTAGCAAAGCCGAGGAGCCTACGAA
>JAFPWU010000004.1 GCA_017412715.1 Clostridia bacterium
AACCGACCGGGATTGGTCGATCCTCTTGCATATTACCTGAGAAATACTTGAAACCATGTTACGATGTAGCGCCGTATACCTGGCCGGTACGTACGGTGCAACGGGAGGGGCGAGGGCTACCGCCCTCCCTCTACCCTATTACTCTTCAGGTTTTTTCTTTCTGCCTTTTGCTTTCCTTTGAGCCTTTATATATCAGAAACTCCTCAAAATACTGCACGAATTTGTGATCCTCATCAGTCAGCTGGCTTTGTGCCTGATCCAGGAAGAGAGGATCTACATCCGATAGGCCCAGGAGAAAATCAGAAGAAACATGATACATTCGGCAAATGGTAACCAGCATACTGTGGGAGGGTTCACTATGGCCGCCTTCCCATGACTTTACGGTGCTCAGGGAGATATTCATTTTTTTCGCCAGATCGTTATATATATTTCTGCTTTTCTTACGAATAGTCTTCAGATGTTCGCCAATCATGATCAGGCACCTTTGGGAAAGGCTTTGGAAAGGTTACAGCATTCGAAAAAAGATTCAAAAAAGATAAAAAACTTGAACTTATTGCAAAAAAGGTTTAAGATTATTGAACGAATCCGCATTCCCTCCTGATGGAATTGCGGGATTAAGCGGGAAGACTTCTATTGCACTGCAAACCGAGGAAGAAATACGATGATTAACAATGAAAGGACTGTGTGATTCCATGAATAAAGCGATGACTTCAATTACCATTAATTAACTTGAGCAAACAGGAGTGCCTAATGGCTCACAGAAAAAATGGATCTGATGATCCGATCTCAGATGAGTTTATTCAGAAAATCTGCGTCTTGTATGGCGATTACTACGACGATCGCCTGGGGGATAGACTACCGCCGGCTCTCAGGGGAAAGAATGGCAGGAAAGGGGAGCATTTGGAGCCGGAGATGTTGGCAGGACATAAGAGTCTGTTAAAGTTTCAGAAAGAACTGGCGGAAAAGTATAATATTCGCCTCTCCACTATTAAAATCAGGAAAATTCTTATCAGCGGCGGCTGCTGGACAACGAAGAGAAGCAGAATGGTTCAAACTCTTTATGATGATCTAATGCAGTCTGGGGATGATATTGATCCTGAGACGGTAATCGGTTTGATCAGCCAGAAACTAGGGATCAGCATAGCGGCAGTTAATGTCAATTTACCCTACATTATCGGTGTTTATCGGTTGGAAGAGAAGAGCAAAAATGCTAAGCGGTGTGCCAGGTATAGAGAGAAGAAAAAGGATATCCAAGAATGAAACAAGCACCCAGAAAGGGGCATGTGTAATGCCTATACCAAAGGAGATTCTTGCGGTCAATCGTCCGAAGAACACTGTAGTCATTGCATATGGCAAACATAAGAATATGTATGGAGTCCGGAAACGGATCGGATGCACGTACGATAAGGGTAGACGTTTGCCAGTAAACGGTCCAATTATCGGGCACATTGTTGACTTCCAGTATGTTCCTGTAGAAGATGCTGTACCCGAGACAACTTGTACGGATCGGTTCATATCAGGAGACGCGGCAGAAGAGGGAACGTATCACTGTCTTGAAAATCCTCAAAAGAGGAAGCCTGGTCGTCCCAGGGGGAGCAAAAGCAAGAAGAAAGAAACAGCAGGCGGCGAGACTCCCAAGAGGAAGAGAGGCCGACCGAAGGGAAGCAGTCATAAATAGTGTTACCAGCACAAAGGCCTCAACCCGATTGAGCAAGTTTGGAGAATCACAAGAAGGTAAAATACCCACAATGTCTTTTTCCCTTCGTTATCATTGCTGGAGGAAACAGTAGATTCAGCGTTTGGTGCATGGTCTGTTCCAAACGACCAGCTGAAGTCTCTGTGCACCATTAAGTAAAATCATTTTTGTCGTTTACTATAAAGATGACAACATAGAAAACATCCACCGGCGTAACCGATGGATGTTTTCTATGCTCTTTTAGGTTTTACCTTTTCTGTCTATTGCTTTCTTTTGACCCTTTATATAACAGAAATTCTTCAAAAAAATGCATGAATTTTTGATCCTCATCGGTCAGCTGGCTGTGGGTCTTTGCCAGAAAGAGGGGATCCACATCAGATAAACCCAGAAGAAAATCAGAGGAAACATGATACATTCTGCAAATGGTAACCAGCATACTATGGCAGGGCTCGCTGTGACCGCCCTCCCATGACTTTACGGTGCTCAGAGAGACGTTCACTTTTTTTGCCAGATCGCTTTGCGTATCTCCACGATCCTTTCGAATCTCCTTCAGACGCTCGCCAATCATGATAAGTCACCTTATTTAAAGCTTAACTCATTTGGAGAGGAAAACTAAAAAAGATGAAAAAACTTGAACTAATCTCCAAATAGGTTTAAGATTATAGTGCAATATGTTTTGCTGCAGGATAAATTGCGCAATTCAGGGTGTTTCCCTGGTCGGACCAGCATGGCACCGCCAGCTCAGGGGGGTATAAAGTGAGCAGCTTTAAGCACTTTTTGAAATATTATACGTGGATCATTCTGCTTGATACTTTGGCGATCAACGTTGCCTATTATCTTGCGCTGCGCATTAATCTTTGCTTAGATCCCCTTTTTATTTCCAACGTAGAGTTCTACATGGATGTTTTCTTTAAAAGCGCACCTTTTCGTACGGTGATTTATTTGACTGCTTTTTCGGCTTTTAAGCTATATGGGGGTGCCGGATCAAAAGAAATGAAACGCATCCTTGTCGCGAGTATTGTCACGGGCATTCTTCATTTCGTTGGAATGAGGCTGTTTATAGAACGAATGTCGATAGCTTTTTTTCTCATTGGATCACTTCTCCAGTTTTTGTTCATAGCCATGATTCGTTTTTTCTATCGGTATGTACAGTTGGAGCATAGAAAGCCGGAAAAGAGAAAAGACTTTTCAATTCCCGCAATGGTTGTTGGCTCGGGGGAATATGGTCGGAGAATAGTTCGTCATTTGGAAGAAAAAACACCTTACAGGGCTGTTGTAATCGTAGGAGAGGGAGCGGGCAGGAACATGGATGGTATTCCAGTTGAATCATTGGATTCTGTTGAAAAACAAATAAAAGAAAAAAACATTAAAGCAGTTTTTGTAGCAGACAAGGATTTGAACAAAGAGAAGCGCGAGAAGATTAAGCTAATTTCTCAGGGGTTAGAATTCAAGGATTTTACTGGATATTTGAACAATGAAAATGGGTTTCTTCCACTTGCAAACATCCTTGAAGCTACGAATATGCCTCTTCAAATTGAAGTGGAGGGAAAGGTTACTTCATTTTCATCCGTTGATGAATGTCTATCAGCTTTTCCGGAGGAGTATGAAATACTTCAGGTACAGGCATCAAAAGTTATTTTGAAAAAACGCCAGGAAGATAATAATTGGATGAAGGAGTATCAGGAACAGACAGGACATGAAGTGAGTTTTTTTGACTAATATGGCAAAAGGATGTCATGAACGAGCTGCCCACCTGCAGGTACATTGCTGAGAACCGGAACATCGTTCTGCAGGGATGATTCTCCATTGTTATTGATACCGGCGACATGAACATGCGAGAGATCTTTAAGAACGGCACCAAGAGAGACGAAGCTTAATCGGCCGGCATAGGGGCTGGAATCCTCCGGCTCCGTCCCAGCCGCTAAGATCTCCGGGGGGGGTGGGGGGACTGCCCCTCCTTCCCCCTGTTCCGCGGGGCAATCTCCCTTATTCCCGGTTGATTGTTGCATAATAAAAATGTAGGACCAAAAAACGAATAGACCAACTTTGGGGGATGAGGTGAGTTTTTTATTTTTTTGCGCTTCGGGGGAAAGTGTGGCATAATGAAGCGGAGAAGAAGGAAGCCAAATCAAAAGGAACAGGCCTGTGCGGACGGGGGAGAAACGCAATGATTAAGGTATTTCTGGTGGATGATGAAATCGTGATCCGGGAAGGAATCCGGACCTCTTTTCCATGGGAGAAGACGGAATACGTCCTGGTGGGAGAGGCCCCGGACGGGGAAATGGCCCTGCCCATGATCCGCGACACGCAGCCGGATATTCTGGTGACGGACATCCGGATGCCCTTCATGGACGGAATGGAGCTGTGCGCCGCGGTGCGAAGCCAGATGCCCTGGATCGGGATCATCATCCTCAGCGGATATGATGAATTTGAGTATGCCCGGAAGGGCATTCAGCTGGGCGTCCGGGAATACATGCTGAAGCCCGTGACTGCGGAAGAACTGAAGCAGGCCCTGGACCGGGTGAGCGAGAGCATGAGGAAGGAACAGCAGGGACGGGCTTCCGGACGGGGCAGCTCGGATCAGCGTTTCGTGACGGAGAAGATGCTCAGCAGCCTGTACAGCGAGGACCAGCGGGAAGGCGATGCCCTGGCGGTGGTCGAGCAGATGCGGGGAATGGGAATCAGCATCGCGGCTCAGCGATACGCGGTCATCGACGCCGCGTTTGACCCCGTAGAGAGGGGATACGAGGGGCTGACCGAGCTGGCGGAGGGAAGCGGCGGAATCGTGCACGTGTCTCCCTGCCGAACCGGAGGACGGGTGCTGGTGCTGGGGGATAATGAGGAGGACACGGAAGAGCGGGCGTACGCTTTCGGCGCGTCCATCGCCACGGAGCTGGAGCGAATCGGCTGCGGAGGCATCCGCATCAGCATAGGAGAAATCGTTGAGACCCCGGAGCAGATTTACCAGAGCCTCAGGAGCGCCAGGCATATCCGCCACGTGCTGACGGATCAGACGGAAAGCGCGCCAAGAATCGTGGGCGTGCGGGAGTTCAGCGAGGGGAGCGGGGAGAGAAGCGCAGCGGTGATGACCGCCCGGGCCAAGATGTATCTGGCGGAGCATTATCAGAACGGGAATCTGATGCTGCAGGACGCCGCGAAGGCAGTGGGCATGAGCAACAGCCGGTTTTCCACCGTGTTCGCGCAGGAATGCGGAAAGACCTTCACGGAATACCTGACCGGGCTGCGGCTGGAAAAGGCGAAGGAACTGCTGAGAAATACGGACAGGCGCAGCAGCGAGATTGCCTTCCAGGTCGGGTACAACGACAGCCATTATTTCAGCTATCTGTTCAAGAAAAATACGGGGATGACTCCCGGAGAATACCGCAGCGGCAAACAGGAAGGAGGGTCGGCGGAAAAATGAGAAAAGCGCTGGGACTGATGCTGATGCTGGCCGTCCTGCTGGGGCTGACCGGCTGCAGCGAGAAGCAGGAAAACGCGGAGAATCCGAAGCTGCTGCTGGGATTCAGCCAGCTGGGATCGGAAAGCTCCTACAGGATCGGCAATACGAAGGATATAGAGGAACAGGCGGCGGCCTGCGGCATCAGCCTGATGATGAAAAACGCCAACCAGAAGCAGGAAAACCAGATTGCGGACATACGGAGCCTGATTGCCTACCGGGTGGACGTGATCGCCTTTTCTCCCATCGTGGAGGAGGGATGGGACACGGTGCTGACGGAGGCGAAAAAAGCCGGCATCCCGGTCGTGCTGGTGGATCGTACCATCCAGACCCGGGACGAGAGCCTGTACGCTGCGCAGATCGGCTCCGATTTCTACAAAGAAGGGGTGATGGCGGCGGAGTATCTGATCCGGAAAGCGGACCGGATGGAGCTGGACCAGATCCGCATCGTGGAAATCCGCGGGACCGAGAACTCCACGCCGATGAAGCAGCGGCAGCAGGGATTCATGGATACCATTGCGGGAGATGCCCGCATGCGGGTGCTGGACAGCGTAGACGGGGATTTCCTTCGAAGCAGGGGAGCGGAATGCATGCGGAAGATGCTGGAGACCTATGGGGATCAGATTGACGCGGTGTTCAGCCATAATGACGAGATGACCATCGGCGCGCTGCCGGAGATCGAGGCGGCCGGATACACGCCAGGGAAGGACATTCTGCTGATTTCCATTGACGGCGGACAGGATGCGATTGACCTGCTGAAGGAGGGAAAAATCAACTGCATCGTTGAATGCACGCCGAAGCTGGGCGCGGTCCTGATGGAAACCGCGATGAAGCTGAAAAGAGGCGAGACGGTGGAACGGGTGATTCATCCTGAGGAACAGGTGTTCACGGATGAGCAGGATCTGAGCCAGCTGGCCCCGAGAGGATACTGAGCATGGGAAAAATCAGGGCAGGAGAGCAAAGCATTGTCGAGCGGATGAACCGGACGACCCGCCGACTGATGGCACTGCTGGGGACGCCGGTTATCGTGGTCATGATCATGATGATCCTGATGGCCTCCCAGTACGCCCGGGAAAACGAGCGGATGAACACCATCGCCAGTCTGAAGCCCATCGTGGAAACGGAGATTCCCGAGACCGTATGGAATATGGTCAGCGGAAGAAGCGGCGCGGAGGACAGCGGGGTAATGGACCTGATCCGGGCAGTGAACGAGACCATGGAGCGGGTGAGCGGCCAGAGCGGAGGGAACCAGCAGCTGGAGCTGGTGGTGGCCCGGCGGACGATGGATACGCTGACCCAGTACGTGGAGCAGATCAGGATCAATATTCAGCAGAGAACCCCGGTGGTGGAGAATGAACAGATTCTCCAGGAGGTTCGCGATGTGGCCTCCCTGGTGGCCAGTATGCTGAACGACTACATTACGGAGGCCATCGGGGACAGCGCGCGAAGGGTGCGGACAATCACCCGGGCCGCCTATGCCGGCGCCGCTGCGGAGCTGCTGCTGCTCGCAGCGGCGGTTATCATGACGGCCAGATTCCGGAAGAAATTCGCGCAGTTTATCCGGGAACCCATCGCTCAGCTGGAGGGCGTGACCGCGAAGCTGGCGGAAGGGGATATGAGCGCCCGGCTGCCGCTGACACAGGTGAAGGAGCTGTGGAACCTGACCGGACAGGTCAACGTGATGGCGGATAACCTGGAGGAGATGATGCGGCAGCGGCTGAAGGACGAGCGCACGCTGAAGAAGGCGGAGCTCAGGATCCTGCAGGCGCAGATCAATCCCCATTTTCTGTATAACACGCTGGACGCCATCGTCTGGAAAGCGGAGGCAGGGGCTCAGGAGGAGGTCATTCAGCTGACCAGGTCCCTGAGCGATTTTTTCCGGATCAGCCTGAGCAGCGGCGCAGACTGGATTCCCATCAGCCAGGAAAAGAAGCATATTGCCGGATATCTGAATATTCAGAAAACCAGGTATCATGATATCCTGAATTACGAGATCGACATCCCCGATGAAATCGGAGAATACTATATGCTGAAGCTGCTGCTGCAGCCGCTGGTGGAGAACGCGCTGTATCACGGGATCAAAAATACCCGCGGAGGCGGGATGATCCGGGTGACGGGGAAAAGACAGGGGGAGGAGCTGGTATTCACGGTGAGCGATACCGGCAGGGGCATGTCAGCCGAAACCCTGGAAAAAATCCGGGAAAGGATGGGGGAGAGCGCACCTCCGGCCCTGTCTTCCGGCGGAGGTGGATTCGGACTGGTGAACGTCAACCTGCGGCTTCGGCTGTACTATAATCAGCGCAGCGGTCTGAACATCGAGAGCGGGAAGGATGGCACCCGGGTCAGCTTCCGGGTTCCCTGCAGAAGAGCGGAGGAAATAGAATAAAATCTACCGCTGGAAAATGAAATTCCACCTGATTTGGATGGATTACCTGAACTTGCAAAAAATTTCCACCTAAACAAATTGCAGTGCATTTTCAGAAGATTGATTTTAGGGTATATTGTACGAAAGAGACCGGGATACGGTCCGAAAAAGTGAAGGAGGAACCCTGAAATGAAAAAACTGATTGCGCTGGTTCTGGCCCTGGCGCTGTGCCTCGGCATGGCATCTTTCGCAACCGCGGAAGACGCGAAGGTAAAAGTCGGCATCATCAATCTTGATCCATCCGAATCCGGATACCGTGAAGCCAACGTCAACGACCTGCACAAGGTATTTACCGAAGAGAACGGCTATGCCGCTTCCTTTGTCACCGCTCCCACCGCCGACAAGCAGCTGGATGCGTTCAACACCTTCGTGAACGAAGGCGTGGATTACATCCTCGTGTCCGCCGCCGAGACCACCGGATGGGATGAAGCCCTGGCCGCCGCGCAGGAAGCCGGCATCGGCGTGTTCCTGTTCGACCGGATGATCGACTGCGATCCTTCCCTGTATCTGGCCGCTGTCGTATCCGACATGACCAAGGAAGGCGAGACCGCTGTGGCCTGGCTGGAGAGCCTGGGACTTGAAGAGTACAACATTCTTCACATCCAGGGCCAGATGGGTTCCGACGCCCAGATCGGCCGTTCCACTCCCCTGGCTGAGAAGGCTGCCGCGGATGAGAAGTGGACCATCGTGGCGGAAGGAACCGGCGGAGACAGCTGGAGCGAAGATGAAGCCCGGAAGATCGCGGAAGCCGCGATTAACGAAGGCAAGAAATTCAACATCGTGTACGCGGAAAATGACGGAATGGCCCGCGGCGTTGTGGCGGCCCTGGATGCGGCCGGCATCACCCACGGCGTGAACGGCGATGTGAAGATCATGGGCTTCGACTGCAACAAGTGGGCTCTGCGTCTGCTGCTGGCCGGCGAATGGAACTACGACGGACAGTGCAGCCCCTTCCAGGCAGAAGTCATTGACGGCATGATCAAGACGCTGCAGGCCGGCGGACAGATCGAGGGCCTGAATGAGAAGAACCAGTTCATCAACGAGGAGAAGGGCTTCGACGCGACCACCATTACCGAGGATGACGTGAACACCTACGGTCTGGGTGAATAATCGAGGCAAAAACCGTAAACCAAAACGCGGTGGCGCGGGGAAGCGAGTGGAGTATGTCCGCGGCGCGCCCCGCGCCATTTTTTGATGAAAAACGAAAGGGGCAGCACGGATGCAAAACGACGTGGTTTTGACCATGCGGGGAATCAGCAAGCAGTTTCCCGGCACCAAAGCGCTGGATCATGTGGACTTCACGCTGCGGCGGGGAGAGATCCATGCCCTGATGGGGGAAAACGGCGCGGGTAAGTCCACGCTGATCAAGGTGCTGACCGGCGTCTACGAGAAGGACGGCGGAAGCATCCATATCGAAGGAATCGAAGGCGAGGCGGCCATCCATTCCCCCCAGGATGCGCAGAACGCGGGCATCAGCACGGTGTACCAGGAGATCACCCTGTGTCCAAACCTGACGGTTGCGGAAAACATGTTCATCGGGCGGACCGACGGCGCTATTGTGCACTGGAAGGATTATGAGAAAAAAGCAACTGCGATTCTGGAAAACCTGGGGATCCCTGCCCGGGCCAGGCAGGAGCTGTCCAGCTGCTCCCTGGCGGTTCAGCAGATGGTTGCCATCGGCCGGGCCGTGGATATGAACTGCAAGGTGCTGATTCTTGACGAGCCGACTTCCTCCCTGGATGAAAAGGAAGTCGCCATGCTGTTCAAGCTGATGCGGGAGCTGAGAAGCCGGGGCGTAGGCATTATCTTCGTAACGCACTTCCTGGAGCAGGTCTATGAGGTCAGCGACCGGATTACCGTGCTGCGGAACGGGGAGCTGGTGGGAGAATTCGAGGTGTCGGAGCTGCCTCAGCTGGAGCTGGTAGCCAGAATGATGGGCAAGAGCCTGGATGACCTGAGTGAGCTGGAAAAGATCGACAAGCACGTTCCCACCGATACGGAAACCGTATATGAAGCCAGCGGTCTTTCCAGCGTAGCCCGGAAGCCCTTTGACTTCCAGATTCGCAGGGGCGAGATTAACGGCTTTACGGGATTGCTGGGTTCGGGACGCAGCGAAAGCGTACGGGCCATTTTCGGCGCGGACAGCGTTACGGGGGGCCGGGTGCGGATAAAGGGCAAAGAGGTCCGGATCACGAATCCGCATGAGGCCATGAAAAACGGGGTTGGTTACCTGCCGGAGGACAGGAAACGGGACGGCATCATCGCGGATCTGAGCGTGAGAGATAATATTATTCTGGCGCTGCAGGTGATGAAGGGATATTTTAAGCCCATGAAGAAGAGCGAAATGGAGAAGTTCGCTGATGAATACATCAGGGAGCTGAACATCAAGACCGCCAGCCAGAACACCCCGGTGGGCAGCCTTTCCGGAGGCAACCAGCAGAAGGTGATCCTGGCCAGATGGCTTCTTACGCATCCGGACTATCTGATTCTGGACGAGCCCACCCGCGGCATTGACGTGGGCACAAAACTGGAAATCCAGCGGCTGATGCTGAAGCTGGCGGAGGAAAACATGAGCGTGACCTTCATTTCCTCCGAAATCGAGGAGATGCTGCGAACCTGCTTCCGGCTGATTGTGATGCGGGACGGGAATACGGTGGGCGAGCTGACGGGAGATCAGCTGACCCAGTCGCAGGTGATGGAAACCATCGCGGGAGGGGAGGCTCAGCATGGTTAAGAAGACGGAAGGGTTCTGGAAACGGCTGGGCATCGGCCAGCTTGCAATTCCGCTGACGGCGATGGCACTGCTGTTCCTGTTCAACCTGATCCGGGATCCCGGATTCTTTGAGGTGGTCGTCAATACCAATAACAGCGGAAATCCTGTTCTGGGAGGAAACCTGATCAGCGTGATCAACAGCGCCAGTGAACTGGCCATTATCTCCATGGGGATGACCCTGGTGACGGCGGCCTGCGGAGGACAGGATATCTCCGTTGGCGCGGTTGGCGCTATTTCCGCCAGCGTTTTCATCAAGCTGCTGATCGGCATGGGGAACATAAACGCAGGAACCCTGATTGCTGCTGCGCTGGCCTGCGTCGCTACGGCGGTTGCCTTTATGCTTTTCAATGGGACGCTGGTATCCGTGTTCAAAATTCAGCCCATGATTGCCACCCTGATCCTGTACTCCTGCGGCCGATCCATCGCATACTGGATCACGGGCAGCGCGACCCCGCAGGTGGACAGCCCGATCATCACGGCCATCGGGATGACCATTCCCGGAATTCCCGTGCCCACGCCGGTTTTCATGGTGATCCTGGTCGGACTGATTCTGGCGGTGATCTTTAAGCGGACCAATACCACGCTGTATACCCAGAGCGTGGGCATCAACGAGCGCGCGGCCCGACTGAACGGAATCAGCCCGGTCGCTGTAAAGATGCTCACCTTCGGGCTGCTGGGCATGTGCGTGGCCGTAGCCAGCATCATCGCAACCTGCAGGATGAGCCAGGTGAGCCATAAGACGATCCTGGTGGACATTGAGATGGATGCCATTCTCGCGGTAGCCATCGGCGGAAACAGCCTCGGAGGCGGAAAATTCCGCATGAGCGGATCCATCCTCGGGGCTTATATCATCACCATGCTGACGGTGACGCTGCTGGCCATGGGCATCAATTCCGTCAATATCAAGGCCTACAAGGCAGTGGTCATCATCATCATCGTCGCGGCAGGCTCCCCGGCGATCAAGAGGTGGATTGCAGCCTGGAAGAGACGGAAAAGCGCAGGCGAGAAAGACGCGGCAGTGAAAGGGGGCGCGGCATCATGACAACTGCAAATCCGATTCTGCGCCAAAGGCGGCGGGAACCGCTGACCGACGCGTCTCTGCTGACGCTGATCGCCATGGGGATCTTCATTGCCATGTATGCCTCGGCGGTGATCTTCATGGGAGGCGCCTTTCAAAAGGTGCAGCAGTTTCTTGATCTGTTCAATGAAAACGCTGCACTGATTATCATTTCCTGCGCGCTGACGCTTGTGATGATCGGCGGCGGGATCAACATCAGCGTAGGCGGGATCATCGGGCTGACCTGCATGGCCTGCGCGAAATTCCTGGAATATTCCGCGCCGGAAAACAGCGCGCTGGCCGTGATCCTGACCGTCGCGCTGGCGCTGGGCGTCGGGCTGGCCTTTGGCCTGCTTGAGGGGTTCATGGTCAGCTATCTGGAGATTCAGCCTTTTATCGTGACCCTGGCGGGAATGTTCCTGGCCAGAGGCCTGACCACGATTCTGAGCGTCAATCCGGTAAAGGTGACCCATGAGGGGTTCCAGGTTCTGGTGAAGACCAAGCTGCAGATCCCCTGGCTTGGATATGTGGCGAAGAACGGAAACCTGATCCCGGCCAAGCTGGAGATTGGTGCTATCGTTGCCGTCACAGTTGTGGCGGCCGTCTGGCTGATGCTGCGCTATACGAAGCTGGGCAGAGGGGTATACGCGCTGGGCGGGAACCGTCAGAGCGCGCTGATGCTGGGAGTTAACGTAAAAAGCGTATGCTTCCGGAGCTATGTCATCTCCTGCCTGTTGGCAGGACTGGCGGGACTGACCTTCCTGATGCACAAGCCGGCGGCTAACGCAAGCATCGCGATGCGCTCGGAAATGGATGCCATCGCGGCCTCCATCATCGGGGGTACGCTGCTGACCGGCGGCGTTGGGAACGTATTCGGCACCCTGTTCGGCGTGATGATTCTGGCTGCGATTCAGAAGATCATCGGACTGAGCCCGCTGAACGAATCCTGGTGGCAGGACATGGCCAGCGGGGCTATGCTGGGAATCTTCATTCTGCTGCAGAGCGTGATCCTGAAGTGGCGCGCAAAAGGCGGAAAGGATACCGGAGCCAAAGCCGCAACGCAAAGCCGGTAACAGAAGATCCTGAAGGGATAAAATCTGAGCCCTGGAGATGAAATTGGCCGGAAGACGCTCAAAGCGCTTCCGGCTTTATATTTCATTGGACGCAGGAGCATTCCTGTGCTATGATTGCAGGGATGCGCCGCAAAGAACCGGCGAGGAGCAGTATGGTCATTTCCGCCTGCGGAGGAAATGATGCCGAGGGCCGGAGGATGATTGATCGGATGCGGCGGAGCTGTGAAACGGAGGAAAAGGGAAAGCGATGGAGATGATCATGATCCTGGTCCGCCAGATCCTGCAGATGTTTCTGCTGGGCGGGCTGGGATTCGCACTGTATAAAGGAAAGAAGATTACCCCGGAAGGAAGCAGGACCCTGGGGAATATCCTCATCTACGCGGCTCTTCCCGCAGTGATTATCAACGGGTTCCTGGTGGAACGGACGGATGAGCATCTGTGGGGAATCCTGTACAGCGCCGTGGCCGCGGCGATCCTGCTGCTGCTCTCCGCAGGGGTCTCCCGCGCCTGCTTTCGGAAGGACCCGATTGCTGCCTTCGCCGGAGCCTTCTCCAATCCGGGATTTTTCGGGGTTCCGCTGATTCTGGCGACGGCGGGGCAGGGCGCGGTGTTCTACGTGGCCAGCTTTATCGCTTTTCTGAACGTGGGACAGTGGACCTATGGGGTGTCCCTGCTGACCGGACAGCCCATCCGGCAGGGCTTTCAGCCGAAAAAACTGATCCGGGCTCCCTTCATGATCGCAATTCTGGTCGGCCTGTTCCTTTTTCTGACGCAGATGCCGCTGCCCTCCGTGGTCACGGGCTGCCTGTCCACGGTCGCTTCGCTGAACACGCCGCTGGCCATGTTTACCGTAGGCGTTTATCTCGCCCAGACGGATATCCGGCGGATGTTCCGGCGAGTTTCCAATTATCTGGTCGCGGCCGTCCGGCTGCTGGCGGTCCCTGTTCTTTCCGCTTTATTGCTCAGCCTTCTGCCTGCGGAGATGATGGATATGAAGATGGCGCTGCTGCTGGCCACCGCCTGCCCGGTGGGATCCAATGTGGCCGTTTATGCCCAGCTGCACGGAAAGGACTTCTCCTATGCCGTAGAGACGGTAGTCATTTCCACGCTGTTTTCCATTCTCACGATTCCGGCCATTGTCTGGATCGCGCAGCAGGTCTGGTAACCGCATGGGAGGACAGGCTGTTACTCGCCCAGAATCGGCTGTCCGTACTTGAACAGCGCGGCATTGATCTCGAAAATGTCATAATTCCGGTGGGTCACAAAGTAAGTGATAATCAGATCGAACCTGTTGCTGGGGGAAAAGGCAATCTCCGCCCGGGAGAGCAGGTCCGTCATCGTATCCAAATCAAGCTGAAGGGCAATGGCGAAGGCCACTGCGGTAACTTTCTTCGGCTTGTAGTCCTTCTTTGAGCGGATCCTGGAGAAAACCCGCCGATCGATATTGGCCTTCTTATAGACCGCCGCATCCGTCATTCCGCTCTGGTCAATCAGACGCAGAAGCCGCTGCTGGAAGGTTTCCCCGGTATGTTTCAGCAGATCCTCAAGTGAAGGCTCCGCCATGGACGGGGCCGGACAGGGGGCCGCCGCCGGAAACCATTCAGAAGATTCATCAGGGGAAGCGCTGCCGAGAGGCAGATCCTCGAAGAGGGGTTTGCTCTTCCTGTCCAGGCCGGGCCATTTCCGCGGGCCGGGGGCATCCGTTTTGCCCGGTTCCTGCGGGGAGACGGCCCCGCCCAGGGGTTCAAAATCGGAAAGGGTGCTGTTTTTCCAGTCCAGGTCAGCCCATTCCAGCTGCCGGCGGGCATCCGATCTGCGGCGGTCCTGCATGAAGAGCGGGGAGGAATATTCAGCTTCCCTGGCCAGGTGAACGCCGTGATCGTCGATGAACTCATCGATTTCGCCGACCAGCCGGGCCGACAGCTCGAAGGTATTTCGGTCAAAAACGACCAGAATGACCTGCATGTCATGGGTCAGCAGAAACTTTCCGATCTCCGAGAGGGCGATATTCAGCGCTTCATCCTTCGGAAAACCGTAAACCCCTGTGGCAATCATGGGAAACGCGATGCTTTTCGCGCGCAAATCCGCGGCCAGCGAAAGGGAATTCGCATAGCAGGAACGGAGAATATCCCGTTCACCATGTTTTCCGTCCACCCATACGGGGCCTACCGTGTGAATGATATGCTTTGCCGGAAGACGATAGGCGGGGGTTTCGGCTGCCTGGCCCGGCGCGATGGATCCAATCTTTCTGCGCCTGGCTAGCAGCTTTTCCGAGCCGGCCGCTGCATAGACTGCCGAATCTGTTCCATCGCCGATCACCGGTTCCGGATTGGCCGAATTGACAATGATATCGGCTTTTACTTTCGTAATGTCATTCCTGATAATCTGAAAAGGCAATCCTGTCACCCCACCTTCTTTTTTGCCCTCAGATGATCTTCCGATAAAGTCGGCGATTTGTCAAGGAAAACGCTGATTTATCCTGTTTCGGCGTTTATCGCCTTCACTCAGGCGATGACAGCGTAAGAGCCTCCGTTCAGCATTTCCAAAGAACAGAATCCGTATAACAAAAAAAGGAGACTCTTTCGAGCCTCCTTAATGATCTGCGGAGAAGGAAGGGGATTATCCTTCGATCAGGATGGTCTTCTTTTCCTCGACTTTTTTCGCGTCCTTCTTCGGTACGACCAGATGCAGCACACCGTCCTCATAACGGGCCTTCACATCCTCCTCGGTGATATGGTCGCCCACATAGAAGCTGCGGCTCATGCTGCCCGCATAGCGCTCCTGACGGAGCAGCTTGCCGTTCTGATCCTCATCCTTTTTCTCAAGGGATTTCTGGGTGGAGACGGTCAGGGTTCCCTGGTTCAGCTCCAGTTTGATTTCATCCTTCTTGAATCCGGGCAGATCCATATCCACTTCATAGCCGGTGTCGGTTTCCCGTACATCGGTCTTCATCATATGGGGAGCATTTTTGCCATAGAGCACTTGCTCCGGCATATGGAAACCGCGGAAGAAATCCCGGTCAAAGTCATGAAACACATCCATCAGATTCTCACCAAACAGGGTAGGAAGATAAGTACTCATATTTAAAGCCTCCATTCAATAACTCTTTCATTCGGGGGAGGATTTGTTCTCCGCTCCGGTCCCTTTCGGAACAATTGTGATTATACTCAAAAGTCAAAGAAAGTCAAAATAAGAAAAGGTCAAAGAAGGTCAAAACAAACAAAAAGAGGAGCAAAAGCTCCTCTTTTCTGGAATTTTCTCAATTATTCTTTAAAATACGAGTTTTTTCTCTATTTTTCACAAACCGGTTTACAGGCGATTGATCAGAGCCTTTTCATCTCCGTATAGGCGAGGATCAGGGGTGCAACGCCCTTGGCGTCGTTCTGGACGATGGGCTCGGACAGGTAATATTCCAGAGAACCGTCCCTGCGCCGATTGCTTTCCGGGCCGAGACCCGCGACCAGGCAGATGCTTCCCAGGGTCAGTTCCTCTCCGGAGAAGGAAAGATGATTCTGTACAATTCCCTCAAAGGTTCGGATACCCTGCTGCCGGAAAGAGGGATCCAGCACGCCGAGCCGGGCCCCCTTCAGCATGGCATAGGCAATCATGGAGGAGCCGCTGGTTTCCTGATAATTCCCCTGCGCCGGGCCCTGGTCCACGACCTGGAAGTACATTCCCGTGTCAGGATCCGCGAAGGCGAGCAGGTCCATCATCAGGCCGGAAAAAATCTCCCGCAGGGGAGCCGCTTCCCCGGCGGGGAGGATCTCGCAAAGATCCGCCAGGGCTACGGAGAACCAGCCGATGGCCCGGAGCCAGAAGCAGCGGCTCAGACCCGTTTCCGGATCGCACCAGAAGGCCTGACGGGAGGCATCGTACCCATGATAGTACAGGCCGGTTTTTCCGTCCCGCATCCGATCCCGCACCAGGGTGACCTGCCGCAGCACATCGCTGTAGTTCCCGGTTCCAAAATGTTTCTCATACAGGGCGGAAAAGGGCTGGGCCATGTAGATTCCGTCCAGCCAGACCTGGTTGGGATAGATCTGTTTATGCCACCAGGAGCCCTCTTCGGTACGGGGCTGACGGTCCAGGGCCCGGCGAAGGAAATCCGCGGCCTTCCGGTATTTTTCCTTCCCGGTGGCCTGGTACAGCGTGAAGAGTACCCGCCCCTCGTTAATGTCGTCCAGCGCGTGTCCGTCCGGATTAAAGGTGCGGACGGAACCGTCCTCCTCCACAAAGGCGTCGATGAAGGTATCCACGAAGCGGAAGAATGCCTCGTCCCCGGTGATGTCATACAGGGCCAGCAGGGCGGTCATCATGCAGCCGTCAATGTAATTCCAGTTGGTGGGCTTACCCTGACGGATTTTTTCTATATTCCAGGCAGTGCGTTCCGGGGACGATTCGGCCATCAGCCGAAGGATATACTGATCCAGACGGGCGAAAATTTCATGGTCAGCCATGAGGAATGCAACCTCCTTTTTGATTCCAAAAACAGCAAAGGAAACGCTGCTTTCTTCCGCCGCCGCGGTCATCGCCGTTTTTCAGACGATGACCGCGGAAAGGGCAGTGGTTCAGCGTTTCCCAAAGCCCTCTCCGGAGACGGGCTTCGGAGAGGGAAGAACGTCAGGGCTGCTTGCCGATATAGGCCAGGATACCGCCGTCCACATACAGGATGTGTCCGTTCACAAAGTTGCTGGCGTCGGAAGCCAGGAACACCGCGGGGCCCTGCAGATCCTCGGGGGTGCCCCAGCGGGCCGCAGGGGTTTTGGCCACGATGAACTGATCAAAGGGATGACGGCTGCCATCCGCCTGACGCTCCCGCAGGGGTGCGGTCTGAGGCGTGGCGATATAGCCGGGTCCAATGCCGTTGCACTGAATATTGTATTCGCCGTATTCGGAGCAGATGTTCCGGGTCAGCATCTTCAGGCCGCCCTTGGCCGCCGCGTAGGCGGAGACGGTTTCCCGCCCCAGTTCGCTCATCATGGAGCAGATGTTGATAATTTTGCCATGGCCCTTTTTGATCATGGAGGGGATGACGGCCTTCGCCACGATGAAGGGGGCGTTCAGGTCCACGTCGATGACCTTGCGGAAGTCGGCAGCGCTCATTTCCACCATGGGAATCCGGCGGATGATGCCCGCGTTGTTGACCAGGATATCAATGACGCCCACTTCCTGCTCAATCTTTCCCACCAGCGCCTGTACAGCTTCCTCATCGGTCACGTCGCACACGTAGCCGTGGGCGGGAATATTCTTTTCCGCGTAGGCGGCCAGGCCCCGGTCCACCAGCTCCTGGTTGATATCGTTAAAAACGATGGTGGCGCCTGCGGCCGCATAGGCTTCCGCGATGGCGAATCCGATGCCGTAGGAAGCGCCGGTAATCCAGGCGATTTTGCCTTCCAGGGAGAAGTTTTTCATGTCCATGCTTAATCTGTTTCCTTTCTGATGATTTTTATTAACAGGGGAGTATAGGCCCCTTTTGCCCGTCAAACCTCCGCAAAAGCGGATGGGTTCCCGAAGCCGGGAACTGCTTATCTCAGCTCGGTGGTGGGAATCTCGTCCATATCGTCAAAGGCCTGATTCTCGCCGCCCATGGCCCAGATAAAGGTATAATTGCTGGTACCGGCGCCGGAGTGAATGGACCAGGAGGGAGAAATGACGGCCTGCTCGTTCTGCATGACGATATGCCGGGTCTCCTGGCCTTCGCCCATCATATGGAAGACCACATTGTTTTCAGGTACCTCAAAATAGAAGTACACTTCCATTCTGCGCTCGTGGGTATGGGAGGGCATCGTGTTCCAGACGGAGCCCGGCTCCAGCACGGTCATGCCCATGGAGAGCTGACAGGTTTTCAGAACGGAGGGATGGATGAACTGGTTGATGACGCGCTTGTTGCTGGTTTCCAGGGCGCCCACGGGCCGCTTGGCCGCGTCCTCGATTTTGATCAGCCGGTTCTCATAGCTGCAGTGGGCAGGAGCGGACACCAGGTAGAACTTGGCGGGATGGGCCGGGTCATCGCTCTGGAAGGTGACGGTCTTCGCACCCCTGGTCAGATACAGGCAGTCCTTGTAGTTCAGGGCATACTCATTCTCGTCGGCGCGAACCCGGCCGGGGCCGCCCACGTTGAACATGCCGCATTCTCTGCGCTCAAGGAAATAATCCGTGCCGAAATTCTTCCAGATGTCGATGCCCTTATCGATGGAGACCGTCTCCTGTACCGGCATGATGCCAAGGGTCACCATCCGGTCCACGTGACTGTAGGTGGCTATGACCTGATCCGCCACGAAAAGGTTCTCGATCAGGAACTCCTTCCGGGTCTCTTCCGTGGTATAGCGCCTGAAATCACGCTGGTTGCAGGAATACCGAATGTCCATGTGAATCCTCTCCTTTTCTTTTACTACTTTTTAGGATACGCTGAATGATTCCGTTCCGGCGGCAGGCTTGTCAAGCCTGCGCTCAGACGATGGCCGCAGAAAGCGCATTTACGCGGCGCCTCCCATAGCTGGTTATTCTTCCGCGACCATGGGGCCGTCAATCCGGTCCATGGTCACGTTTTCCACCTTCAGCTCCCGGATGAACCGGGCGATAAAGCCCCGATTATGCACAGCGGGCACATTTTCCGCCATGGCGGGCACCAGAGCGGGAGCATTTTCCCGGAAGGAGAAAACCGAATCCCTTACGGTCAGGCTTTCCACCGGCTGTTCCGGAAGCCCGAGAATGTACCCCGCGCAGGCCTGGCAGCCTTCCGCCCGGACCCGCTCGAACACGATGGACCCGATGGTGGGAGTCCCCTCGTCCACCGGCTGGGGATCCCGGCTCTGGACAAAGGCCGAATGCCCGTCCGGGTCGCAGAAGTACATGCAGTTGACCACAAGGGGCATCTTGACCCCTTCCATGCGGATATCCTCAAAGCGGATATCATCCACCACGGCCTGCCGGCCGCGGCCCCGGCGGCTCTTGATCCTCAGCCCCCGGTCGTTTCCACGCATCCAGCAGTGGTGCACCCGCACCCGGCGGACGCCTCCGGCCATTTCGCTGCCCACGGTAACGCCGCCATGCCCGTCCAGCATGGCACAGTAGGCGATTTCCAGATCCTCACAGGGGATCTTCAATTCGCGGCCCTGCCAGATTTTTCCGGACTTGATGGCGATGCAGTCATCCCCGACGGAGAAGAGGGCGCCCAGCAGCCGGATGCGCCGGCAGCTCTCCGGGTCAAACCCGTCGGTATTGGGGCTGTTGGAGGGGGCTTCCACATTCACATTCAGGAAGTCCAGATCCTCGCTGAAGAGGGGATGAAGGTTCCAGAAGGGGCTGTTCCGGAAGGTAAGACCCTGCACGGTAATCCTTTTGCAGCGCTCCAGCAGCAGAAGGTTTCCACGCCAGGAGCGGTTCTTTTCCTTGGGCCTGACCCACCAGTCTCCATCCGGCCCCTGCCCGTCGATGATTCCTTCCCCGATCAGGTTTACATCTTCTACCTCGACGCCGGTGAGGGCGGCGGCAAAGGAGTCCAGCGGATTTCCCTCCTGGCTGCCCAGCAGCAGATCCTTTTCTCCGCAGGTGGGGAAGGTGACCCCCGGGAGAATGGGAAAGCGGCTTCTGTCCGTGCTCAGGGCGAGGACCGCGTCCTTTTGCAGCTCCAGGGTAATGTGGCTCCGGAGAAAAAGCGGACCGGAAAGATACCGCCCCGGAGGAAGCAGAACCCGTCCCCCGGGCGGGCAGCAGGCGATGGCAGCCTGCAGGGCGGGGGTATCATCCGTACTCCCGTCCCCCGAGGCGCCGAAGCGGCGCACGTCCAGGGTGCAGGTTTCGGATTCCGTACGGAAGGAAAGGGTTTCCGGGTCTGCACCGGGACGGAAGAGGGAAAGCTCATATTCCGTATCCGGGAGCAGACCGAAAAGGGAAACCAGGCTGCGCCGCTCCTCTCCCAGGTTTTCGCCATTCAGGGAAAGGGCCACGGGAAAAGGCAGATAATAATCCCCATCCTCCCGAAGCAGCACCGAGGCGCTGCGGGCGGAACAGAAAAGAAGTTTCATGAGCGGCTTCCTCCTTTCACCCCGCAGAGCAGATCCGGCACGGCCACATGGGGACGGGCGGGAAGGCTGCCGTAAAGATCCTCCGGGAGCAATCCCAGCTGAATTCCCCGATCCAGCAGAGGACGCCATGCGTCCTCCCCAAGGAGCTGATCCCGAGGAGCGGCGAAAATGGAGGCGCGGAACAGATCCATCAGAGCCCTGACGTGCTCGTAGACCCGCTCGTCCATGGCGGAGATGCAGTCAGCCATGGCGGAAAGCCAGGCGAGATGGGCGGGCCCGAGAGGATCCGCCTCGCCGCAGGGCGCAGAGGCGCGGAACACCCGAACCACCTCCGGCATTTCAGCCAGGGCGCCGGAGCAGAGGTGCCCGCCTCCGTGGGCGGAAAGAAAGGAACAGACCGAATCAGGATATCTGCTTTCGGACATGGAAACCTCCTAAATATGGAAAGAGCCGGAGCCAGGCGGGCCCGCGGCCCGGGACTGAAAAAAGTATAACAAGAAAATCCGGGAAAAGCAATGAAAAAAGGAGACTAAAAGGGAAGATTCATATTGGGTTTTCCGACAGGTTATGCTATGATTGACCGCATAGACCGGCCGGAAGGATGCGGGTTCGAAACAGCCCGGAAACATCGAAGGAGGATGAGGGCATGAAAATTTATTTTCCGAAGCTTTATCGGAACGACCGAAGGGAGGAACCCTGTCAGGTGGGAATTCCCTTTCCGCCCAACTGTTTCCGAGAGGGGATGCGGCTGAAAATCCTGGACGGAGAGCGGGAGCTTCCCGTCCAGACCCGGGTGCTCTCCAGGCATCAGGACGGAAGCGTCCGTTTTTTGCAGGCCCGCTTTATCGCGGATTTGCCGGGAATGGGGAGCAAAACGCTGGAAGCGATCACGGAGGCAGGGGAGCAGCCTGCCCTGAAGGGAATCCGGACCGAGACGATCCCGGAGGAGAAAAGCCTTCTGATTTCCGGCGGCCCCGACGGGCTGGAGATGCGTCTGAAGCATGGCGGAGACCGTCTCGCGGGATCCCTCTGGGACGGCAGAATCCGGTACGGGGCGGACCGCTTTGCGGGGCCCTTCCTGAAGGATGGGGAAGGAACGGTTTACCGGCCCCGCTTCGGCACCTGGACGGTCAGGGAGGCTGGGCCACTGGTTACCGCGGTACGCTGCGAGGGAAGCATGGAACGGGAGGACGGCAGGGAAACCGGGGAAGAAAAGCCCCTGTTTGAGGCGGGAATTACCCTGTACGCGGGTAAACCCTGGGCGGAGATCTCCTTCCGGCTGATTAACGCGACCAGCGCGCCCCTGCGGGTTTCTTCCCTGATCTTCGCGCTACTGGATCCGGCCGCAGGCCCGTATGACGACAGCCTGCTGACGCAGAACGGGACTGAAAGGGGAGACTCCGTAGGGGAGGGAAGCAGGGCCAAGGGGCGGATTCTGTCGGAGGGCGGCATCCGGGAAACGACCGGCGTCGGAAAGCTTCCCGAAATCGAGCGTGAATTTGCTGACGCCCCGATCCGGCTCTGCGTCGGAAGCTCCAATTATCAGACCAACTTTACCCTCAGCGCGGGGGAGACGGTGGAGCGGAGGGTGAACACCGCCAGCCTGATGAGGGAGGCCAACGAGCATTTTCCGGAGGTGTTTTACGGCACTTTCTTCGCTGACCGGACCACCCGGGAGGACGGTGTCTGCCTGACCGTATATCAGGCCCAGCAGAACTGCCCTAAGGCGGTCAAGAGCGACCGGAGCGGCCTGTATGCGATGCTGGTTCCGCCGGCGGAAGAAGAAGTTGTCTTTGAGTCGGGGATGAGCCGGGAGCAGCGGTTTCTGCTTCATTTCCATGATCCGAAGGAGCCGTTGGCCGCCCTGGACGACCGAAGCCTGATCTATCAGATGCCGGACCAGCCGGTCCTGCAGGCGGAGGCTTACCGGGACGCGGGCGGCTGCCCGGACATCTTTGTCCCGCGGGAAAGGATACTCCGGGACGCGGAGATCGCCCTGAGAAACCGCTGCGATGCCCACAGCCGGGCCTACGGCATGATGAATTTCGGGGACGCGCCCGATATGAACTACACCCGGCAGGGCCGGGGCAGGGGGCAGCTGGTCTGGTGCAACAATGAATACGATTTCCCCCATGCCTGTGCCCTGCTGTATATGCGGACCGGGGATCGGCGGTTCCTGGATTACGCTGCGGCTGCCGGGCGGCACTGGATGGACGTGGATGTATGCCATTACAGCCGGGACCCGCTGCTTCAGGGAGGACAGTGGGAACACTCCCGCAGGCATGTGCTGGACAGCTGTATGGTCTGCTCCCATCAGTGGGTCGAAGGCCTGCTGGATCTATACCATCTGAAGGGGGAGGACAGAGCCCTGGAGACCGCCCTGGGCATCGGGGAGAATGTGCTTCGGCTGCTGGAGACCCCGGCCTATCAGAAAAGCGGGGAAAGCAACGCCCGGGAGACAGGCTGGGCCCTTCGGACGCTGACGGCCCTGTATACGGAAACCTGGGACAGAAAATGGCTCGCCAGGGCGGAATGGATTGTAAACCAGTTCTCCCAATGGCATGGTGCCTACGGCGCCTGGGTGGCTCCCTATACGGACAATACCCTGGTTCATGTGCCTTTCATGATCGCTGTAGCAGTCGGAAGCCTGTACCGGTATTATCGGGTTTTCCCCGGGGAGAATCTGAAGCGGATGATGATCAGCGCGGTAGACGATCTGCTGTCCGAGTGCATGACGGAGACGGGACTGTTTTATTACAAGGAGCTGCCCAGCCTGAGCCGGCAGGGAAACAATACGATGCTGCTGGAAGCGCTTACCGTGGGATATGACCTGACAGGGGATGAACGATACCTGCGGGCGGGGCTGCCCGCCTTCCTGCGGGATATTGCCTCAAGGGACAGGCCCGTGGGAGAGAAAAAGATAATGGAGGGAACGGTGATCCTGGATAACGAATCTCCGAAGGCGTTTGCCCAGAGCTTCATTCCTCTTTCAGTCTATTATAAGGCGGCGGCGGAAGCAGGATTACTGGAAAAACAGCCATAAGCGGTCAATATCTTTCCCGTTTTCAACATCTTTTTGCGCTTGATTTATAAAAGGGAAACCTTTATAATTGTATTTCAAGAAGACATCAAGCTTCTGCGGAGGGACTTCAATTCATATATACTGGCATTAAGGCGATTCCTTCGCCTGGCACCGGATTCATCCGGTTAAATAATTCATTATGGAGGGGGTACTCATGAAGAAACTGATTTCCCTGATCCTCGTTCTGGCCCTTTGCGCGGGCCTGGTTACCGTCACCGCGTCCGCGGATGACAAGCTGAAGATCGTTGTGATGGTCGACGGAACCGTGCTGGACCAGAACAACGGCCGCGACGCGATCGAAGCCCGCTGGGAAGAGCTGCATCCCGAATACGATCTGGAATTCGTGCAGCCCGACCACAGCGCCTATTACGATGTCATGCAGCAGCGCATCTCTTCTGGCGACTGGCCCGATGTGCTGATCCTCAGCTCCACCTACTACGCGGAGTACGCGGCTGCCGGCGTCCTGTGGGATATGACCGAAGCCTGGGAGAACAGCAAGACCAAGAATTCCGGCCGCTTCACCGGCGATAACGTGTTCGAAGGCCTGAAGATCGACGGCAAGCTGTACGGCTTTGCTCCCACCCGCGGCAACGGCTGCGTCACCTATGTGAAAAAGGCCTGGATGGATGCCTGCGGCATCACCGAGGCTCCCACCACCTATGAAGCCTACATCGACATGCTGAAGGCTTTCCGCGACAAGTACGGCACCTATGCCGTGGCCGCGGCCGGCTTTGTGGGCACGGAAGCTCCCTATGTCAACTATCTGCCCGAGTTCTATCAGGACGCCTATCCCTTCTTCGTACAGCAGGAAGACGGCACCTGGGTGGACGGCTTCACCCAGGACAGCATGAAGGCCGCTCTGCAGCGGATTCAGGACGCCGTGGCGGATGGCCTGATCGACAAGGAAACCCTGACCAACAAGACCTCCGACGCCCGGAACAAGTTCTATGACGACAAGTTCGGCGTGTTCACCTACTGGGCGGGCACCTGGGCCACCAACCTGAAGACCAACCTGGAAGCCAACGGCAAGGACGGCGAACTGGTCGCCCTGAAGCCCCTGGAAGGCAATCCGCTGTACTATGACCGGGTTCCTCCGGTATGGTGCATTACCGCCAAGTGCGCGCATCCCCAGGAAGTCTTTGACGGCTTCATCGACACCATGCTGGACGGCGGCGACACCCAGATGCTGTGGGAATACGGCGCTGAAGGCACCCACTGGACCCGCGAAGCCGGCACCGTGCTGGCGGGCACCGAGAAGGAAGCCACCTATGAAGCTGGCCAGTTCCATATGCTGGAGAACCTGGAAAAGGCCGGCACCCTGTACACCAAGAATCATATCGATCCCATGCTGGCCCTGGCGGGCTTCGAAGAAGGCTACGATGATCCCAGAAGCGTTGAACCTGAAGCCCTGGCGGCCGCTGAGCTGTTCAACAACAACTCCCGTCTGGCGTCCATCGTGCCTGTGACCGACGTGCTGAGCGAGCTGAACGGCGAGCTGACCACCATCAAGAACGAGATCATCGCGGACATCGCGCTGGGCAACATGAGCGTGGAGGAAGGCTATCAGAAGTTCGCCGATGAAGGCGCTCTGGATATGTCCAATGAAATCGTCGAGAGCCTGAACGCACTGAACTAAGGTTAGACTCAATTACAGGGAAAGTTCCCTGAAACAGGGGGGCGGCCTTATACTGCCGCCCCCTGCTTTTCTCAGGGACGAAAAGAACAGATCATCCAAGAAAGGATGGACTTTACCATGGCTTCGACAACATCCAACGGAACCATTCAGGTAAAGAAAAAGCCCCTGCTTCAGCGGATGCAGAAGTACTGGGGTTTCTACCTGATGTTTATTCCCGTGCTGGTTTTCGTGGCGGTCTTCCACTATGCCCCCATGTTCGGAATTCGCTATGCCTTCTATTCCTGGAAGATCATCGGCGATCCGGTCTGGGTCGGACTGGCGAACTTTGAAAAGCTGTTCAGGCAGAGCCAGTTTACTACCTCCTTCTGGAACACCATCGTCTTCTCGGTGGTCAAGCTGCTGCTGAACACGGGAATGGCCGTAATCATCTCCCTGCTGCTGAACGAGATGATCAGCCTGAAATTCAAGAAGCTGAGCCAGACCATCATCTATCTGCCTCACTTCATGAGCTGGGTTGTGACGGCTTCCGTATTCTCCCTGCTGCTGTCCCCCTCTGAAAACGGCCTGGTGAATCAGCTGCTGATCAGGATGGGCCTCATCGACAAGGGAATCTACTACCTCGCCGACAAACAGCAGTGGCGCGTCTGGTACTACATCATTAACGTCTGGCGCGAGACCGGCTGGCAGACCATCATCTTCATGGCGACCCTGACCGGCATCGATCCGGGCATCTACGAAGCCGCCTCCATCGACGGCGCCGGCCGCTGGCAGAAGATGTGGTACGTGACGTTCCCGGCTCTGGGCAACACGATCATTACCGTGCTGATCCTGAACCTGGCGAAGATCATGAACCTGTTCGAGAGCGTGTTCGTACTGCAGAATGACTCCGTGCGCCGCGCCACCAACGTGCTGCAGACCTACGTGTACTATCAGACCTTCAACTCCGGCGCTTCCGCTGACTACGGATACACCACGGCTGTGGGCCTGTTCAGGAGCCTGGTTGGTCTGGCTCTGATGCTGATCTGCAACTACGCGTCCAAGAAAGTCCGCGGACGCGGCATCGTGTAAGGAAGGGGGCGAGCATATGGCAAAGAACGAGAATCTCGGAAAATTCGTTACCCCCGCCGGACTGGAAGTCCCGCCGCCTCCCCATTTTAACAAGCCGAAGAGCAAGTATACCGTCTTCAACTTTGTGAACGGGATCATCTTTGTGCTGGTGTGCCTGCTCATTCTGATTCCCATCTGGAAGGTGCTGATCGACAGCCTGGACCTGACCACGGGCTACGGCATGAAGCTGCTGCCCACCCAGTTCGGTCTGGACGGCTATCTGTCCATCTTCACGAACCAGAGCCTGTTGCAGCCCCTGTGGGTCAGCATTTATACCACCGTGGCCGGTACCTTCATCGGCCTGCTGCTGTCCACCATGGGCGCCTATGTGCTGATCCAGTGGGATATGCCTGGACGGACCTTCTTCGCGAACCTGCTGCTGTTCACGATGATCTTCTCCGGCGGTATGATCCCCAGCTACCTGGTCATGCGCGCTGTGGGTCTGACTGATAACCCCCTGGGGCCGATCCTGCTGCCCGCCATCAACGTGTACAACCTGGTGCTGATGCGGAACTTCTTCGAGGGAATCCCGAAGAGCCTGTTTGAGAGCGCGGATCTGGACGGATGCACGCCCATGGGCATGTTCTGGCGGATCGCGCTGCCGCTGTCCAAGGCGGCGCTGGCCTCCATCGGACTGATGTTCGCGGTGGCCTACTGGAATGATTACACCAATTTCAAGCTCTATATTACCAACCGGAATCTGTACAACTTCCAGATGAAGCTTCGGGACATGATGCAGTCTTCCGACCTTCCGGAAGCCGTGGGCAGCGCGACGGAGAATACCATCCGCAATGCCTGCATTATTACCGCAATTCTACCGTTCATGGTGCTGTATCCCTTCCTGCAGAAATACTTCGTGAAGGGCATCAACATCGGCGCGGTCAAGGAGTAAAACATCCGGGGTTACGCCGGGGGCGTAGCCGGAAAGACATTTCCGGCTGCGCCTTTTTTACGGTCCGGAAGGATATATAAATTAAACGAGAGGATGTCAGCATGAAATACCGCAATCCGATTCTGATGGGAGACTATTCTGACCCGGATGTGATTCGCGTGGGGAAGAACTTTTATATGATCTCCTCCTCCTTTACGTATCTGCCGGGAATCCCGGTGCTCCGCTCGGAGGATCTGGTTCACTGGGAGCTGATCGGCTACGCGGCGGAGCGGCTGCCCTTCGATCGGTACCGGAAGCCCGTTCACCGGTGCGGGACCTGGGCCCCGAGCATACGTTATCATCAGGGGACGTTCTACATCTATGTCTGCCTGCCGGACGAAGGGCTGTTCGCGTATACGGCTGATGACCCGGCCGGACCCTGGGAGTGCCATTGGGTGAAGGACGTCAGCGGCTGGATCGATCCCTGCCCCCTTTTCGACGATGACGGAAGAACCTGGCTGGTCCACGGGTTTGCCGCCAGCCGATGCGGCATCAACAATCTGCTCTATGTGCATGAGATGTCCCCGGACGGACTGAAGGTGCTGGACAAGGGAGTACTGGTCTATAACGGAGCGGATCACGGAGACATTACCGTAGAGGGACCCAAGCTGTACAAGCGGGAAGGCACCTACTGGATTCTGTGCCCAGCAGGAGGCGTAGCCACAGGGTATCAGCTGGCCATGCGATCGGACGCTGTGACAGGCCCGTATGAACCGAAAACCGTGCTGCGGCAGGGAAAGACGGAGATTAACGGCCCTCACCAGGGCGGCTGGTTTGACGATGGAGAGGGAAGAGACTGGTTCATCCATTTTCAGGATGTAGGAGTGTACGGACGGGTGCCCCATCTGCAGCCTGTGGACTGGAGCAGCGGCTGGCCCATCATGGGAAACGGGGGCGAGCCGGTTTCGGAGGGAGATACGGGACTTCCGGAACGGCCGGCCGGCCTGAAAACAACGGACCGTTTCGAAACGGGAATGGGACGGCAGTGGCAGTGGCAGGCCAATCCTGACCCGGCATGGATCAGGGAACTGAAGCCTGGAATCCGGCTCCAGGCCGCGCCGGCCCGCAGCATGTACGAGGCCGGACAGTTTCTCAGCCAGCTGATGCAGGCGTATAATTTTGACATGGAGGTCCTCTGGCGGCTGAATCTTCAGGACGGGGACGCCGCGGGCATCGGCATAATGGGCTATCCCTATCACTGTATGACGGTGGAAAACGGAAGGATCCGGATCCTTCGGGGCGAAATTACGGAATATGCCAGATTCATTCCGGAGACGGTTCGGGAGATTCCCCTGGCCGAGACGGAATGGACGGGAACCTGCCTGCGAATGCGGCTGCGGGTCCGGCAGGGGCGGATGAGCTTCGCCCTGGAGGACGGCAGCGGGACCTGGCGGGAGCTGGGGGAAAGCTATTCCATGGCTGCGGGTGGATGGACCTCGGCCCGCCCCGGCATTTTCTGTCTGAATCGGCGGGGCCAGTTTGGCGGCTGGGCGGACGCGGAATACGTGCTGTTCCGGGACGAAGAGGGAAATGAAATGGCATGAGGCGGGCGGCCGATGCAGCCGGCTGAGTCAGCGCCTTTCCCCGGGCTGAACCTGATCCGCCGGGAGCTGTCACGCGAGGGCCGGAAAAACAGAACAAAGGAGAAGAAGAGAATGAAACTCAGACAGGGATTCAGCGGAACGCTCTCCGCGGAAATCAGCGAAAGGGAGCTGAGACATCTGGAAATTGCCCGGCGCACCGCGGGGGAAACGATGGTGCTTCTGGAGAATGACGGTGTGCTTCCCCTGAAGCCGGGGGAAAGGATCGCCCTGTATGGCGCGGGCGTTCGTCATCCGATTCTGGGAGGCACAGGTTCCGGATCCGTGAACTGCAGGCCGGGCGTCACCCTGGAGCAGGCGATCCGGGAGGCGGGGCTCCTGGTGACCAGCACCCGGTGGCTGGACGCGCTGGACGCTTCCTATGAGGAGGCCCGGAAGGTGTGGATGGACAGCATCTATGCCATGAGCATCCCGGGGGATTTTGACAGCTTCTATACCGCATATTCCTCCCATCCGCTTCCCGCGCCTGGGGGGGAGGAAATCCGCCGGGAAGCGGATACGGACACAGCCATCTATGTGATCAGCAGGGTATCCGGGGAAGGAGCGGACCGGCATCCCGCCGCCGGGGACTTCCTGCTGAGCCGGATTGAGGAAAAGCAGCTCCGGGAGGTCTGTGATGCCTATCCCCGGGTGATCGTCGTGCTGAACGTGGGCGGAGTGTTGAGCCTGGAATGGATGGACGATCTGCCCGTCTCGGCATTGCTGCTGATGGGCCAGGCCGGCCAGGCCGGGGGCCTTGCGCTGGCGGATATTCTGACGGGCCGGGTGAATCCTTCCGCCCGGCTGGCGGAAACCTGGGGCGGGAGGTATGAAGACTATCCCTGCGCTGATACCTTCAGCCACATGAACGGAAACCTGCTGGAGGAAAAATACCGCGAGGATATCTATGTAGGATACAGGTGGTTCGACTCCTTTGAAATCCGGCCCAGATATCCCTTCGGGTACGGGCTGAGCTACACTTCCTTCCGGACGGAGGCCGCGGGCGTTTCCCTGGCCGGATCCGCCCTTCAGGTTCGGGTCCGGGTCGCCAATGAAGGACACCTGGCCGGGAAGGAGACGGTTTTCCTGTTCGCGGCCTGTCCTGAGGGGCTACGCAAAAAGGAAAGGAAACGCCTAATCGCCTTCGGAAAGACCGGTCTGCTCCAGCCGGGAGAGGAAAAGGAGCTGGTTCTGTGGGCGGAAATCAGCCAGCTGGCTTCCTGGCATACAGGAAAGTCGGCCTGGATGATGGATGCGGGCAGCTATGCGCTGCTGATCGGAAAGGACGCGGAGCATGTTGCTCCCGCGGGGGAACTGACGCTGAAACGGGCGCACTTCGGCCCCCGCATGCAGTCCATCTGCCCCCTGCATGATGCCCTGCCTCTGATGGAACCGGGGGAGGAGGCCCGGGAGCGGTGGCGGAAAGCCCTGAGGGATATGACCTCGGGGAAGGATCTGCCTGTCCTGGAAATGGACGGGGCAGCGGAAGAGGCCCTGAGGGGCCTGTCCACGCCTGAGGCAAGCCCGGCGGCGTACAGCCCCGTGACGGAGAAACTGACACTGGAGGAGAAAGCCTGCCTGGTCTGCGGAAGGCCCCGGGCCGGGAAGGCATCCATCATCGGATCCGCGGCTATCCATGTACCGGGAGCGGCGGCTGAAACCACCTCCCTGCTGGAGAAAAAGGGGGTACCGCCCACCGTGCTGGCGGACGGACCGGCGGGCTTGCGGCTGAATCAGCGGTATGAGGAGATGCCGGATCATTCCATTCCGCTGCCTACCCCTTACGAGGGACTGGAGAATCGTTTTTTCGGGAAACAGTTCAATCATGAGGGCGCCATCAGCCATTATCAGTTCTGCACGGCCATTCCCGTGGGCATGAACCTGGCCCAGAGCTTTAATCCGGAGCTGGTCGCGGAGATCGGCGCCGTGATCGGAAGGGAAATGGAGGAATTCGGAATCACCTGGTGGCTGGCTCCGGGAATGAATATCAAACGAAATCCTCTGTGCGGAAGAAATTTTGAATACTATTCGGAGGATCCGCTGGTTTCCGGACGGATCGCGGCGGCCCTGACCCGCGGGGTTCAGAAAACGCCCGGCGCGGCCGTCACCATCAAGCATTTCGCCTGCAATAACCAGGAGGATAACCGGCGGGGGGTCAGTAGCATTGTATCGGAGAGGGCCCTGCGGGAAATCTATCTCAAGGGATTTGAAATCGCCGTGCGGGAGGCACAGCCCTGGGCGATCATGACCTCCTATAACAAGGTGAACGGGGAGCACACAGCCAACAGCCATGACCTCTGCACGACTGCAGCCCGGGAGCAGTGGGGATTCCGGGGCATAATCATGACGGACTGGACGACCACCAACCGGGAAGGAGGATCCTCCGCCGCAAAATGCATCGCCGCCGGAAACGATCTGGTGATGCCGGGAACGGAAAGCGATATTATGGAGATTGTCGGGGCCGTCCGGGAGACGGGGGATCTTTCCCTGCCGGAGAAGGACCTGGACGCCTGCTGCCATCGGATTCTGAGCGCCATTGACTGCCTTGCCGAACCGGAAAAGTAAATGAAGACAGGATTTCCCTTTTACGGCGAAAATCCTGAAAAAACGCTGAGCAAAGGCCTGAAAAGCCCTGCTCAGCGTTTTTGCTGAAAATAATTTCGATGACGGATGCCGCAGACGGCAGGAATGAATGGCCCTTGTCGGCAAAAGAAACGGTGCCTCTGCTTAGCCCCACAGCAGGGCCAGCGCCGGAACCATCTGCTTTTTGCGGGAAACGATTCCTTTCAGGAAAACGTGATTCCCGGGGGCTTTGTTCAGATTGAAGGCCTGACGGATCACATCCTGGTCGCCCAGATAGAGGAGCTCCGTCCCTTCCCTCAGCACGTCCGTGATCATCAGGAGCAGCATATCATAGCTTTTCTCAGCCTGAAGCTTCTTCATCTCGCTGATGAATTCGCTCTTCCGCTTCAGCAGGGAAGGCGCGTCCATGGTGGTAATCTGACTGATGCCCAGCTTGTGGTCGGCCAGATGAAATTCCTTGAAGTCCGAGGCCAGGAGGGCGGAGACGCTCTTATCCACCGTATTGGCGGAGAACACTTCCCGTCCAAGCTCCTCCAGATCGATGTCGGCGATTTTGGCCAGCCATTCCGCCATCCGATGATCCCGGCTGGTGGTGGTGGGAGATTTGAACATGACCGTATCGCTGACGATGGCGGCGGCCATCAGACCCGCCAGTTTTTCCCCGGGCATCAGTCCGTGCTCCCGGAACATGCCGGCAATGATGGTATTGGTGGATCCGACCGGCTCATTCCGCATGTAGACCGGGTAGCCGGTCTGCACATCCGCCAGCCGATGGTGGTCGATGACCGCTACCAGTTCCGCCTGCTCCAGCCCGGGGACGGACTGGCTGACTTCGTTATGGTCCACCAGCACGATCTTTTTCCGGTTAGGCTGAATCAGATGGAAACGGCCCAGGGTGCCCACCACTCGGCCATCCCCATCCAGGACGGGATAGCTGCGGTAACGGCTCTGAAGCACGGCCTCCCGTACATCGTCCAGATAGTCGTCCAGGTGAAAGCTGACGATTCCTTCCGCCTTGGCGATCCGGCTGACAGGCGTGGCCTGATAGAGCAGCCGGGACGCGCGCCAGGCATCCAGCGGGGTAGAGATGATGCAGGTTTCGGAATCGATTTTCCGGTATTTCTCCGCCAGGTCGCTCTGGCAGAGGATGATGCAGCTGGCCTTCAGAGCCAGCGCTTTTTCCACTACGTCCTCCTGCTGCCCGCAGATGACCACCGCGCCGGCCTTGACCCCTTTCAGGGGCTCCCCGGGAGCGGGAAGCGCGATGGTCACCTGCCCGGAGATGGTATCGAAGGCGTCCCGCTCCAGATTCAGGATATGCCCCTCCAGGGCGGAAAGCACATTCAGAATCGGAGCGTCCTCCAGCATGGGAAACTGGATAGAACGCATGTCGCTTTCCGCCACGCCCCCGGCGGTAACCATGCCGTAGAGAAGCCCATCCTCCGTGGTCACCGGCAGCGCGCTCAGATTCGGATTTTCCTGCATGAGGCTCCAGGCGTGACTGACCGGGACGGACATTCCCAGACAGGGGGGACGGTCGTAGTCAATATCCCTGACCTGGGTGCGGACCGTCGTGATCATGGCAGGGGCCTGAAAGCCGAACCTCTTCAGCAGGAAGCCAGTTTCGTCGTTTACGGGGCCGAGCCGGACCGGCACATATTCCTTCTCGCCCAGCATGGTATACAGACCGGCATAAGCCATGGCGGCTACCACGGAGTCAGTATCCGGGTTCCTGTGGCCGCAGACATAGATCGCCATCGTTCATTCCTCCTTTGGGGACTCAGCCCACCTTATGATAACATGCCTTCGCGGAAAAGCAATGTTTCAACCGGAAAGTTGAGAGAGAATTTTGACAAAACAGAGAGGCTTTTTTGAAGATTGAAATCACCAACAACTTCTGATATACTCGACAGGAGGAGGAAGCGCTCCGTGAGCATTCTTCCGGAGATCAAAATGGGACTAGATGGAGCGCCCTGATGAAAAAATTTCGAAACCTTGTTATTGGCGGGATTGAAACAAAAGTACTATTGCTCGTTGTCCTCTGCATCGTGGTGTGCCTGGGAGCGTCCTCGCTGTACGCAATCTGGCAGAACCAGCTCCTGACAGAGGTCACGGAGCAGAATATAGGCAAGCAGGAGCAGTCTATCACGGAGAACGTATCCGCCGTATCGGTGGAGGTGATTTCTCAGCTGCTCACCCGGTCCAATGCTTCGGAAACCGCGATGGCCGAAAAAATGTTCAGTGCAGCTGCCAATCATGTGGATTACGTGGCCGATCTGGCCGCCGCGCTGCTGGCGGATCCGGGCAGCCATTCCCCCGCGCCTTACGAGGGCCCGGATGCCGCACAGGACGGAACCTGGATGGTCAAGGCGGTCTATGCTCCGGAAACGGATCCCGCGGATCCGGCAGTGACCGAAAGAGCCGGACTGTTCGCAAATCTTTCGGACATGATTCTGCCCCTGTGCCAGAAGTATGGTGCGCCCCATATTTATATCGGCCTGAAGGAGGGAGTCTTCCTGACCTTCAGCGATACCTCCAGCTCCTGGATTGTGGACGGGAAACAGAGAGTGTATGATCCCCGCACCCGGATCTGGTATACCCAGGCGGCGGAGGCGGGACATACCATCTTTACCGAAGGGGAATTTGACGCCAATACGGGATCCTACTGCGTGGAGTGCGCCACGCCGGTCTACGGGCCGGAAGGAACCCTGGAGGCCGTGGTAGGCACGGATATTTATCTGAATGATATGCTGGCCACCATGCAATCCGCCGTCCTGGAGGGGGAATCCCAGATCCTGGTCGGCAGGGAGGGCCAGATTGTTCTGACGACCGGAGGGAACGGTCAGAACCTGGGAGAGAGCATATGGGGAAAGAATCTGGAGGAGATGGGCGAGGCGCTGCTTAACCAGGCGGCGGACGAGGCCCGGAAAGAGGGCAGCTCCAGCTTCCGGCTCGGTCAGATGTCCGGCGAGGGGGTCTATACGGAGGCCTCTCGTATTCCGAGCACGGGCTGGGTGCTGATCTCCCTTTATAACCAGAAAAACGCGGAGCAGAGCAAGAACCTCCTGCTGGCGCGATGCCAGGAGATTCAGGGGGAGACGGTAGAGCTTTATCAGAGTCAGATGAAATACCTGAACCGGCGGGTGATCCTGCTGAATGTGGTGACGGTGCTGGGACTGCTGGTTCTGGCCTTCCTGCTTGGAAAGCGGATCGTGCGCCCCCTGAACCGGATCGCGAGGCGGATCGCGGATCTGGGGGAAGAAAACCTGGAATTCAAAATGGAGCAGGAATTCCACACAGGGGATGAAATCCAGGTGCTGGCAGAATCCTTCGCAGACCTGTCCCATAAAACCGTGGAATATATTGACCAGGTGCGGACGGTGACCGCTGAAAAGGAAAGGATCGGGACGGAGCTGAGCATGGCCACGACGATTCAGGAGGGCATGCTGCCCCATATCGTTCCGGCCTTCCCTGACCGAAAGGATTTCGACATCATAGGAAGCATGGATCCCGCGAAGGAAGTGGGCGGGGATTTCTACGACTATTTCCTGATCGACCAGGATCATCTCGGCATTGTCATTGCGGATGTATCCGGCAAGGGGGTACCGGGGGCCCTGTTCATGATGGCCTCCAAGATCATCCTGCAGAGCGTGGCCATGCTGGGCGGTTCCCCCGCGGAAGTGCTGACGAAGGCGAATGAGGCGGTGTGCAGCAATAACGAGGCCGAGATGTTCGTCACCGTATGGATCGGCGTGCTTGAACTGTCCACCGGAAAACTGGTGGCGGCCAATGCAGGACATGAATATCCCACCCTCCGGAGGGGCAGCGGGAAATTTGAACTGTACAGGGACAGACACGGGTTTGTGATCGGCGGAATGCCCGGCGTCAAATACAGGCAATACGAGCTGCAGCTGCAGCCCGGAGATAAGCTGTTCATCTATACGGACGGGGTGCCGGAGGCAACCAACAGTGAACAGGAGATGTTCGGAACGGACCGGATGCTTCAGGCGCTGAACAGCGATCCTTCCGCCACTCCCATGGAACTGCTGCAGAATGTCCACCGGGCGGTGGACGACTTCGTGAAGGACGCGGAACAGTTCGACGATCTGACGATGGTGTGCATGGAATATAAGGGCAGCCGGAACGAGTAAGGGAACCGCCTGGAAAGAGACGGATTATGGCAGATCCCAGAAATCTGGGGAGGAGAAAAGGACATGAAGGAAATCACGGTGGATGCGGTCGTGAACAGTATTCCTCAGGTAACGGCGTTTATCGACCAGGAACTGGAGGCCGCGGAATGCTCCATGAAAGCGCAGATGCAGCTGGATGTGGCCATAGACGAGATCTTCGGCAACATTGCCCAATACGCCTACCCGTCCGCTCCGGGCACCGCCACGGTTCGGTTCAGCCTGGACGAAGCGGAACGAATGGCCGAGGTAACATTTGTGGATGCAGGGATTCCCTTCGATCCGCTGGCCCGCTCCGCGCCGGATGTCAGCCTGTCCGCGGAGGAACGGCAGATTGGCGGACTGGGGATTTACCTGGTCCGGAAAACCATGGATGCTGTCGAGTATAAATACGAGGACGGGCACAATATCCTGACGCTGCGAAAGAGAATCTGAGACTGATATCGTTTTAATACATGCCCATCCCGGATGGGCAATAGGGTAGAGGGAGGGCGGTAGCCCTCGCCCCTCCCGTTGCACCGTACGTACCGGCCAGGTATACGGCGCTACATCGTAACATGGTTTCAAGTATTTCTCAGGTAATATGCAAGAGGATCGACCAATCCCGGTCGGT
>JAFPWU010000030.1 GCA_017412715.1 Clostridia bacterium
CTGAGCCAGGATCAAACTCTTGCGTTTAATCCTTAACAGTCCGTCCGTCCCGGCCTCTCGGCCTCCCCGGACGTCCCGCTAAACTCTTTGGAATCTTCGCTGTCAATCTTTCTTGCGCGTTTCTCTTCTATATCGTTTTCAAGGTTCGGTCCGCTTCCTCCCGCGGGCTTCCTTTCGGACCCCCTCGCGAGCGAGCTTTTCTAGGATATCAAAATCCAGTTCTCTTGTCAACCCCTTTTTTCAAATTTTTTCAAAAAATTTTTGGACTGCTTTTTCCGTTTCCGCGAGCAGTCTGCTTTCCCCTACATATCGCTGTTTCTTCTATTATATATGTCCACATTTTGTGGCCGGGTGTGGACAAGGGCCCGGCCTGCTGATAAAATATTCCCGCAATCTTTTTTCCCGGAGGACTGGATGATGCAGAAAAACGACCTGCTTTCCCTGCGCGCGGAGAATCTTGGCGCCGACATGGAGGGTGTCTGCCGGCATGAGGGCCTGGCGGTCTTCGTTCCCGGCCTCCTGCCTGGGGAAGAAGCGCCGGTCCGCATCGTTAAAACGGAAAAGCGCTTCGCCTTCGGGAAGCTGGAATCCCTTCCGGCCTCTCCCTCCCCTTTCCGCCAGGAGCCGGACTGCGCGGCTTATCCCCGGTGCGGCGGATGCACCGCCCGGCACATGACCTATGACGCCACGCTGGAAAGCAAGCGAAGGCATGTGGCGGACTGTTTCCTCAGGATCGGGCATCTGGCGGTGGATGTTCCGCCCCTGCTCGGCATGGAGGCTCCCCTGGCCTACCGGAACAAGACCGCCCTTCCCGCCGGGGGAGCCGTACAAGATCCTCAGCTCGGCTTTTTTGCGCCACGCAGCCACCGGCTGATTCCCATGACCGACTGCCCCAACGCCATGGCTCCCTCCGGGGAGATCGCCCGGGCCGTGCAGCATTGGATGAAGGAATTCCGGATTGCCCCCTACGATGAATCCACGGGCCAGGGAATCCTCCGCCATCTGGTTCTGCGGGTCAACCGGGAACACCGGACCATGGTTACGCTCGCCGCCGCGAAGAAGCCCGCCCATCTGGCGGAGCTTTGGGACCGGCTTGAGCCACTCGGCGCGGTCAGCCTCTATTATAATGAGAATCCGGACCGGACCAACGTCATCTTCGGAAAGCGGTTCTTCCTTATTTATGGACAGGAAACCCTTTCCGACACACTCTGCGGACTGCAGTTCGAGTTGTCCCCCGCCTCCTTTTTTCAGGTGAACCCCTCCCAGACCGAAATCCTCTACCGGACCGCGCTGGAGTTCGCCGGGCTTCACCCCGGGGACACCCTATGCGATGTCTATTGCGGCGCGGGAACCATCTCCCTGATGATGGCGGAGCACTGCCGCCAGGTCACCGGGATCGAAATCGTTCCGGAAGCCGTGATCAACGCCCGGGAAAACGCGGAGCGGAACGGCATCCGCAACGCGGTCTTCCATCAGGGAAAGGCGGAAGATCTGCTTCCCCGGATGGTAAACGATGGGCTCCGGCCGGAGGTCATCGTAGTGGATCCACCCCGGAAGGGGCTGGAGCTCTCCGTCATTGACGCCGTCGCCCAGGCCCGGCCGGACCGCCTGGTCTATATTTCCTGCAATCCCGCCACCCAGGCCCGGGACGCCGCCCTGCTGAAGGAACGGGGCTACGAAATCCGCCGCATCCAGCCCGTGGACATGTTCCCTTTTACTTCACACATAGAGACTATAGTGTTGCTACAAAGACAGAACTCGTAGAAATCCTTTATTTTAAGCACTTTTACGAGCATTTCACCTTTGGTGAGACAGACTGGTCAAAGAGGGGTAAACGCCTCGAAAAGTACCTCCGGGTGGCCATCGCCATAGAACTCGTAACAGTAGGAACAAGGATCGAGGACTTATAGACAACTGAATATCTGATCGATCATGGACGTTTATGAACTGCATTTCCGCAGTAAATAGACGTCCATTTTTGCGTTTACGGAAGAAATGAGAAAGGAGGAGAGCGGATGGAGTTTGATTACTTCTATGGACCGGAAGATGCAGAACAATATCAGTTTTACCGGATCCCGAAGCTGCTGATCACCAGTGATCAGTTTAAAGATGTTTCCGTCGAGGCAAAGCTTTTATACGGCCTGATGCTTGACCGTCTCTCCCTGTCCATAAAGAACGGATGGTTTGATGCGCTCAACCGGGCGTATATCATCTACACCATTGATGAAGTCATGGAAGATATGCACTGCCGGAGCCAGAAAGCCTGCAAGCTCGTTGCGGAGCTGGAAAAGACAGCCGGTCTGATCAAGAAGAAGCGTCAGGGGCTTGGAAAGCCGTCTTTGATCTATGTTCTGAAGTTTTCCACAAGTTCTCCACAGAACTCTTCAGAATCAAAACTCTTGAATTTTGAAAATCAAAATTCTGGAGATGTGAAAATCAAAAATCAAGAATTTCGCAAATCACAAGGTAATAAAACTAATCAAAACAAGACTGAAATTAATAAGACTAATCCTATCCTTCTATCCGTGAATGTCGCAGGAATGGACGAGGATTCTGATGAGATGGGAGAGGATCCGATGGAATCCAGAAAATCTTATGAGAAATATTTCAGATACCGTCTTGCGATTGATGATCTCAAACAGAGCTATCCGTATGATCACGGACGCATTGATGAAATCCTAGAGCTGCTTGTCGATACAGTCTGCAGCACAGCCAAGACGATCCGATGCGCCGGGGAAGACAGACCTGCGGAAGTTGTGAAAAGCCGGTTCATGAAGCTGGATTACGGACATATCCAATATGTCCTGGACTGCATTCATGACAATACGACAGAGGTCCGGAATATCAAGGCATATATGCTGACGACGCTATACAATGCGCCGATTACCATTGATCACTATTACCAGACGAAAGTGAACCATGACATGTATCACCGGGACGGAGGAGGAAGCTGATGAAAGATAAACCAACTGTGATTGCCGTAGTCAATCAGAAGGGCGGGACAGCCAAGACGACTACGGTAGAGAATCTCGGGATCGGACTTGCCCGGCAGGGAAAGAAAGTCCTCCTGGTGGACACGGATCCGCAAGGAAGCCTGACGATCAGCCTGGGATATCCAAGACCGGATGAGCTGGATGTCACCTTATTCGATCTTCTGAATAAGACGATCAATGAGGCTGCAGTGAATGCCGGTGAAGGGATCCTGCACCAGCCGGAAGGGATCGACCTGATCCCGGCAAACATCTCGCTGGCAGGTCTGGAGGTTGCCTTGGTGAATACGATGAACCGGGAACGGGTACTGAAGCAGTTCCTTGAACCCATCAAGGGCAATTACGACTATGTGCTGCTGGACTGCATGCCGAGCCTGGGAATGCTGACAGTGAATGCGCTGGCTGCCGCAGATGCTGCTCTGGTTCCGGTGCAGGCGAATTATCTTTCAGCCAAAGGATTGGAACAGCTCCTGCAGACGATCAATAAGGTCAAGCGGCAAATCAACCCAAAGCTGAGGATTGAAGGGATCCTGCTGACGATGGTGGATGGCAGGACGAATTACGGCAAAGAGATCTCTTCCCTGATCCGCGATACGTATGGCGGACATATCAAGATCTTCACTGCGGAGATCCCCAGATCCGTCAGAGCTGCTGAGATCAGCGCAGAAGGCAAAAGCATCTTCCTTCACGATCCGAAGGGCAAGGTTGCCGAGTCTTATCAAGATTTAACGAAGGAGGTACTGAGAAATGCCGAAAAAAGGCGCAAACATCAGCTTGAGCAGCTACGATGACATCTTTTCCACCCAGGAAAGCAGACAGAAAACCGGTGAACATGTCGTTATGCTGCCGCTGGAGGCAATACATCCCTTTAAGAATCATCCGTTCAGGATCGTGGATGACGAAGAGATGCGGAAAACTGCTGAAAGCATCCGAGAATACGGCGTCCTGGTTCCGGCAATCGTCAGACCACTGGAGAACGGTGAATATGAAATTAGAAACCGAACGACTCTTTCTCCGCCCGTGGGAAGAAAAGGACGCTGAAGAATGCTATAAATACGCAAAGGACCCACGTGTTGGTCCGATTGCCGGATGGCCGGTACATACCAGCGTGGAAAATAGCCGTCAGGTCATCCGGGATGTTCTGATGGTGCCGGAGACGTATGCCATCGTGCTGAAGGAAACAGATCTGCCCATCGGAAGCATTGGCCTGCACCATAATGATCTTGCAGAGAAGGACGACGAGGCGGAGCTTGGCTATTGGCTGGGCGTTCCTTACTGGGGACAAGGGCTTGTGCCAGAGGCATCGAGAGAACTGCTTCGGCATGCCTTTGAGAATCTGAAACTTGCGCGAGTCTGGTGCGGCTACTACGACGGGAACGACAAATCCAAACGGGTGCAGGAGAAACTCGGATTCAGATATCAGTGGACTTCCGAAGACGCGCCTGTTCCTCAGATGGGCGAGACGCGAAAAGGGCACGTCAATCTGCTGACCAGAGAGGATTGGTCAGAGATGATTACTCCATGCGTTCCTTCCCTTGATGATCTGTGGTTCCGTCAGGCCATGATGGCCGATCCTGAGACCATGTCCTACAACCATGCATGGGGCGGCACAATCCCGTTCCCGGAAGACAGCTGGAAAGACTGGTATGATTATTGGATTGTGAACCATGAGAATAAACGTTACTACAGATATTTGAAGAATCCGGCAGATCGTTATGTCGGAGAGATCGCCTATCACTACGATGATGACCGCCGTATTTTTGTGGCAGATGTCATCATTCATGGTCCATGTAGGGGTACAGGTTATGGTGGCAGAGGCTTGGATCTGCTGTGCGATGCCGCAAAAAAGAATGGTGTCGCTCTCCTGTACGATGACATTGCCATTGAAAACCCGGCTATTACGCTCTTTCTGAAGCATGGGTTTGTCGAAGAATACAGAACAGATGAAATCATCATGTTGAAGAAAGAACTGTAGGAAGATGAAAGATATGGCGTTTCTGAGGGTGCCGTTATGAGAATTGAACTGATTGAGCTATCAGAAAATAACTTGCAGCAGTGCTTTGATCTGAATGTTGCAAGCGATCAAAAACAATATCGAGCCATGTTGAGACGGTACTTCTTATGTCCCAGCAAAACAATCTGTTGTCATATATTTTGCCAAGTATTAATTAGCCTAATTACAATTTGACAAAAATACGGAAATCGGATATACTACGCCTGCAGCAGGAGGTGACGAGTGTGTTCTATTTTCGTGATGAAGAGTTCCGGCATCTGGATCAGTTCCTTAACCATCCCAGCGCGAAAGCCATGGCGGTTTACGGGAAAAGACGCACAGGAAAAACGAGGCTGCTCACAGAATACATCAGCAAAGGACATGGGAAGTACACCTTCCTGTATTATCAGTGTACAAGCTACGATTACCAGACATGCCTGAAGGATTTCCTGGCTGTAGCCATGCGCCTTTTCCCAAAAGATATCTTCCTTTCGTCCATGCCCTCTTTCAGGGAAGCAATCTCCCTTTTATCGCAGATACATCCGGAAAACCTCTGTATAATAATTGATGAATTCCCTTTCCTTGCAAAAAAGAATGAAAGCGCTCCCGTTGAATTTCAATGGCTCATTGATCATGGATTGGGTGCAGACAAGCTGATTCTGTCAGGATCAAATCTTTCTTTTATGAAAACACAGATCGGGAACCTTGAAGCGCCTCTCTATGGCCGCTTTGACGAGATCATGGAAGTCCGTCCGTTTACATTTCAGCAGGTGCTTTCCCTGTTCCCATCCGCAGAGGATGCAATGAAAGTTTATTCCATGACAGGCGGCGTGGCGCAATATGTCGTTTTCTTTCTGGAATACCCCTCAGTACAGGAAGCTACCGCTTCCCTGTTCTTTTCCCCGGACGGCCGTCTGATCCGGGAAGCTCCGAATATGCTGCTGCAGGAGCTCCGGGATCCCACCACATATGAGCAGATCCTCCGCGCTATCGGCGGAAGTGATAAAAGCACCCCCCAGATTGCGGGCCTGAGCGGCCTTGACAGCAAAGGTCTCTCTCCGTACCTGGCCCGCCTGCAGGATCTGCAGCTGGTAGCTCCTGTAGCTAATCCCCTTTCCACGGAGAAAAGAAAACAACGCTTCCGGATCACAGATGCGCTGTTTCGGTTCCACTATACTTTCATTGAACCGAACATGTCGATGATCAATGCCCTTCGGGAAAAAGCGATCCATCATATATTGGATCATCGTTATCAGGAATTCATCGGCATTACATATGAGGATATCATTCGTAACAGCTGTTTTCAATATGCCCTGGATCACGTCATTCCTTTTATGCCCAATACAACCGGAAAATGGTGGGGCTCTGTCTGCATGGACGGTTCATGGCAGGAATCGGAAGTGGATCTGGTCGCTTATGATGATCATCATCTGCTTGTGGGTGAATGCAAATACAGGTCCAAAGCAGCGGGCATACAGGAACTGGATGGTCTGAAGCTGAAAGCTCAGTTTATTCCCTCCAAAGGTCGGGAACTCTATTATCTGCTTGCTAGCAAAAGCGGTTTTACGCAGGAACTCCGTTCCCTGAAGGATTCACATGTCATACTGATTGATCAAATCTGATCCCGTTGAATATGTTCCGCCGGATCACTTTCATCGAGACGGTACTTCTTATGTCCCAACAGAAGCCAGACGACACCATTCATGTGGGAATCGACCTGAAACCTGAAGATATAACGGTGGCCGAAAGCAAAGCCACTTATCTGTCGCAAAATATGCGACAGTTGAGGCAGTACAGCAATTGATGAAATGAAAGAATCCATAATTGACGGGAGGTTTATCATGAATCATAAGGAAAGAATGCTGGCCGGTCTGCCATATAAAGCCTGGATGGACGGCTTGAGTCAGGAGCGTCTGGATTCCGGTCCCGGGGGACCGTTGAAATGACCGAAGCAAAGCTTTTATGAAAAAATTATCAAAAATCTCCCTGCGTAAGGTATTGCTTGTTACGCAGCGTCATGTTGCAGGATACATGGCGAAAGGAGGCGAAGGCTATGTCAAAATACACGACGGGAGAGCTTGCAAAGCTCTGCGGCGTCACTGTCCGGACGGTTCAGTATTATGATACCAGAGGCATCCTGATTCCCAGTGAGCTTTCCGAAGGCGGAAGGCGGCTCTACTCGGAAGACGATCTGAAGCGCATGAAGATTATCTGCTTTCTTCGGGAACTGGATCTTTCCATCGACGCGATCTCTCAGATCCTGAAGGAAGAGCATCCTGAGAAGGTGATATCCCTGCTGATTGAACAGCAGGAAACTGATCTTTCGGATGAGATTTCCGAGAAACAGGAAAAGCTGGAAAAGCTTCGTGAACTGAAAAACGGACTGAAGGGCAAAGCAGACTTCTCTCTCGAAACCATCGGTGACATAGCCGTCATTATGGAAGGGAAGAAAAAGCTGAAAAGAATGCGCTGGATGATGATCCTGACCGGAATTCCGGTCACGGCGCTGCAATGGTTTTCCATCATTTTCTGGATCGTCAGAGGCATCTGGTGGCCTTTCATCATCTGGGTGCTGGCGGCTGCTGTCTGGGGTACAGCGGTCAGCCATTACTACTTCAATCATGTAAAATACATCTGCCCGGAATGCCACGAGATATTCAAACCCGCCCTGAAGGAAGCCTTCTGGGCAAATCATACGCCAACCGCCCGCAAGCTGACCTGCACCGGATGCGGGCACAAGGGCTTCTGTGTCGAGATCTGGGGAGGTGACGATAAATGACGGAATTCGAGAATATCGTCATTGGCAAAAGCAGCGTACCGTCGCTCATCATCACGGTCGTTCTGATGATCGCCATTCCCGCTGCCTTTTTCATCTACTGGCGCAGGAAGCATAAAGAGCGGACAAAGATCAGCTGGCTAATTGCCGGCGCGATTGGATTTATCGTTTCCGCACGTGTTCTGGAACTCGGCGTGCACTACGTCTGCATTATTGCGGACAACCCGGTTTCTCGATTCATCAACGGAAACACTGCCGCTTTCGTCCTTTACGGAATCATCATGGCGGGCGTTTTCGAGGAGTGCGGGCGGCATATCGTTCTGAAATACATCCTGAAAAAGAACCGCACCCGTGAAAATGCGGTCCTGTACGGCATCGGCCACGGCGGAATTGAGATTCTGACGGTTCTTCTGCCGGCTATAATCCTCTATCTTGTCATTGCGGTGCTGTTTTCCCAGGGAGATACGGCCAACGCGATGAAGGCCCTGAACATCACGGAGGAGACCGCAGCCGCAGCGCTTCCATCCGTTCAGGCCGCAGCCTCGTTTGATTATGCCATGATGGCCATGAACGTCATTGAACGGCTGCTGGCGATGCTCCTCCATATCGGGCTGACGGTCATCGTGTATTACGGCGTCATCAACGCAAAGAAGGCATATCTTCCGATGGCGGTCCTGCTGCATATGCTGATGGATACATTCCCCGCTTTGTACCAGAGAGGTGCGGTTCCGCTATGGTCAGTCGAGGTCTGGGCCGCCGTATGGACTGCCGTAATTGTATTCATCACCGGGAAACTATACAGGAAGATCAAGGCCTGAAGCAGACAGGAATTACGGCGCTTCGCCTTCGGGCGGGGCGCTTATTATTTCTGGATTTTGGCAATAAAGTGTGGTAGGCTTTCTGATGATCGGTTTTGATGTTGACGATTATTGGGACCGGAGTTGGAAAACCGGGGATTCATGCCAATAGGAAGGTCTTCAGCCCTTGCAGCCCTTAAGAAACTTACTGAAGAAGGACTTATCATTCCGGAAGGATCCGGAAGAAGAACGAATAACAGGGGGAAAAAGATATGGCGTCTGAAAGAATAGAAAACCTGGTCCGGCAAATGACTCTGGAGGAAAAAGCGGCCCAGATGGTGCAGATTCCCTACGCGCAGACGGGAAGAGAGGAATCCCTTCGCTGGGCGAAAATGGGCGCGGGTTCCTTTCTGCACGTGCTGGGAGACGACGCCCGGGAGGTGCAGCGGGCAGCCCTGAGCAGCAGGCTTGGCATTCCCGTGCTGTTCGGCATTGACGCGGTGCGGGGCCACGCCCTCAACGACCGCGCCACCATCTTTCCCACCCAGTTGGCCTGCGCCTGCGCGTGGGACCGGGAAATCGCAAAGGACATGGGCAAAGTGACCGCCCGGGAGGTCGCCACGGACGGGCTGCACTGGACATTCTCTCCCCTGCTGTGCCTGTCCCGGGACGCCCGGTGGGGCCGAGTCGATGAAACGTTTGGGGAGGATCCCTATCTGACCGGCGAACTGGCCGCCGCCATCATCGAAGGCTACCAGGGCGGCGATCTGGCTTCCCCTGAAAGCATAGCAGCCTGCGCCAAGCATTTCATCGCCTATGGGGAGGCCACCGGAGCCCGGGACGCTTACGATTCCTCCGTTTCCTGCCGCAAGGTGCGGGAGGTGTTTCTGCCGCCCTTCCAGAAGGCCGTGGACGCGGGCTGCGCCACCTTTATGACGGCCTACGGCTCCATCGACTGCACGCCCCTGACGGCGGACCCCCATATGCTGCGGGACATTTTGCGGGACGAAATGGGCTTTCAGGGCTTTGTGGTCACGGACTGGAGCAACGTGACCAGTCTGGTCCGGAACCAGCGCGTGGCAAAGGACGCGGACGAAGCGTCCCTGCTGGCCGCGCTGGCGGGCAACGATATGATGATGAACAGCCCGGAATTCTACGAAAGCGTGATCCGGCTGGTCAAAGAAGGAAAGCTGGAGGAAGCGGTGCTGGACGAGGCGGTTCGCCACATCCTGACCGTGAAGGAGCGGATGGGCCTGTTTGAACAGCCCGAAAAGACCGGGAAGCCCGGCTGCATCGGGTGCGAGGAGCACCAGCAAATCGCTCTCAACGCCGCCCGCCGCAGCATTACGCTGCTGAAAAACAACGGTATCCTCCCGCTGAAAAAAGTGAAAAAAATTGCCGTCATCGGCGGCAACGGGGACGATATCCGCGCCCAGTACGGCGATTGGACCTACTTTACCCATCCCGAGCCCATTCCCGGCAGGCAGCCGGTACGCCCCTACACCACCGTACGGGAAGGCCTTGAGAAGCTGGCCGCGGAAAAAGGGATCGCCTGCGAATACGCCTACGGCTGCGGGCCGGTGCCATCCGAAAAGGATGACCTGGACGCCGCAGTGAAAGCCGCCGAAGGAGCGGACGCTGTCATTCTGGTGGTGGGTGACGTGGTGAGCCAGTTCGGCGAAAACAGGGACCGGGCAGAATTGACGCTTTCCGGGAAGCAGCTGGAGCTGTTTGCCCTGCTGCGGGCTTTACAGATTCCCATCGTGACGGTGCTTTTGTCCTCCAAGCCCCTGGTGATGGGCACCATTCCCGATGAAACGGATGCGCTGGTGGCAGCTTTCAACGGCGGGGCTCACGGGGGCCAGGCCGTGGCGGAAGCCCTGTTCGGCCTGTTCAACCCTTCCGGCCGCCTGCCCATTTCCTTCCCCCGCCGAACCGGCCAGGTGCCCGTCTACTATAACCAGCTGCCCGGCTGGCACGGCGGCAAATACTGCGATCTTCCGAATACGCCTCAGTTCGTTTTCGGCGAGGGTCTTTCCTACACGGATTTCGCTTACCGCGATTTGACCATGGATGCCGAAACGCTGACAGCTTCCGTCTCGGTGCAAAATGTGGGAAAGGAAGCGGGACTGGAAACCGTGCAGGTGTATTTCCGGGACTGCGTTTCCTCCGTGATCACCCCGGTGAAAAATCTGATTGCCTTCCGCCAGGTCGCCCTGCAGCCCGGCGAATCCCAGCGGGTCACCATCCAATTGAACCGCTCCGATTTTTCCCTGGTAAACCGGCAGGAGCAAAGAGTGGTGGAAGAAGGGGAATTTACGCTGATGGTCGGCCGCAGTTCCCGCGATGAGGATCTGCTGATGGTCAATTTCACATTATGACCCGCACTGTATCAGAGGATTGAAGGGAGAACTGCCATGAAGCTGAAGAAACTGAACGCGGCCCTCGGCCTTTTATCGATTGCGGCCCTGTTGGTGCACATCGGATACACCGTGGTGGCGTACCTGATGTATTACTATAACCCGACGCTCAAGGTGCTGACGGCGCTGCCCTTTATGGTGCTGGTCTGTCTGCATGCGGTCTGCGGCATGCTGACGGTATTCCTTCAGGCGGACGGAACGCGCCTGGATCTGTATCCAAAGCAGAATCTGCGGACCGTCCTGCAGCGGGTTTCCGCAGCCCTCATGCTGCCGCTGCTGATCCTGCACATCAATACCTTCGGGATGCTTCAGTCCGCCGCCGAGGCGGGGCAGTGGCTCTGGTTTGCGCTGCTGATGATCAGCCAGCCGGTCTTCTACGGCGTTGCACTGACCCATGTGGCGGTATCCGTCACCCGGGGACTGATCACCCTGGGGCTGCTGACCTCCCGTGAAAAGCAGAAGCGCATCGACTTCGTCATCTATCTGCTCTGCGGGGCCGCCTTCGCGGTCTCGACCTATGTGGTGATCAAGACGGAACTCGCCATGTTCCTGACCGGAGGTGGAGCGCCATGAAGGATGTGCTGATCATCGGCAGCGGAATCTCCGGGATGGCCTGCGCGGTGCGATGCGCGGCCCGGGGCGTGCACGTGACGCTGGTCTCCCCCTTCCCGTCGGAGCGGTCCCAGTCGGTTATGGCCGCCGGCGGCATCAACGCCGTACTGCCCGGCGGGGAACCGGGAGACTCCGTCCTAAGCCATGTGGAGGATACGCTGAAGGGCGGGTGCCTGCTGGGCGGCGAGCGGGCGGTGACCGGCCTGTGCGAGCACGGGGAAGAGATCCTGCGGTACCTGGAGAGCATCGGCACGGTATTCTCCGTGGACGGGCAGGGACGCCCGCTGCGCAGGGCCTTCGGCGGCCAGTCCCACAAGCGGACGTATTACTGTGGCGCCTCCACCGGCAAGCAGATCGTATCCGCGCTGGTCATGGAGGCCCGGCGATTCGAGGCGGCGGGACTGATTGAGCGCAGGCTCTGGTGCTGCTTCCATTCGGCGCTGATCCGGGACGGCGTCTGCCATGGGGCGATGCTGTTCGATGAAGCCCGCGGCGGGCTGCAGGCGGTCTGCGCCGACGCGGTGGTGGTCGCAACCGGCGGCCAGAACGCGCTCTTCGGCAAGACCACGGGCTCCACCCAGTGCGACGGGTACGCGGCGGGCCGGCTGTTCATGCAGGGCGCCGAGCTCAAGAACCTGGAGTTTATTCAGTACCATCCGACCACGATGGAAACCCGGCAGAAACGCATGCTGATCTCCGAGGCGGCCCGCGGCGAGGGCGGCAGGCTGTTCACCCGGAAGGACGGGCGGAACGTATACTTTATGGAGGATAAATACGGCCCCGGCGGCAACCTGATGACCAGGGACATCGTGTCGCGGGAAATGGGCGCGCTGGAAGGTCCGGCCTGGCTGGATCTGTCCTCCCTGGACAGGGCAGTCATCGATGAACGGCTGCCAGAGGTGCGGGACCTCTGCGCGAAATATGCCGGAATCGACGTGACCCGGGAGCCGATCCCGGTCCAGCCCTCCGTGCATTTCTTTATGGGCGGCCTGGCGGTGCATCTGAATCACGAGACGAATATCCGGAACCTTTTTGCCATCGGCGAATGCGCCTCCATGTACCACGGAGCGAACCGGATTGGCGGCAACTCCCTTCTGTCCGCCATTTACAGCGGAAATGTCGCCGCGGAGGAGGCCGCCGGAAGAAAAGGCGGCATCCGCCATCCTGATTTCAGCGGCGATCTGGAGCGGGAGAGGAACCTGCTCCGGCGGAACATGGACACCCAGAGCCCCTTCCCGGTCATGTACATGCGGGATATGCTGGCCGAAACGATGCGGAAGCATCTGGGAATCGTCCGCAGCGAGGAAAACCTGACCCAGGGGCTGACGGATATCGACTACGATCTTTCAATTGCCGAACGCATCCGCTACGATTCCAGCGTGATGCCCTATTTCAACTACAGCCTGACCGGGATTCTGACCCTGGCCCGGGCCACCGTGACCTGCGCACTGGCGCGCCGGGAGAGCCGCGGCGCCCATTACCGGAGCGATTACCCGGAAACGAAGGAGGCCTCCGGGTTCGCGACGATCATCGCATATGACGGAGGAAACTACAGCGTGCGGCTGGATAAGGAGCGTGCCTATGAAAGTTAGAATCCTGCGGCAGCAGTCGCCTGTAAGCGCGCCTTACTGGGAATCCTTTGTATACGACGGCCCCGCGGACAATTCCGTGGCCGGGGCGCTGGACTATCTCAACTATCACGACGACATCATCAACGCGGAGGGAAAACGGACGACGCGCATCGGCTGGGAATGCTCCTGCCTTCAGGGGATCTGCGGCGCCTGCGCCATGGTGATCAACGGAAGGCCCGCCCTCGCCTGCGAAACCTTCCTGAGGGATCTGAAGGGAGAGGAGATCGAGATCCGGCCCCTGCGCAAATTTCCGGTCATCCACGACCTGGTGGTGGACAGGTCCTCCATTCAGGAGAATCTGAAGCAGGCCAACATGTATATCGGGGAATATCAACCCGCGGAAGACGGGGATCACTCGCACCAGTACGCCGCCGCCAAATGCCTGAAATGCGGGCTCTGCCTGGAGGTATGCCCGAATTACGTAAACGGCCGGACCTTCTTCGGCGCGGCCTTTGCCAACGACTGCTATCTGGTCGCGACCCGGAACCGCTCGAAGGGCGGAAGCGTCCGGACCCTCTACGCGGAGCATTTCGGAAAAACCTGTTCCAAATCCCTGTCCTGCATGGAAATTTGCCCCATGAAGATCTCCACCCTGGCCTCCATGGCCCATTTGAACAGGAAGCCCCGCAAATAAGGGCGGTCGCGAATGTTTCGCCCCCTACGAAGCGGCATCGCGAATCCGTTCAGCCCGCCGCGGGCGGGGCGGGACAGCCCGGCCGGAATGATCGGCGGAAGGGCAGCCCCTCCGGTTTGCCTGCTGATCCTTCAGCGAAACGGGTCCTTCGGAAGGCCGCCTCAGCGCGCGATTTTCCGGATCCATTTATCGCCCCTCATCCGGAAAGCGCACCATACGGTTTTGATGATATAATCGATCTTCATGAAAAAATAAATCCAGAAGGGATCCAGATTCCAGACAAAGGCCGAAAGGTATCCCAGGGGAATGGACAGCAGCCAAAGGAAAATGATATCTCCGAAAACCAGGAAGCGGGTGTCTCCCCCTCCGCGGAGAACCCCTTTGGTCAGCATGGACTGGGTTCCCTGAAAGACCACGGTCACCGCGACGGATTTCATCAGCTGGAAAGCGATTCGCCTGGTTTCCTCATTGATCTGATAGGCGCTGATCACCGCCGGGGAAATCAGCAGAATGATGCAGCTTGCCGCCAGCCCGAGGAGGACGCTCAGGAACAGGAAGGTAAATCCCTGCCTTCTGGCCCGTTCCACATCCCCCTCCCCCAGGGTGTTGCCGGTCATGATGCTTCCGGAATTGGCAAAGCCCTGGTTCATGACGGTAGAGAGGCGGACCACCATGGCCACGATGGAATTGGCCGCGACGAAGGAAGCGCTCATATGTCCCATGATCATGGATACGGCGGAATTCCCCAGCCCCAGCAGGAAATCGGACAGCACCACGGGGGCGCTGTATCTCCAGTATTCCGGAAGATACTCCCCGCATTTCTCCTTCAGATGCCGGAGGCGCAGGCCGATTTTCTGATCCCTGCGGAAGAGATAGAACAGCAGAACCCCGGTTTCCACCAGCCGGGCGATGACCGTGGCCAGCGCCGCGCCGCGAATCTGCAGCTCCGGAAAGCCCAGTCTTCCGAAAATCAGCATCCAGTTGAAAAACAGGTTGGAAAAGAAGGAAATCACCGAGTTGATCAGGGGAAGGCGCACCTCCCGGACGGAACGGAGCACGATGGTCAGCGTCTGGCTCAGCCCCGTCAGGAAAAAGGTCGGCGCCATGATCCGAAGATAGACGGCCCCGGCATCCAGCACCTGGCTGTCCGCCGTATAGATTCGCATGATCTCCCGGGGAAGCAACAGCGCAGCCAGGAAGAAGATCAGGGAAAAAACCATGCTGATCCGGACCATCAGCACCGTCGTTTTCCGGACCGCCTCCCGGTTTTCCGCTCCCCAGTACTGGGCCGTCAGCACCGCCGCGCCTCCGCCGATGCCCATGCAGAGGATCTGATGAATGCCCACGAAACTGTTGGCCAGGGAGGAGCCGGAAAGCTGGATCTCTCCATACCTGCCCAGCATCATGGTGTCCAGCATATTCACCATGATGGTGATCATGTTCTGGAGCACCACCGGAGCGGCCAGAACGGCGGCCGTCTGATAGAAGGCCCGGTCCCGGACAAGCCACTTCATTCTCATGTTCCGCCCCTCCTTCCCCTTTTCTGCTGAAAAGCCGGGGTCTGCCCGGCCAAAGCGAACAGACCCCAACCTATATCCCTGATTCCGCGCTTTCTTACGGATTCATCACCGCAAGCCAGGCATCCAGCTGGGCCTGCTTTTCCGCAATGATGTCGTCCACGCCGTTGTTCTTCAGTTCCTCCTGGAACTGGGCCAGCATGGCGTCGTCTCCCATGCCGAGCATCAGCGTGCCGAGATACTTGTCGCACACGTTGTTGCATCCCGCAATCTGGTCTTCGACCTCCACCGTATTGAAGCTGAAGCCGAAGGCCGGGCTCTTCCTGCAGGTTTCGTTGGATTCCCTGTACATATCATACAGTTCGGGCAGGTTCGGCGCCTGAGGCGCGGCGATCCAGCTGTTGGGCATGAATCCGGGAGGGGAGGCCCAGCCGACGTTGGTCATGGTGACGCCTTCCGGATAGACGAAGTTGCCTTCCTCCTGCAGGATGTAATGCTCTCCCTCGATGCCGTTGATAATCAGGTTGGCCACATCCGAATCCGTATACAGCAGGTTAAGCAGCTGCATGGCTTCCGCCTTATGCTGGCTCTTTTCGGTGATGCACCAGGTAAATCCGGCCGCCATCGTGGTGGTGGCCCAGGGCTCCTTCTCCGCGGTTACGCATCCCAGCGGGAAATTGTAGCTGCCGGAGCTGGTCATCAGAACGAATTCGGGGCTGATGTCGTCGGAGAAGGTTCCGAAGGAAACCTCTTCCCCGAAGAGGGCCTGGGTCGCGTTCTGGCCGTTGATCGCGTCCTTGACGAAGAAGCCGTTGTCCGCCCAGACGTGAGCCATTTCCAGATCCTTTTTGAAGAGATCCGTCTCGTAATAATTCACGATTTTGGGTTCCGCGTTGTCGTCCAGGATGATGCAGGCGTAGTAATTGTCGCTGCCCAGCGTATCCATGTTCGGCCAGAACCATTTTCCGCCGTATCCCGTGGAAATCATGGCCTTGTCCGGATAGGCCTTCTTGACCTTCAGCATCTCCTGGGTCAGGGTATCATAGTCCACCACGTTCTCCGGCACGAAGCCCGCCTTATCCGCCCACTCCTTGTTATAGCGGAAGCAGTTGCGCTTGCTGATAGACTTGATGGCGGGAGTTCCGTAGACCTTTCCGTCCACCATGACCGTGCTGATATAGGGACTGATCAGCTCCCGGGTTTCCTTGCCGTATTCCTCCAGCAGGTCATCCAGGCAGGCAATCGCCTCGGAATCCGCTCCGGCCGCCAGGGACATGGCGCCGAACATGTTGAACAGGTCCACGCTGCCGTCGGCCACGGCCAGCTTCACCAGATTGCCGTAGTTGCCGTAATCAAAGGGAACGATTTCCACCTTGAAGGAATACCCCTTCGCTTCCAGGAGTTCGTCCAGCCTGGCCTCCACCGCTTCGCGGTCTCTCAGGTCGCTGAATACAATGCATGTATTCATCCGGACGGTCACCTTATCCTCCGCGGCCGCCATCGGCAGGATGGAGACCAGGAGAATCAGGCACAGGATCATGGATAACCATTTTTTCATTTTGGAATGACCTCCCTTTCTTGATTTATAACATCTTCCGCATCCGGAAGACTGTTACGGGATCATGCCGCCGGATTCATTCCGGCGAACTGAGCACCAGCGCCCATACCTTGTTGTCAAGCCCGTGATCCCCCTGGCGGATCCGCTCGATCGTCTCCTGAGAGGGGGGCGCGTCCGGCGGAAAGCAGACCCGGGCGTTCGGGTCAATCGGATTGGGCAGCGGGATTCCGGTTTCGAAAACCGCGGTCTCCGCCGTATGGACCGCCTTCCGGATGAATTCATGATCAAAGGGCTCGATATAATGCCCGCTCAGGATCTGCTCGAAGGGCAGGGCGTCCAGCTTCTTCAGCCCTTCGATAAACTTTTTCCTTCCGGCGGAACCCCGGCCGAAGCAGAGGGTGCAGGCGAAAACCGCGTCTCCGGTATAGAGGATTTTCTTCTCCTCCAGGTAATAGGCCCGGCCCCCGAGGGAATGGCCCGAAATGGCGAAAACGCTCAGATGCAGGCCGCCGAGGTCGAATCTTTCCCCCTCCTCGCAGGGAACCAGCTCCCCCGCTCCCCGGTTCAGATATTCCTCCCTGTCCATTCCCGCCACGGATTCCGGCCCGAGCCGGGCGATCCGATCGTCCCAGCTGTGAACCCGGAAGGCGGCATAATTGCTCTTTCGGGCGGCTTCGATATCCTCGCGGCCCATATGCACCGGCAGTCCGAAGGGGGCGTTGCCTCCCACATGGTCCACATGGCAGTGGGTATTGAACAGAAGCAGCGGCTTATCCGTCAGCTTCCGCACCGCCTCCGGCAGATCCCCGAAGCCGAAGCCGGTATCGATCACCGCGGCCTTTTCGCTGCCGATGATCAGCTCCGTATTGCAGTATTGCCGGTCCACCAGAATCCTGTACACCCCGTCGGTCACCTTCAGATAGCTGAACGTGGGGTCCAGCGGAACCTGATTCTTCAGATCCAGATTCATCCCTTAACACCTCCAATGACAATTCCCTTGATAAAGCCCTTCTGGAAAAACGGATAGACGAGAAGCATCGGCAGCATGGCAAAGACGGAAATCGCCATCCGGGCCCCGACGCTGGGAATATTCATCCCCTGCTTGAAGAGCTCGTCCGCCGTGCTGTTCTTCAGGGCGTCCGCGGAGGACTGAATCCGGTTCAGCAGATTCTGAATCGTGAACAGATCCGTCCGGCGGACCAGGTAATACAGCCCGTTCTGCCAGTCGTTCCAGTAGGCCAGGCCGCTCATAAACCCCACCGTCGCCAGAATCGGGAGGGACATGGGGATCACGATGCGGAAAAAGATGCAGCTCTGGGACGCGCCGTCGATTTCGCCGGCGTCCAGGATCTCCCTGGGGATGTTGGTGGTCAGATACGTTCGGACCAGAATCACCGAAAATCCGTTCATCAGCAGCCCGGGAACGATCAGCGCCCAGATCGTATCCTTGATATGAAAGGTCTGGGAATACACCAGGTAGGTCGGAATCAGTCCGCCGTTGAACAGCATGGTGAAGAAAATAAAGAAGGAGAAAAATCCCCGTCCGGGCAGCTCGGGCTTCGACAGCGGATAGGCCAGGAGCGTAGTGATCAGAATGCTGCAGGCAGTGCCCGCAAAGGTCACCACGAAGGACAGCAGATAGGCCCTCAGCAGCTGATCCTTGGACGTCAGCAGATATCGGTAGGCATCCAGGCTGATTTCCGAAGGGAAAAGGGAATAGCCGTAGAGATACAGCGCCTTCTCCGACGTAAAGGAGGAGGTAACGACCAGAATCAGCGGAACGACGCAGAGCAGGGAAAGCAGGATCAGAATGATCAGGGCGGCCCGCTCCAGTCCTTTGCTTCTCACGTGTCTCCCCCCCTCTCAGAACAGCGCGCTCTCAGCTTCGATCCGGCGGACGACGGCGTTGGCCGTCAGCACGCAGACGAAGCCGGCAATCGACTGGATGAAGCCTGCCGCGGACGCCCGGCCCAGATTGTTCTCCTCCATCAGCCCCCTGTACACATAGGTATCGATGGTGCAGGTGGTGTTGTACAGCATGCCCGAATTCATCGGCACCTGATAGAAGAGGCCGAAATCCGAATAGAAGATATGCCCGATGGAGAAAAGGGTCAGCGTAATGATGACATGCTTGAGCAGCGGCAGCGTGATTCTGAAGATGCACTGGAACTTGTTGGCGCCGTCCACCAGCGCCGCCTCATACAGCGCCCCATCGAAGCCGACGATGGTCGCGTAATAGATGATGCTGCTGTAGCCGAATGATTTCCACAGATAGACCGCGGTGATGATATACGGCCAGTGCTTATCCTCCGTATACCAGGAGACCGGAGCAATCCCAAGGGGCCTCAGAATGGAGCCGTTGATCATGCCGTATTCCCCCCCGAAGAGGGCGTAGACGATATAGGCGATAATCACATAGCTCATCAGGTGCGGAATCAGGATCAGGGTCTGAAAGGTCTGCTGCATCCGCTTGCTCCGCAGCTCATTCAGCAGGACCGCCACCGCAATGGAAAGCACCGTTCCGAGCACGATGAAGGCCAGGTTATACAGCAGGGTGTTCCGCAGGAGCAGCGACAGATCCCGGCTGTTGACCAGGAAGGTGAAATTCTTTACGCCCACCCAGGGGCTTCCCCATACGCCTTTGGTATACTTGAATTTTTCAAAGGCCATCATCAGCCCCGGCATGGGCATATAGTTGTTGATCACCAGATAAACCAGCCCCGGAACCATCATCACATAAAGCGGAAGAAAGCGCTTCAGGGGAAGCTTTTTCCGGAGCGGTTTCATTTTCATCGTCATGATGAAAGCCTCCCTGCCCTCATTTCAGGCCGTGGGAAACGGCGAAAGCATCCAGCAGCACCTTCATGACCGGGGAGGGATCTGCTTTTGTCCGCTCCGCTGTTTCTCCGAATTCCATCCGCCAGGGCGTATCCTCGCCAAGCCTGGGCCAGTTTGGAAGCATTTTTCCGTCGGTGCCCATCCCGTTGGGATTCCCCGTTCTCATGAAGTTCGCCCAGTAGTCGCACATCTGCCGGGACAGATCGTAATGCTTTCCGGTGAATACCCGCCAGCACTTGGCCAGATTCTCAAAATAGAACCAGATGTCGCTGGAATGGAAGCAGCCGGGATGATCCCAGCCGGGAATCTCCGCCGAGAAGCGGCCCATCCAGACCGGGCTCTCCAGGGATTTCGCCATGGCATGCCCCGCCATTTCGATTCCGGAGACCGCCGCCGCGTCCAGAATGGCTTCCGGATCCTCCAGCCCCTCAAACAGCTTCAGGAAGGCGTTCCGATCCAGGCCTTCCAGGCCGGCCGCCAGCTTTTCCAGGTCCTCCCTGGACTTCAGATTCCGGGGCCGCATGATCATCTCGATATCCGTCGAAGTCATGAACACGGGACAGTCGATATGTCCGGGCTGGAGGAACCATTCATAGGCGGGGCCGTTCATATACACGCCGTCGATCACGGAATCAAACCAATGGGGCGGCATCTGATTGGCCGCTTCCAGAATCGCCTCCGCCGGGATCTTCCGGGCTTCCTCGATCGTGCGGACCCCCAGTTTTTCCAGGAAGACTTTTCCGTGTTCCTCTCCGCCGGCCAGATCCGTTCCGAAGATGAATTTCGGCGCATAGGCGGGAATGAAAACCGCGCTTTCCAGCACCGCCCGCCGGAACAGCCCACGGTTAGCCGGATTGGCCAGATGCACGCAGACGCTCATGCCGCCGGAGGACTGACCGCCGATCGTGATATTCCCCGGATCCCCGCCGAAGGCCGCGATATTCCGTTTGACCCATTTCATCGCAAACTGCTGATCCAGGAAGCCGAAATTGGCGGGCGCGGCGGGATCCTCCCGGGTCAGATCCGGATGGCTCAGGAATCCGAACGCGTTCAGCCGATAATTCACCGTGACCACGACCACCCCGCGGCGGGCAATTCTCTCTCCGTCAAACTCCATCTCCGCCGTATTGCCGACCTGCAGTCCGCCCCCGAAGAACCAGACGAAAACCGGCAGATTTCCGGGTTTCTTTACGGGATCGTCCTCATGCTTCCTGTACTGTTCCGCATCCCCGACCGCGTATCCGTCGGCCGGCGCCCAGACGTTCAGGTACAGGCAGTCCTCGCTCATAGGCAGATCAAAGTCCACCGCCCATTCCCGGGACCAGAAATTGTCCCGCCCCGGCTTCCCCTTATCCTGCATGGAGATCGGGCCGAATTCGTAAGCCTTCAGCTCCCCTTCCCAGTCCTGGCAGGGCTGAGGCGCGCGCCACCGGTTTTCGCCCACGGGCGGAGCCGCGAAAGGAATCCCCTTGAAACTGGTAATCCGGGGATCCGAAGCCGGAAGGCCCCTGATCAGGCCGTTTTCTGTGCGTACAACACGGTTCATAAACTAACCTCCCCTGTCATTGATATTTTGCAAAATCGTTTTTGCTTTCTGCTGACCTTATTATAGCCACAACCCCGCCCGCTGTCAATCCCTTTTGGGGATTCTTTTTGTATCCGACCGTATTCATCCCAGAAAGCACAATTCATTTTGTCGGTCAAAATAGCAAAAACATATTTGCATATCTATTGACATCCGCCGGCATTTATGCAAAGATACCTGTTGGGGATACAGACCTGAATCAATAAAGGACGGATGCCGGCATACCACCGCCGGGCGGGATGAATCATGGAAAAGAACAGGGTAGGCTTAAAGGAAATCGCAGAGCTTTCCGGCATGAGCGTCGGAAACGTTTCCATGGTCCTGCGCGGTCTGGGAGATGAAGCCCGGATCAGCAAGGCCAGCCAGGAAAAGATTCAGAACGCCGCCAGGCAGCTGAATTACAAGCCCAACGTATACGCGAAACGGCTGCGGATGAAGGCGGATCGCATGATCGTCGCCGTCTTTTTCGCCTCCTCCCGGCATCTCTCCGTGATGGGGGCCTTCTTCTCCGGTATTCATGAGCTGTTAAGCGGAACCGGAGACATGAAGCCGGAGATCACCCTCTATCCCTATACTCAGGGCCAGCTGGACAGGATGGACTCCGTGATTCGCGAAGAGTGCTTCAACGGCGCCATTTTTATGGGGATGTCCTCCGAGGATATGGACTATCTCGAAACCGTCCGGATCGATACGCCCATCGTTGTGTTCAACCGCATTTCAAAGATCCATCACTACGTCTACGCGGACAATCAGAACGTCGGGGAGCTGGCCGCGAGGCTTTTCTCCCGGGCCGGAGACGCCGGAGTCTGCCTTGTTTCCGGCCGGAAGCTGTCCACCGCCGGCAGGGAGCGCCGGGACGGTTTCATCGGGGAATGCGCCCGCCTCGGGATCCCGCTGCCCCCGGAAAGGATTCTGCAGGTCACGCCGGGCTATGAAGGCGGCCGGGAAGCGGCGGAAGCCGTCGCCGCCTTCGGGGATTCCTGCCGGGCCGTTTTCTTCTCCGACGATCAGATGGGAATCAGCGCGCTGCATGAGCTGCTGATCCGGGGGATCCGGGTGCCGGAGCAGATCAAAATCATCTGCTACAACGGCTCCAACAGCGATATGTATTCCATTCCCTCCCTGTCCAATATCCGGATTCCGCTGGAGGAGATCAGCAGGGACTGCCTGGTCCTGCTGGACAAGGCGATCCGGAATCCCGAAAGCGGACAGATGAATATCGTCCATAAGCCGATTCTGATCCTTCGGGAAAGCACTGGCGCATAGCCGGCGCGGATTTCCCCGAAATCAATTCCCGCTGTTTCTCTGAACCTCAGCGCAGGCTTCAGGGCTTACGAGGACCGATGGACGCAGCCTGTCCCCCGCGGACAGGCCGCTTTTTTTCATGCAGGAAGAAAACATCGAAAGCGATTCCATCTCCCGCCGTTTGTGATATACTGTTTCCGCAAGAAAAAACACCCGGCATTTGTAAAAAAACCTTCCGGAAAATGAGGATCAGAACAGGATCAGGAAAGAGGGATGAACAGCATGCGGAAAATGGAACGGCTGAACCGGGGGCTGATTGCGGCCCGGCTGGAAAAGGGCATGTATCTGAGCTGGCGATATCTGGGCAACGAGCCGGACGGCATCGCCTGGCGGATTTACCGGAACCGCGGAACCTGGGAAAAGCTGGCGGACATCCTGCCCCGGGACGTAGCCCCGGAGAGCCATTACCCGGAGAATCCCGGCATCGTAAAGAAGAACACCACCCCCTGCTGCTACATCGATCCGGAGGGCACGCCGGAGGACCGGTACGCGGTCTGCCCCGTGATCGACGGGGTGGAAGGCGCCCGGGAGGAGCCCATGCTGCCGGTGCTGGAGCCGCTGGCTGGGGCGGAAGGCCAGGCCTTCCGGGCCGCGGTGCACCGGATTCCCATGTGCCCGCCGCCGGAAAGGGTGCCGCTGGCGCATTTCAGCTACCGCGGCGTATCCGTGGGCCCCGGGTGCAAGCCGGATCCCGCGGTCTTCCGGCTGGAGAACGGCGAGGACTGGTACCGGGTGGATATGGATCTGCTGCGGTCCTTCCGGGAACCCTATGAGAACGGGGAAATTGTAACCCTGGAATGGCTGGACGGAATCCGCGGGAAGCTGGAGGCATATCTCGGCGAACCCCTGGCGCTGCACGGCAGCCTGGAAAATGGACGGATCCCTGAGGATCTGTACCGGGAGCTGGAAGCCGCGTTCATCCGGTACGTCCGGCAGCTGGACAGCGGAGAATCGCTGCCCTTCGCCCGCACTGCGGAGGGCGCGATCGAGACATCCCTGTCCGCCGCCTACCAGACCCAGGACATGAGCGTGGGCGACTTTGACGGGGACGGGGAGTACGAGATCGTCGTGAAGTGGCGGGCGGAAAGCCCGGACCCCATGTTCTCGGATCCGATCTACCGGTCCGACTTCAACCTGAGCGCGCCGGAATACATCGACGTATACAAGCTGAACGGAAAGCTGCTGATGCGCATCGACATGGGCTACAACGTGAAATCCGGCAATGACCACGAAACCATGCTGCATGTGCAGGATTTCAACCGGGACGGACGGGCGGAGATCATCCTGAAGAGCGCCCCGGGCACCCGGATCGGCTACTGGGACGAGGCGGAACAGCGCGTCGTTTACCCCCATGACGAGGCGCACGTGGTGGGCGGCGCCGACGGCCTTCAGTGCACGACGGACCAGTTCATCCGCTATTTCGCGGAGGGCAATGAGGCGGAGCTGAAAAAGCGCTGGTCGCTGCTCAACAATTTCGATATCTGCTACCGGTCCCCCGTGCGCTCCTCCGACAACGACGGGCCGAACGATCCCGCTCAGAAGGCCTGGATCAAATCCTACCACATCGGGCCCATGGGCCCGGGGCACCGGGAATACGTCAGCGCCATCGGGTACGACGGAAAGCAGGGCGTGCTGCTGGATACCGTGGACTACGCCTTCCCCTGGACCCAGGTCGCATCAGACGGGGACAGCTTCGCCCTGGATCCCATGACCCAGCGGGGCAACTTCTGTACGATCGTCACCCCCCTGCCCGGAGCGGATACCATGGACAGCTACAAGGTGCAGGTCATGCAGAAGAAGGACGGCTATTTCCTGTCCCACCGGTGGAAGTATCCGGTATGGGGCGACGGCCAGGGCAACCGGGCCAACCGCTACGCGGGGGGCGTCGCCTGCCTGGACGGAGAAAACTACTATGCCGTGATCCAGCGGGGGTATTACCAGCGGACGACCTTCGCGGCCTACACGATGCGGGGCTCAAAGCTGATGCCCCCCGCAACCTTTGACTCCGAGGATCCCGCCTGCTGGACGCTGGGCGAGGGACCGGAGCTTTACCGGGCCCGGGGCAACCACTTCACCGACATGGCGGATATCGACGGGGACGGCCGGGACGAGGTCATCCTGAAGGGCATGAACCTGAAGCTGTCCGAGGACGGGAAGCATCTGCTTCCCCGGGTCCTCTGCGGGGATATTCTGCCCATGCTGGGCGGAACCGGAAAGCAGCCGGCCTTCGGCGAAAATCTGGCCACGGAGGCGATCCGGACCACAGCGGGCAACTTCTGGGCCGGGCTGCAGCACGGAGACCGCAGCGCCCTGCTGCCCGTAAACGCGGAGGGAGACATCCGGCTCTATTCCGGCACGGAGGAGTATACCCTGGACAACCGGCATACCGGCGAACAGTTCGGCTGGCTGCCCGGACCGGAAGCCCATGACCCGAACAGAGGACTGAGGTGGCGGGACGGAAAGCTGGTCCGGGAAAGCTCGCTGGTCTTCGGTGAATTTTCCGGGGACGATGACGAGGGCTCCGTGGCCGGAAACTTCTCCAACCGCTGGGCCGGCGCCATGGCGGGCGGATCCGAATGCGGCCATCGGGTGCGGAGCCTGGTGGACGGACGGGTGCTGACCGAGACGGACTGCGAGCGGGGCATCCCCCAGGGCGAGAACGCCGTGTGGTTCGGGCCGGGGCTGACCCACTGGGCCTGCAACGGGAGCGAAATCCATGTGCCTGATCCGGATACGCTGAAGTTTGAGCCCTATCTGACGACGGGACTGATTTCCACCGGCGGCAAGAAGACGCCCACGCTGAAGGCGGATCTGTTCGGAGACTGGCGGGAAGAGCTGATCCTGACGGACGGAGGGAACCATATCGTCATCGTGCGGACCCTGGCGCCCACCGAATACGGCATCCGCTGCCTGATGCACGATCCCTGGTACCGCAACTCCGCGGCCAACCAGAACATCTGCTATAACCAGGTGGGATTCGCCTCCTTCTATCTGGGGGACGAAGCGCCGCTGCCGGAGAAAAGGAACGATCTCTGTTTTGAATAAGCGCCGCCGGAGCGCAGAGGAGGAGATGAAACGGATGAAGGAGATTCCCATTACGGAGATAGGCCCTGTCCGGATCGGCCAGACCGAAAACCGGGACGCGGCCACGGGCTGCACGGTTTTTATCTGTGAGGACGGCATGCGCGCGGGCCTGGATGTGCGGGGCGGCGGGCCGGCCTCCCGTGAAAGTCAGCTGCTGAATCCCCTGATGGCCGCCCAGTCCATTCACGCAATCCTCCTTTCCGGAGGGAGCGCCTACGGGCTGGGCGCCGCCAACGGGGTCATGGCCTACCTGGAAGAGCACGGCATCGGATACGATACCGGCTTCGCGCTGGTTCCGCTGGTGGCCCAGGCGGATATCTATGACCTTTCCGTCGGGGATTCCTCGGTGAGACCCGATGCGGCCATGGGCTATGAGGCGGCCCGGCGGGCCTTTGAGGCGCCGAATTATCGGGACGGAAACTATGGCGCCGGCTGCGGCGCCTCCGTCGGAAAAATCGCCGGCATGGACTTCAGCATGAAAACCGGCATCGGGAGCTATGCCCTGCAGATCGGCGACCTGAAGATCGGGGCGTCGGTCGTGCTGAACGCCCTGGGCGATGTGTATGACTGGAAAACGGGGACGCAGATCGCCGGCCTTCTGACGGAGGACAAAGCCGGCCTTCGCAGCACCATGGAGTATATGGCCTCCTCCATCCAGGTCGTGGAGAACCGGTTTACCGGCAATACGACCCTGGCCGTCGTAATCACGAACGCGGATTTTCAGAAGTCCTCCCTGTGCAAGATCGCGGGGATGGCCCACGACGGATACGCCAGATCAATCCGCCCGGTGCACACCTCCGCCGACGGCGACAGCATCTATGCCGTATCCGTGGGAAATGTAAAGGCGGATCAGGATCTGGTCGGCGCCCTGGCCGCCGAGGCGGTCAGCGGGGCCATCCGCAATGCCGTATACCATGCGGAAAGCGCCTACGGCCTCCCGGCCCGCGGAAGCTGAATCACCGGTAACTATTCAGTCCAAAAAGCGGAGCGCTGAGGTATTCCACTTCCGGGGGCCTCGATTCTCGCCGGTTCTTAGCAATTGGCAAGCCGTAAGGCGCAGACAGAGCTTAGAACCGTTGCGTAAGTGAGCGGAGCCGAGAGGCGTCCCCCGGAGTGGAATAACCTCAGAGAGCGGAGCGACCGAATAGATACACAGGCTCGCCTGCCTGTGTTTTTTGATGCCGCTTCCCTGTTCTTTTCGTGAGTTTTCATCCGCGAAAAGAAGGAAAGGGTTGATTTTCTGTAGCTCTTTCCTGTAAAATCTGTCGGAGGTCCGGGCAAATCCGTGCCCGGCCTGTCCGCAACGGCTACAAGGAGGTTTTCATGGCACAGAGAACGGACATCCACAAGATTCTCATCATCGGTTCCGGTCCCATCATCATCGGTCAGGCCTGCGAGTTCGATTATTCCGGCACCCAGGCCTGCAAGGCCCTTCGGAGTCTGGGGTATGAAATCGTTCTGGTCAACTCAAATCCCGCCACCATCATGACGGATCCCGAAATGGCTGACGTGACCTACATTGAGCCGCTGAACGTGCCCCGGCTGGAACAGATTATCGCCAAGGAACGTCCCGACGCGCTGCTGCCGAACCTGGGCGGCCAGTCCGGCCTGAATCTGGCTTCGGAGCTGTATAAGGAAGGCATCCTGGACAAATACAACGTGCAAGTCATCGGCGTCCAGGTGGACGCCATCGAGCGGGGCGAGGACCGGGTTGCCTTCAAGGAAACCATGGACAGCCTGGGCATCGGCATGGCCCGCAGCGAGGTTGCCTATTCCGTGGAAAAGGGCCTGGCCATCGCGGAAGAGCTGGGATATCCCGTGGTGCTCCGGCCCGCCTATACCATGGGCGGTTCCGGCGGCGGCCTGGTCTATAACCGGGAAGAGCTGAAAACCGTCATGGCCCGCGGCCTGCAGGAATCCATTGTCCACCAGGTGCTGGTGGAGGAGTCCGTGCTGGGCTGGGAGGAGCTGGAGCTGGAGGTGGTCCGGGATCGGGAAAACCACATGATCACCGTCTGCTTCATCGAAAACGTGGATCCGATGGGCGTGCATACCGGCGATTCCTTCTGCACCGCCCCCATGCTGACCATTTCCAAGGACCTGCAGCGCCGCCTGCAGGAGGCGGCCTATAAGATCGTGGAGCATATCGGCGTCATCGGCGGCACCAACGTGCAGTTCGCCCATGATCCGAAGACGGACCGGATTATCGTGATTGAAATCAATCCCCGGACCTCCCGCTCCAGCGCCCTGGCCTCCAAGGCCACCGGCTTCCCCATCGCGCTGGTGTCCGCCAAGCTGGCCACCGGGCTGACCCTTTCCGAGCTTCCCTGCGGCAAATACGGCACGCTGGACAAATATTATCCCGACGGGGATTACGTGGTGGTCAAATTCGCCCGCTGGGCCTTTGAGAAGTTCCGGGGCGTGGAGGACAGGCTGGGAACCCAGATGCGGGCCGTGGGCGAGGTCATGGCCATCGGCAAAACCTATAAGGAAGCCTTCCAGAAGGCCATCCGCTCCCTGGAAAAGAACCGGGCGGGCCTGGGCCATGTGGCGGGATTCGATGCCCTGCCCCTGGAGGAGCTGCTCCGGCGGCTGGCCGTTCCCTGCTCCGAGCGGCATTTCCTGATGTATGAAGCCCTCCGCAAGGGGGCCACCGTGGAGCAGCTCCACGAGCTGACCCATGTGAAGGCTTACTTTATTGAACAGATGAAGGAGCTGGTGGACGAGGAGGAGGCCCTGCTGAAATCCGCGGGTTCCCTGCCCGATGACGAGGCTCTGATCCAGGCCAAGAAGGACGGCTTCTCCGACCAGTACCTGAGCCAGATCCTGCGCATCCCCGAGGCGGAGATCCGGGACCGGCGCCTGGCCCTGGGGCTGGAGGAGCACTGGGACGGGGTGCATGTCTCCGGCACGGAGGACAGCGCCTACTACTACTCCACCTATAACGGAGCCGATCACGATCCCGTTTCCGAAGGCCGGCCCAAGGTCATGATCCTGGGGGGCGGCCCCAACCGGATCGGACAGGGCATCGAGTTTGACTACTGCTGCGTCCACGCGGCCCAGAGCCTGCGGAAGCTCGGATTCGAGACGATCATCGTCAACTGCAATCCGGAGACGGTCTCCACGGACTATGACACCTCCGACAAGCTGTACTTCGAGCCCCTGACCCTGGAGGATGTGCTGAGCATCTACCGGAAGGAAAAGCCCGCGGGCGTCATCGCCCAGTTCGGCGGACAGACGCCCCTGAACCTGGCCGGCGAGCTGCAGAAGAACGGGGTGAAGATCCTGGGAACCACCCCGGAGGTCATCGACCTGGCGGAGGACCGGGATCAGTTCCGGGCCGTGATGGAAAAGCTGGGGATTCCCATGCCCCAGTCGGGCATGGCCACCACCGTGGCCCAGGCCCAGGAGATCGCCGGGAAGATCGGCTATCCCGTGATGGTCCGCCCCTCCTACGTGCTGGGCGGAAGAGGCATGGAAGTGGTCTACGACGACGAGGCCATGGCCGGATATATGAATGCCGCGGTGGGCGTGACCCCGGACCGGCCCATCCTGATCGACCGGTTCCTGAACCACGCGCTGGAATGCGAGGCAGACGCCATTTCCGACGGCACCCACGCCTACGTGCCCGCCGTCATGGAGCACATTGAGCTGGCCGGCATCCACTCCGGCGACTCCGCCTGCATCATTCCCTCCAAGCATATTTCTCCGGAGCACCTGAAGACCATTAAGGACTACACCCGCCGCATCGCGGAAGAAATGCACGTGGTGGGCCTGATGAATATGCAGTACGCCATCGAGAACGATGTGGTCTACGTGCTGGAGGCAAATCCCCGGGCCTCCCGGACCGTGCCGCTGGTCTCCAAGGTCTGCGGCATCCGCATGGTGCCCCTGGCCACGGAGATCATCACCTCCGGCCTGACCGGGCTTCCCTCCCCCGTGCCGGGGCTCAGGGAGCGGAAGATTCCCTATTACGGCGTGAAGGAAGCGGTCTTCCCCTTCAACATGTTCCCGGAGGTGGATCCGGTGCTCGGCCCGGAGATGCGCTCCACGGGCGAGGTGCTGGGTCTGGCGGAAACCACCGGTGAAGCCTTCTTCAAGGCGGAGGAGGGCGCCAACGCCACCCTGCCCCTGGAAGGTACCGTGCTGATCTCCGTAAACCGCAAAGACAAGCCCGAAGTGGAGGAGATCGCCCGCCTGTTCAGCGAAAACGGATTCCGGATTCTGGCCACCGGCGGCACCTATGACATCATCTCCCAGGCCGGCATTCCCGCCGAGAAGGTGAAGAAGCTCTATGAAGGGCGGCCGAACATCCTGGATCTGATGACCAACGGGGACATCCAGCTGATCGTCAACAGCCCCATCGGTAAGGACTCCGCCCATGATGACAGCTATCTGCGGAAGGCCGCCATCAAGTACAAGATTCCCTATATCACCACCATCGCCGCCGCCCGGGCCGCCGCGGAAGGAATTCATCGGGTGCTCCGCCACGACCGGGGCAATGTCCGTTCCCTGCAGGAGTGGCACCGGCTGATTCAGGAAAAGGACTGAGGACGCGCCGAGGAATCCCGCGGGACTTGAACCGCCCCGGCGGGATCCTCCGGTCCTTATGCGCATGAAAAACCCTCCGGGAGTTTTCTCCCGGAGGGATGTTTTTTTCAATGGGTTTCTTATCCCTTGACCGCCCCGGCGGTCAGGCCCTTGATGAAGGACTTGGACATGGTCAGGTAAAGGGCGATGACGGGCAGGGCCGACATGGCCAGCACTGTCAACACCTTCGGCCAGTCCGTGGTGTACTGGCCCTGCAGCCGGGTCACCGCCAGCAGCACCGTCTTGGAGGATTCCTTCGTGATGAAGATCAGCGGAAACCACAGATCATTCCAGATCGGCACCAGGTTATAAATGGCCACGGTGGCCAGGGCCGGCCGGATCAGCGGAATCACGATCCGGTACCAGATCTTGAACCGGCCCGCGCCGTCCATATAGGCCGCCTCATACAGCTCTCCCGGCAGGCCGTGCACAAACTCCGTCAGAATAAAGACCGCGGTGGGCAGGCCCATGGCGATATAGACCGGATAGAGGCTGAACAGGGTATTCAGGGTGTTCAGCGCCTTCATGATCTGCAGCAGGCGGATCGTCGCGATCTTGATCGGCAGCATCATGCCGATGACGAAGAAGAAATACACCACGCGGGAAAACCGGGTGCGCCAGTGGGCCAGCGCATAAGCCGCCAGGGACCCCAGCAGCAGGATCATGAACAGGCTGATGACCACCACCAGGAAGGAATTCCGGAAATAGGCGAAAAAGTCACTGTTGGCAAAGAGCGCCTGGTAGTTCTCCAGCGTCCATTTCTTCGGCAGGCCGAAGAAGTTGGTATAGATTTCCTTTTTTACCTTGAAGGTGTTAATCAGCAGAAAGTAGAGCGGGAACGCCGCGATGAAGGACCAGATGATCATGACGATATGATAGGGAATATGCATATTCATGATCCGGAGGGAGCGGGTTTTCTTCTCTTTCGCCATGCTTCATCACTCCTTTCCCTGGGTCTTGATCAGCGTGGGAACCACGCCGCACAGGAGCATCGCGAAAATGGAGGTGGAAATCGCCGACCCGACGCCGGGCTCGGGAATGCCCACCGGATGCTGGCCCGCCACGCCGTAGCGGTAGAACAGGGTGCCGATCAGATCCGTGGAATAGTCCGGCGCGCCGTCCAGGGTTTCCATCGCGAAGACCACGTCAAAGGCGTTGAAGTTGGAAACAAAGGTCATGATCGCCACCATGCCGATGACCGGCACGATCAGCGGAATCCGGATCCGGGTGAACTGCTGCCAGGCATTGGCGCCCTCGATGGAGGCCGCCTCAATCAGATCATCGTCAATGCCCTGGAAGGCCGCCACGAACATCATCGTGGGAATGCCCACCCACTGCCATACGGAAACCAGGGAAACCGCCGAAAGGGCCGTTCCGGGATCTCCCAGCCAGCCGGAGGGGATATGCACCAGAAAGCCCAGGCCCGCCGCCTCCAGGGGAGCCTTGGTCCACTGGGGATTCATCATGATTTTGAACAGATAGCCCGTCACCAGCACGGCCACCGTGCAGGGAATGAAGATCAGCGTCTGATAGAACTGCCGGCCCCGCATGGTCCGATTGGTCAGAATCGCCGCGAAGGTGATGCCCAGGGCGTTCTGCAGGATCATATGATAGGCGAAGAAGATCCAGTTGTTGAAAAAGGCGTTCCAGAACCGCTTGGAGACCACCTCATCCGTAAACAGCCGCACATAGTTGGCCAGTCCCACATACTGCCGGACGCCGGCGGTGCCCTCATACAGGGACAGGCGGACGGAATCCAGCATGGGATAGGCCATAAAAACCACATAGAAAATCAGGGCGGGAATCACATACCGCATCCAGTAAAAGCCGCCCGGCCGGATACTTTTTCCGCCCTGGAAGGCCTGGGCGGTTCTGGATTTCGCAGCCATCGCATTTCACTCCTTATCCTTTTTCCGGAATCGCGGATCCTTTTCAGCGGTCCTCCGGAAAGAGCCGCTGAAAAGGACCCGCCGTTCATAACAGGAAGGGCAGGGCAGGCCCAAGGCCTGCCCTGCCGGAAAAAAATCCTGATTACTTGGCCAGTTCAGCTTCCCAGGTGGCGTTGATCACGTCAGCGGCGCCTTCGGGAGTCTGCTCACCGCGGCAGATGGCGTTCAGCTGCTCCACGATGGGGGTATACAGCGCCATCATGTTCCACACGAAGCGGCGGTCGGCGTTCTTGCCTTCGCCCAGAGCATTCATCTCGGCGATGATGCTGCCTTCGGGGGCCACGTCCGCGTTGATCAGGGGCAGGAAGCCTTCCGGAATCACCTCAGCGGTGACCTTGGCGCCGTCCACGGAAGCCAGCCAGGCCAGGAAGGCCTTGACTTCTTCCGGATGAGCGGAAGCGGCGTTGCCGGCGATACCGAAGTCGGGATGCAGGCTGAAGCCGGCCGCATTGCCTTCGGGAGCGGGGATCGGGAAGAAGCCCACTTCAATGTCATAATCGTCGCCGTTCAGGGCGCCGTAGCTCCAGGAACCGTCGATCAGCATGGCGCTCTGGCCCAGGCCGAACATCACGTTCGCCTGATCGTTGTCGATGGAGGCGAAAGCTTCGGGCAGATAGGGAACCAGCTTGGAGAAGTCGGTCAGGATCCGGACCCAGACTTCGTCGTTCAGCTTCTTTTCGCCCTTTTCATAGGCCACGCGCTCTTCAGCGGTGATGTAGTTCGGAACCATGCCGCACAGCACGCACTCCAGAATATCCCAGTTGGCGGCGATGCCGTTGGACAGGGGCGTAATGCCGGCAGCCTTCAGCTTTTCGCACACGGCCAGGAATTCTTCAAAGGTGGCAGGCACTTCGATGCCGTTATCGGCAAAGATCTGCTTGTTGTAATACACGAAGTGGCTGACAGCCGCGAAGGGGATGGCGAAGATGTTGCCGTCCGCGGCGGTGAAGCCGTCCAGCGCGGTCTCGGTGAAGTTTTCCTTCACGCCGGGGATGTCGTTGCACACGACATTGAAGCCGTTTTCATACAGTTCAGCGCCGGTGGTATAGGTGCGGCTGTAGAACAGATCCGGGCCGATGCCGCCGTCCAGCTGCTGACGCAGGGTCGCGTTATACTGGGTGGAGGTGGTGGGCTGGAAGACAATCTTCACACCGGTCAGTTCCTCGTACTTGGCCAGCAGGGCAGTTACCTGCTCCATATCGTCCGTACGCCAGGAACCCATGGTCAGCTCGCCCTCCGCCAGGGACATCACGGGCAGCAGCGCCATCAGCGCAGCCAGAGCAATAGCCAACAGTTTCTTCATTTGGGACAACCTCCTTGATATATTTTATTTCCATCCCGGATCCTTCCGGGAAACTGGAACCTTTAATACGGGAGTACCCTCCTCAGGGCTGCTCCTCCATTTCCGCCTCCGTCACCTGCCGGGGCCGGGGGGCGTCCTTTCCCACAGCCCGCAGACCGGCGCCCTGAGGCCCGCCGACGGCGAAGGGGAAAATCTCCAGCGTCGTGGCGGCGCCGGTCTCTCCCCGGGGATTCAGGGCGATCACGCTGATGGATCCCTCATCCTCCCCCAGTTCCACCTTCCGGGAGGACAGGAACCGCAGCGCTTCCCCGCAGGCCTCCGTCGGGGACGCTCCCCGCCGCATGAGGCTGACAATCTCATAGCTCAGGCAGCCCCGCATGATATCCTCGCCCAGGCCGGTGGCCGCCGCCGCGCCGAACCGTGCGTCGCAGTAGAAGCCTGACCCGATGACCGGGGAATCGCCTACACGGCCGGGCTCCTTCAGGAACAGCCCGGAGGTGGAGGTGCCCGCCACCATCCCGCCCTGATCATCCAGAGCCAGCACGCATACCGTATCATGCCCTGTATAGGCGGTCAGCCTTTCCGGAATATTCGCCCGCTCCGCCTGCCATTTTTTCATGGAGGCTTCCGTCCGCATATCCTTCATCGGCAGCCCGAAGGCCACCGCCGCCTGCTCCGCCCCGCGGCCCGCCAGCAGCCAGTTGGTATCCCGCCCGCAGAGCTTTCGCGCCAGGCGGATCGGATTTGCCACGTTTTCCACGCTCATGGCCGCGCCGGCCCGCAGGCGGCTGCCGTCCATAAAGGCGCAGTCCGTCATCACATGGCCGTCCCGATCCGGCAGCCCGCCGTACCCGACGGAGGTATACCCGGGGTTATCCTCCACCCGGACGATCGCATGCTCCGCCGCGTCGCCCGCGCAGCCTCCTTTTCCCAGCAGCTCCGCCGCTTCCCGGATGCCGTCCAGGCTCATTTTCCAGGTTCCGATAATCTGATACATGCTTTTTTCCTCAAAGCCTCGCCTTCACGGCCGCCACATACTTTCCGTCCGTAATCTCGAACCGGTCCTCCGGGGGATACAGCGCGCCGCCGTAATAAATGCTCCGGTTATTGGCCACGGAGGTTTCCGGATATGCCTTATGGCAGGCCAGATGAATCTGGCTGCAGCCGGTTTCCTTTACCACCCGGTCCACATTCCGCAGCGTGATGCCCGCGCCGGGCAGGATCTCGATGGCATCCCCGGCAAAGGCGATCATTTCCCGGATGGTATCCAGCGCAAAGAAGACATCGCTCTCCTGTCCGCTGGTCAGCACCCGGGTGACGCCCAGGCGGATCAGGGTATCCAGGCCGCGCTTCCAGTCCGGAACCACGTCGATCGCCCGGTGGAACACGCAAGGCTTTCCCTCCGCCAGCTCCACAAAGGCGCGGGTCCGGTCCTCATCGATGGTTCCGTCCCCGTGCAGAAAGCCGAACACCAGCCCGTCGGCCCCCGCGTCCAGCAGCGCCCGCGCGTCCGCCCGGGCGGTTTCCATTTCGATATCCGTATAACAGAAGCCGCCGGCCCGGGGCCGCACCATGGCCATCACCGGAATGCCGGTATGCTGTTTTACGACCTGCAGCGTTCCCACGGAAGGGGTCAGCCCTCCCTGGAACAGATTATTATTCAGCTCCACCCGGTCCGCACCGTTTCGCGCCGCGACAATAGCGTCCTCCGCCGAACCACAGCAGATTTCCATCAGAATCTGTGACATATATACACCTCTGCAACAGGTTTTTCTGGAATCATATTTTACCTTTCTTCTCATGGCCTGTCAACCGGGCGTTTTCCCCGCGGAGGGCATGCTCACTGTCCCTTCCGCCGCTCCGCTTATAGGATTGAACCGCTGCGGCGGCCGCTTATTGACGGGGAGAAAAACACCCGTTACAATAAACGGTACGAAGGAAAAAAGACCTTTTTGATCCCTGTATTCTGAAAATTATTTCAGGGGGGTATTCCGCAGTGAGGCTGTATGTCGGTACCTATTCGGAACCCATCCTTTTCGGCACGGGAGAGATTTTTCAGGGCCGGGGGGAAGGGCTCTATGCCTGTGACTTCGACGGAGAGGACCTCCGGGTTCTGCAGGTTCTGAAGCTGGCCAACCCGTCCTTTTTCGCGCTGCATCCGGAAAAGCGGAAAATCTATGCCGTCAATGAGGGAAAGACCTTCCGCGGCGCCTACGGCGGTGGCGTCACCGAAATTGACCTGATGCCGGACGGATCCCTGTCGGCTGCCGCGTCCTTCCCCGCGGGAGGCACGGATCCCTGCCACGCCGCAATTTCCCCGGAGGGGCGGCTGCTGGCCGTTTCCAACTATGCGGACGGCTCCGTGACCTTCTTTCCCCTGGACGGGGAGGGCCGTATCGCCGGGGAGGGCACCCGTTTTCTGCACGCCGGCGGCGGCCCGGATGCCGGCCGTCAGCAGGGGGCCCATGCCCACAGCGTGCTCTTCGGCCCCGGCGGCCGCGCCTGGGCGGTGGATCTGGGAGCGGACGCCCTGTTCGGTTATAGGGTGGAAGGAGAAACCGTCCGACCGGATGACTGGATCACCCTGCGGACCGCGCCGGGCAGCGGCCCCCGGGCCGGCGTCCTTTCGCCGGAGGGGCACCGGCTCTATCTGATTCACGAAATGGCCTGCACGGTTTCCTGTCTGGAGGTTCCGGCCGCCGGACCCCCGCGGCCGGTATGGACCGTACCCCTGCTTTCCGAAGAGGAAGATGCCGCCGGGGTCAGCGGCGCCGCGCTGCAGCTCTCCCCGGACGGACAGTATCTGTACGCTTCCCTGCGGGGGCGGAATACCCTTTCGGTTTTCGCCCTGAACCCGGAGGGTCCTCCGGAGCTTCTGCAGACCGAATCCACCCGGGGCAGCTGTCCGCGTCATTTCACAATTTCCCCGGACGGCGCCTTCGTGCTCGTCGGCAATCAGGACAGCGACAGCATTTCCCTTTTCCGGCGCCGGGCAGACGGGAGGCTCCGCTTCCTCCGCTCGCTGCCCTTTCCCACCCCGGTCTGCCTTCAGTTCGCTCCGGGCAACGCCGATGGAGGCCCATCGGGCTGAAACCGTCTTCGCTCCGGCGGACTTCAGCCCTCGGGGCCATGATTCCGCGTTTCCCTTCTCAACCGCCTGTCCTGTGGGATATCCCGCTGACCAATATGATGGAAAGGTCTGATGCATCATGAATTTTCTTCCCATGCCCCACGAAGTCTTTGAGGACGAAGGTTTCTTTCATATCCGCTGGAACACGCCGGCCGTGCTGAAAAACACGGAGCCCGGCGCCCGGCTCTGGGCCGGCATGCTGCAGGAGGAGATCCGCCGGGCCTGCGGGCTGGACATCCCCGTCCTTCGGGGAGAAGCGCCGGAAGGCGCCATCCTGCTGGAGCAATGCGGCGATCTGGCCGAGGATCACTATGAAATCCGGATTGCTCCCGACGGCATCCGGGCCGCCGGCGGCAGCGATGAGGCGCTGCTCCACGCGGTGACGACCCTGAATCAGTGTATCCGCCGCCATGGGGCGGTGCTCCCCTGCCTGCGGGTGCGGGACTGGCCGGATCTGCCCCACCGGGGATATTATCTGGACTGCTCCAGAGGCCGGATCCCGACCATGGATTTCCTGAAGAAGACCGTGGATCTGCTCTGCGCTTATAAAATCAACGAGTTCCAGCTCTACATCGAGCACACCTATCTGTTCCGGAACATGAGCGAGATCTGGCGGGACGACGATCCCCTGGAGGCCCAGGACATCCTGGAGCTGGATGCCTACTGCCGGGAGCGCCATATCGAGCTGGTTCCCTCCCTGGCCACCTTCGGCCATATGTTCCGGATCCTGTCCTCGAAGAGCTACGCGGACTTGTGCGAGCTGCGGGATTCGGATCGGATGCCCTACACCTATACCAACGAAATGCGGCATCACACGATCAATTCAACCCATCCCGGCGCGCTGCCCCTGGTCAAGGAAATGATCCGGGAATACGCCGCCCTGTTCACCAGCAGGAAATTCAACATCTGCTGTGACGAAACCTTTGACCTGGCGAAGGACCGGAGCGCCGCGGCCGCGGAAAAGGAAGGCGCTCAGACGCTGTATGTCCGCTATCTGGGGGACCTGTGCCAATGGCTGCTGGAACAGGGCATCACGCCGGTCTACTGGGGGGACATCCTGGGGCGGGAGCCGAAGAGCTATGATGTGCTGCCCAAGGGCGGCATCTGTCTGAGCTGGGGCTATGCCCCGGACTATCCGGAGGATGAAATCCGGGAGCTGGCGGAAATGGGCGCCGTTCAGTACGCCTGCCCGGGGCTCAGCACCTGGTGCCGGCTGATCCCCCAGATTCCGGACAGCTTCTCCAATATCCGGTGCATGTGCCGCTACGCCCACAAATACGGCGCCATCGGCCTGCTGAATACCGACTGGGGGGATTACGGCCATGTCTGCCCGCCGGAATTCACCGTTCCCGGCATTCTCTACGGCGCGGCCTTCTCCTGGAACAAACAGGAATATTCCCTGGAGGAAATGAATGACGCCGTTTCCTTCCTGGCCTTCGGGGACCGGACCGGGGACTTCATGCGGGCGGTGACGGATCTGAGCGGCAACGAAACCTTCCTCTGGGCGAACGCCATGCGCTGGCTGGAAAAGGACAGCGGGGAACGGACGCCGTATCTGAAGCAGCTGCTGCCGGAGATTCTCCGGGGGCCGGAAGCCAACGCCCGGCTGGATGCCGCCCTGACGGCACTGGACCGGGCCGTACCCTCCCTTTCGGCGGATCAGCGGAGCCAGGTGCAGACCATGCAGGTCGCCGCGGCCGGGGTCCGGCTGCTCAACGAAATCGGCCTCTGCCTGGCCCGGCGGGACGCGGGGCAGGATGTGGAGGCCCGGAATCCCCGGGAACTGGCCTCCGAGCTGGAAAGATGGGAGCTGGCCTATATCCGCTGCTGGCGCAAAACCAGCCGCCAGAGCCTGCTGGAGTTTATGCGCCGCATGACCGACGAGCTGGCCGACGCGCTGCGCGCGTGACGCGCCCGCTTCTGATTTACAGCAACATAAAAGTAACTATTCAGTCGCTCCGCTTGCTGGACTGAAAAGTTACGTAAAATAAAGGATGCTGACCGCCCCCATAAAGTCGGTCAGCATCCTTTATTGATATCTCAGATCTTCTTGCACTCCATATAGAAGCGTTTCTCGTCCGCCTCTCCCATGGAGAAGGTCTTCCGGGGAAGCACCCCCAGCTTTTTCACATCCTCAAAGAAGGTGTGCTTGTCGATATTCGGCAGGATGAACCCGACCGAATCCTTCTGCTGCACCAGCTTCCGCAGGGCGTCCGCCCCGTGAATGTAATCGATGGCGGCCTTGGGATGTCCCTCCAGGAAGTTATCCAGGAAGAGCTGAAGGGTTTCGCAGGGAATCTCCCCTTCCGGATTGGCGACCACCGCGGGATATTCGTCCCTGCGGATCAGCATCTGGAAAATATGCCCTTCTCCTTCCTCCGATACGGTCATTCCCCGGGCCTCCGCGTACCGCTCCCAGCAGTCGTACAGCTCCTCCGGCGTCGTTCCGGTCACCAGCCGGTGAATCGGTTCAAAGCAGAGGGCCTCATCATGCAGGTTCTCCACCTCGCACAGGGCAAACCGGGCAGGGTGATGCTCCCGTTCCGCCGGGGACAGGCTCTCCCGGATCTCGTTCCAGTAAGCTTTCGCCGTTGCCAGGGAATGATTGCCGTCTCCCACCGCCAGCAGCAGCGGATCCTCCCCCAGCTTTTCCTTCAGCGCCTCCAACGCGCTTTCCACCCGGGCAAGATCCTCCCGGGCCTCCACCGCGTAGCCCTCCAGATGTCCCCCGTTCTTCATCAGGTCAAAATCATACAGCTTCCGCAGGGAGTTCGCTTTTTTCGCCAGGGGCTCCAGCACCGTCCGGTCCGGATCGTCGATCAGGATCAGGATATGACTCAGCTCCACCGGCGCGTTCCGGCGGATCTTCAGCCGCGGCGGCAGGCGTTCCGCGATGGTCTGCTCCGTCGGACGGACCAGGGAGCGGCTCCCCGCCGTAAAATCATATTCCTCCAGATCCACCGTTCCCACCAGGCCCAGCCGGGCGCCGGAAGGAGTCGTCCGCCGGCAGAGCACGAACCCCCGCTCCACCGCGGGCTGCAGAATGCCCCCGGCCAGATAGTCCCTCATGGCCTGGTGAATCGCAGGAATCCGCTCCTCGCTGGATCCCAGATCACATTCCGGAAGCATCAGCCGCAGGGTGGACGGCCGGTCCCCCACCAGCTGCTCCACCTCCCGCCAGTATTCCGGCTGGGATGTATACTGATCGCAGGCCAGGCAGGCCCATGTTTCCGCGGGAACCCCCGCCCCGGGCAGCAGAATCTCCGCCGGCCTGAACGCCGAACGCTTTTCAGACATACCCTTGTTCTCCTGTTCCACCGGCCAGTCCGCCGGTTTTATCGCCGCGTAACCGCGCAAATAAGGTACACAAAAAATCATCCTCCGGAAGAGGATGATATAGTTTACACCAAAAAGGAACCTTATACAATGGATTTTCAGGGAAAAAGTTCTTCCGGTTCGGCTTCCTGATTTTTCCGCCCTTCCCCGGGCGGATTTTATCAGGGAAAAACTGAATCACCGTTTCCTTCCGGATTCCGGCCTCAGCCCTTCAGCCCCTGCTCCTGGCGTTCCATGTTTTCCACGACGATATCGTAAATCTCTCCCTTGGTGGCGGCGTATTCCAGCACCTGCCAGGGCTCGTTGGTATGGAAATGAATCTTGATCAGCTCATCGTCCCCCACAGCCAGCAGGCAGTCGCCTTTGAAATGCTCCGTAATGTATTCATTGATCTCGTCTTCGTCCAGGTCCGTGCCCTCGATCAGCAGCTGCGTATCAAATTTATATTCCAGCATTCTTCCTTCTCCTTCCGCTCATTCAGGCTCCGGCCGTCCCGGCCGGGCCGCAGGAAAGAATATACCCCCCCATCCCTGAAAAGTCAAGGACGGGCGGCTTCCGGGAGCCGATCCTTTATTTCGCCTCATACCAGTTCCGTCCCCGGTTGACCTCCGCCACCAGGGGAACCTTCAGCTGAATCACCTGCTCCATGGCCTCCTGCAGCAGCTTCGCCGCCCGGTCCGCCTCCTCCGGAGGACATTCCAGCAGCAGCTCGTCGTGCACCTGCAGGATCATTCTGCTCCGCATGTTTTCCCGCCGCAGGGCCTCGTCCACCCGCACCATGGCCAGTTTCATGATGTCCGCCGCCGTCCCCTGGATCGGGGTGTTCATGGCCGCCCGTTTTCCGAACTCCCGCACCATGGCTTTGGTGCTCCGGAGCTCCGGCAGATAGCGGCGGCGGCCCATCAGCGTTTCCGCGTATCCCTTCTGAATCCCTTCGGAGACCGCCTGATCCATAAAGCGCTTCACCCCGGGATACTTTTCAAAGTACTTTTCGATAAAGGAGGCGGCTTCCTGACGGCTGACCCCGGTATTCCGGCTGAGACCGAATCCGCTGATTCCGTAAATCAGCCCGAAATTCACCGCCTTGGCCCTGCTCCGCAGCTCCGGCGTCACCCATTCCGGGGGCACCTCGAAAATCTCGCTGGCGGTCCTTGCGTGAATATCCTCTCCCTTCCGGAAGGCATCCACCAGCGCTCCGTCCCCGGAAAAATGCGCCATCAGCCGGAGCTCGATCTGGCTGTAGTCCGCGTCCAGCAGAATCCATCCGTCCCGGGGAATAAACACCTTCCGAAGCTCCCGGCCCTCCTCGGTCCGGACGGGTATATTCTGCAGATTCGGCTCCGAGGAGGACAGGCGCCCCGTGGCCGTGGCCGCCTGATCAAAGGTGGAATGGATCCGGCCCTCCGCGTCCACCAGGGGAAGCATTCCCTCCACATAGGTTCCGTTCAGCTTGCTGAGTTTCCGATACCGCAGAAGGGGTTCTATGATTTCGGGGGCTTCCCAGCGCAGGCCCTCCAGCACCTCCACCGCCGTGGAATACCCCTTGCTGGTCTTCTTTCCGTGGGACAGCTTCAGCTTTTCGAACAGCACCTCCCCCAGCTGCTGGGTGCTGTTAATATTGAATTCTCCCTGTCCGCAGGCTTCGATTACTTCCCTGCGCCGGCCGGCCAGTTCCTCCGTATATTCCTTTCCCAGCTCCCGCAGATAGGCCGTATCCACCCGGAATCCTTCCCGTTCCATCCGGAACAGGGCGAAGCTCAGGGGCATTTCCACCTCTTTCATCAGGGATTCCATGCCCTCCTGCCGGATTTTCTCCCGCTGCCAGGCCCACAGGGAACAGACCGCAGACGCGTCTTCCTCCCATCCGGGGCGCAGATCCCCGATCCGGTAGCTCTTCTCCTGCGGATTCAGCAGATAGGCCCCCAGCAGCGTATCCCATAGAAACGCGTCCGGCAGCTGACGGCCCATCCTGCTCATCCGGTGAAGCAGTTTTTTTCCGTCATGCACGACGACCCTGCCCTCCCGCATCGCGGGAAGCAGCTCCCCGATGACCTCCGCCGGATCCAGCCCCGGCATCAGCAGATCTCCTCCCAGGGCCGCCCGCAGGCGGCTTCCTCCCTCCGCGGCCAGGGAGCATCCGGTATCACTGATCCAGACGCACAGGGGATTCTCCCCGTTTTTCCCAATCCAGGCCCGCAGGGCTTCCAGATCCGCGGCCTCCTCCCAGGCTCCGAAGGAGAGCATTTCCGCCCCGACGCTTTCTTCCCCGGATTTCGGCATCTCCTGCGGAAGATCCTTTTTCTTTTCCGCGGCAGCTTTTTTCTCCTCCGGCTTTGTCTTTTCCCCTGTTCCGTTCCGGCCGCTGATCCTGCCGATAATCGCGAACAGCTTCAGCTTCTGCAGGGCCGGAACCGTATCCTTCCACTCCGGAACCCTGCACTTTTCCAGGTCAAAGGTCACCGGCGCATCCCTGTGAATCGTGGCCAGCTCCTTGCACAACCTGGCCTGATCCGCCCAGGCCGCCAGCTTTTCACCCAGCTTGCCCTTAATCTCCCCCGCGTGGGCCAGCACATTTTCCAGCGTGCCGTATTCCTGCAGCAGCTTTACCGCCGTCTTGTCTCCCACCCCGGGAACCCCGGGAATATGGTCGCTGCTGTCCCCGGCCAGTCCCTTCCAGTCCGTGACCTGGTTCGGCAGAAAGCCGTATTCCTCCATCACCTTTTCCGGCGTAAAAATCGTCGTCTCGCTTATTCCCTTCCGGGTAAACATCAGCTGGGTTTCCCCGCCTACCAGCTGCAGCGCGTCCCGGTCTCCCGTCAGCAGCATGGGCGTTACCCCCGCTTTTTCCCCCAGCAGGCTCAGGGTTCCAAGCAGGTCATCCGCCTCCCATCCCTGCAGGGAAAACCGGGAGATCCCCATTTCGTCCAGCAGGGTCCGAACCGTGCCCAGCTGCTGGATCAGCTCCGGCGGCGTGGGCGTTCTGCCCGCCTTGTACTCCGGATAGATGGTATGCCGGAAGGTGGGTCCATGCTCATCAAAGCATACCGCCAGATACTGCACGTTCTCTTCCTTTACCACCTTCAGCAGCATATTCAGAAATCCGTGAATCGCGTTGGTATAGATTCCGTCCGCATCCATCAGCGGCAGCGCGTGAAATGCCCTGTGAATCATGCTGTTTCCGTCCACGATCAGAAAGATATCCTTCATTTTCATCTGTCTCCCCTGCTTTTTCTTTCCGATTTTCGTTTCGAATTATACCATACATTTTTCCAAACTCAAAAAGCTTTCTTTTCAAACCCGCCTTTTCATGCTATAATCGTTTCATTCATCAAAGGAGGAACATTCATGGGATATTCTGTTGGAGCGGTTTCCCTGGGCTGCAATAAAAACCGTGTGGATACGGAAACCGCTCTCGGCCTGCTGCAGGACCGGGGATACCGCATTGTGTCCGACCCTTCCCAGGCTGATATTCTTCTGGTGAATACCTGCGGATTTATCGATCCCGCCAAGGAGGAATCCATCAACACGATTCTCGAGATGGCGGAATATAAACAGACCGGCCGCTGCAGGCTGCTCGTGGTAACCGGATGCCTGGCCCAGCGATATGAAAATGATCTGCTGACCGAACTGCCGGAGATCGATCTGCTGCTGGGCGTCAATCAGTACGCCACCCTGGCGGACCGGATCGAGCAGGCGCTGGCCGGAAAACGGATTCATGCCTGTCAGGATGACCTGACTTATTTCGAGCAGGACCGGGTTCTGACCACGCCCTTCTATACCGCCTATACCCGCATCGGGGAAGGCTGTTCCAACCGCTGTACCTTCTGCGCCATTCCCCTGATCCGGGGACCCTACCGCAGCCGCGGGGAGGAGGAGATTCTCCAGGAAATACGCAAGCTTTCCGCCCGGGGCGTCCGGGAGCATGTGCTGGTCGCCCAGGATACCACCCGATGGGGGACGGACCGGGGCGGACACAGCCAGCTTCCCTCCCTGATGAGAAAAATAGCACAGATTCAGGGCGTGGACTGGCTTCGGGTGCTCTACTGCTATCCGGACGAAACCAGCGATGAGCTGCTGGACCTGCTGGCGGGAACCCCGGGCGTTTGCCCCTATCTGGATATTCCCATTCAGCATATTCATCCGGACATTCTGCACCGCATGCACCGCCTTGGAACCCGGGAGGATATCATCCGCTGCGTCCGGGGCGCAAAGGAACGGGGACTGACCCTCAGGACCACTCTGATTACCGGATTTCCCGGGGAAACGGAGGACCAGTTCCGGGAACTGCTGGACTTTGTCCAGGAGGCTGAGTTTGACAGACTGGGCGCTTTCGCCTATTCTCCTGAGGAGGGAACTCCCGCGGCCCGCATGAAGGACCAGATTCCTGAGGAAGTAAAACAGGAAAGGCTGGACCGGCTGATGACCCTGCAAGCGGGGATTTCCCTGAAGCTGAACCGGAAGAGAATCGGAACCACGGAGCAGATTCTGGTCACGGACGTGAATCCGGAGAAGCATCTCGCCCTCGGCCGCAGCCGGCTGGAAGCTCCCGAGACGGACGGGGAAATCGTCTTCACCTGGCAGGATAAGGCTCCTGAAATCGGCTCTTTCGTCCCTGTCCGCCTTACCCGGGCGGAGACTTATGACCTGATGGGAGAAATGATATGAACTGGCCAAACCGATTGAGTATTCTTCGGGTCTGCTGCGTTCCGGTGCTGATTTTGCTGCTGGCCCTTTCCGAGCCCTGGTGCAGATGGGCGGCGGCGGCCGTCTTTGCCCTGGCCTCCTTCTCCGATTTTCTCGACGGGTATCTGGCCCGGAAAAACGGATGGGTGACCACCTTCGGAAAATTCATTGATCCCGTAGCCGATAAGCTGCTGGTGGTATCCTCGCTGATCCTGCTTACCTCCCTTTCCCTGGTTCCCGCCTGGATGACGGTGCTGATTCTGGCGAGGGAGCTGAGCGTGGACGGCCTGCGGATGATCGCCATTTCCAACGGCAAGGTCATTGCCGCGGGTCCCCTGGGAAAGATTAAAACCGCCAGCCAGATGCTGATGATTCTGATGGTGCTGATTCTACGAACCCCCCTGTTTTCATGGCCTGTCGGCATCATCCTGGGCATCTGGGTCTGTCTGATCACCCTTTGGAGCGGGATTGATTATTTCCGGAAAAACATGGATCTGTTTTCCTGAGGAGTTTTCCAGAGGTATTTTTCCACAGGCCGGTTAATTCCCTGAAAACCGTGGAAAACATGTTTCTGTTTTATGAAGCATTTTCAAATCGTTTCATACTTTTGAAACTTATGATGAAAATGACTGGCAAAGCTCCCCGGCGGCCCCGCTTTTTCCCGAAAACCTGTGGATGGATTCGCCCGTTTATTCAACTGTTTTCCACAGAGCAGATCCCTTATTTCATCCGCTTTTCGGATGTTTTCCACAGAATCCACACCCCTTATTACGATTACGATATTATTTTATATATATTATGATTATGACCTCCGGGTTTTTCCCGGAGCGGCTGCTGAAAGGAAGAAAAACCGATGAAATTCAACATGAACAATCAGGATCTGCTGGAAGGACTGAATACGGTAACCCGGGCCCTTTCCTCCCGCCCCGCCAAACAGATTCTTGACGGGGTGCTCCTCGTGGCTCAGGACGGACGGATCACCATGACCTGCTCCGACGGATCTCTGACCATCGAGTATACGAATGTGGCCGAGGTTCTGGAGGAAGGCCAGACGGTGCTGCCGGGAAGAATCTTTTCGGAGCTGATCCGGAAAATGCCCGACGGACAGGTGCAGGTCAGCGTTCAGAATGACAGGTCCGCTTCCATTCGGTGTCAGAAATCCCGCAGCAATCTGGCGATTATGAATCCGGACGAATATCCGGAAATCTTCGCGCTGAAAAATCTGAACTCCATTAAAATTCCGCAGAAAAAGCTCAAGGAGATGATTTCTCATGTGAGCTTTGCCATCGCCACGGACGAGAGCCGGCAGATTCTGACCGGATGCCTGCTGGAAGTGAGCCGGAACGAAGCCAGGCTCGTGGCGCTGGACGGTTTCCGCCTGGCCATGCAGAAGCTCTTCCAGCCCTTTGATCTTCCGGAGGGAGTGGATGTGCTGAAGGCAGTCATTCCGGGAAAGGTGATCAATGAGCTGAGCCGGATTCTTCCGGACGACGACGCTTTTTGCACCCTTCTCTTCGACCAGGGCCGCATGCAGTGCATGTTCGGCAATATCCGCCTGAGCGCGGTGCTGCTGGCCGGGGAATACATTGATTATCGGAGGATTATTCCCACCCAGTTCAAGACCAGGGCCAAAGCGGACCGTTTCGTGGTAAACGATGCCATCGACCGGGCCAGCCTCATGGCTAGGGAGGGTAAGAATAATCTGATCAAGATGAGCTTCCGGGATCAGATTCTCCGCATCACCTCCAACGCTGAGCTGGGCGACGTGGAGGAGGAAATGGAGGCGGACCTTCAGGGGGATCCGATCGATATTGCCTTCAATGCCAGATACATCGTGGATGTGATCAAGAATGTGGAAGACAAGGATCTGTTCATGAACTTCAATTCCAGCGTCAGCCCCTGCGTGGTGATGCCCCCCTCCGGGGATCAGTACGTCTATCTGATCCTGCCGGTTCGCATGTTCGGCTAAGGATTTCCAGGGCTTTCAGGCAGCGCGATGAGATATATTCCCGCGCTGCTTTTCTCACTTTTACCGCAAGGAGACAAGATGGTCATTGAAAGAATTGAACTGAACCATTTTCGGAATTATGACCGGCTGGTTCTTGAGCCCCATGAAGGAATCAATATTTTTTTCGGCCAGAATGGCTCCGGCAAGACAAACCTCCTGGAAGCAATTCATTACTGCGGGCTCGGCAAAAGTCACCGCATCACCCAGGATATCAACGCGGTCCAGATGGGAGCTTCCGGATGTTCCTGCAGGCTTTCCGTCAAAAACAGATTATCCCGGAACGATCTGGAGATTCGCCTTCAGCCCGGCGACGAGTCAGTGAAATCCGTATGGATTGACCAGAAGCGGGCCGCCCGGCTTTCTGAAATGATGGGGGTCCTCCGGTGCGTGATCTTCAGCCCGGAGGATCTTGATCTGATTAAGGACGGACCTTCGGTCCGACGCCGATTCCTGGACATGATGATCAGCCAGATCAGCAGGCCCTATTTTATCGCTCTGCAGCAGTACCGGACCGCGATGAACCAGCGAAGCGCCATTCTTCGAAAAGCCCGGCTGGAAAATACCCGGATTGATCCCATGATTGAAGATTTTGAGGCGGCCATGTGCGAGCAGGCGAAGCTGATCTGCGGGGAGCGCATTAAATATACGGGAGAGCTGGCTCAGGCGGGACACACGCTGTACCAGCAGATCAGCGGAAAAGAATCGGAGGACTTTCTGATTCAGTATCGCCCCTCCGTCCGGGAATTTCAGGAGGATCCCTCCTCCCTGCTTCACCGGTTAAAGGAATCCAGGGAAGAAGATCTGAAAAACGGAACCACCTCCGCGGGGCCCCATCGGGACGATCTTCTGCTTTCGCTGAATCAGAAGAGCATGAAGCTGTATGCGTCCCAGGGTCAGATGAGAACCGGAGCCCTCAGCCTTAAGCTGGCCCAGATGCGGATTTATCAGCAGACGGTTCAGGATCAGCCGGTGCTCCTGCTGGACGATGTCATGAGCGAGCTGGATCTTGAACGCAGAATGAATCTGCTTCGGGTAATGGATGGGGTTCAGACCTTTATTACCTGCAGCGATGAAGGGGATCTGGCCTCCTGGCAGAATCACAGGACGTATGAGGTTAAAAACCTGAAGGGCTCCGCCAGCATCGAAATTCGGAAACAGGGATCTGAAAAACCCGCAGTATCATGGAGCGAGCCGATCTTTGAATAAATTCTGCTCGGGCTTTTCTTAAATGTTTCACGTGAAACATTCGACAGAGAGGGATCAAAATGCCAGAATGGACAGCAGCACAGCAGGCCGTTATTCAGTCTGAGGCGCCGGAGCTGATTTGCAGCGCGGCTGCGGGCAGCGGAAAAACGGCGGTCATGATTGAACGGATCGTACGGCTTCTCCGCGGGGGCGCGGAACCCGACAGCTTTCTGATTATGACCTTCACCAACGCGGCCGCCGCGGAAATGAAGGAGAAAATCAGGAACCGGCTGTATCAGGAAAAAAACAATCCTGTGCTTCGGGAAGCCCTGGACCGGATTGACAGCATGCAGATATCCACCATCCATGCCTTCTGCCAGCAGCTGATCCGCAATCAGTTTCAGCTGGTGGATCTGGATCCTGATTTTCAGATCTGTGACGCGTCCCAGAGCAGAATTCTCTTTCATCAGGCCTTTCAGGATGCCTGCGGACAGATGGAAAAGAATCATCCCGAACAATTTCGTCTGCTGAAATCCAGATTTGAGCTGAAAAAGGCGGAAGCCCTGATTCAGAACCTGTACCCTTTTCTCATGTCCCAGCCGAATCCCATGGAATGGATGAAGCAGGTGATTGACAGCATTCCTTTTTCTTTCTCTCCGGAACATCCCTGGATGAAATGCCTTCTGCAGATGGCTCAGGAGCAGCTGATGATCGCGGAAATTCATCTCCACAGGATGTATGTGATGTTTCAGGAACCCTTCTCCCTGGAATCCTTTCGGGAAACCTGGAAAAAGGACGCGGAATTGTTTCACGTGAAACAGGAAAACGTCCTGCATCCGGGTCATGCTTCCGGAAAGGCGGAATTTGCGAGGCAGAAGACCGTAAAGGGTCTGACGGTCCAGGAAAGCGACTGGAAGGACAGATACGGAAAGCTGCGGGATGAATATAAGAAAAAAATCACCAGGGCGGATGAACTTCTTTTAAACGACGCGGAAAAGACCGTGCGGGAATGGCAGAACATGAAGGAATCCCTGCAGGTTCTGCAGCTGTTTATCCAGACCATGTCGGACCTTTTTCAGATCATGAAAAAAAGCAGAGTGCTGGCGGACTTTCAGGATCTGGAACAGTACGCGGTTCAGATTCTGCAGGATCCCCGGGGAGCGGAGGAGGCCCGTTCCGCCTGGCGGTATGTATTTATTGACGAATGTCAGGATAATTCGGCCGTACAGAATAAAATAATCGAACTGCTTCAGCATCCGGAAAACCACCTGTTCATGGTAGGGGATATCAAACAGAGCATCTATCGCTTCCGCCTGGCGGAACCGATGCAGTTTATCCGGAAAATTCAGGATTACCGGAATGATCAGCGAAACAGGGAAGTCATTTATCTGCAGTCCAATTTCAGATCCAGGCCGGAAATTCTGGAAACCACGAACCGGGTATTCCGATCCGTCATGAAGGAAGGCGTGACGGAAATTACCTATGGCCCGGAAGAAGAGCTGGTTGCGGGACGAAAAACGGAAGGATATGATCCGGTGCAGATTATCCGGATCGACAGGGGCCAGCAGGATCTGAGCAGCCTGGAAGCGACAGCCGCCTTTCTGCAGGATGAAATACTGACCCTGCTGCAGACCCCCTATCCGGAAAAAGGCAGGAATTATCAGTATCGGGATATGGTGATCCTGATGCCGGCCGTTCATACCGACGGCCCGCTGCTGGCCCAGGAGCTGGAAAAAAGGAATATACCGGTGTTTTACGACGGTTCCGGGGATTACTATCAGCTGCGGGAAATTCAGATGATCCGGAATCTGCTGGAATGGATCGACTATCCGCTGCAGGATCTTCCGCTGATCTCCGTGCTGCAGGAAAATCCTTTTCTGTTTACGGAGGAAGAGCTGAGTGTGATCCGGCTGAAATATCCGGAGAAGGATATTCCCTTTTATCGGGCCTTTGCCAGGTGCGCGGAAGAAACCTCCGACCTGGGAGAAAGGTGCCGCCAGGTAGAAAAAAAGAGAGTCCGCTGGCAGCAGCTGGCGGAAGGAATGCATGTCAGCGAACTGATCTGGCAGCTGTATCACGAGACGGGAATCTACTATATTCTCGGATCGGATCCGGCCGGAGAAGTAAAGCAGGCCAATCTGCGAATGCTGGCCCAGCAGGCGGCGGACGCGGAGAGCAGGGGCATTCGCACCCTGAGGCAGTTTCTTTCCCATATGAGGGACCAGCAGGCCTATGGGGAGCAGCAGAGCGCCACGCTGCTGGGGGATCAGGACGACCTGGTGAGAATCATGACGGTCCATAAGAGCAAGGGACTGCAGTTCCCCGTGGTATTCTGCGCGGGGATGGATAAAAGTCCGCTGGGAAAGGATCCGGCAGGAATTCTGGCCCACAGTGAGTTGGGACTTTGCATGGATTATAAGGACCCGGATCACCGGATTTCCCGGCCGACCCTGGCCTCGGCGATCTTCCAGTGGAAACGCAGGCGGGAAGAAATGGCGGAAAAGGTGCGCCTGCTTTACGTGGCGATGACCAGGCCCCAGGAAAAGCTGTATATGATGACCTGTCAGGAGACGAATCCGCTCTGGTCCATGCCGGAGAGTGACGGAAGAATTCTGCTGGCGGAGTCCTTTACCGACTGGTGGATGCCAGTGATGATGCAGGAAAACGCGAAAAAAATATCCACAGGTTATGCACATGATGAAAAGCCTTATGAAATAAGGACATTTGAGATTAATCAACAAAAAATTGTGGAAAATGTAAATAATATCCACAGTTTGGCAGGATGGCTTGAGGCAACGCTTTCGGCGCCGGTTGTGGATAATCTGTGGAAAAAAACGGAGGAGCAGAAGGAACCCCCCGTCCTGGTGAAAAGATCGGTGACTTCCCTGGTCAGATCCGCTCAGCAGGAGGTAGCGCCGGAGGAAGAAGAGGATCTGGAGGAGGAAACCGCGGAGAAAAAGAGAATGCCGGACGCGCTGAGCCGAAGGCTGAAAACCGGGGAGATGCCGGATATGCCGGCCTTCATGAAAAAAGAGGGAAAGGGCGGGGCGGCCTGGCGGGGAACCCTGACCCACAGAATTCTGTCCCTGATGGATCTTGAAAAAATGAGAAGGGGAATCCCGCCCGAGGAGGTGCTCCGGGAAGAAAAGGAGCGGATGATCCGGAATCATATGGCCACCCCCCAGGAGCTGGAGCAGGTCAGCGACGCGCAGATTGCCGGCTTCTGGAAATCCGGAACGGGACAGCGGATTCTTCAGTCTCCGGAGGTCCATCGGGAATGGAACTTTAACCTCCTGATCCGGCGGGAGGAACCCATGATTCTCCAGGGAGTGATCGACTGCGTCTTCCGGGAAGGAGAGGAATGGGTGATTCTGGATTACAAGACCGACAGCGTTCGGAAGGTGGAGGAGCTGAAGGAAAAATACACGGCCCAGGTGATGTGGTACGCGAAAGCCGTCGGGGAACTGACGGGCAGAAAGGTGAAGGAAGCGTCCCTGTATGCGCTTTCAAAGGACGCGCTGCTGAGGATTCTGTAGCTCGATTTGTAAAAACCCGCATGAAAAAAGACCAGAAAGTTTTCCACAAGCCGGAGGCCTTGAAAAATAAGGAGAGTTAAAAAAGAAAAAACCGGAAGCCTTGAAAAATAAGGCTTCCGGTTTTACACAAGCAACAAAGATAATAAATTCCTGAATGTGGAAAACCTGTGGAAAAAAGTGGAAAAAATCCTGAAGGGCGGGACCCCGGAGAAAAAAGAATCACTCCGAGGTTTCTTCCTCCCCGGACTGCGGGAGCTGGGACTCAGGCTCCGCCAGCTGGGGCAGGGGGAGGTCCGATTCCGCGAAGGGACTGTCTTCCATGGTATCCAGGGTTACCTCCTCCGCCTCCGCGGGGGGCGTTTCCTTCACGGGGAAGGAGATGTTCATATAACCGTCCTCATCGAAATCCAGCAGGATACAGTCCCCGATTCCGGGCATGGCCAGGACCTCCGTAGTCCGGGAACTGGCGGTGCGGGCATATTCCAGGATGATTTCCGTCCGGTGAAAATAATGCATGGGGATCAGCAGCCGGGGCTTGACCTGCAGGATGAAATAATTGGCGCCGGCTTCGAACATGGTGCCCTGCCGGGGATCCACCGGGAAGAAGGCCACGTCCACCTGCTCCCTGCTCAGCGGTTTAACAGCGCGGACAAATTCCTGTTCGGCCTCGTCAATCTCCTGGAGCGTGGATTCATCCCGCCAGTGCCAGAAATTCAGATCCCCGGCGTGGAAAAAGGTCCGGCCGTGGATATTCAGCAGGAAGGAGACCCCCAGATCGGTGGACTCAAAAGCGGTCACGGTAATCCCCGGATCCAGGGTCAGGGAGTCTCCCGGCGCCATGCGCTTTCCCCGGGTTCCGACGGGCATGTCGGAAGAAACGAAATAGGACACATCGGCCTGTTCCTTCCAGGTAAACACGATGGGATCCAGATGATCAATATGCTCGTGGGAAATGAATACGAAGACCTTACGGTATCGGGAAAGCTGGCTGGGGAGAATCTGACGGGAACCCGTCAGCTCCTGTCTTTCTCCGCGCCAGTAATCAAATACAAAGAACAGATCATCCGCTTCAATGGAAAACCCGCTATGAAAATAGTGCGTTATCCTGAATTGAGAGACCATAAAAAGCTGCACCTCCGCAAGGACAGACCTCCCCCCTCTTTCCAGCGGCGCTTCCGCGGGAAGAGAAGTCCCCGGACCTGTTGTCCAGATTCCTGTGAAAACACACAAAATCTATTCAAAAGCCACCCGGAGCGAAGGCGGCGAAAAAACTTTCGTTACGAGATATTAACATACAGTCCCACTTTTGTCAATTTTTTTCCACAATTAAGCCATAAAATTGCCCTAAAAAAGAGAAAATAAAGAAAAAATAGGTGGGTAAAACCCACCGAAAGGAAGAACAGGATTACAGGAGGATTTCCCGGGAGTGATCCATTCCCCTGGCGGAGGGAAGAGGGACGCCCATGAGACCGGCAATCGTCGGGGCCACGTCCCGCATGGGCATGGAGGGAAGTTCAATTCCCTTCCGGATCCCTTTTCCGAAGACCGCGAAGAGGCAGTTTTCCCCAGGGTGCCCCGGACCGAAGCCATGGGTGGCTTTCTCCCGCTTATTCTCATCCAGCCCGTCGCTGAAAACCACCTGATCCGCGGCTTCGCAGGCGAAGACGGGGCCGGGAACCGCATGCATCCTCCTCAGATCCTCCGGACCATAGAGGCGCCGGATGCCGTTTTCCTTCAGACGGGACTGGAGAAGGGACAGGGCCCTGGCCGGATCCGCCCCTTCCCTCCGGGCGAAAAAATAGGCGCTCTCTCCGTTGCTCTGAACCCCGAAGTCATCGGCCAGGTCAAGTTTTTTCAGGGTTTCCGTCAGATTGACCGTGACGGAAATATCCGACTGGCCATGATCGCTGACGGCGATCAGCAGGGCGTCCTCCATCCCGGGGGTTTCCCCCATGGCCTGCAGAATCCGGTCCAGCCGTTCCTCATTCCGGCGGATCGCGTCCCGGGCCTCGGGGCTGAAGGTGCCGTGATGATGACGCATCTCATCCAAGTCGATGAGATGAACCGCGGTCAGATCCGGCCTGTGCCTGCGGATGGCCCGGCAGGTGATGGCGGCCGCATAGTTGCTCAGTCCCGGCTCGGAAATCCCCTGCCGGAGGGAGCCGAAGCGCCGCTCCCCGTCCAGGATGAAGGCCGGGGAGCCGTATCGGAGCGTTTTCAGGACGATATTCTCTCCGGGAAGAGGGTGAACCTCCGGAAAGCACCAGGAGACGGCGGGGTTTTTGCAGCAGACGGGCCAGAGCACCGTACAGCTCTTCCTCCGGGCCGCCTTCACCGCGTCGAAGAGGGTGGGCACGGCAATATGCTTCCGCTCCCAGTACCAGACCCGATGCCGGTTCGGCGTGTCCGGCTGCCAGGGCTGGTTCTGTCCCACCAGGGTATCCTCCGGATCGCATCCGGTCACCAGGGTTACATGGGCCGGATAGGTTAGGGCGGGAAAGACGGTCTTCACCTGCCGGCAGAAAACCCCCTCCCGGAGCATCCGGCTGAGGGTGCTGTCCGGCTGAAGTTCTTTGATATCCGCGTCAAAAAACGCGTCCAGGGAAACGAGTACTGCTTTTCTCATCTTTTGCGTCCGCCTCAGGAAAAGAGTTTGACAGACAAAACAACCGGCCATATGATAAGATGAAACCCCCGGAAATGTCAATTTCAGCCGGGAGGATCCCCGCGAAGAACCCGCGGATCCCGCCGGCAAAGAGAAGGAAACCGAATGAAATGTAATCTTTGCCCCCGGAGATGCGGGGCGGACAGAGCGGAAAAAAAAGGATTCTGCGGACTGGGGCAGGAGATGCTGATTGGCCGGATCGCGCCCCATCTGTGGGAGGAACCGCCCATCTCGGGCCTCCGGGGAACGGGGGCCGTGTTCTTCTCGGGATGCACCCTGCGATGCGCCTACTGCCAGAATGGGGATATTTCTCACCGGAACCAGGGAAGAACCTTTACGCCCCGGGAGCTGGCGGAAAGCATGCGCCGGCTGGAGGAGGCAGGGATGGAATCCATCTCCCTGATCACCGGCACCCCCCATCTGCCCGGCATTCTGGAGGCCCTGGAAATCTATCGCCCTTCTCTCCCCCTGGTGTGGAACACCTCCGGATATGAGACGGTGGAAACGCTGAAAAGGCTTGAGGGAGTGGTCGATGTCTATCTGCCGGATCTGAAGCACTGGTCCGCCCGGATGGGAGAGGTGTGCGCGAAGGCGCCGGATTATTTTGAAAAGACCTCCCTGGCCATCCGGGAGATGTGCAGGCAGACGGGGATTCCGCAATACAGCGACCGGGGAATCATGACCCGCGGAACGCTGATCCGGCACCTGATTCTTCCAGGGCTGACGGGAGAAAGCATGAAACTGCTGACCTGGGTTAAGGATACCCTACCCGGGGGAACGCCCGTCAGTCTGATGCGGCAGTATATTCCGTACAACGGCGTTCGGATTCCGGGACTGGACCGCCGGGTGACGGAGGATGAATACAGAAGGGTAAGGGATCATATGATCGCGCTGGATCTGCCGGGCTTCCTGCAGGAGCCGGAGGCAGCGGATCCGGATTTTGTGCCGGCGTTTAACCGGGAGGACAGCTTTATTTAAAGAAAAGTGGAATAATTGCTCCAGGGGCTGAAATCCGCCTGAGCGAAGAGGGCTCAGAACGAAGGGAAGAAATGGCCTTTTCCGGAAAAAAAGGTTTGAAAACAATTGGGCGGCCAGCGCCTGAACAGAGGCGAAGGCCGCCCAATGGATATGGATTTATCGTTTCCGGAGTCCGCATTTCCGCGGAAGGGCTGTCTCAGATCATTTCCTCCGGATGGAAAACGGCGTCAAATTCCTCAGGGGTCAGGAATCCGAGGCGAACGCAGGCCTCCTTCAGGGAGATGTCCTCCTGAAAGGCCAGTTTCACCGTTTTGGCGGCGTTTTCATATCCGATATGAGGGTTCAGGGCGGTGGCCAGCATCAGGGAATGATGCAGGTTCAGCCGCATCTTTTCCCGATCGGCCCGGATGCCGGAGGCGCAGCGGTCCGTGAAGGAAAGAATGGATTCGCTCAGCAGCCGGACGGACTGGAGAAAATTATAGGCGATGACGGGCATGAAGACATTCAGCTCGAAATTGCCCTGGGAGGCGGCGATGCCGATGGCCGCGTCGTTTCCCATGACCTGGACGGCCACCATGGTCACCTGTTCGCACTGGGTGGGATTCACCTTTCCGGGCATGATGGAGCTGCCGGGCTCATTTTCCGGAATCCGGATCTCCCCCAGGCCGCAGCGGGGTCCGGAGGCCAGCCAGCGCACGTCGTTGGCGATCTTCATCATATCCGCCGCCAGGGCTTTGACGGCACCGTGGGCAAAGACGATCTCGTCCTTGCTGGTCAGGGCGTGGAATTTGTTTTCCGCCGTGCGGAAGGCTTTTCCCGTCAGGCGGCTGATTTCCTCCGCGGCCTTTTCCGCAAACCCCTTCGGCGCGTTCAGCCCCGTGCCGACCGCGGTGCCGCCCAGCGCCAGTTCCCGCAGCGGATTCAGGGAGAGGCGGAGCATTTCCGTATCCCGGGTCAGGGAAGCACGCCATCCGCTGATCTCCTGGCCGAAGGAAATGGGCACCGCGTCCTGCAGATGGGTCCGGCCGCTTTTGACCGCGTCCCGGTTTTCCGCCTCCAGACGCTGAAGCACGGAGATCAGCCCTTCCGCCGCGGGGATCAGCCGATCCTCCAGGGAGAGCACCGCGGCGATATGCAGCGCGGTGGGAAAGGTATCGTTGCTGCTCTGGCTCATGTTCACATCGTCATTGGGATGGCAGAGCCTGCTCCCCGCCAGCTCGTTCGCCCGGTTGGCGATAACCTCGTTGGCGTTCATATTGCTCTGGGTGCCGCTGCCGGTCTGCCAGACCACCAGAGGAAAATGATCCATCAGCTTTCCTTCCGCCACCTCCCGGGCGGCGGCACAGAGGGCCCGGCATTTCTCCCCGGTCATCTTTTCCGGCCTCAGGGAGGCGTTGGCCAGGGCGGAGGCTTCCTTCAGCACTCCGAAGGCGCGGACGATCTCCTCCGGCATGGTCTCCCGGCCGGCGCCGATGGGGAAATTATCCCGGCTCCGCTGGGTCTGGGCGCCCCAATATTTCTCCTCCGGAACCTGTACCTCTCCCATGGAATCATGTTCAATCCGAAAACTCATGGATTTCGTATCCTTTCCTCCAAAAAATGCGTGGGATCCGGGAAGATTGTAGCAGATATTTTTTTAGAAAAAAAGGTTGCAAAACAAAGGAAAAACAAGTAGAATAAGGTTTGGGGCTCGATTTGCGCCTCTCAATACGTATTATTGAAACAGGAGGTTTTTCCCATGGCTGTGAAAGTTGCGATCAATGGCTTTGGACGGATTGGCCGTCTGGCGTTCCGTCAGATGTTCGGCGCGGAAGGATACGAGGTTGTTGCGATCAATGACCTGACCTCTCCTGCCATGCTGGCCCACCTGCTGAAGTATGACACCGCCCAGAAGGGCTATTGCGGCGTGATTGGCGAGAATAAGCACACCGTCGCTTCCAAGGAGCCCGTCTTCGAAGAAGACGGCAAGACCGTGAAGGTCCCCGGCTCCATCACCGTGGACGGCAAGGAAATCACCATCTATGCCGAGCCCAAGGCTGCGAACCTGCCCTGGAAAGAGCTGGATGTGGACGTGGTGCTGGAGTGCACCGGTTTCTACACCTCCAAGGCCAAGGCTCAGGCGCACATTGACGCCGGCGCCAAGAAGGTCGTTATCTCCGCTCCTGCCGGAAACGATCTGCCCACCATCGTTTACAACGTGAACCACAATGTGCTGAAGCCCGAAGACACCGTGATCTCCGCCGCTTCCTGCACCACCAACTGCCTGGCCCC
>JAFPWU010000031.1 GCA_017412715.1 Clostridia bacterium
CGTTTTCAGCCGAACCTATGCTTTCATTTTCAGCACAGAATTGATCGCCCTGCTGTGCCATTCCCATATCCCAATTCACACATGAAAAAGTCAGTCCATATTTCAGAACTGACTTTTTCAGTGCCCTTACGCTTCAAGGGTTTAAGCGGAGAAGCCGGGATTTGAACCCGGGCTGCGGTCACCCGCACTACTCCCTTAGCAGGGGAGCCCCTTCGGCCACTTGGGTACTTCTCCAGGCCGGTCAGCGGAGCGAGAGGGATTCGAACCCCCGGTACCTTTCGGTATCACTGGTTTTCAAGACCAGCGCCTTCAACCGCTCGGCCATCGCTCCAGGTTCAACCAGCGAAAGCTATGATACCATGAGAAAACACTTCCGTCAAGGAAAAATTTTTCCCCGGATCCTTCTCTCCGCTGGAAAAGCTCAGCCAGGTACAGGCAGGTCAACCCCGCTTCCGCGGCCTCCCCCATCGCGTCCTCGGGCGCGATGGGGGGCTTTCATCCTCAGCGCCGCCAGGATCCTCAGGGCTCCGCGGTTCTGGATGCATAGTCCTTCTCAATTTCCTCCTTCCAGGCTGCGCCAACCGGCTGCGCGCAGGTTCTCATCATGCCGATGGTATCGCTGACAATCCTGTAGTTCAGCTCCACGCCTCTGGAGTCATTATGATACCGAACGGCCCGGTCAGCGCCGATGCCCACCCTGGCGGCCGTCTCCACGGCGTCGATATTGGCCCCCAGGAACAGGAACTCCCATCCGTACCTTTTCTTCTGCCGCTCCACCATTCTCTTCACCTGGTCGCTGCTGTAGGACCGGCTGGCGTTCTCCATGCCGTCGGTGGTAATAATGAAGATGGTATGCTCCGGCCGGTCCTCCTCCCTGGCGTATTTATGGACATTGCCGATATGATGGATCGCGCCGCCGATCGCGTCGATCAGCGCCGTTCCGCCGCCGACCCGGTATTCCCGCTCCGTCAGGGGTTCGATCTTCCCGATATCGACCCGGTCATGGATCACGCGGCTGTCGTAGGAGAAGAGCACGGTGGAGACCAGGGCCTCCCCTTCCGCCTCGCGCTGCTTCTCGATCATGGCGTTGAAACCGCCGATGGTGTCCGCTTCCATGCCGGCCATGGATCCGCTTTTATCCAGAATAAAAACCATTTCTGTCAGATTCTTTCTCATCGATTTCTTCCTCCTTCATGTTTTCGGGAGCTTTTCCTTCGCTCCGGGTGTATCATACAGGAACGGCAGTCCGAACTGGTCGCCTGCGAAGCGACAATTTCTGATTTGAACTGAATGAATTTTATATTTGCCTATTGACTTAATAGGCAATAAGTTCTATAATCTGGCCCATCCACATTGAGACAGGAAAGGAGTGTTATCGAAATGGCAAACATCTACAAGGGCACCCTGGGGCTCATTGGAAACACGCCCCTGGTAGAAGTGGCAAACATCGAAAAGGAACTGGGGCTGGAGGCCACCGTCCTGGTCAAGCTGGAGTATTTTAATCCCGCCGGCAGCGTAAAGGACCGGATCGCCAAGGCCATGATTGAGGACGCTGAGCAGAAGGGCCTGCTGAAGGAGGGTTCCGTCATTATCGAGCCCACCAGCGGAAACACGGGCATCGGCCTGGCCGCCATCGCCGCCGCCAAGGGCTATCGGATCATTCTCACCATGCCGGAGACCATGAGCATGGAGCGGCGGAATATTCTGAAGGCCTACGGCGCGGAGCTGGTGCTGACCGAGGGATCCAAGGGAATGAAGGGCGCCATCGCCAAGGCGGACGAGCTGGCGAAGGAGATCCCCGGCAGCTTCATTCCCGGCCAGTTTGTAAACCCGGCAAACCCTGCCATGCATAAGGCCACCACCGGCCCCGAAATCTGGAGAGATACGGACGGAAAGGTGGATATCTTCATCGCCGGGGTGGGCACCGGCGGTACGCTGACCGGCGTGGGCGAATACCTGAAAGCGCAGAATCCAGCCGTCCGGATCGTCGCCCTGGAGCCCGCCGATTCCCCCGTGCTCTCCGAGGGGAAAGCCGGGGCCCACAAGATTCAGGGCATCGGCGCAGGTTTTGTGCCGGAAGTGCTGAACACCGAAATCTATGACGAAATCTTCCGGGCGGAGGCCCAGGATGCCTTCAGTACCGCCAAACTGCTGGCTAAAAAGGAAGGAATCTCCGTCGGGATCTCCTCCGGAGCCGCCCTTTACGGCGCCATCCAGCTGGCCCGGAGGCCGGAAAACAAGGGCAAGACCATCGTGGCCCTGCTGCCCGACAGCGGAGACCGGTACTATTCCACCCCGCTCTTCACGGAAGCTTGAGAAAACAACCCCGGTTGATTCCATATTCCGGCGGTCATCCCCTGAGCGAAGGGGATGACCGCCGGAAGAACTTTTATTCAGCGTCTTCCCGGAAAGCCTTTTGCCCCCCGGGCAGGACGTTGTTTTTTTGATGTTTGCTTTGGCCGGATTGATTGACAGAAGCGGCAGGCAGGATTTATCCTCTTTTCATAGAAGTGAAAGGCTGAAGAGGGGCTGAATCACATGCTTGCCGCTTCACTGTCCGCGGCATGCCCGGCGCATGGACAGTCCGGCGGCCGGATGCCCCCTGCGAGGAAACGAGGAAAGGCGGGAGAATAAATGGAAGGCTTTCTCAACGCGGTGACCAACGTGAACAACGCTGTCAACGGCTTCGTATGGGGCGTGCCCGCGCTGGCTCTGCTGGCGTTCGTGGGCGTGCTGATGACCGTGCGGACAAAGGTATTCCAGGTCAGCCATTTCCGTCACTGGGTGAAGAAGACCATCGGCGCGGTATTCCATGATAAGCATGTCACGACGCATACCTCGGACAAGAGCATTTCCCAGTTCCAGAGCCTGTGCACCGCGCTGGCGGCGACGGTCGGAACCGGCAACATCGTCGGCGTGGCCGGAGCCATCATGGTGGGCGGCCCCGGCGCGGTCTTCTGGATGTGGGTCATGGCCTTCCTGGGCATGATGACCAACTATTCCGAGAATGTCCTGGGCATCTATTACCGCCGCAAAAACTCCAAGGGCGAGTGGTCTGGCGGCGCGATGTACTATCTGCGGGACGGTCTCGGCGCCATGAAGGGCTGCGCCGGTCTCGGCAAGGCCCTGGCCTGGCTGTTCTCCCTGTTCTGCCTGATCGCCTCCTTCGGCATCGGCAACATGACCCAGGTTAACTCCATTTCCGGCAACATGGAAGCGGTCTTCGGCGTGCCCACCTGGGTTACGGGCGTTGTCATCATGGTGCTGGTGGGCCTGGTGGTGGTAGGCGGCCTGAAGCGGATCGCCTCCGTCACGGAGAAGATCGTCCCCTTCATGGTCATCCTGTATATGGTCGGCACCGTGGCGATCTTCATCATCAACATCTCCCATTTCGGCGCGGTTTTCTCCGCCATCTTCCGGGGCGCCTTCGCGGCCAAGTCCGCCGCGGGCGGCATCGTGGGCTACGGGATCAAGCTGGCCATCGAGCAGGGCATGAAGCGCGGCGTTTTCTCCAACGAAGCCGGTCTCGGTTCCTCGGTTATGGTCCACTCCAACTCCAATGTCCGGGAGCCGGTCAAGCAGGGCATGTGGGGCATCTTTGAAGTATTTGCCGACACGATCATCGTCTGCACCCTGACCGCCTTCTCCGTGCTGTCCTCCGGGCTGGTAGACCTGGAAACCGGCGCCACGGCCGCCACCTTTGTCACAAAAGCCGGCGTCGAGCTGGAGCTGACCAAGGCCAACCTGGTCTCCTCCGTGTTCAATCAGCAGTTCGGTTTCATCGGCTCCGCCTTTATCGCGGTTTCCATCATGCTCTTCGCCTTCTCCACCGTGCTGGGCTGGAGCCATTACGGGACAAAGGCCTGCGAGTACCTGCTGGGCGAGAAGCACACCATCCCCTACCGCATCCTGTTCGTCCTGCTGGTGTTCGGCGGCGCGGTCATGGGGGACAATCTGGCCTGGGATCTGGCGGACACCTTCAACGGCCTGATGATGATTCCCAACCTGATCGGCGTCATCGCCCTGTCCGGCGTAGTTGTCAAAATCACAAAAAACTACGTGAACCGCAATCTCCTCGGAAAGCAGGAGAAGCCCATGTTCTCCGCCTTCCCGGACGTCCAGGCGGAGCAGGAAGCCGCTCCCGTCACCCAGGACGACGACTGATAATCTTCCATTGTCCATGCAGGCAGCTTCCGAAGGGAGGCTGCCTTTTTCCTGCAATCGTTTCTTGCAATCAAACAGGCCTTTTGCTATAATGATCGGGTGCGCCGTAGCCTGAGAAGCATTTCCGCCGCGGGCCGCATCCCGATCCCTTCTCCGGGGATCAGGCAGGAAATAAATAGATGAAACGAAAAGGGGTTTGCACATGAAAGAGATTACCTCCGCCCAGCTGCGGGAAATGTTTCTGTCCTTTATGGAGTCCAAGGGGCATCACCGGATTCAGTCCGCTTCCGTCATTCCGGAAAACGACCCCACGGTGCTGTTTACCACGGCCGGCATGCATCCCCTGGTTCCCTATCTGATGGGTACTCCCCATCCAGCCGGCACCCGGCTGACCGACGTCCAGAAATGCATCCGTACCGGGGATATCGAGGATGTCGGCGACCCCAGCCATCTGACCTTCTTCGAGATGCTGGGAAACTGGAGCCTGGGCGATTACTTCAAAAAGGATATGATTCCCTGGAGCTGGGAATTCCTGACCAGTCCGGAATATCTGGGCCTGCCGAAGGACAGGCTGGCCTTCACGGTCTTCGAGGGCGATGAGGACTGCCCCCGGGATACGGAGAGCTACGACCTGTGGCGTTCCTGCGGCGTGAAGGAGGAGAACCTTTTCTTCCTGCCCAAGGCCAATAACTGGTGGGGCCCTGCCGGCATCACCGGCCCCTGCGGCAGCGACACGGAGATGTTCATCATCACCGACAAGGAGCCCTGCGGCCCGGACTGCTCCCCCGCCTGCTCCTGCGGCCGGTATCTGGAGATCTGGAATGACGTCTTCATGCAGTATAACAAGACCGCCGAGGGAAAATACGAGCCTCTGGCCAAGAAAAACGTGGATACCGGCATGGGGCTGGAGCGGACGGTCAGCGTGCTGAACGGCAAGAAGAGCGTCTATGAGACCGACGCCTTCGCCCGCATCCTGGACCGGATCGGCGAGCTGAGCGGCAAGCGCTACGGCGAGGACGAGAACGACAACCGGGCCTTCCGGATCATCGCGGACCATATGCGGACCTCTACCTTCATCCTCGGGGACGACCGTGGCGTCAGCCCCTCCAATACCGACCAGGGATACATCCTGCGCCGGCTGATCCGCCGGGCCGTCCGTTACGGCATGCAGCTGGGGATGCCCGAAGGCTTCACCGTGGAGATCGCGAAGGTGATCATCGACCAGTATCAGGACGTGTATCCCGAGCTGGCCCGGAACAGCGCTTTCACTCTGGAGCAGCTGCAGCTGGAGGAAGGCCGCTTCGCCCGGACCCTGAAGCAGGGCGAAAAGGAATTCGAAAAGGTATACAGCAACGTGGTCCAGACCCGCACCCTGCTGGAGAGCATCAAAGCGGCGGCGGATCCGGTCAGCCTGGCCCGGGAGCTGGCGGAAACGAAGAAGCTTCGTCCCTCTCCCGATATGATGCCCATCATCGACGCGGCGAAGGCCGGGGACAGGGCCGCGCTGGAAGCCGCGGTGGAGGCCCGGATGGCCGGGCTTGGCACCATGGACGGCCGCAGCGCCTTCAAGCTGTATGATACCTATGGCTTCCCCATTGAAATGACCCGGGAGCTGGCCGCCGAGAAGGGGCTTCAGGTGGATGAGGCGGACTTCGCCGAGCGGTTTAAGAAGCACCAGGAGCTGAGCCATCAGGGCGCCGACCAGAAGTTCAAGGGCGGCCTGGCGGATCACAGCGAGCAGACGGCCCGCCTGCATACCGCCACCCACCTGCTCCATGCCGCCCTGCGGAAGGTGCTGGGGGACGAAGTGGCCCAGAAGGGCTCCAATATTACCGCGGAGCGCCTCCGCTTCGACTTCTCCTTCGGCCGGAAGATGACCCCCGAGGAAATCAAGGAAGTGGAGCGCCTGGTCAATGTCGCCATCGACGCGAAAGTCCCCGTCGTCTGCGAGGAGATGACGGTGCCGGAAGCGAAGGAGAAGGGCGCCATCGGTCTCTTCGAAAACAAGTACGGCGAGCGGGTTCGCACCTACAAGATGGGCGAATACTCCTTCGAAATCTGCGGCGGTCCCCATGCGGAAAACACCGGAGACCTGGGCTCCTTCAAGATTCAGAAGGAAGAATCCTCCTCCGCCGGCGTCCGCCGGATCAAGGCGACCATCCAGCCCAAAGAATAATTCCGTCGGTAATTTTACGCAGCGCAATCCTTTCCCGGCCGGGCGGAAAGCCTCCCCGGGCCAGTTGATTCACGCGTTTCCTGCACTCCCGTCCTTTTGGCGGGAGTGTTTTTTCACAAAGCGTCTCCCGGAACATTAATAATACTTTCCTTTTTCTTCCGGGGAGCGTATAATCATCCCGAATTTGCAATTTCATGGCCGCTGGTTCGCTTCAGCCGCCATTTATTCGAGGTAAGAAATGAAACAGTATATCATGGGCAACGCCGCCATTGCCCTCGGCGCCCTGACCGCGGGCATAGGTCTGGCGGCCGGCTATCCCGGAACCCCTTCCAGCGAAATCATCGATGCCATCGCCAAAAACGCAGGGGAAGGCACCCATGTGGAATGGTCCGTCAACGAGAAGGCCGCCCTGGAGGTGGCCGCCGCCGCCTCGTACAGCGGCGTCCGGGCTATCGTAACCATGAAGCAGATGGGCCTGAATGTGGCGGCCGATCCCCTGCTCTGCCTGGCCTATGTAGGGGTCAAGGGCGGCCTGGTGGTGGTCAGCGCCGATGATCCCGGTCCCATCTCCTCCCAGACGGAGCAGGATTCCCGCCGGTTCGCGGACTTTGCCCGGGTGCCGGTGCTGGATCCCTCCTCCCCGGAGGATGCCTTCCAGATGGTTCAGTATGCCTTTGAGCTCAGCGAGAAGTATCATACCCCCGTCATTCTCCGCCCCACCACCCGGGTCTGCCATGCCTATGCCCCCATCGATGCGCCGGAGACCTTTGCTCCCCGGCCGGCCGAGGGCTTTGTGAAGGATTCCGGCCGCTGGGTCATCTTCCCCCGCCTTTCCTGGCAGAATCACGGAAAGATTGAGGAACGGAACCTGGACATGGCGCGGGAGCTCGGCGGCTGGGCTTTCAATTCCGAGGAAGGCGCGCCAGGGAAAAAGGCCGTGGTGGCTTCAGGCATCAGCTATGCCTACGCGAAGGAATGCCTCCGCGATCATCCGGAAATCCGGCTGATTCGGGTGGCCACCGCCTTCCCCCTGCCGGAGGATTTCCTGCTCCGCTCCCTGGAGGGAGCCCGGGAAGTTCTGGTGCTGGAAGAGCTGAGTCCCTATCTGGAGGAGCAGCTCTGGAAGCTGGCGGGCCGCCGGGGGCTTTCCCTCAAAGTGCACGGCAAACTGGACGGCGCCCTTCCCCATAACGGAGAGTACAGCGCTGATCTGGCCGCCCGGGCCCTGGCCTCCTATCTGGGCTGGAGCGCTCAGCCCGCCGGGCCGGACCTCTCCGACGCGCCGGCTCTGCCGGCCCGACCTCCGGTGCTTTGCGCCGGCTGTCCCCACCGCGCCTCCTTCTATGCGGTGAAGCAGGCCATGAAGGGGCAGCGCGCCGTTTTCTGCGGGGATATCGGCTGCTATACCCTGGGCAACGCCATGCCGCTGGATATGGTGGATACCTGCCTGTGCATGGGCGCCGGCATCACCATGGCCCAGGGATTCTACCATACGGATCCCTCCCAGGTGTGCTTCGCCTTTGTGGGGGACTCCACCTTCTTCGCCTCCGGCATGACCGGGGTGGTGAATGCCCTGTATAACGAGGCGGATCTGGTGCTCTGCATTCTGGATAATGCCACCACCGCCATGACCGGCCATCAGCCCCATCCCGGTACCGGGCGCAACATGATGGGCCATATCGTGGAGAAAATCGATCTGGCCGCCGTGCTTCGGGGCATGGGCGTCCGCTCGGTGGAAACCGTCGATCCCATGGATCTGGATACGGCGGTGGAGACCGTCCGCCGCCTCGCCGGAGAGAAGGGCGTCAAGGCCATTATTTTCCGTTCTCCCTGCATCGCCCTCTCCAGGCCCACGGGAAAGTGCGCCGTGGACGCGGAGAAGTGCATCGGATGCAGGAAATGCGTCCGGGAAATCGGCTGCCCCGCCCTGGTTTCCGAGGGAAACAAGGTTCGGATCGATCCCGCCCTCTGCACCGGCTGCGGACTTTGCGCCCGGCTCTGTCCCGTGGGCGCCATCGGAGGTGAAACCCATGCGTAAGGATATTCTGATCTGCGGCGTCGGCGGCCAGGGAACCGTACTGGCCAGCAAAATCCTGGCGGCTTCCGCCATGGCGGAGGGACAGACCGTTCATTCCGCCGAAACCATCGGCATGGCTCAGCGGGGCGGCTCCGTAACCAGCCACGTGCGCATCGGGGAGGAGGCCTTCTCTCCCATGATCCCCCTGGGCAGCGCGGATCTTCTCATGGCCTTTGAGCCGGCGGAGGCGGTGCGCAATCTGAAGTATCTCCGCTCCTCCGGAATCGTGATCGTCAATACGGATGCCGTCAAGCCGGTGACGGAAAGCCTCCGTCCCAGCGGCTACGAGGCCCAAAGCATGGTCGATTACCTGCGGGAGAAATGCGGCGACGCCTGTTTCTTCGTCAGCATGGAGGAAACTGCCCATGAGTTCGGCTCCTCCAAGTTCTTCAATGTGCTGATGCTGGGGGTCGCGGCCGGCTCCGGCGCCCTGGGGCTGGCCCCGGAAACGCTGCGTCAGGAAATCGCCCGCCGGGTGCCTGAAAAGTTCCGCGAAATCAACCTGCAGGCCTTTGACGCCGGCTGCAGGCAGGGGACTCCAACGGAAGAAAACACGTAAGGAAGCGCAGAATCATCCGCCTTCACCGGCGGCTCATGATACGACGGAAAGGAGATTTGATCCCTATGCAAATCAACGAAAAACAGCTCGCCCTGGTCGACCGCCAGATCCAGCGGATTCTGGCGAGCGGCAACTATTACAGCCAGGTATACCGGGCGGCCGGCATCACCGGGGTTAAAACCCCGGAGGACTTCCTGAAGATTCCCTTCACGGACAAGGCGGATCTGCGCAATGCCTACCCGCTGGGAATTCAGGCGGTTCCGGATGAACAGGTGGTCCGGATTCATTCCTCCTCCGGCACCACCGGAAAGCCCGTCATCATCCCCTACACCGCCCGGGATGTGGAGGATTGGGCCACCATGTTCGCCCGCTGCTACGAGATCGCCGGCATCACGCCGAAGGACCGGATTCAGATTACCCCCGGCTACGGGCTCTGGACCGCGGGCATCGGCTTCCAGGCCGGCTGCGAAAAGATTGGCGCCATGGCCATTCCCATGGGCCCGGGAAATACGGAGAAGCAGCTGCAGATGATGGTGGATCTGAAGGCCACCGTCCTGTGCGCCACCTCCTCCTATGCCCTGCTGCTGGCGGAGGAGATCAACAAGCGGGGTCTCCGGGACCAGATTCACCTGAAGAAGGGGATCATCGGCTCCGAGCGCTGGAGCGACGCCAAGCGGGCCTATATCGCCCGGGAGCTGGGCATCGAGCTGTTCGATATCTACGGCCTGACCGAAATCTACGGCCCCGGCATCGGCATCAACTGCCCCGGAGAGACGGGGATGCACATCTTCGATGACTATCTGTATACAGAAATCATCGATCCCGTCACCGGCGAAGTGCTGCCGGACGGAGAGGAAGGGGAAATCGTAATCACCACCCTGGTGAAGGAGGGCGCCCCCCTGATCCGTTTCCGCACCCACGATCTGAGCAAGCTCCTTCCCGGCGAATGCCACTGCGGGCGCAGCTATCCCCGCCTGGCCACCATTCGCGGACGCAGCGACGATATGTTCAAGGTTCACGGCGTGAATATGTTCCCCAGCCAGGTGGAAGAAATCCTGGGCATGGTGGACGGTCTCAGCAGCGAATATAAGATCGATATCGCCCACGACGACCTGAAGAACCGGGATATCATGATGATTACCGCCGAGGCGGAGGGTCGCGTGGACTTCATGAAGGCCGCGGAGCAACTGAAGCTGCTGTGCAAATCCCGCCTGAACGTGACGCCGAATGTGGCCATCGTTTCCCTGAATACCCTGCCGCGCAGCGAGAAGAAAACCCAGCGGGTCTTCGATCATCGCGGGGACTGAGCGCAAAAAAAGACCGGAAGCTGAATTCCAGCTTCCGGTTCTTTTTTTGCGTAAAACGATTAGTCCGCGGTGTAGGGCATCAGGGCGATGGCACGGGCGCGCTTGATGGCCTCACTCAGCTGGCGCTGATGTTTCGCGCAGTTGCCGCTCATCCGGCGGGGCAGAATCTTGCCGCGCTCGTTGGTGAAGCGACGCAGACGGTTAATATCCTTGTAATCGATATATTCGATCTTATCCACGCAGAAGGCGCAAACCTTCCGACGGGGACGACGGACTCCGCGGGGGCGGGGTCTTCTTTCTCCACGATCTTCAGACATGGGGCTGATCCTCCTTCTTAAGCATTAAAAGGGCAGCTCGTCGGTCTCGACAGCAGTGAAACCGGCGGACACAGGCTCCTGGGCAGGCGCGGAAGCAGCGGGCGCGGCATAGCCGCCGTCGCTCTCCGCCTCACCGCGGGAAGACAGGAACTCGACATCATTGGCCATCACTTCCAGGGACGCACGGGTCTGCCCGTCGTTTCCCTGATAAGTGTGGACGCTTACGGGGCCTACCACGGCAACTTTCCGGCCCTTGGCCAGGAACTTGGCGCAGTTTTCACCCAGCTGATTCCAGGCGGATACGCGGAAGAAATCCGCTTCCGGCTGACCACCCTGGGCGTCCCTGCGGTTGCGGCGATTGACCGCCACCGTAAAGGAACACACGGTGGATCCGGAGGGCGTCGTCCGCTGTTCCGGATCACGGGTTAAATTCCCGATGATGGTAAGTCTGTTCATTTTGTTTCCTCCCTCTGGCGCTTATTCAGCGTCCTCGGCAGGAGCGGCTTCCTCTGCAGGAGCAGCCTCTTCCACAGGGGCCTGCTCCACAGCGGGGGCGGCCTCTTCAGCCGGCGCGGCCTGCACGGGGCGCGGCTTCACGGAGGAACGCTTCTCCACCAGCTTCACCACCAGATAACGAAGCACATTTTCGTTAATCTGCAGGTTCCGCTCCAGTTCCCTGGGCAGTTCAGCCGGAGCCTTGAAGGTTACCAGCACGTACCAGCCTTCGGTCTTATAATCGATCGCGTAGGCCAGACGGCGCTTTCCCCAGGTCTCATCGACCTTTTCGATCTCGCCACCGTTCGCGGTGATCAGAGAAGAAACCTTTTCAACCAGCTCCTGCCGGGCGGCTTCCTCCAACCCCGTGTCGATGATGTAGATCATTTCATACCTGTTCATCATACTTTCACCTCCTCACGGACATATGGCGCTGCATCATCCCGCAGCGCAAGGATGTGCCAATTGAGGATTATAACAGACTTTTTCGTATTGCGCAAGCATTTTCTGAGGGATCGCTGAATAAATGGTTACTGCTCAGTCGCGACCGTAAGCCTAAGAGCAATTCTTAACAAGATCTTAACAAAATATAAAAAGGAACTACGATACCCCTGCTCGAATTGTAGTGAACAACATTAATGTTTTTACTTAAAGGTGCACAGTAGCAGCGAATAAATTGAATAATGCCAAATCAATGATCGCAGCCCAGCAAACAGCCATTCCTTTCCGGTGAATGATTGCTCCATTTCTGTCGATGTCTCGATTTCGAGTACGGCAGCAATCCCCGCAAGTATGATAGGTGTGATGGAAAAAGCGAGGAGTTCCGCAGCCAGAAGGGAAAATCCTCCGGATCTGCAGAAACAGCTCCTTTGATGGAATAACAGTGCGTATTTTTCGAATTATGTCCTGTATCCCTTTATTGGCAAATGGTATTCTCTTTGCATGGAGAGCAAAGGACATGCGCCTTGTTTCAAACCGACCCATACATAAAAAGGAGGGATTATCAGCATGGAAAACATTCTAAGCTTTCTGCAGACCAGCTGGCAGTGGATCTTGATCGGGATCCTGGCCTTCATCATCCTGTTGAAGTTCATGCCACGGTACAAGATCGCCCCGCCAGATACGGCCTTCATCATTTCTGGCCTGCTGCGCCGGAACTACAAGGTGCGGAACGCCGACGGAACCGTGTCCACCAAAAAGTTCGGTTACCGGATCGTGCGCGGCGGCGCCACCTTCTATGTTCCGGCGATCGAGCGGATCGACCAGCTGGATATGTGCCTGACCCAGGTAGATATCAAGACGGCTCAGCCCGTGCCCACCAAGGAGTACATTTCCGTGCTGGTGGACGCAGTAGCCAACATCAAGATCGGCTCCGACGACCTGTCTATCGCCACCGCCGCCGAGCAGTTGCTACACTATGACTCAGATCAGATCAAGGCACTGGCAAAAGATGTGCTGGAAGGCAACATGCGGGAGATCATCGGCCAGATGACCATTGCGGAGCTTGTGCAGAACCGGGACAAGTTCGCCCAGGAATCCATCAAGGCCGCCATGAGTGACATGAGCAACATGGGTCTGGAGATCATCAACCTAACCATTCAGAACTTCTCGGACAAGGACGGAAACGTCATCGACACCATGGCTGCCCGGAATGTGGCGGAGAAGGAGCAGGACAAGCGAATCGCGGAAGCCGCTGCGGAGAAAGAATCCAAGTTCGCCGAGATGCAGGCCGAGGCAGAAATTGCCCGCCAGAACCGAGACCTGGAGGTGCAGAAGGCCGCATTCAAGCAGGAGACAGAAGAAGCCCGCGCCAAGGCGGAGATGGCTTATAAAATTGAGCAGGAGCGCATCAATAAAATCTTCGCCACAGAACATGCCGCTGCCGAGATGACCCGGCTGGAAAAGGAAACGGAGCTGAAACGCCAGGCCGTAGAAATCGAGCGGGAAAAGCTCAACGTGGAGATTCGCGAGAAGGCATCAGCGGAGAAAGACAGGGCCATGGCCGAAGCGGAAGCGGAAAAGTATCGCAGGCAGGCAGAGGCGGACGCAGCTCTCTACGCAGCCCAGAAGGAAGCGGAAGCGATCCGAATGAAGGGCGAGGCAGAAGCAGACGCCATGCGGATGAAAGCGGAAGCCATGCAGCTTTACGGCCAGGCCGCCATGATGGAAATGGTTACAGACAAGCTGCCTGACATCGCCCGGGCCGTGTCCGAGCCCCTGAGCAAAACTGAGAAGATCATTCTTTTCGGTGAGGGCAGTGTCACCTCCATGGCCCGGGACACGGCCGGAACCATGCTGCAGACCTTTGAGGCGGTGAAGGACGCGGTGGGTCTGGATATTCCCAAGGCCATCCGGGATGTAACCACCGGCGGTCTTGTTGGCCGGGCAGAAAAGGAGACAGACCAGCAATGCAGTGAATAACGCTTTGCTGCAGATAAACGTGAAGCCCTCGCCGGGGAAATCCGGCGGGGGCTTCACTGCAGTATGCAATCGGGCGAAATATAAGGCAGCAGCCTGTGCGTTTACCTGAGCTGTTTCTTACTTCTCCGGGTTCAGGATCATCCGGGTTTTCAGATTGTCATCATGGACCAGGATCCCCATCCTGTCCAGCTTTTCAATCAGCTTAATCCTGATTTCCGCAGCCTCCATCAGGTTTTTGCAGGCTCTGGACAGTTCCGCGGTATAACGGATTTCACCCTGGCCGGAAGGAACGGGCCAGACCTCAATGCGGACCCGCTGCTTGCCCAGAGCGCCTTCATACCGCAGGAACCTCACGGGGCCGACCACCTGAATATCTTTGAAGGTGTCCTTCTCCGGGCTTTCCGTAACCTGGTCCTTCACCCCGGCAGGCAGATTCTGCACAGCCATCTGCACCGCCTGGGCGGGGGACAGCCTGCTGAGATCCGGCGTCTTTTCCGTTTTGACTTCCGCAGCGGCGGAAAAGCTCAGCGTCATTTTTGAATATCCCCAGTCGATTTCGGCCGGATAAGGGCTTTTATGCAGGGATAGCCCGTCCGCGCGGGCGACGGTCAGCGCCGAATCCACATCGCCGTCCTGAACCGGATAGCGCATCTTGTAGGTGATCGTATATCTGGGCTTTCCTTCCTTTACGCGGATCCGGCTGATCCATCCGGCCTTCAGATAATCCCGCGCCGGGGTATCCAGATAGATTACATCGATGCGCAGAGGCTTGTCCTCCATCTGAAAAGCCTTCAGCATGCTCTTTGTCAGCAGATGATCCTCCCCCAATATCATTATTCGCCAATGGAATATCGCCTGATCCACAATGCAAATCGATATAACACACAATAAAACAAGTCGCTCACATCGACGGTTGAACGTGACAAAGTGCCCAACCTTTTCGTTAACAGCCCTGGAGGCAACACGTCAGCATCACCGTTGGCAGCTCATTCACATCCACCAAAGCTGACCAATAAGCAGGGTAATTGTGTCATTGCAATGTCATTGTTTCTATTCTTTTTTTCATGCAGCCCCGGGCGGCTCAATTCCAGATATTCTGATTGACAGAGGATATGATCGCATAATAGAATCAGCTTGATATCGCAGTTGCTTGATGCCGTAAAACGCGGCATCCGGAACTGGCGTTAAGGATCGAAACATATCCGAAGCGCAAACGCTGACCCTGTTCGCTGGCAGACCGCAGGATCAGACGGATGCATATCAGCACACAGGGTCTGAAAGGATAGGCCGTGAATGATAAACAGGAGGAAAATCAACATGCTGACCCATCAAAGTGATCGGGTGTCCGGTCTCACAGTGGCTTATATTGGCGGAGGCTCCCGGGGCTGGGCCTGGGGATTTATGACCGATATCGCCCGCGATGAACAGATCTCCGGAACGGTTCGACTGTACGATATCGATCACGAAGCGGCCCAGCGCAACAAGATCATCGGCGAAAAAATCAGCAGCCATCCGGATGCCAGGTCTCATTGGCACTTCGAGGTAGCCCCAAGCCTTCAGGAGGCCCTGACAGGCGCTGATTTTGTTGTTATTTCAATTTTGCCCGCTACTTTCAGGGAAATGCGCAGCGATGTGCATCTGCCGGAACGGGTTGGCGTATATCAGCCCGTGGGCGATACAGTCGGTCCCGGCGGCTTCATGAGAGCCATGCGGACCATCCCCATGTTTGTGGAAATAGCGGAAGCTATTCGCGATTACGCGCCGGACGCGTGGGTCATTAACTATACCAATCCCATGACGCTCTGTGTTCGCACGCTGTACGAAGTATTTCCGCAGATCAAAGCCTTTGGCTGCTGCCACGAAGTGTTCGGCACGCAATACCTTCTTACCCAGATGCTCAAGGATATGGGAATTGCGGAAAATGTAAAGAGGCAGGAACTATACACCACGGTAGTCGGCATCAATCACTTTACCTGGCTGACAAAGGCCTCCTGGAAAGGAATCGATTTGATGCCGCTGTATGCCAGATTTGCTGATCAATATGCCGCGGAGGGTTTCACGGAAGGCAAGGACAGCAACTGGATGAATAATTCCTTTGACTGTGCCCACCGGGTCAAATTCGATCTGTTCAGGCGGTACGGCGCCATCGCAGCGGCAGGCGACCGCCATCTCGCGGAATTTATGCCGCGCTGGTACACAAGCAGCCCCGAAAAAGTAAAGGAATGGGGATTTGGTCTGACATCAGTGGACTGGCGCGAAAATGATCTGAAAAGACGCCTGCAGCGGTCGGATAATCTGATATCCGGGGCTGAAGAAATCAGCCTGAAAGGGTCCGGAGAAGAAGGCCATCTGCTTGTCAAGGCGCTGCTTGGTTTAGGCGACCTTGTGAGCAATGTGAATGTACCCAACAGAGGACAGATTGAGAATCTGCCTTTAGGAGCAGTAGTGGAAACCAACGCGCTCTTTGGATATGACCGCATTGAGCCCATCCATGCGGGGAAAATTCCGGATGGGCTTTTACCGCTGATTTCCCGTCATGTGATGAATCAGGAGAACGCGTTGCAGGCCGCGCTGAATTGCGATCGAAAACTTGGGCTTGCAACCTTCCTCAATGATCCGCAGATGGGCGCGGTAAGCCCGGAGGATGGAGAATCACTCTTTAATGATATGCTTGAAAATCAAAGAAAATGGCTTCCTGGAGAATGGTTCACTAATCCATGATCAGGTCCTCGCGGACGGACATTAAAAACAGGTCCCTGCCGAAGCGGGGAAAAAGGTTTTCCGAGGTTTCAGCAAACATGATATAATGCGCGGGGCGGATCAGCGGCCCGGCGACAGGAGTATGGAGGATTCCGGCATGATTGAGTATATTGATTCTTCCCGTCTGTTCCATCTGCACAACCGTTTTCTTTCCGTCGTTCTTTCCCTCCGCCCGGATGAGGAGGGCAGCCCGGAGCTGCTGACGGCCTATATCGGCGCCCCGCTGGATGCGCCGGAGGCCGTGCTGGCCCTGCTTCCCCGGTGGGAAGGCGCCTCCTTCGACTCCCTGCGCCAGAAGCTGCCCTACGCCTGCCCGACGGAAGGGCGCGGCGATTACCGTCCGCCGCTGGTTTGCGCGCGGGACGCCGAGGGGCAGAACTGCACGGAGCTCTTTTATGAAAGCCACCGGATTGATGCCGGAAAACCCCGTCTGGAGGGGCTGCCTGCCAGTTACGTTGAAAGCAGCGACGAAGCGGATACGCTGATCATCACGCTTTCCGATCCCCTGACCGGCCTGAAGGCGGAAATATCCTATACCCTTTATCGGGAACGGCCCGTGCTGGCCCTCAGCGTCCGGTATCTGAACCGGGGAACTGAAGCCCTGACGCTGGAGGCAGCCGGCAGCGCCTGCATCACCCTGCCGGGGCGCTACGACCTGATCCATCTGCACGGCGCCTGGGCCAAGGAACGGGCCGTGGAGCGCGTCGCGCCCGCGGCGCTGACCCGCACCGTAAGTTCCGCCCGCGGGGCTTCCGGCCACGAGCATAATCCCTTTGCCGTGCTGGCCGCGCCGGATACGACAGAGTTTGAGGGAGAATGCCTGGGCGTCATCCTGGTCTACAGCGGCAGCTTTGCCATCACCGCGGATGAAAACGCCTATGAATCCACCCGCCTGACCGCGGGGCTGAATCCCCGCTGCTTCCGCTGGAACCTGCGGCCCGGGGAATCCTTCCAGGCGCCGGAGGCCCTGTGCGTATGGAGTCCTGACGGTCTGAACGGCATGAGTCAGGCCTTCCACAGCCTGCTGCGGGAGCGGGTCTGCCGCGGTTTCTGGCGTGACCGCCCCCGTCCTGTGCTGATCAACAACTGGGAAGCCACCTATTTTCAATTCAACCATGAGAAAATCATAACCATTGCCCGGGCGGCCGCGGACCTGGGCGTGGAGCTGTTTGTACTGGACGACGGCTGGTTCGGCAGGCGGGATGATGACAACTGCTCCCTGGGGGACTGGGTAGCGGACCGGCGGAAACTCCCGGGCGGACTGAAGGCCCTGGCCGAGGAGATCAACGCTTTGGGCATGCGCTTCGGCCTGTGGTTTGAGCCGGAAATGGTCTCCCCGGACAGCGATCTGTACCGGGCCCATCCCGACTGGTGTCTCCATGCGAAGGACCGCCGCAGAACCACGGCCCGCCGGCAGCTGATCCTGGATCTGTCCCGCCGGGAGGTGCAGGATTATATCATTGACGCCGTCTCCTCCGTGCTGCGGAGCGCCCCCATCGGCTATGTCAAATGGGACATGAACCGCAACTTCAAGGAAACCGGCACCGCTGCGGAAGGCGTGTATCAGGGCGAGGTGCCCCACCGCTATATGCTTGGCCTTTACCGGGTGCTGGAGGAGATCACTTCCGCCTTCCCGGAGGTGCTGTTTGAAAGCTGCTCCGGAGGCGGCGGACGGTTTGACGCTGGCATGCTGCATTATATGCCCCAGACCTGGACCAGCGACGACAGCGACGCCGTGGAGCGCCTGTATATCCAGTACGGCACCAGCCTCTGCTACCCCACCAGCGCCATGGGCGCCCATGTGTCCGCCGTCCCGAACCATCAGGTGGCACGGGTGACCCCGATGAAAACCCGCGGCGACGTGGCCCTCGGAGGCAATTTCGGCTATGAACTGAATCTGGCCGCCCAGACGCCTGAAGATATGGAGGAGATCCGCCGGCAGATCCGGCAGGTCAAGGCCGTCCGGGAGACGACCCAGCGCGGCGTTTTCACCCGCCTGTCCAGTCCCTTTGACGCCAATCTGGCCGCCTGGCAGTTCACCGATGACAGGCGGGTCATTCTCTGCGCCTACCGCATTCTGGCCAAACCGAATCCGGAGCTGACCCGGATCCGTCTGCGCGGCGTACCGGAGGGTGAGTATACCGCGGAGGACGGCAGCAGCGTCTCCTCCGCTGTTCTGATGAACGCCGGCGTTCCCGTACCCTTCCCCCGGGGAGATTTTGCCTCCTGCGTCATGGTTTTTGAAAAGAAGTGAATCAAAAGCTGTAACTCTCTCCGGCGACCGTCCTGCCCTGCACCGGATCATGCCTGCAAAGTGAGGAAACCTGCATGTGGATGAAAACGCTGACGGTGGGAATGATTTCCACCAACTGTTACCTGATCGGCCGGGAGGAGGGGGACGACTGTCTGGTGATCGACCCCGGCGCGGAGGGGCGAAGGATTCTGACCGCAGCCGAAGGGCGAAGGATTGCCGCCGTGCTCCTGACCCATGGCCATTTCGATCATATCGCCGGCATTCCGGAGCTGGCCAAGCTGCAGGGCGCTCCCCTGCCCATCTATATTCACTCCCTGGATCAGGCCATGCTGACGGATCCTGCGCTGAACGCCAGCCTTTCCCTCCTGGGCCGGAAGGTGGTTTCCCTTCCCGCCACCAATCTGGTGGCCGAGGGCGAAACCCTTTCCCTGGCAGGGCTGGACATCCAGGTGCTGCACACCCCCGGGCACACGCCCGGCGGCGTATGCTACCTGACGGAGGGGCACCTTTTTACCGGGGATACCCTGTTTCACCACGGCTGGGGGCGGACGGACCTGCCCGGCGGCAGCCAGAAGGACCTTTTTGCATCCCTGCGCCGTCTGATGCCCCTCGCCCGTACCCTGCCCGTCTACCCGGGCCATGAGGATTAGGAAATCACTGAATGCATACCCCCAGAGATGAAATCCGCATGAGCGAAGGCGGTTTCAGGCCGAACAGCATCAGCCGGCGTTCTCTCCGGAATCAGCGGAAAATGAAAAAGCCTGTGGCAATCCGTCACAGGCTTTTGGCTTTTTCAGGCCGGAAAGCGGCGCTTTCTCCGGCGGAACGCCTCCGCTTCGGAGCGCGCGCCGGCTTACAGCAGGTGGGCGCAGGCAGGGTCAAAGGAGATCCAGGCCTCATCTCCCACACGGAAGATCTTTTTGTTCAGCGGGCAGTTATCCGTGATTTTGACCAGCTCTCCCCCAACCCGGACATGGTAGTTCTGATAGCTGCCCATGAAGCAGCTCAGCTCCACCCTGCAGGGCAGAAGCCCTTCATCCCCGATGGTGATCGCCTCCGGCCGGAGCACGATTTCGCATTTCTCCCCCGGGGTTCTGGGCTTTTCCGTCCGCACCGCCACCTTTCCGGCGGGCAGCGCCACGATGGTGCCCAGCTCCGCGTTGCCGGAGACCTCTCCGTGCAGGAAATTGCATTCGCCGATGAAATCGGCTACGAACTCGCTGTTGGGCTTGTAATAGATCTCCATGGGGGATCCCATCTGGGCGATGACCCCCTGCTTCATCAGAATGATCTGGTCCGAAATGGCCATGGCTTCGCTCTGATCGTGGGTTACGTAGATGGCGGTGATGCCCAGCGCCTGCTGGATTCTGCGGATCTCCGTCCGCATCTGGACGCGGAGCTTGGCATCCAGGTTGCTCAGGGGTTCGTCAAAGAGCAACACCCCGGGCTCCACCACCAGGGCCCTGGCCAGGGCGACGCGCTGCTGCTGGCCGCCCGACAGCTGATTGGTCATCCGCTGCTCCATGCCGGTCAGCTCCACCAGCTTCAGAATCTTCTCCACCCGGCTGGCGATCTCATGCTTCGGAACCTTCCGCAGCTTCAGCCCGTAGGCCACGTTGTCGAAAACGTTGTAGTGGGGGAAGAGCGCATAGCTCTGGAAAACCATCGCCGTATCCCGCTTATTGGGCGTCAGGGCGTTAATGGGTTCTCCCCCCAGATAGATTTCCCCCTCATCCGGGGATTCGAATCCGGCGATCATCCGGAGGGTCGTGGTCTTGCCGCAGCCGCTGGGCCCCAGCAGGGTCACAAAGCTGCCAGGCTCCATGGTCAGGTCCACATCGTGCACCGCGTAGAAATCCTTCTTTGTTTTCGGATCCTGATAGATCTTCGAAATATGATCCAGCCTGACTCCCTTGGGCTGTTTGACTTGCATTTCACTCATTTCAGCGAACCTCCTTCTGTTTTCTGCTGGTGCCGAAGAACTTGATGAACAGATTCATCAGCAGCACCGCGCCATAGGTAATCAGGATCAGGATCGTGGCGAAGGCGCAGGCCACGCTGAAGGCGCCCTTTTCGGCGAACTCGTTGATCTGCACGGTGATCAGCAGATAGCTGGGCGTCACCAGCAGAATGATGGCGGAGATGGCGGTAATCGACCGGACGAAAGCCGTCACCAGGCCGGAAAGGAAGGAATCCTTGATCAGCGGCAGGGTCACCGAGGTAAAGACCTTCAGGCTGTTGGCCCCCATGTCATAGGCGCTTTCCTCGATGGATTTGTCAATCTGCCGCAGGGCGGAGATGCCCGAGCGGGTACCCGTGGGCAGGGACCGGACCACGAACACGATCACCAGGATCAGCCCCGTTCCGTAGATCGAGCTGAGGATTCCCGTATGGAAAAGGCCGTTGGCAAAGCCCCGGATATATCCTACGCCCAGCACCGTTCCAGGCACCGCCATGGCCAGGATGGACACGGCCTCGATGAAGCCCTTGGAGCGGAACTTCCGCTTCACCACCAGATAGGAGATGATCATGGACAGCAGCGCCGTCACCGGAGCCGCGATCAGGGACAGCACGAAGGAATCCCGGAAGGCCTGCAGGCCCCTGTACCGGGTGAACACCTGCTGGAACCACTTGAAGGTCAGCGGGGTGAACTTGTATCCCCACGTGGGGAACAGGGCCCCGATGGGCACGCAGACATACATGAGGATGACGAAGAGGGCCGCCAGGGTGCACAGGGAGGTCAGCGGAACCGTCACGGAACGGTCCTCGATCAGCATCCTGCCCCGGCTGGCCTTCCCGGTCAGGGTGGCCGCCGTCTTCCGCTCCAGATAGTATTTCTGGAAGACGAACATCGCCAGCGTGATGCACAGCAGCACCACGGCCATGGCCGCCGCCCCCTCCTTATCCATGGCGCCGGTGATCTGCAGATAGATGGTCGTCGCCAGGGTGTCGTAGGAGCCGCCGATGATCATGGGGTTGGCGAAGTCGGCGATGGACTCGATGAAGGTGACCAGAAACGCGTTTCCAAGCCCGGGCAGCAGCAGGGGCAGGGTCACGGTGGTAAAGACCCGCCACCGGGAGGCCCCCATATCCCGGGCCGCCTCCTCCATGGAGGGATCGATATTCTTCAGCAGGCCTTTCAGCATCATATAGCAGACCGGGAAGAAGGTCAGGGTCTGCACGATGACGATGCCCCAGTAGCCGTAGATGTCGTTGTCATAGATGCCCAGCAGGAACCTGGTGATCAGCCCGGCCCGGCCGAAGAGCATGATCATGGACAGGGACAGCACGAAGGGCGGGGAGACCACCGGCAGCATGGAGACCACCTTGAACAGGCCCCCCACAAATCTGCCCACCCGGACATAGACCTCCACATAGGCAAACAGAAGCCCGATCAGCGTGGACAGCAGGCCCACCACGAACCCCACCTTCAGGGTGTTGGTGATGGCCCTGCGGAAGGTCCACAGGCCGAAAATTCGTTTAAATGTATCGAAGGAAAACCCGTTGCTGCCGTACAGGCTGTCCACCAGCAGGATCGCCAGCGGATACAGAATGAAAAGTGTCAGAAAGGTTACCAGCAGCACGATGGTGGTCATCATGATGGGATCCGCCATCAGCTTTTTCCGCTCCAGCTCCGCACTCTGCCCCTTTGCCATTCCTTAAGCCCTCCTCTCCCTATGATCTTGTGCAGGAATGAAACTCCCCGCCCCCGATGGGGGCGGGGAAGCAAAGTCTCCGAAAGCTTATTCCGTCTTGAAACGGCCGTCCGTGGCAGCGTCGCCCAGCGCGGCGATCACATCTTCCACGTTCTTCGTGGTCTCTTCCACGGCCTTGGCGAAGTCATAGCCATCCCACACGGCATCCAGGCTCAGGCCGAACTGGGAAGCGGCTTCGGGCTGAGCCGCGTTGTCGATGACCAGGAACTGATAGGATCCGGTATCGTCCGCCAGCTCCACGCAGTCGGGAGACAGGGCGAATTCAACGAACAGCCTGGCGGCGTTCAGATGCTTCGCGCCCTTGAAGATGGCCACCGGGCCGATCTCGCAAGCGGTTCCGTCCTCGGGAACCACCAGGGACACATTCTCGTATCCGTTGTCCAGCACCTGGGTAATGCCGTCATGCAGGAATCCGATTCCGATGACGCACTCGCCGGTACCCACCATCTTGGAGGGGCCGGAACCGGACTTGGTGTACTGGGCCACATTCTTGTCCAGAGCCACCAGATAGGCGATACCTTCGTCATGGCCCATCTTCTGCAGGATCAGGTTGGCCGCCAGCTTGGGCGTGCCGGCCGTGTTGTAGTTGGAGAACCAGATCAGGCCCTTGTACTCTTCCTTCAGCAGGTCGTCCCAGGTCTTGGGAGCTTCCAGCCCAAGGCGGTTCAGCTCATCCGTGTTGACCATGAAGCCCAGGATGCCGGTATAGATGCCGTACCAGTATCCGTTCGGATCCTTGTACAGATCCTTCAGCAGATGGGAGGCATTGGCCGGCACATAGCTGTTGTCCAGGAAGCCCTTGGCCGCCAGCGCGTCGTAGGGATTGTTGGTGCCGCCGAACCATACGTCCGCGGAAGGATTGCCGTTCTCTTCCTCGATCTTGGTGGGCACCTCGCCGGTGCTCAGCCGCTGGAACTGGGTCTTGATGCCGTACAGCTTTTCAAACTGCTGGCAGGCCGCAGCCAGATAGGGCTCCTCGCAGGAACCGTAAACCACCAGCTCGCCTTCCGCCTTGGCCGCTTCCACCAGGGCCGGATCGGCGTTCACTCTGTCTTCCGCCGCGGCGAAGGACACGCAGCCAACCACCAGCAGAGCGGCCAGCAGCAGGGACAGAAACTTCTTCATAAAAACACCCTCCTTGCCAGATAGAAAAATTATTCTTCAAAACGGATGAATCCGTCTGAAAAACCAGTTCAGCTATGGATACCTTTGTTTCCTGCGCATATCGTACCACATTTTCCATCTTCTGTCCAGATCTTTGACAAATTATCTTCCGGTTTTTCCGGAAATTCCAAAGAGAAAGCTGATAACCGGCATGGAAAAAGCAGGCAGTTTATTTCTCCTGCCTGCTTTTTCCTTCGTTTGCGCGCCGGTGAATCATGAAGACTTCCTGCCCGGCAGCTCGCCGGCCCTCTTTACGCCAGGGGATAGATGGGATAATCCTTCCCGTTCCGGATCAGCACGGGGATGATCTCCGCCGGGGCCGGCACGGTCACGGTCCGTCCCCCGTCGTATTCCTGCCCGGTATAGGCGTCCCTCCACCTGGCTCCCGCGGGCAGATAGACCTCCCGTTCCGTCCTGCCCGGCTCCATCACCGGGGCCACCAGCAGATCCGGCCCGAAGAGATAGCAGTCCTCCCACTCCCAGGCGACGGGATCCTGAGGGAATTCGTAGAACAGCGGCCGCATCACCGGCGCGCCCTTCTCATGGGTTTCCCGCATGATCTGCCGAACGTAGGGGCGCAGCCGTTCCCGCAGGCGGAGATATCCGGCGAGGACTTTTTCCACCTCTGCCCCGAAGCTCCACAGCTCATTGGGCTGTCCGCTGGAAATCTGCATCACCCCGTCCAGCACGGCGGGATGTTTCTCGTCCGGATCATACCAGGGCTGTCTTTCTCCGTGCATGCGGAACACCGGACAGAAGCAGGCCCACTGGAACCAGCGGACCAGCAGCTCCCGGAATCCGGGATCCCCCGGCATGCCGCCCAGGAAGCCGCCGATGTCGCTGGTCCACCAGGGAATGCCCGCCATGCCCATGGACAGGCCCGCCTGCAGCTGCTCCCGGAAAGATCGCCAGGTAGAGGAGATATCCCCGCTCCAGGTCAGCGCCCCGTAGCGCTGGCTTCCCGCCCAGGCGCAGCGGACGAGGCTCATAACCTCCTCCTGTCCCGCGGCCTTCATGCCCTCATAGAAGCCCTGGGCATAGCATTTGGGATAGAGATTGCTCACCTGCAGCGCCGGCCCCTCGTGGTAGCGGTACAGGTCAAACTCATAGGTGCCAAACTCCGGCTCCGCCTCATCCAGCCAGAAGATCCGAACGCCGTCCCGGTCATAATAGGTTTCCCTGCAGGCGTCCCATACAAACTTCCGGGCTTCCGGATTGGTCGTGTCATAGATCGCAGTTTCCCCCACCCAGGTGTTCTGGAAATCCATGCCCCGGTCATCGCGGACCAGCAGACCCCGCTCCTTCATCCGGGCATGGTTCGCGGACCGCTTATCCACCGTCGGCCAGACGGAGACCGCCGTTTCAATGCCCATTTCCCGCAGCTCCCGGACCATGCCGGCAGGATCCGGGAAGAAGCGGGGATCAAACCGGAAATCGCCCTCCAGGGGCCAGTGGAAAAAGTCCACCACGATCACATCCAGGGGATAGCCCCTCCGCTTATGCTCCCGGGCCACCCGCAGCACTTCCTCCTGGCTTCTGTACCGCAGGCGGCACTGCCAGTAGCCCATGCCGTACTCCGGCATCATGGGCGCGCGCCCCGTCACGGCGGAGTAGTTTTGCTCGATCTCCGACGGGGTATCCCCGGCGGTAATCCAGTAATCCAGCTCCTTGCAGGACCGGGCGGTCCATTCCGTCCGGTTCATGCCGAAGGCGCACTGGCCGATGGCCGGATTATTCCACAGGAAGCCGTATCCCCGGCTGGAAACATAGAAGGGCACGGAGGCCTGGCTGTTGCGGTGGGCCAGCTCCAGCACACAGCCCTTCTTATCCAGCTGGCCGATCTGATACTGCCCCATGCCGAAGATTTTCTCCCCGTCAAAGGCCTCAAACCGGGCCTTCAGCTCATAATCGTCCGTGCCCATCAGCGGCCTGAATTCCCGGGCATCGATCCGCAGGGGCAGGCAGTAACCGCTGATCCGGTTCCTCTGGCCCCAGTATTCCTTCGTCAGCAGATCCCCCCGGTCGTTCCGGAAGGTAAGCCAGCCTTCCTCATCCGCCTGGGCCAGGATCTTTCCGTTCCGGATCTGCGCGATTTCCGCCGAGCGGTGCCGGTCCGGCCGGTCCCGGTACCAGGGTTCGGTTACATCCACGGTCTCCACCGTGATTTCCGGCTCCGTGTCCGCCACCGGTTCCATCAGCGCCCAGTCCCGGCCGCTCATCCCGTCTCTCCGGGTGGCCCGGATCCGCAGGCTGTTCTCCCCCCAGGCTTCCACCCAGAGCAGTTCTTCCCCCCGGCGGATCACCAGCCGGTTCTTCTCCTTCGAAATGATCATGGCTGCCCTCCCATGCCCTTACAGGGTCCGCGGATCCGCGTTTCCCCGTTTTCTGTCCGATCTCCGTCTTAAAACATTTTTATGAAGACTGCGGCCGCCTTCCGCAGCCGCAGTCCATCAGTCTGTTTCCATCAGTTCCTCGATCTGTTTCCGCAGCTTCCGCAGCTCCCCGTTGGCATACCCATCCATGCCCCGGACCCTGGCCAGCAGCGCCTCCGCGGCGGAAACCAGCTGCCGGTAATCATCCGATCCTGCGGCCGCCTTCTTCTGGGGCTTCTGCTTTTCCTTCTTTCTCCGGACAGGGGGCTCCAGCCGGATCCACTCCCCCTTCAGCAGGTCGAAGGTGGAGCCGGAGTAAGGCGCCTCCGCAGGAATGCCCAGCCGCTCCGTCAGCCCCTGGGCCAGCGCCTCGCAGGATTCATCATCCCCGTGGTTCACGAAGATGCGCTGAGGTCTGCGGCGGATGGATTCCGCCCAGCGCAGCAGCCCTTCCCGGTCCGCGTGGCCGGAAACGCCGTTCAGCAGGGTCACTTCCGCCTTGACCTCGATCTCCTCTCCCAGGATCTTGACCCGTTTCGCCCCGTCGTAGATGATCCGGCCCAGGGTGCCGTTGGCCTGATAGCCCACGAACAGGATCGTATTGTCCGGATTCCAGATGGTATGCTTCAGGTGATGCCGAATCCGGCCGCCTTCGCACATGCCCCCGGAGGCGATGATCACCTTGATTTCTCCGTTCTCGTTCAGGGCTTTCGATTCATCCGCGGACACGATGGTCTTCAGCCCGTCAAACCAGATGGGGTTTTCCCCCTCCCGCATGATGGCCCTGGCCTCCTCGTCCAGGCAGCTGACATCGCACTGCAGGAAGATGGCCGTGGCCTCATTGGCCAGGGGGCTGTCCACATAGACCGGAAACTCCGGGTATTCCGGCAGCAGCCCCTGCTGCTTGATCTCCCGGAAGAAATAGAGCAGCTCCTGGGTGCGCCCCACGGCGAAGGAAGGAATCACCACCGTGCCGCCCCGGGCGAAGGTCCTCTTCAGGGTTTCCACCAGGAAGGGAATCGGATCCATGGGCCGTTCATGCAGCCGGCTGCCGTAGGTGGACTCCATCATCAGGTAGTCCGCCCCCTCCAGGGGACAGGGATCCTTGATAATGGGTTGATCCGTGTTTCCGATATCCCCGCTGAAGGCTACCGTCACCTCCCGGTCCCCCTCCCGCAGGAAGCATTCCACCGAGGCGGAGCCCAGCAGGTGCCCGGCATCCGTGAAGCGGATGGAAAGCCCTTCCTCTACGGGAAGGATCTGCCCGTAAGGGCAGGGGCGGAAAAGACGGAGTGCCTCCTCCGCGTCCTCAAGCGTATACAGGGGCTCCACCGCTTCCTTCCCCACGCGCAGATTCTTTTTGGTCTGGTATTCCGCGTCCTTCTCCTGGATGTTGGCGCTGTCCGCCAGCATGATGGCGCAGAGGTTCGAGGTTTCCCGGGTGGCAAAGATCTTTCCGCGAAATCCCTGCTTCACCAGCAGCGGCAGCATCCCACTGTGATCGATATGGGCGTGGGTCAGCAGCACCATCTCGATCTCCTTCGGAGAGACGGGAAGCGGCGCGTTTTCGTACTCATTGTCGCCCTGGGTCATTCCTTCATCCACCAGAAGGTAGCGGCCTTCCCGCCATTCCAGCAGCGTGCGGCTGCCCGTCACCTCATGATTCGCCCCGAGAAAGGTGATCTTCATTTCTCAGTTCCCTCCCTGTTCCGTAAATACCAAAACGTCGATATCCTTCGCTTTTCCTCCCATAATCAGGCGCATGCTGCGGGCCCCCTTCTTCCGGGCCAGCAGAGCGGAGGATGGTCCTCCGTCCAGATTAAACAGCCACTCCAGCTCGAAATACTTCTGAAAGAAATTGTTCACCTCGTGGAGCGTAAGGCCCAGTCCTCCGTCATTGGATACGGAAAGGATCAGGTAGTTATTGCGGTCCACGCGGCCGATGACCGTCCGTCGGGCTTTCCTTCTGGCGAATTCCCAGTCCGTCGGCGTCAGGATTTCCCCCTTCATCTGCAGGGGACAAAGCTCCCGGAAGCTCCAGGTCTGGCTCGGGGAGCGGGCCAGCACCTCCTCGGTGCGCGCCCCGGTATACATCACCAGCCCGTCCCGCTCCAGGGTCAGACCCACATAGGGAATCTCCGTCAGATTGCGCAGCACCTCCCCGTCCGTCACGGTCAGGGAGCCCCAGGGCGTATAGTAGTAATCGGAGACCTGGCCAGGGTAATGGTCCGGCACGTCCGGATAGACCGGGCTCCAGTACCCGCTTCCGTTGATGGCCAGCGCCGCCCCCGGCACCGTCATGGCCATCTTTTTCGGCAGCTGGATATCCTTTCCCCAGGTGGAGGTGGCCTTCCGGATCTGATGCTCCGGATCCTGAACCCATACCTTGGTCAGAAAGCACCGGATCCCATGGATGTTGAAGGTTTCGATCTTATACTTCAGGGAGTCGGATTCATAGGCGAAATAGGCCCTGTGATCAAAGCTCTCGTAGGTCCGGGGAGGACAGGCTTCCTCCCCCGGCGCAGGCAGGGGCGTCAGGGCCAGCAGCAACAGCAGCAGGGCAAGCGCTCTTCTCATATCTGTCTCCTGTGATAGGCGGAGGTTTCAGCCGCGTCAGGTTTCCCGGGCTTTGACCGCTTCCGCCCAGATGGCGCATTCCATTCTTTTTTTGAACAGCTCGCAGCCGGTTTTGTAGACCCCGCGAACCGAGCCCGTGGCGTGGTATCCGTTGGCCGCGCAGCCCCCGGAGCAGTACAGGCGGGCCCAGCAGGATCTGCATTCCTCCCGGGCATAGACATTGCAGGCCGCAAATTCCTCCCGGACCGCGGTATTCGTGACCCCGTTCCAGATATCCCCCAGCCGGAAGCTTTCCTCCCCCACGAACTGATGGCAGGGGTACAGATCCCCCCAGGGGGTCACGGCCATGTATTCCGTGCCGGAGCCGCACCCTGAGATCCGCTTGTAGACGCAGGGGCCGCCGGACAGGTCGATCATATAGTGATAGAAGGTGAAGGGCCGGCCTTCCCTCCTGCGCTGCACCAGCAGCCGGGCCAGGTCCTCATACTGCCGCATCACCACGGGCAGATCCTCCTCCGTCAGGGCGGAGGGGTCCCCTTCGGCACAGACCACCGGCTCCATGCTCAGTTCCGTAAAGCCCAGGTCCAGCATGACCTGGATATCCTTCAGGAAGTCGGGATTCGCGTGGGTAAAGGTTCCGCGCATATAGTAGTTTTTCCCGCCCCTGGCCTCCACCAGCCGCTGGAATTTGGGCACAATCTTCTCCCAGGAGCCGTTTCCGGCATAGTCCACCCGGAACCGGTCGTGGATTTCCTTCCGGCCGTCCAGGCTCAGCACCACGTTGGCGCACTCCCGGTTGGCGAAATCAATCACGTCCTCGTCAATCAGAACGCCGTTGGTGGTCAGGGTGAAGCGGAAGTTCTTCCCGTGCTCCTTCTCGATGGAGCGGGCATAGGCCACCAGATCCTTGACCACCTGGAAATTCATCAGGGGTTCGCCTCCGAAGAAGTCCACCTCCAGATTTCGCCGGCTGCCGGAATTCCGGATCAGGAAGTCCAGGGCCTGCTTTCCCGTCTCAAAGGACATGATCGCCCGATCCCCGTGGTACTTTCCCTGGCTGGCGAAGCAGTAGGAGCAGTTCAGATTGCAGGTATGCGCCACGTGCAGGCAGAGAGCCTTCACCACCCCGGCCGTCTTCTGCTTCAGGGCTCCGGCCATGGGCTCAAAGGTATCCTCGGAGAAGAGCTGTCCCGCGTCCTTCAGGGCGGTAATTTCGTCATAGCAGGCGGCCAGATCCGCCTCCGTAACATCCTCCCGCTGCCCGTACTTTTCCTTCATGGCCGCCAGGATCCCTTCCCTGGGCTCCGTTTCGTACCGGGCGATCATATCGTAGGCAATCTCGTCCACCAGATGAACCCCGCCGGAGCAGACATCCAGCACGATGTTCAGCCCGTCAAACTGATATTGATGAATCATACGCAAAACTCCCTGATGATGATAGGGAAACGCTGACTGATTCCCTTCGGGATAAAATCGCTGCGCTCAGGCGATGCATGTCAGGCCCCCGCCCAGGCGGATTTCGGTCCCCGGGGACATTTTCTCCGCGTTTCCATAAAAAATGCCGCCGGAACGGCGGCATTCTTACAGGCCTTGTTTATTTGTTTTCAGCCTTGTTTTCGCACTGCTGGTTGGCGATGCCGCAGCTCGTCTTGCAGGCGGACTGGCAGGAAGTCTGGCATTCGCCGCATCCGCCGTTCTTCGCACTCTCGCAGAGGTTCCGGGTATTCAGGGTCTGAATGTGCTCCATGGGAAATCCCTCCCTTATGCTTCAAAATTCAATGTATTCTATCATAGTCGGATTCTTTCGTCAAATACTGATTTTTCCGGCGTCCAGCACCCGGGTGACGATGCCGCCCCCCAGGCAGCGCTCCCCGTCATAGAGCACCGCGCTCTGCCCCGGGGTCACCGCCCGCTGGGGCTGCAGGCTTCTGATGCGCAGCAGGTTCTCCTCTTCCCAGGTTACCTCCACCGGCTGATCCGGCTGGCGGTAGCGGTATTTGGCCGTGCATCGGAAGGTTTCGCCCTTCCGGGCCGGAGCCTCCCCGACCCAGGTCACATCCTCCGCCAGGCACAGGCTGCTGTACAGCAGCGGATGGTCCTCCCCCTGGGCGACCAGCAGCCGGTTATGCTCCAGATCCTTTCCCACCACAAACCAGGACCTGCCGTCTCCCCGGCCTCCGATACCCAGCCCGCGGCGCTGCCCCAGGGTATAGTACATCAGTCCGTCGTGCCGTCCCACGGTTTCCCCTTCCGTGGAAACCATGTCCCCCGGCCGGGCGGGCAGATATTCCGACAGGAACTTCTTGAAATTGCGCTCCCCGATAAAGCATACGCCGGTGGAGTCCTTCTTGCGGCTGACGGGCAGGCGCCGCTCCTCCGCAATCCGGCGCACCTCCGTCTTCGTCAGCCCCCCCACGGGAAAGAGGGACCGGCGAAGCTGCTCCTGATGTACCATGTAGAGGAAGTAGCTCTGGTCCTTGCCGGGATCAGTTCCCCGGATCAGGTGTCCCGCTTCGTCCCGCCGGACGAAATGCCCGGTGGCCATGCGTTCAGCCCCCAGGCTCATGGCAAAATCCAGAAAGGCCCGAAACTTGATCTCCCGGTTGCACAGCACGTCCGGATTCGGCGTCCGGCCCGCCTGGTATTCCTTCAGGAAATAGGAAAACACCCGGTCCCAGTATTCCCTGGCGAAGTTTACGCTGTAGCAGGGAATGTCGATCAGGCCGCAGACCTCCCGCACATCCCGCCAGTCATTCTCCGCCGTACAGGCTCCGGTATCGTCCTCCTCCTCCCAGTTCTTCATGAAGACACCGACCACATCATAGCCCTGTTCCTTCAGAAGCAGGGCGGCCACGGAGGAATCCACGCCTCCGCTCATTCCAACCACGACCCGCTGGCTCACCTTATGTCTCCTCTGCCATGAGCTTTTCCAGAACCCGCTCCGCGATCTTTCCCGCGATCTCCTCCCGGTCTCCCCGGGCGTCCACCGCCGCATATCTTTCCGGATTTCGGGAGATCAGCTCATGATATCCCGCCTCCACCCGGGCATGAAAGTCTTCCTTTTCCGCCTCCAGCCGGTCCAGCTGGCTGGCTTCGCTGCGCCGCCGCAGGCTGGTGCGGTAGTCCAGATCCAGGTACACCGTCAGCAGGGGCAGCGTGTCCTCCACGGCCGGGCGGTTGATGGCCAGCACCTGGTCCACCCCCAGCCTCCTTCCGCCCCCCTGATAGGCCACGGAGGAGTCCAGGAAGCGGTCGCACAGCAGCACCTTTCCGTCCTTCACGGCGGGACGGATCCTCTCCCTCACATGCTGGGCCCTGGCCGCGGCGTAAAGCAGGGCTTCCGTCACGTCCGTCATTTCTTCGTTTTCCCGGCTCAGCAGAATCTCCCGGATCTTCTCCCCGATGGGCGTCCCGCCGGGTTCCCGGGAATGGACCACTTCGAATCCGTACCGGTCCAGGGTGTCCGTCAGCTTCTCGATCTGGGTGCTCTTGCCGGAGCCGTCCAGCCCTTCCATGCTCAGGAAGGCCCCCTTCGGTTTCTCCGCTCCGGGGCAGAGGATCTCCGCCGCCTCCCAGGGGGTATGGGCGATCCGTTCCGCCCCGGCGGTCCGCAGCTCCTCCTCGCTGCCGTATCCCCAGGTGACGCCCAGGGTATGAACCCCGGCTCCGACGCCGCCTTCCATATCGTATTTCCGGTCTCCCGCCATCCAGACCTCCGCCGCCCCTTCCGGCATCACGGAACGGATCAGATGATCCTTTTCCGCCTTGGCATCGGTAGCGCAGGCCAGCCGCTCCATGAATTTCCACAGGCCAAAGTGGGCCAGGATGTCCCGGGTCGGGGCTTCCGGCTTCCCGGTCACCACGCCCAGGTGCACCCCCGCGCTCCGCAGGGCCCGCAGCAGGTTCCGGATGCCGGGATAGACCCGGTTTTCATATTTTCCGACGGTGGTATACCGCTCCCGATAGATCTTCTGCGCCTCCCAGGCCTGCTCTTCCGTCATGCCCATCAGGTTCCGGAAGGACCAGATCAGCGGCGGTCCGATCCATTTCTTCAGCGTCTCCTCATCCGGCAGGGGAAAGCCCATCCGCTCCGCCGCATACCGGGCGCAGTTCCAGATCCCCTCCTCGGAGCGGGTCAGCGTTCCGTCCAGGTCAAAGAACACCCACTTTTCCATTTCAGTCTTCTTTATCCTTCCACCCTGATGACATTTTCCACCTGACAGATTTCAGGATTCAGCGCCTTCACCACCCGCTGCACCGCGCTTTCCGGCGCGGTATGGGTAATGACGATGATCATCGCTTTTCCGCCCGGCACCGCGTGCTTCTGCATCATGGCGGAGACGGAGATTCCCTCCCCGGCCAGCAGGCCCATTACCTCCGCCAGTACGCCGGGGGCGTCCTTGGCCGCCATCCGGATGAAGTACTTGCTCTGCCAGTCATCCGCCACGGGAACGGGGTTCTGCCTCAGGTAGGGCATCGGATGCACCTCATGGCTCGCCGCCTGGATGATGTCCCCCACGATGGCGCTGGCCGTGGGCGCGTCCCCGGCCCCCCGGCCTTCCAGCATCATGTCCTTGAAGGAATGGCCGTACAGGTACACCGCGTTCAGCGAGCCGTCCACCCGGGCCAGGGGATGATCCGCCGGCAGGAAGGCCGGATGCACCCGGGCCTCAATGGAATCCCCGTTGTCCTTGCCGATGGCCAGCAGCTTCAGCACATAGCCCATCTCCCGGCCGAAGGCAATGTCCTCCGGGGAAATCTTCGTAATGCCTTCCCGATAGATATTCTCCACATAGACCCGGTTATGGAACGCCAGGGAGCCGAGGATGCTCAGCTTGTAGGCGGCATCCATGCCCTCCACGTCCGCCGCCGGGTTCGGCTCCGCCAGCCCCAGTCGCTGCGCGTCTTTCAGGATCGTCCCGTAGTCCGCGCCCTCCGCGGCCATCCGGGTCAGGATATAGTTGGTCGTACCGTTGACGATCCCCATGATCTGCTCCACATGGTTGGCAATCAGGGGGCTCTGGATCGAGGTAATGATGGGGATGGCGCCTCCCACGCTGGCTTCATAGTACAGCCCGGCGCCTGTTTTCCCGGCCATGGCACGCAGCTCGTCAAAATGCAGGGAGAGGGCCATCTTGTTGGCGGTCACCACGGACTTTCCGTTTTCCAGCGCCCGCAGCATCATCGAGGCAGCCGGCTGCTCGCCCCCCAGGAATTCGCAGACGATCTGAATCTCCGGATCCTCCAGGATATCCGCCTTGTCCGTCGTCAGAACCTCCTCGGGCACCTCCTTGCCTCCGTGGATCTTTTTATCCAGCACCAGCGCCTTTTTCACCCGCAGGGAATATCCCGTGCGCAGGGCAGTCTCCTCCCCGAATTCCCGGATCAGATCCCATACGCCGCCGCCGATGTTGCCAAGCCCCAGCAGTCCCAGTACAACCTCTTTCATGTCCCTTCTCTCCTTCTCTCTTCTTTCCTGCGCCACATCCGTCTCAGCGCCTCGGAATTCGGTGGATCGGCCCGAAAGCCTCAGCTCTTCTGGTTCCGCTCATAGATGATCCGAAGGCCCTTCAGCGTCAGCAGCCCGTCAAGCTTATCGATGGACTGGGTCTCCTCCTCGATCAGCACCGCCATGCCTCCGGTGGCCACCACAAAGGCTTCCCGGCCCAGCTCCTGCTTGATCTTCCGGACAATATTCCGGATCAAGCCCACATAGCCGTAGTACATGCCGCTCTGCAGGTTGGTCAGGGTCGTTCTGCCGATGACCGATTCAGGGCGGACAAACTCGAATCGGGGCAGCTTCGCAGTCCCCGTCACCAGGGCCTCGCTGCTCAGCTTGATTCCCGGGCAGATCAGGCCGCCGAGGAAGCTGCCTCCCTCATCCACCACGCCGAAGGTGGTGGCCGTGCCGAAGTCGATGAAGATGGTGGGCCCGCCGTATTCCGCGTAGGCCGCCACCGCGTTGGCGATCCGGTCGCTACCCAGCTCCCGGGGATTCTCATACCGGAGATTGATCCCGGTCTTAATGCCCGGGGCCACAAACAGGGGCGTCTTCCCGAAATAGTTCTGCAGCATGCGCTCAATGGTGAAATTGACCGTGGGCACCACGGAAGAAACTACGATTCCCTCCACGCTGGAGAGCGGTACCCCTTCGTGGGCGAACATGGACGAGAGGCGGACGCCGTATTCGTCCGATGTGGAATTGATATTGGTGGACATGCGCCAGTATTTGTACATTTCCTTGCCGTCAAACAGCGCGGTCTTGATGTTGGTGTTTCCCACATCCATGGTCAGAATCATCGCTGACTTCCCTCCGTTCAGGATTCCCGCAGGATCCCCGCCGCAAAAAAATGTCATCCCCGCCTTTCTTTCCCCTTCGGGGCTCCAGCCCCGGCAGGAAAACAGGGATGACGTTATTATACATGGATTTTCAGGATTGTAAAGGCGGCAATCCGCCTCTGTTCTGACTCAATCCGCCCGTTTTTTCAGGAAGCGCGGATCGATTCCCCTCCGGCGGTCATTTCCGGAGAGCCGGCCTGACAAACCTCGTCCGGGCAAAGGCCGGGAATGCCGGAAGCGAACGGATCGGCGCTCGTCCTGCACGCTGCAATACACCGCCGCATCCAATTCCGTGACCATTTCTGATATTTTCCCCACCTGACGTCCTTTTATGTGATGAATACCGACGGTCTCTCCCACTCCGGCGAAAATTCTGTCTCCGACCGCCACATCTTTTTTCCCTGACCTTCCGCCCCAGCTTTCGGCCATCCGGGGCGGAACCGTGAAATCCGCGGCGCCGGGACATCCGGCCGTGATGGCTCGGGGGAATCCCGGAACCTGCGGCTCCGGCAGGTCACTTCACGTAATAATGCCTGGCTATCCACTTGCTCAGTCCGTCCAGGCCCGGATAAATAATCCGTTCACTCATGTTCAGCTGGTCCAGCATATCCCGCACCCGCCAGCGCAGATGCCGGTCAATGATATACTTCACCGTATGCTCGGTCCGCCGGTTCAAAAAGCCCTCAATATCCGTCATGTCCGTGGGGATGATGGAAAAGAAGGAATACTGGTTGATGATCCGGTCGTTGGTGCTTGGGGGCTCTATGATCACCATGGCCTGATCCTTCATATCCTTGTCGTACTGCTCCAGGGATTCCGTAATGCCGGAAAGCATCTTGATATTGAAAATACTGCTTTGGGTCCTCTTCTCCGCGTTCTGATACCGCTCCGGAAGCAGGCTGAACAGTTCCTGCATGTCTATCCGCCAGACCATGCAGTCATGATCCTCCATGGCCTCCAGATTCTCTTCCGTGACGGCGAAATGCAGCCCCACCAGCGGGCTCTGGCTCCAGTCCAGCAGGCGGGTGGGCAGTCCGTTGTGCTGGCCTGTAATCATGCACTGCCAGATATTCCTCGCCACCAGAGGATCCTGCCGCACCGCGTATTTTGAAAAGTTCTGCAGGATGGCCGGCTCCAGGGTTTTCTGCAGCTGCTTGCAGTTCCGCCGCAGGCTGGTGACCATCCGGTATTCCACGTTCGGCATTCCCCTGTAGAGATAGGAGCTCCGGTTCCGATCCAGGTCCTTCCGGTATTCCTGCTCCGTCAGCAGGGGCATCAGGTCTCCGACCGTCTGAATTCTTACTTCTTTAATCATATTCCCTTTCCTAAAACCCCCCTCTGGCTCGCCAGAGGGGGGAATTGTTTTAGAAGCTGTAGGAATCCTTCAGTTCGATATCCTTGTACCGCCTCATGCCGGTTCCTGCAGGAATCAGCTTTCCGAGAATGACGTTTTCCTTCAGACCGATCAGCGGATCGATCTTGCCATGGATGGCGGCTTCCGTCAGCACCCTTGTGGTTTCCTGGAAGGAAGCGGCGCTCAGGAAGCTTTCCGTAGCCAGGGAGGCCTTCGTGATTCCGAGCAGGATGCGCTTGGCAATCGCGGGCGTTCCGCCGCTGAGAATGGCCTTCTGGTTCGCTTCCTCAAACCGGAAGATATCCACCAGGGTTCCGGGCAGCAGATCCGTATCCCCGCTGTCCTCGACCCTGACCTTCCGCAGCATCTGGCGGATGATGATCTCGATGTGCTTGTCGCTCACGCCAACGCCCTGGAGGCGGTAAACGCTCAGAACTTCGCGCAGCAGATACTCCTGCACCGCCTTTACGCCCAGGATCCGCAGCAGGTCATGGGGATTAATGGAGCCTTCAGTCAGCTCGTCTCCGGCCTCCACATGATCGCCTTCCGCCACCTTCAGCCGGCTTCCGTAGGTGATCTGATAGCTCTTCTGCTCGTTGGGATCCTCATCGGAGGTGATCACCAGGAGCCGCTTCTTTTTGGTCTCCTGCAGGGAGACCTGTCCGGAGATTTCCGCCAGGATGGCGTCGCGCTTCGGCTTCCGGGCTTCGAACAGTTCCTCAACCCGGGGAAGACCCTGGGTGATGTCGTCCGCGCCGGCGATACCGCCCGTATGGAAGGTACGCATGGTCAGCTGGGTACCGGGCTCGCCGATGGCCTGAGCCGCGATAATACCAACCACTTCGCCCACATCCACCTTGCCGCCGTGGGCCATATTCTCTCCGTAGCAGCGGGCGCATACGCCGTTTTCGGTCCGGCAGGTCAGCACGGACCGGACCGGCACCCGGGTCAGGCCGGCGGCCACGATTTCCTTCGCCTTCTTATAGTCGATGGGCTCATTCTGATGCGCCAGCACCTGTCCCGTTACGGGGTCCAGGATGTCCTCCGCCGCGGTCCGGCCGCGGAGGCGGTCCTCCAGGCTTTCCACGCTCTGCCGGCCAATCATCAGCTCGCTGACGATGATGCCGCGAACCTTCTCGTTCCGGGCGGCGAAGCAGTCCTCTTCCCGCACGATCACTTCCTGGCTGACATCCACCAGACGGCGGGTCAGGTAACCAGAGTCAGCCGTACGCAGCGCGGTATCGGCCAGGGACTTCCGGCTTCCGTGAGAGCTCAGGAAGAACTCCAGCACCGTCAGGCCTTCGCGGAAGTTCGCGCGGATGGGCAGCTCGATGGTTTTACCCGTAGGAGAAGCCATCAGGCCGCGCATGCCGGCCAGCTGGGAAACCTGCTGACTGGAACCACGGGCTCCGGAGTCGGTCATCATGCGGATGGGGTTAAACTTGTCCAGGTTGGGCAGGATCTGCTCCCGCAGGTCGGCGGTGCAGTCGCCCCAGATCTTGATGACCCGCTGGTACCGCTCATCCTCGCTCAGCAGACCGCGGCGGAACAGATTGTTCACCTTCCGCACCTGCTCGTCCGCCTCCGCCAGCATGGCCTCCTTCATGGGAGGCACCTTGATGTCGGACACGGACACGGTGATGGCGCCGATGGTGGAATACTTGTATCCAAGCGCCTTGATCTGGTCCAGTACCTGTGCGGTCCGATGCTCGCCCTGGGTATGGAAGCACATGTCCACGATGGAGTTCAGCTGCTTCTTGCCCACCAGCTCGTCCACTTCCAGCTGGAACATATCGTCCAGGCATTCCCGCTTCCGGAAGCCCAGATTCTGGGGAATGGCATCATTGAAGATCAGCCTTCCCAGGGTGGTGTCAATCAGCTTATACCCGGTCTCTCCGCCGAAGCTCCGCTGAATGCGGACCTTGATGGGGCTCTGCAGGGTGATCTGCTCCAGGGAGTAAGCAATAATCGCTTCATCCTCGGAGGCGAAAACTCTGCCCGCGCCCTTGGCGTTCTCATTGACGATGGTCAGGTAGTAGCAGCCGATAACCATGTCCTGAGAGGGGGAGATAACGGGCCGGCCGTCCTGGGGTTTCAGAATATTGTTATGCGCCAGCATCAGGAAGCGGGCTTCCGCCTGGGCTTCCATGCTCAGCGGCACGTGCACGGCCATCTGGTCGCCGTCGAAGTCGGCGTTGAAGGCGGTACAGGCCAGGGGATGCAGCTTGATGGCCTTGCCCTCCACCAGGATGGGCTCAAAGGCCTGAATGCCCAGCCGGTGCAGGGTTGGCGCACGGTTCAGCAGCACGGGATGATCCCGGATCACTTCCTCCAGAATATCCCACACCTCGGGGCGCACCTTCTCCACCGCCCGCTTGGCGCTCTTCACATTGTGGCAGATCTTCAGGCTGACCAGCCGCTCCATGACGAAGGGCTTGAACAGCTCCAGCGCCATCTCCTTGGGCAGGCCGCACTGATACAGCTTCAGTTCGGGGCCAACGACGATAACCGAACGTCCGGAATAGTCGACCCGCTTGCCCAGCAGATTCTGGCGGAAGCGGCCCTGCTTGCCCCGCAGCAGATCGCTGAGGCTCTTCAGCGCCCGGTTCCCGGGGCCCGTCACCGGACGTCCGCGGCGGCCGTTGTCGATCAGGGCGTCCACGGACTCCTGCAGCATGCGCTTCTCATTCCGGACGATGATGTCCGGCGCGCCCAGCTCCAGCAGCCGCTTCAGCCGGTTATTCCGGTTGATGACCCGGCGGTACAGATCGTTCAGATCGGAGGTGGCAAACCTGCCGCCGTCCAGCTGAATCAGGGGGCGAAGATCCGGCGGAATCACCGGCACAATGGTCAGGATCATCCATTCCGGCTTATTATGGCTGGTCCGGAAGGACTCCACAACCTCCAGGCGTTTTACTGCCCGGGCCCGCTTCTGTCCTTCAGTCTCCCGCTCCCGCTCCTTCTCCGTCAGCTGGGCGATTTCCGCCTTCAGATCGGCGCTTAGCTTATCCAGGTCCAGGGCCTTCAGCATGTCCTGCACCGCTTCCGCGCCCATCTTGGCCACGAAGGAGCCCTTGCCGCACCGGGCTTCCACTTCCCGATACCGGGCATCATTGATCAGTTCATACTGCTTCAGTCCCGTCTCATCGCTGTTGCCGGGATCCAGCACGATAAAGTTGGCAAAGTACAGCACCTTTTCCAGGTTCCTGGGGCTGATGTCCAGCAGCATGCCCATCCGGCTGGGAATACCCTTGAAATACCAGATGTGGCTCACCGGGGCAGCCAGCTCAATGTGGCCCATCCGCTCCCGGCGCACCTTGGCTCTCGTCACCTGCACGCCGCACTTGTCGCAGATCTTATCCTTGTCCTTAAACTTGATCCGCTTGTATTTTCCGCAGTTGCACTCCCAGTCCTTGGTGGGCCCGAAGATGCGCTCGCAGTACAGGCCGTCCCGTTCCGGCTTCAGGGTGCGGTAGTTAATCGTTTCGGGTTTGGTTACCTCGCCGTGGGACCAGGCGAGAATCTGCTCCGGGGAAGCCATGCCGATCTGGATGGAATCAAGATTGGAAAGCTCAAACAAAAGGCTCCACTCTCCCTTCGTATGTCAGAAAAACCATTCCCCCTTCCCCGGAAGAAGGACTGCTCCAGCCCGTCTCCCGGGGCGTGCCGCCGTCAGCGGCGGGGAAAATCAGAAAAATGCATTCGTCATGATCCATTACAGATCGTCGTCATCCAGACTCAGGTCGGACAGATCGGCAGTGCCAAAGTCCTCCAGATCATCCTCCTCCAACCCGGTTTCATCCAGCGAGAAGTCCTCGTCCTGTTCCGTCTCGCCAAAGTCCAGGTCCTCCGCGGACATATTGAAGGCTTCTTCCGCCGCCCGCTCGGTTTCCTCGTCCTCCTCCTCCGGTTCTTCCTCCTCTTCGGGAATATGGAGCCGGTTGGCGCCGGACCTGGGCGCGGTATTCTGGACGGGCATGTCTTCCGGATCCAGCTCGGGGATCTCGACCTCGTTGCCGTCCTTGTCCAGCACCCGGACATCCAGGCTCAGAGCCTGCATTTCCTTCAGCAGCACCTTGAAGCTTTCCGGAACGCCGGGGGTGGGAATATTCTGTCCCTTGATAATGGCCTCGTAGGTCTTAACGCGGCCCACCGTGTCGTCGCTCTTAACCGTCAGGATTTCCTGCAGCGTATTGGCGGCGCCGTAGGCCTCCAGGGCCCAGACTTCCATTTCGCCGAAGCGCTGTCCGCCGAACTGGGCCTTGCCGCCCAGGGGCTGCTGGGTCACCAGGCTGTAGGGGCCGGTGGACCGGGCGTGCATCTTATCGTCCACCAGGTGGTGCAGCTTCAGGAAGTACATGATGCCCACCGTAACCGGGTTTTCGAAGTAGTCACCCGTGCGTCCGTCCCGTACCCGGATCTTACCCTGCTTGAAGAGCGCTTTTCCCTCTTCATCCAGGTCCAGCCGCAGCGGCCGCCCGTTATGGAAATGATATTCGGTGACATGGGGATCGCTCTCGTCCTCCGGAGCGGCCATCTTCGCTTCCGCATGCTCCAGCTGCTCCAGGATCTCGTCATAGGTCGCGCCGTCGAAAACCGGCGTGGCGATATGCCATCCGAGGGCACGGCAGGCCAGTCCCAGGTGGACCTCCAGCACCTGTCCCAGGTTCATACGGCTGGGAACGCCCAGAGGATTCAGCACGATCTGCAGCGGCGTTCCGTCCGGCAGGAAGGGCATATCCTCCTCCCGCAGGATCCGGGACACAACGCCCTTGTTTCCGTGACGTCCGGCCATCTTGTCGCCCACGGAGATCTTTCTCTTCTGGGCGATATAAATACGGACCATCTGGTTCACGCCGGGGCTCAGCTCATCCTTGTTCTCCCGGGTGAAGATCTTCACGTCCACCACGATGCCGCCTTCTCCGTGAGGCACCCGCAGGCTGGTATCCCGAACCTCCCGGGCCTTCTCGCCGAAGATCGCGCGCAGCAGCCGCTCCTCCGCCGTCAGCTCCGTCTCTCCCTTGGGGGTCACCTTGCCCACCAGGATATCCCCGGCATGGACCTCGGCGCCGATGCGGATGATTCCGCCGTCGTCCAGATCCTTGATGGCATCCTCGGAGATATTGGGAATATCCCTGGTAATCTCCTCCGGCCCCAGCTTGGTTTCCCGGGCTTCCGACTCAAATTCCTCAATATGAATGGAGGTATAGATATCCTCCTTGACCAGCTTCTCGCTCAGCAGCACCGCGTCCTCGTAGTTATAGCCTTCCCAGGTCATAAATCCGATCAGCGCGTTGCGTCCCAGGCCGATCTCGCCCTTCTCGGTGGAGGGGCCGTCCGCCAGCAGGTCTCCGGCTTCCACCTTCTGGCCGGCGGAAACCATGGGCCGCTGGTTGATGCAGGTGCTCTGGTTGCTGCGGGCAAACTTGGTCAGCTGATAGGTGTGCCGTTCGCCGAAGTTGTCCCGAATGACAATCCGGTTGGCGTCCACCTTCTCCACCACCCCGTCCTCCTTGGCCAGGAGGCATACGCCGGAGTCGTGGCCCGCCCGGTATTCCATGCCCGTGGCCACCAGGGGCGCTTCGGGCACCAGCAGCGGCACGGCCTGACGCTGCATGTTGGATCCCATCAGGGCGCGGGTGGCGTCGTCGCTCTCCAGGAAGGGAACCATGGCGGTGGCCACGGATACGACCTGCCGGGGGCTTACGTCGATATAGTCCACCTGAGCCACGGGAACCTCAACGATCTCCACCTTGTCGCGGACGGTAATCCGGTCATGGACGAAGGTTCCGTCCGGGTTCAGCGGCTCGTTAGCGGTGGCAATCTTGTACTGGTCTTCCTCATCGGCCGTCATATAGTGGATCTCATCGGTCACCTTGCAGGTTTCCTTATCCACCCGGCGATAGGGCGCCTCGATAAATCCGTACTGATTGATCCGGGCGTAGGTCGCCAGCGAACCGATCAGACCGATGTTCGGACCTTCAGGCGTCTCGATGGGGCAGATCCGGGCATAGTGGCTGTAGTGCACGTCCCGAACCTCGAAAGAAGCCCGGTCCCGGTTCAGACCGCCGGGGCCCAGGGCGCTCAGACGGCGCTTGTGGGTCAGCTCCGCCAGGGGGTTGGGCTGATCCATGAACTGGCTCAGCTGGGAGGAGCCGAAGAATTCCTTGATGGCGGCGCTGACGGGCCGGATATTGATCAGATCCCCGGGCTTCATGTCCGTGGAATCCTGGATGCTCATCCGTTCCCGAACCACCCGCTCCAGCCGGCTCAGGCCGATGCGGATCTGGTTCTGCAGCAGCTCGCCGACGCTCCGCAGGCGCCGGTTGCCCAGATGGTCAATATCATCGGTGGTTCCGATGCCGTAGGGCAGCCCCAGCATGTAGCTGATTGATGAAATGATATCGTCCGGGATAATGTGCTTGGGCACCAGCGCGGTGACGTTTTCCTTCACCGCCTCGAAAAGCTGGTCGGGCTCCACGGACTCCATCAGGCTCTTCAGCGTCGGGAAGTGAACCATCTCCAGCACGCCCGCTTCCTTCGGATCGAAGGGAAGATACCTGGATGCGTCCACGAAGTTGTTGCCCACCACGCGGCGAATCTCGCCTTCGCAGTCCACATCCACGGAGTTGATTCCCGCGTTCTGGATTTCCCAGGCGGTCTCCAGATCGATGGCCGTTCCCTTCTTCACCATCACTTCGCCGGTCTGGGGATTCAGAATATCCTCCGCGGCCACCTGATTGTGGATCCGGGTGGCGATGGAAAGCTTCTTGTTGTATTTATAGCGGCCCACCCGCATCAGGTCATACCTGCGGGGATCAAAGAACAGGGAGTTGAACAGATTGGTCGCGCTCTCCAGGGAGGCGGGCTCGCCGGGCTTCTGCCGCTTATAGATCTCGATCAGGCCCTCTTCCCGGCTCTTGGCGTTGTCGCCCTTTTCAATGGTCGCGGTCAGCCGTTCATCGCTGCCCATGGTGTCCAGGATTTCCTGATCCGTTCCCAGGCCCAGCGCCCGCAGGATCACCGTGATGGGCAGCTTCCTGGCCCGGTCGATCCGAACCCACAGCACGTCATTGGAATCCGTCTCGTATTCCAGCCAGGCGCCCCGGTTCGGGATAATCTGGGAGGAATACAGGGGCTTCCCGGCCTTATCCAGCGTCACGTCAAAATAGACGCCGGGGGAGCGGACCAGCTGGCTGACGATAACCCGCTCAGCACCGTTAATAATGAAGGTTCCGTGTTCCGTCATGAGCGGGAAATCGCCCATAAACACATCGGATTCCTTGATTTCCCCGGTTTCCCGGTTCTTCAGGCGGACAAAGATTTTCAGCGGAGCGGCATAAGTCAGATCCCGTTCCCGGCAGCGGGCGACGGAGTTCTTCGGTTCATCCAGCGAGTAATCCACAAATTCCAGCACGAGATTGCCGTTGTAGTCCGTAATCGGCGAGACATCAGCCAGCACCTCTCGCAGATCAGTATCCAGAAAACGCTGATAGGAGTTTTTCTGAACCTCAATCAGGTTCGGCATCTGCAGAACCTCATCGATTCGGGAGAAACTCATGCGCTTCCGGAGCTTACCCATTTGGACCTCGTGTACCATGAAGCTAATCACCCCTCAATTTCTGTCAACCCGGTGTGCGGCGTTCTTTTCGCGCTTGCTTTTTGGCCCCGACCCGTGTAAAATAGCAGCGCACAAAAATGCGTCCCAGTATCCTGACGATACTGATGCAATCATAAAGTTTATCATAGACGCATGTTTTTGTCAATAAAAATCTGATCAGCCGGATCTTCTCTCCGATTCTCCGCGGCAGGACCGTCGGTCCTGCCGGATTTCGTTAGATCCGGTCCTGTTTACGGAAGGACATATTCTTGAAGCGATTTGTTTTTTTTGCTCTCCTTGCTGTGTTTTTTCTGGCTTCCCTCTCCATTCCAGCGCTATCCGAGGTGCCCGCGGCCGGTCCCCGTTCGTCCGCTTCTCCCTCTGCCTTTTTGCTGCCCGCGCTGGCGACCCCGACGCTGCAACCGGCCGAAACGCCCGCGCCCACCGCGGCGCCGACGTCCGCCGCATCCCGGACGCCAACCGCAGCGCCTTCACCGACGGTGGTACCGACGGCGGCCGTGACACCGGCCGCAACCCCGACCCCATCGCCAAGGCCGACCGTGACGTCGGCCGCAACCCCGATATCCACGCCCACCGCGACGCCGTCCCCGACGCCCACGCCGACGCCAACCGTGACACCAACAGCCACCCCGACGCCGACGCCAACCGCGACGCCGTCCCCGACACCCGCGCCTACCCCTGTGCCGATTCCGAAGGTCATCGACCGGATCTCGAATCCCGGCGCGTTTCCCGAGTTCTCCTTTTTCCCGGAGGACGACCTGCTGGAGGTCTGGTTCCCCTGCGTCCGGGATCAGGACTGCGCCATCTTTCTTTATCAGGATCAGGTCTGGATGGTGGACTGCGGGGACGAACGGGCCAGGAAGGAAATTGTCCCGCTCCTGAAATGTCTGGGAATCGAAAAAATCGACAAGCTCTTCAATACCCATCCCCACCATGACCATCTGAACGGTTTCTCCTGGATTCACCGGGAAATTCCCATCACGGAACTGCTGATCTGCTTCCCGGAGGATGCCACCGAACATATGACCGCCGCCATGGAATACGCCAAGGGAAACGGCATTCTCGTCACTTCCTATGAGGACGAGTCCCATCACCTGATGGGAGACGGGCTGGTTTCCTTCCTCTCCTGGCAGAAGAGCGATCCTGCGGAAAGCATAAACGACCGCAGCTCCCAGTTCATGGTCAGCTACGGCAGCTGCGATCTGCTGATCATGGCGGACATGGAGATCCGCGGCCAGAAGCAGCTTTACGAGGCCCTGGGCCCGGAGCCTCTCGCCGCCGATATCCTGCGCTATCCCCACCACGGAAAGCTCGCCATGGTGGAGGAGGTTTTCAGCGCCATCCATCCGGCCCTGACCATCATTACCAATTCGCCGCGTATCGCCGAAATCTCAGCATCCACCTATTTCCTGGATCTTCATCACGCCGCCACCGTCTATACCCGTCCGTATCCCGACCATATTCATCTGATCACCGACGGCACCCGCTGGATCTGTGAAAAGGTTTCTCTCGACCTCTCTCCCTGGACGCCAGCGGAATAATATGAAAAGCGCCCCTCCGGGGCTTTATAAATCATTATCATGAAGCAGCCGAAGAGGCCGCACAAAGAAGGAGGAAATGATTCATGAAGAAAAATCTGGGTGTTTTGCAGGCCGTATATCCGATGCCTGTTCTGATGGTAGCCGCATACGATGAAGCAGGGAAAGTCAATGTAATGAATGCAGCCTGGGGAATGATCTGCGCAATGGATAAAATTGCGCTGTTCATTGATGAAGACCATAAGACCACGCAGAATCTTCTGAAGACAAAGGCGTTTACCGTTGCGCTGGCCGATCGGGCGCACATGGATGTCGCGGACTTTTTCGGCATCGCTTCCGGCAACAAAATGGAAGACAAGTTTGAACGCACTGGCTATCATGCGGTGAAAAGCGAACATGTCAATGCTCCCATTATAGAAGAATTCCCGGTCGTGATGGAATGCGAGCTTGCTGAAGTTGTCAATACCGAGAATATGTATGCCATCGTCGGCAAAATCGTCAATGTCGCCGCCGAGGAAGCTGTCCTGGATGAAAAAGGAAAGGTTGACCCCGTGAAGCTGGATGCCCTGACCTTTGACCAGTTTAAGCATGGGTATTATGTCTCCGGCGAACAGGTTGGAAAAGCCTGGAACGCAGGGGCAGGTCTCATGAAACAGTAATCGCGGCGTACGTTCGGAACAAAGACCACAATCCGCCAAACGCTCATGCCAGCCTTGATTTTTTCCGGGCAATGTCCAGGCAGTCAGCGGAGAATGGAAAACGGCAGGCGTTAAAATCCAACGCCTGCCGGTCTTTTTGCTTCCCTCAGCGGGACGCTCTTGATTTTCGGTTTTCCTGAATCAGCCGAAGGTGCGAATCCTGAAGACGCCGGGAATCTTCGCAATCGTCTCCAGGGCGCCGGCGGACGGCAGCACCGGAACATCCATCACCGTCACGGCCATCTCCTTTTTGCTCTTGTTGATCAGGTTTTCGATATTGATTCCCTCCGCGGAAACAGCGGCAGAAATCGGCGAAATGGTGTTGGGGATATTTTCATGCAGCACCAGGATTCTGGCCGCTTCCGGCTTGCCCAGCTGGATCTCCGGGAAGTTGACGCTGTTGTGGATGCAGCCTGTTTCCAGATAATCCCTCACTTCCGCCGCCGCCATGCTGGCGCAGTTCTCCTCGCTCTCCGGCGTGCTGGCGCCCAGATGGGGAATGCAGATCACCTTGTCCTGGCAGAGCATGTCGTCGCTGGGGAAGTCCGTGACATATCCGCCCAGCTTGCCGGCAGCCACCGCCTCCAGCACAGCCGCGCTGTCCGCCAGCTCTCCCCGGCTGAAGTTCAGGATGACGGCTCCGTCCTTCATCTTGCCGATCATCTCCCCGTTGATGGATCCCCTGGTGGAATCGATCAGCGGCACATGGAAGGTAATATAATCCGCCCGGGCGATGGCTTCGTCCGCGGAGGCCGCCCGGTGAACGGAGGTGCTCAGGCTCCAGGCGCTTTCTACGGAAATGAAGGGATCGTAACCCACCACATTCATCCCCAGGCCCCGGCTGGCCGCATTGGCCACCCGCGCGCCGATGGCGCCCAGCCCGATGACCGCCAGGGTCTTGCCCCGCATCTCCGGACCCACAAACTGACTCTTGCCTTTTTCCACCAGCTTGCCAACTTCGGCGCCCTTGCCCTTCAGCGTCCGGGCCCACTCGATGCCGCCGGCCACGTTCCGGCCGCTCATCAGCAGCGCGCAGATCACCAGTTCCGCCACCGCGTTGGCATTGGCGCCCGGCGTGTTGAAGACCACGATGCCCTCCCTGGAGCAGCGGTCAATGGGAATATTGTTCACGCCCGCGCCCGCCCGGCCGATGGCCTTCAGTTCGGGGCCGAACTCCATCTCATGCATCGCGGCGGACCGAACCAGAATCGCGTCCGGCGCGGTTTCCTCGCTGCTGACAGCGTAATCCGCGTTCAGCTGCGTATAGATGATATCGGAAATCTTGTTCAGCGTCTGAATCTTGTACATGACGTCCCTATCTCCTTCTGTGCTTATGCGTTCTGCGCCTCAAATTCCTTCATGAAGGCCACCAGCTTCTGCACGCCTTCCAGGGGCATGGCGTTATAGATGCTGGCCCGCATGCCGCCCACGGAACGGTGCCCCTTCAGGTTCGCCAGGCCGGCACCCGCGGCCGCCTTGACAAAGGCCGCGTCCTTATCCGGATCGCCTGTGATGAAGGTCACATTCATGCGGGAGCGGTACTTCGGCTGGGCCGTAGCCTTGAACAGCTTGCTGTTGTCCAGGAAATCATACAGCAGCGCGGCCTTCTCGATGTTGATCTTTTCCATGGCCGCCACGCCGCCCTGCTCCTTCAGCCACTGGAAGGTAAGCCCGGCCACATAGATGCCCCAGGTATTGGGAGTGTTGTACATGCTGCCCTTCTCGACCTGTACCTGCCAGTTCAGAAGCTTGGGGCAGATGTCCATCGTCCGTCCCAGCAGATCCTTCCGGACGATCAGCACGCACAGCCCGCTGGGGCCGATGTTCTTCTGGGCTCCTGCGTAGATGACGCCGTATTTGCTCACGTCCATCTCTTCGGAAAGGATCATGGAGCTGGCATCGCAGACCAGGGGAGCGCTGCTCTCCGGCAGATCCACGTACCGGGTGCCGTAAATGGTATTGTTCTGGGTAATATGCAGGTAATCCGCGTCCGGCGTGAAGGCGATGCCCTTTACATCCGGGATATAGGTATAGGTATCCTCCCGGCTGGAGGCCACCACGTTCACCTGCCCGTAGCGTTTCGCTTCCTCCGCCGCCAGATGGGCGAAGTTGCCGGAATCGATATAATCCGCCTTTTTATTGACCATCAGGTTCAGAGGAATGGCTGAAAACTGCTGGGTAGCGCCGCCCTGCAGGAAGACCACCTCATAGTCCTCCGGGATGGCCATCAGCTCTTTCAGATCCGCCACGGTCTGATCGTAGATGTCGGTATACATCTTGCTGCGATGGCTCATCTCCATCACAGACATCCCGGTACTCCCGTAACACAGCATCTCCTTCTGTGCCTTTTCAAGTACGGGCAGCGCCAGCTGGGAAGGTCCCGGGGAAAAATTGTATACGCGATCCATCTTTCTTTCCTCCTTTTGCCATTCGCCCTTTTCTTCAGGATGATTCCTTTCGGGGCGTGCTCTCATAGTATCTTCGTTTTTCTTTCTTTTTGCAAGGAAAATACATAAAAAATCCCAAACTCATCGCCGCGGAAAAAAACTACGCCGCGTATTTTTTCAGTTTCTTCCGGGCCACCAGCAGATAGCAGACCATATGCACGGCAAAGGTAACTCCCCAGGAAATGGGATAAGAAATATACAGGATATTCAGCGTGGGATTCGCAGCGAACACGGTCAGGATCCATACGATGCGCAGCAGACAGGCCCCCGTCAGCGAGACGATCATGGGCATGATGGAGTAGCCGATTCCCCGCAGCTGTCCCACCATCACGTCCATCATGCCGCAGAGGAAATACGTGGGCAGGATGATGCCAAGCCGGATCATGCCGTACCGGATGACCTCCGGCTCGCTGTTATACAACCCCAGCAGCCTCTCCCCCAGCAGGTAGAAGATGAGCCCCATGCCCAGGCCGATGGCGATGACAACCCCCAGACAGACCCACAGGACTTTCTGAACCCGGTCCGTCCTTCCCGCCCCCAGATTCTGGCTGGCGAAGGTCATATCCGCCTGATGCTGCGCGTTCATGGCGGTATAGACAAACCCTTCCACATTGCTGGCGACTCCGTTTCCGGCCACCACCAGGGATCCGAAGGAGTTCACGGAGGACTGGATCAGCACGTTGGAAATGGAAAACAGGCTTCCCTGCAGCCCGGCGGGCAGGCCGATCCGGATCATGTCCATCAGGCTCTTTTTGTCCACCCGGCACTCCCGGAGCTCCAGCCGGACTGCGTTGTGGGAGCGGATCAGGCACTGAAGCACCAGCACCATGCTGACCGCCTGGCTGGCCACCGTCGCAATGGCCACCCCCGCCACATCCAGATGAAACCGGATCACCAGCAGCAGGTTCAGCAGAACATTCACCAGGCCAGAAATCATCAGGTAATACATGGGACGTCTTGTATCCCCCACAGCCCGCAGCGCGGCCGCCCCGAAGTTATACAGCATGTTGGCGGGCATTCCCAGAAAAAAGATGCGCACATACAGGGTCGCCCCGTCGATCACATCCTCCGGGGAATCCATCAGCTCCAGCAGGGGCCTGGCCAGCAGGAAGCCCATCAGGCCCACCCCGATGCCCATGATGAGGGCCATGGTGATGGCCGTGTGTTCCGCCTTCCGCATGGCGGCGATGTCCCGGGCCCCATAGTGCCGCGCGATCACCACGCTGGCCCCCACGCTGAGCCCCATGAACACGTTCACCAGCAGATTGATCAGCGACCCCGTGGAGGAAACCGCCGCCAGGGCCTCGTGCCCCGCATAATTTCCCACCACGATCACATCCGCCGCGTTGTACAGCAGCTGCATGATGCCGGTCAGGATCAGCGGCCCGGAAAACGCCAGAATCTTCGGCAGCAGCGGGCCTGTGGTCATATCCATCTCATGGCTCTTCGCTCTTCTTTTCGGAAGCATTTCATTCCTCCGTCGGGTTGATTCTCCCAGGTTCCTCAGGAGACGGGGATTGATTCTGTTCGGGATAAAACAGATCCGCCTGGCCTTGGCAGCAGGAGGTATTATAGGCGCAATCTCCCGGCAATGCAAGCAAGCACCGCCTGCTCCTCCCGGTTCCTTTACAGCCCTGTTTCTTCCCGCGCCCTCTGTTTTTTCCGGGTTTTCCCTTGCGAAGAAAAATAAACTGGGGTAAGATGACCTCTGTAACGCTGTTGTCCGCCTTTTCGTGAAAAGGCTGTCCCAACCCAGCTGCCTGAAAAAAGGAGACCGGCCCTGCAACATGAAACTGATCTGGAAATATGTCCGGCCCTATAAAGGGTTCATCCTGGCCGTCATGCTGATCAAGCTGGCAGGCACCTTTACCGAACTGCTGATCCCCTATGTGCTGGAGCATCTGCTGGACCATGTGGTCCCCGCCTCCGAGGACCTGTGGCCCGTGCTGGCCTGGGGGGCCGTGATGCTGCTGCTGACCCTGATCACCCGGTTTCTCAATGTGACGGCAAACCGCATGAGCGTACGGGTGGCCCGGAACAGCACCTTTGCCGTCCGCCGGGACCTGTTTCACACCGCCCTGAACCTTTCCGGCCGCCAGATGGATCTGGTAGGGCTCCCCTCCCTGATCTCCCGGATGACTTCGGATACCTATAATGTCCAGAGCTTTGTCCGAATGATCCAGACCATGGGCATCCGGGCGCCCATCATGCTGGTCGGAGGCATTGCCATCACCCTGACCATGGACACCGGGCTGGCCATGATCCTCTGCGTCATGGCGCCTGTGATGATCCTGCTGGTGACCTTCGTCTCCTGGAAGGGCATTCCTCTTTTTGACGAGGTGCAGCGCAGGATGGACACGCTGGTCCGGATCATGCGGGAAAACATTACCGGAATCCGGGTTGTCAAAGCCCTGAGCAAGGAGCCCTACGAGGAGCGCCGTTACGGCGAAGCCAACGCCCGGATGGCGTCCCAGGAGATCAAATCCTCCGTCATCATGAGCCTGCCCGGTCCCATCGTCACCCTCTTCCTGAATGTGGGGCTCACGCTGGTCGTGCTGCTGGGAGCCCGGCGGGTCAATGACGGGCTCACCGCCCCCGGCGTGATTCTGGCCTTTCTGACCTATTTCAATATGATTCTGATGGGCGTCATGGGGCTCAACCGCATCTTTATGATGATGTCCAAGGCCAACGCCTCCGCCAACCGCATCGCTGAAGTGGTAAACATGCCGGAGGAGCTGACCCCCATTCCGGAGGCCCAGGCGGCAGCCGCTCCCGCCGCCGGGGCCCTGATCTTCGATCATGTGACCTTCAATTATGACGCGGACATCTCCGGAGAGGCTCACGGTCAGTTTCTGGGGGAGGAACGTCAGCAGTGCCTGAAGGATATTTCCTTCCGGGTGCCCAAAGGCGGCAGCCTGGGGATCATCGGCGCCACCGGCTCGGGAAAAACCAGCATCGTCAATCTGCTGATGCGCTTTTACGACCCCCAGGAGGGGCATGTTTTCGTGGACGGAAGGGATGTGCGAACCTACCACCGGGATGAGCTTCACCGGAAGTTCGGCGTGGTTTTCCAGAATGATGTGATTTTCGCCGATACCATCCGGGAAAACGTCACCTTCGGCCGGGAGGTGGACGAGAGAATGCTCCGCCGGGCCGCCAAGGATGCCATGGCCCGGGGATTCATCGAAGGCTATGAGGATGCCTATGACCACGAGGCGGCCATTCACGGCGCCAATTTCTCCGGCGGGCAGAAGCAGCGGCTGCTCATCGCCCGGGCCCTGGCGGCTGATCCTGAGATTCTGATTCTGGACGACGCCTCCTCCGCCCTGGATTACAGGACGGACGCGGAGCTGCGGAAGGCCATCCGGGATCATCACGGCGAGGCCACCACCGTGGTCGTCGCCCAGCGGGTATCCTCCATCCTCTCCCTGGACGCGATTCTGGTCATGCATGAAGGCGAGATGATCGGCTACGGGACCCATGAACAGCTGATGGCTTCCTGCCCGGTTTACCGGGATATTTACCGGACGCAGATGAGCGAGGGGGTGTCGTAAGATGGCCAGAAGAGATACGGTCATGAAAAAACCGAAGGACACCCGCGGCGCCCTCCGGAGACTGCTGAACTATCTGGGTCCCTGGCGATACGTGATTCTGGCGGTGCTGATTCTGAGCCTAGGCAGCAATCTGATGAATCTATGGGGGCCCAGCCTGGCGGGCTCCGCCATCCGGGAGGCCGCCGCTGGGCCGGGAAAGGTAAACTTTGAGGCCGTCACCCGCTATGCCCTGCTGATGCTGCTGTGCTACCTGGGTTCCGCCCTGCTGGGTTTTGGAATCAGCCTGAGCATGACCGTCGTCAGCCGCCGGGTCGCCCGCCAGATGCGCCAGGACGTTTTCGATAAGCTGATGCGCCTTCCCGTGGGATACTTTGACCGGCATCAGGCCGGGGACATCATCTCCCGGGTCAGCTATGACATCGACGTGATCTCCACCTGCATGGCCACGGATATCGTGCAGATTCTCTCCAGCATCGTCACCGTGGTGGGATCCCTCTTCATGATGGTCTCAATTTCCCTGCCCCTGTCCGCGGTCACCCTGATCACCGTGCCGGTTTCCATCCTCTACACGGTGCATATGCGGAAAAAGACCCAGCCCCGCTATGCCCGCCGCTCCAAAAGCTACGGAGTCATGAACGGTTTTGTGGAGGAGATGCTCTCCGGCCAGAAAACCATTCAGGCCTATGCCTACGAAGGACGGGTGGATGAACGCTTTGGAAGCATCAACCAGGATGCGGCGGATGCCTTTTCCGACGCGGAATACTACGGCGTTACCATGGGCCCCACCATGACCTCCATCAATAACCTGTGCCTGAGCCTCATCGGCCTGCTGGGCGGAGCGCTTTACCTCCGGGGGCGGATCGATTTGGGGCGGATTTCCTCCTTTGTGCTGTACAGCCGGAAATTTGCCGGGCCGATCAACGCCATCGCGGAGATCTTCAATGAGCTTTTCTCCGCCCTGGCGGCGGCGGAACGGGTTTTCACGCTTCTGGACGAGACCGAGGAGACCGCGGACGCCAAGGATGCCGTCGTGCTGAAAAATGTCCGGGGGGATGTATCCGTGGAGCATGTGGCTTTCGGATACGATCCGGAGAGAATCATCCTCCACGATCTGAATCTGGAGGCCCCCGCCGGCCGGCTGATTGCCATCGTGGGCCCCACCGGCGCGGGGAAAACCACCATTATCAACCTGCTGATGCGTTTTTATGACCCGGACAGCGGCGTCATCCGCATCGACGGGCAGGAAATCCGCACCGCCGCCCGGCGCAGCGTCCGGAGCGCCTATGCCATGGTGCTGCAGGATACCTGGGTATTTCACGGCACCATCTTTGAGAACATCGCTTACGGAAAGGAAAACGCGACCATCGAAGAGGTGGTCGCGGCTGCGAAGGCTGCCCGCATCCATCCCTTCATCATGCGGCTTCCCCAGGGATACGATACGGTCATCAGCGAGGACGGAGGCAATATTTCCAAGGGTCAGAAGCAGCTGCTCACCATCGCCCGGGCCATGCTTTACGACGCGCCCATGCTGATTCTGGATGAGGCTACTTCCAACGTGGATACCGCCACGGAGCGGGAAATTCAGAAGGCCATGCGGGAACTGATGAAAAATAAAACCTGCTTTGTCATCGCCCACCGCCTGTCCACGATTGAAAACGCGGATCAGATCCTGGTCCTGCGGGACGGGGACGTGGTGGAGCAGGGCACTCACCGGCAGCTTATGGATCGGAAGGGTTTTTATCACCAGCTGTATGCGGCCCAGTTTGAGTAACGCCCTTTCCTCGGGCGCTCATGGCCATGGATTCCGCCAGCAGGGTGCCGTGAAGCTGAAGCGCGGACCAGTGCTGATTGGTCTCTGTGACCACGGCCTTCAGGCGAATCGTCGTGCCGCTTCGGTTCATTTCGTTCAGCAGCAGATCCAGCCCCGCGTGATCAAATCCGTTCATCACCATCATTTCATCTGAAAAAGACAGATCAATCCGCTTGGAAACCGCCATTCCCGAAAGCAGTTCCCGAATCGTGCTTCCCTGCTTTTCCTTTGGGACGTCGATGATGGAGAAATTCTGCCGAACGGAAAGAATCTGCAGCTCCTTCCGGGTTTCCGGCCGGGTCACATTAAACAGCAGTACTTTTGCCATGTTTTTCTCCTTACAGGTCTGACTTTTCATTCTCGAGCGCGGAGCGCCTGATCGGATACCCTCCCTTAGTGTTTCAGCGGAGGCCCGCTCAGCGCTTTCCGATCTCCAGCACGGTCAGGGTCTCCCCCTCCACCCGGAAGCGAACCCGCTGTCCTGCGAACTCAAAGGCGTAAATCCGTTCCGGATCCTGCTGATAAGCGGGCCGGGGATCCTCCGCCAGCACCTTTCGCAGGGCCGCCAGATCCTCCGTGGAAAGCATCGCGGCCTGAGGCTCCGGAATCTCCACCTTCACCCTTCGCTTCTCATGGTTATCGGTAAAGCCCCCCCTGGCCTCCGGATGGCAGTCGGCGGATGGGAGATAGGGCTTGATATCATAGATGGGGGTGCCGTTCATCAGATCCGCACCCGAGACCAGCAGCACCTCTCCCCTTTCCGGGGTTTTCTCCCGTCCCAGGAGCCGGACGCTGCTGAGTCCCAGGGCGTTCGGCCGATAGGGGGAACGGGTGGCAAAAACGCCCATCCGGGTATTTCCCCCAAGCCTTGGCGGCCGGACCGTAGGCTTCCACTCTTCCCTGTGAGCCTCGTGGAATCCCCAGATGAGCCACAGAAAGGTGAATTCCTCCAGTCCCCGAAGGGCCTCCTCCACCCGGTATTCCGGTTCAAAGACGATACGGGAGATGACCTCCTCCACCAGCCCGCTCTGCCGGGGAACCCCGAATTTGGACGTATAGGCGTTTTCGATTCTCGCGATGATTTTCAGTTCCATGCTTACATCACAATGACCAGGTCATTCTCCGCCCGCAGATCCATTTCGGGAATCAGCTCCGCCGGCCGCTCCTGGCCATTCAGAATATACCTGGCCGGATCCCCCTGTTTATGGGCGCTGTTATCCACCCGAACCCGGATCTTTTTCCCCCGGAATGTTTTCTCCATGGTGAATCCGTCCCATTCCGCGGGGATCGCGGGCTTGATCAGAATGCCTTCCGGCGCGGGACGGATTCCCAGGATTCCCTCCACGCAGCCCACCATGACCGTGCTGGCGGTGCCGGTCAGCCAGTGCACGTGGCTTCTTCCCGCAAAGGGGCTCTCCCGGCCCTCGATGAACTGGCCGTGCACATAGGGCTCAATGACCCGCCTGTCCGCGTCCTCATTGAAGGAGGCCGGGCTGCTCTCCGCAAAGTATTCGAACGCCCGGTTTCCGTGTCCCAGCAGGGCTTCCGCCAGAATGGCCCATCCCTGAATCTGGCAGAAGATGCCCCCGTTCTCCTTGGTGCCCGGATTGAACAGGATCATGGCCGCCCCGTCAAAGGCTTCATACCGGTAGGGCGGATCCATGATTTCCAGTCCATAGGGAGTATTCAGCTCCGCGTGGGCCGTCTCCATGATCCGCTCCCCCAGTTCCTTCGTGGCCCCGCCGGAGATGACCGCCCAGCTCTGGGGATTCAGCCACATGGAGGCTTCCCGGTCCTTCCTGCTGCCGATAATCTGTCCCGCTTCCGTATATCCCCGGATATACCGGTCCTCCTCCAGGCAGGTTTTATTGATAATGCCCAGCAGCTTCTCCGCCTCCGCCTTCAGGTAGGCCGTGTATTCCGGCTCCTCCCGGCAGAAGGCCTGCATGATGTTCAGGGCATAATACAGCTGGAAGGCCACGAAGGTGCTCTCCCCGGTGGCGCCCAGCCGCAGACAGTCGTTCCAGTCCGCGTGCAGCCCCGCAGGCATGCCGTGGGTTCCCAGATGATGCATGCTGAAATCGATGGCCCGCTTCAGATGCTCCCGCACCGTGCCGGTATCGTAATCCGCAAAGGGGACCTCCTCGTCCAGGTAGGCCATATTCCCGGTTTCCGCGATATACTTGTAGACCGTGGGAAACAGCCAGAGCGCGTCATCCGCCCGATAGTGGGGATGGCCCGTTTCCTTCACGTAGCTCTCCTGCTCCGGGGTATCCTCGTGTCCCGGATTATGGGTATACTTCACCAGGGGAAGGCCCGCCCCGTGATGCACCTGGGCGCTGAGCATGAAGGTCAGCTGCTTCCTGGCCAGCTCCGGATCCAGATGGATGATGCCCTGAATATCCTGCACCGTATCCCGGTATCCGTATCCGTTCCGCTCCCCGCAGTAAATCAGGCTGGCCGCTCTGCTCCATACGAAGGTAATAAAGCACTGGAAGGCGTTCCAGGTATTCACCATCACGTTGAACCGGGCATCCGGCGTCTGCACCTTCAGATTCTCCAGCTTCCCGTGCCAGTAGGTGATCAGGGCTTCCTTCTCCGCCGCGACGGTGCCGGCGGTGTCCCGGTACCGGTCCAGAATCTCCCTGGCCTGGAATTCCGTCTTTTGTCCCAGCAGGAAGGCCGTCTGCCGCTTCTCCCCGGGGCTCAGCTCCAGACTCACCTGCAGCGCTCCGCAGGCATTGCCGTTATAGTTCAGGCTGTTGTCGCACGCCCCGTCCGCTACCGCCTTCGGGCAGTCGAAGCGGTTTCTCCCCAGGAACTGTTCCCGGCGTCCCGTATAGGAGACCACCTTCGCCCCCGCCGCGCCCAGGAAGCGCTCGGACCCGTTGCTGCCGTCCGGGTTTCTGTGGCAGTACTCATTGATCCGCTGCAGGATGAAATCCCCGTGGAATTCCGTCCGGGTGATGAAATGGGTATACTGCATATTCACCAGGTCCTGCACATAATAGCTTTCATTGGTGAATTCCGCGTAGGCAAACACGCTGATCTTCCGGTCCCGGCCGGACAGATTCTCCACCGTCAGGCTCCAGACCTCGTGGGTCGCTCCCAGGGGCACGTAATACAGGGCCCGGCTGCGGATTCCCGCGTATTCGCTGATGAATTCCGTATAGGCCGTGCCATGGCGGCACTCCGTATGATAGGCGTCCAGTGGCTTCTTCACCGGCTTCCAGCTGGCGGACCAGAATTCTCCGGTTTCCTCATCCCGAAGATACAGATATCTCCCGGGCTCGTCGAATTGATTGAAGGTATATCTCAGAATCCGTCCGGCCGCGCCGCTGCGCACGAAGCTGTATCCCCCGGCGTTCACGGTAATGATCGCGCCGTACTCCGGGGATCCCAGGTAGTTGGCCCAGGGGGCGGGCGTATCCGGGTTGGTAATTACGTATTCCCGGGCCTGCTCGTCAAAGTACCCGTACTGCATGTTTTCCGCTCCTTTCGTGATAATTCCCCTTCTCCGCAAGGTGAAGGGGAATCAATGTCTCTGCTTTATCTGCCCATGGTTCCGAAGCGCATCTGACGCTCCAGGGTTTCGGGATGCAGGGCGTAGGCCCTGGCCATTTCCTTGGTAATCCGGCCCTCCCGGGCCAGCCGGGCCAGCTCGCTGTCCATGGAAAGCATTTCGCTGCCGGCGCCGGAGATCGCATTGTCAATCTGATGGGTCTTTCCCTCCCGGATCAGGTTCTGGATCGCGGGATTCACGGTCATGACCTCAAACACCGGGTACAGCACCCCGTCCGTCCCCGTCAGCAGCCGCTGGGATACCACCGCCTTCAGCACCATGCTCAGCTGGGTCCGCACCTGGTTCTGCTGCTCCGCGGGGAAAGCGTCGATCACCCGGTCGATGGTTTTGGCGGCTCCCAGGGTGTGCAGCGTGGAGATGAGCAGATGCCCCGTCTCCGCCGCGGTGATGGCGGTGGAAATCGTATCGATATCCCGCATTTCCCCCAGCATGATGACATCCGGCGCCTCCCGGAGGGCGGCCCGTACCGCCCGGGCGAAGCTGGCGGCATCCTCGGGCACCTCCCGCTGGCTCACCAGGCACTTCTTATGCGGATGCAGGAACTCAATCGGGTCCTCAATGGTGATAATATGCCCGCTCCGGGTCTGGTTCACCCGATCCAGGATGCAGGCCAGGGTGGTGCTCTTTCCGGTGCCCGCGGGGCCGGTCACCAGCACCATGCCGCCCCGCAGATCCGCCAGCTTCATCACCAGATCCGGAATATGCCGCTTCTGGGGGTCAGGCAGCCCGAAGGCCACCACCCGAAGCACCGCCGCCACGGTACCGCGCTGACGGTACACATTGCAGCGGAAGCGGCTGACATCCCGGATGGCGAAGGAAAAATCATCATCCCCGTCCTGGTCCAGCATCTTTTTGTCCCGGCCCGCCAGTTCATAGGCCCGGTCGATCAGGACCCGGATCTCCTCCGGGGTCACCTTCTCCTCCGTCACCTGAGCCATCTTTCCGTACACCTTGGTGGAAACCGGAGCAAAGGGGACGATAAAAACGTCGGAACCCTCCATCTGCATGGCATCCCGGAGCAATTCATCCAGCGTTTTCACTCGATTTCTTCCCCCTCTTCCTCCGCCGGGGCGGGATCCTCTTCCGCATTCTCCCCGGCCCATTCTTCGCTCAGCGCTTCTTCCTCCCCGGAATCTTCGAAGTCATCAAAGTCCGATTCATCCTCTTCCCAGATGTCCTCCGCCCCCAGACTGTGATTGATCCACTCGGTCCGCCGGTCCTCTCCAGGGAAAAGGATCCGCACTCCGCATTCCAGGGCCCGTTTCTCAGACTTTTCCGTCCAGAGCACCCGGTCCTCTTCCATTCGCATGCCCTCCGGCAGCTTTTCTCCTGCCATCGTCAGATAGGCATCCGCATTCTCCGGATTTTCCTTCAGGCATTCGACCAGCACCGCGTCCAGCCTGGCCAGCGACCGTTCCGCCTGGGCGAACAGCCCGTAGACTTCGCTGCGGGTCTCGATGCTCCGGGCCGTCAGGGCTTCATCGCTTCGGGCGGAAATCATGGTCAGCACCGTCAGCACGCTGAGAGCCAGCACCACGGCAATCAGAATCAGGGAGGAGGCGCCGGGGCCCAGCGCAATCTTTCTTCTGTTCACGGGCTCACCTCCCCGGGCAGATAATTCACTACCGGCAGCTCAAACAGCACCTTTCCCGTGTTCTGCTCCGCGGTAAAGGTCACCGTCCGCAGCAGCCCCGCCTCCGTCTCTTCGTGGGTTTCCACCGCGTAGATGGTATAGCGTTCTTCGTTTTTCTCCCACCGGCCGTCCGCCAGGACAAAACCGCTCTTCTCCAGTTCCGCCGCGGCGTCCGCCTCTCCGGCCAGGCATTCCTCCAGGTTTTCCACCGTCAGCATGGCCTGGCTTCCCGCCCGGGCGTATGCGCTCTTCATCCGGGCCAGCCCGAACATCTGCACGATGGTGGCCACGCAGAGCATGAAGAAAAGGATCACCAGCACCAGCTCCACCAGCAGGATATTCGCGGCACTGTGTTTTTTCATTCTCCGGCACCTCCTGCCCGCAGATAGATGCAGACCTCCTGCTCCCCGGCTTCGGGAGTAGCCACCCGGATCCGCAGCAGATTGTTTTCAAGCACAGGCTCAAAGGCGGTCACGGCCATCAGCGCCTCTCCCATCTCCTCCTCGGAGTCCCACTCCTCGGAGGTCAGGCTTTCCCGCAGATACCCGTTCTCCTCATACAGCCTGTGATAGTAGATTTCCCCGTCGTAGCTGTTCGTGAAGCGCAGCACGGTTTTTCCGTTTTCCTCCACCACCGCCGCATGGCCCGCATCATCCGCCTGCACCGCGCCGCGAAGGATGGCCGCCGCCGCTCTGGAGGCGTTATTCCGGCCGGAATCCTCCACCGTATCCCGATAGACCTGGGCGCTGAGAGCCGTCAGAAAGATGGCGGACATGGCAAACACAGCCAGCAGCAGGAAGACAAACACATTCTGGATTTGCATGGGGGGACGCTTTTTCTTTCGTGCGTTCACAGATCCCTGACCCCCCTCTCCCATACGGTGATCGTGGGCATCAGGTTGGACGCGAAGGCGTCGTATTCCACCACGAACCGCTCCGTATTATAGGCCAGCTTATAATGCTCCCGCAGGTACTCCAGATCCTCCGGATAGGTTCCCTCCACCGCGTAGCAGGTCAGCGCCGCGTTCTTCACCGCTTCCTCCACCAGCTGCGCCTCCTGGGCGCCGGAGGTGGCCGTCAGGGAATTCACCAGCAGGATGAATCCCGCAATCAGAGCGATAAAAACCGCGCCTGCCGCGATATCCTTTTTCCCGATGCGCATTTTCTCGCTCCTTTCCTTCGTTGTTCCGCCATTACAGGCTGCTCATTACGCCCGCCATGGGCAGCATCATGCTCAGCAGGATCGCCCCGATGACAATGCTCAGCAGCGCCACCAGCACGGGCTCAATCAGGGAGATCAGCCGGTTCAGGTCATCCTCCACCTGCTCCTCGTATACTTCCGCGATTTTGGCCATCACCTGGGGCTCATGACCGGAGGCGGCCCCGATCTTCAGAACCCGATTGTAAAAATCGCTGAACAGTCCGCTGGAGGAAACCGCGTCCGCGAATGTCTCGCCTTTCTCCATCTCCGCCTGGATCCCCTTCACCCTGGCAATGGATTCTCCGTCATCCAGGGCATTGGCGGCCATATCCAGCGCGTTCTCAATGGGGAAACCGCCCTGGAGCATCATCCCCAGCATTCCGGCGATCCGGGATGCGGAGAGCTTCCGGCTGATCCGCTGGACCGGCGGCAGCAGGTTCCGCAGGAAAGCCATGGTCCTGTCCCGGTGCTTCGTCCGCATCAGGATCACCACCGTCACCGCGGCCAGGATCAGAAGGCCGATCAGGGCCAGCACAATCCATCCCGCCACGGTGCCCGCATTCATCAGCTTCACGGAGGATCCGCTGGAATCCACTCCCAGGGAACCCAGCACCCTGCGGAACACGGGCATCACCCGCCAGAGCAGCACCGCAATGATGACGACCATCATGATGCCCAGCACCAGCGGATAGCTCACCGCGCTGGCGGCCGCGTCCCGGATCTTCCCTTCCCGCAGGTAGTAGGAGGAAAGATTCCGCATGATCTCCTCCAGCCGGCCCGTTTCCTCCCCGATGCCCACCATTTCAATCATATAGTGGGGCCACTCCGCTTCCCTTTCCTTCATGGCGATGTAAAGGGAACCGGTTTCCTCCATGGTTTCCCGCATCAGGGAATAGGGTCTCGTCCTGGCTCCGTTCTTCTCCTCGTCCTCGGCCAGCATGTCTATGCCGTCCCGCAGCGTCATGCCGGATTCCAGCATCAGGGCAATCTGGTCGCAGAAAACGCTCAGCTCCTCCGATGTGAGCATCGTGCCGCTCTTTTCCTTCTCATTGGCCATTCCCGTGTTCCTCCCCTGTTTTGTGTTTCCCCGAAAAAAGCGGAAACCCGTCAGTTGCGCAGATGGATCGCCTTTCGGCACGCTCCTAATAATACCGCTCCACCGTATAGGTTCCGTTGCTGATCGCGTTCAGCGCCGCGGTGGGATCGAAGAACTCTTCCTTTCCGCCCACGTTGGCCGTCACCCAGGCATGATAGGTGGATGCGTTCAGCATCCCGATCATCAGTCTGGCCGGCACCCCCTGGCTGCGCAGCATGGCCACCATAATGGCGGCCAGATCCTGGCAGATGCCCATATGCTTCTCCCAGGCCTCATCGATCTGGGGCAGCTGTCCCGCCCTGACCGTAACGGACTTGATATAATCGTAGGCGAAATGGGACTTCATATAATCGCAGATCGTTTTATAAATCTGTTTTTGATCCGTCTGGCCCTTGCAGATTTTGTCCGCCTCAATCACCGCCTTGGTATCCGCCTTGAAGTTCACATATTGATTTGGATACAGAAATGCCATTTTCTCATCCGGCATATCCGCTTTCAAGGACACCTTGCCCTCTTCGGAATACTTTTTGCCGCTGACATTCTTATACAGGGTCAGGGTATACTTCCCGTTCCCGTACTGCAGGGGAAAGACCTCGTATTCCCCTTTGGTATTCAGGTCATAGGTCAGGGTGCTGTCTCCCTTTTTAACCCGAACCTTCAGCTTCTTCTTGCTCTTGGAGGCCCTGACCATAATATATCCCTGATCCATATGGGAATAATCCACCACCAGGCTGCCGCTTTTCTTTGTTTTCTTGCCGGTCTGAGGGGTCAGCACCTCCGCAAAGCAGAGCAGCCCGATCATGAGCACCAGCGCAACGGAAGCACACTGGATGATGATCTTTCTCCAGTCCGTTCTCTGTCTCATGACCTCACCTCCGGTCCTTCTTCGATCCCAGAGCACAGTCTCCATCGCCTTACAGCATGCTCTTCCCGCGTTTGAGTTTTCATTACGGCCCAGTATATCACATCTTCCGATCCAATACAAAACATTTTTCGAGATTGTAATAAAGAGAGGCGGAGCACTCGTTTCTCCGCCTCCCCGATACTGTTTCCGCGGGATTTCCGGTTTATTCCATCCAGGCAATCATCCCCTTCGCTCGGGCGAGGTATATGAAGCCTTTGCGCAGGAACCGCCGCCGAAAAGCCTTTACTCATCCCTTTCCCGGAGCATTCCCGGCACGATCGCGGCCAGCGCTTCCGCCAGCTGGGCATGGCCCCTCCGGGTCAGATGCATGCAGTCCAGCCGGTTGAACTCCGCAACTCCTTCCGCATCCAGGAAACCGCACCCCTGCCGTTCTGCTGCTGCAGCAAAGTGACGGGACAGACCCCTGGATTTCTCCGGGCATCCGCGCCCCATCGCCTCTCCTTCCGGCACATCATACAGGCCTTCTCCGATATAAGGCGGCGCCACGACCAGGATCCGCGGTTTTTCATCCCGCCAGCAGGGAACCGACTTGGCCTTCATGATCAGCCTCTCCAGGCCGATCCCGATACAGGCGGCATTCGCGCCGAATCGCTCCTTGGTATCATTGGTTCCGAGCATGATGATCAGCAGATCCACCGGTTCCTGGCTCATGAGCACGCTGTAGATCACATCCAGTCCCGCCATGCTTTCATGCAGCGGGTCTGAAAAAACGGTCGTCCTTCCGCTGAGCCCCTCTTCCAGCACCAGTACGGAAGTCCCCAGCTTCTCCTGCAGGAGACAGGGCCAGCGTTCAGCTTCGTTAAAGCGGTTTCCGCCGTCAGCGCAGTCGTTTGGATCCGCGCAATATCCGTGGGTATTGGAGTCTCCGAAGCAAATGATATGTTTCTTCATTTTTCCTTTCCCCAGTTCTGCGGTTTCCGGTGCGGATAGTCCGTCAGTCAGCAAACCGTTCTATGGCCTTCCGAATCCGTTCCGCGGTCTTTTCCACCTTCGGCATATCCTCCGGAATCAATCCCGGCATGGGTTTGCGTACAGATCCCAGCTCCAGCCCCTCGTTCAGCCGGAGGATGGCCTTAATCACGGAGTACATATTGCCATGGCATCCGCACATTTCCTCAATGATGGCGTTCGCCTCGTGCTGGATGGGCAGCGCCTGCTCAGGGTGCCCTCCGCGGATCAGTTCATCCATCTTCAGGTACAGCTCCGGCATCACCCCGTAGGTTCCGCCAATGCCTCCAGTGGCTCCCCCGCAGCGCCCCGCCACGAACTGCTCGTCCGGGCCGTTAAACACCACGCAGTCCCGGCCGCCTTCCCGCAGGAAGATCTCAATGTCGTAGACGGGCATGGAGGAATTCTTGACGCCGATCACCCGGGGATTTTTCCGCATCTCCCGGAACAGGCCCGGCGTCAGCGTGACCCCTGCCAGCTGGGGGATATTGTAGATAATGAAGTCCGTCTTCGGCGCGGCGTTGGAAATCTCGTTCCAATATGCCGCGATGGCATATTCCGGAAGGCGGAAATAGATAGGAGGAATGCTGGCGATGGCATCCACGCCCAGGCTTTCCGCATGGGCCGCCAGCTGGCAGGATTCCTGCGTGTTATTACAGGCCACGTGGGCAATCACGGTGCATTCGCCCCGGATCTCTTCCATGACCGCTTCCAGCAGCGCCATACGTTCCTCTTTTTCCTGGTAAATACATTCACCGGAGGAACCGCCAACATACAGTCCCTTTACTCCCTTGTTCACCAGATGTCGAGCCAGTTTTCTGACCCGTTCGGGGCTGATCTGGTCCTTTTCGTCGTAGCAGGCATAGAATGCCGGAATAACCCCCTGGTATTTTTCGATGTGCATGATTGTAGCTCCTTTTCTGATCTTGTGAAGCGCTGATTTATTCTATCTGGAGCTGAAGCCGTCTTCACTCAGGCGGATTTCTGCCCCTGATGCATCCATTCAGCGGTTCCCGGAAAAAATGAATCGGGAAATCAGCCTTTCACCGCGCCCATGGTGATTCCGCGGGTGAAGAACTTCTGGAAAATCAGGAAGATAATGATAATTGGAACAGAGCCCACCGCCGCGCCGGCCATGATCAGTCCGAAGTCCGTGGACAGCTCTGTCTGAAGCTTGGCAATTCCCAGAGAAATGGTCAGCACTCTGGTATCGTTCAGCATGATCAGCTGCAGGAAATAATCGTTCCACGCCGTGATAAAGGTAAAAATGGCCAGGGCTCCGATTCCGGGTTTGATCAGCGGCAGCACGATCTCCAGGAAGGTCCTGGTCTCCCCGGCCCCGTCAATACGGGCGGCTTCCAGCAATTCCCCGGGAATGTTCTCGCTGAACTGCTTCATCAGGAATACGCCGAAAGGCCATCCTACGGTCGGAAGGATCACGGCCCAAAGGGTATTATGCAGTTTCAGGAAGGCCAGCTCCTTCAGGAGAGGAATCAGGATCACCTGCTTGGGCAGCGCCATGGCGCATACAAACAGGGAGAAAAGAACCGTTTTGCCCACAAAGCGCTTTTTGGCCAGGGCATACCCGCCCATGGAGGCGCAGATGCAGGTCAGAGCCATGGCCATCGCGCAGATAAACACGGTATTCACCAGCCAGGTGAGGGTCGGGCGGTTAAACAGTTCCGTATAATTGCGCATGGTCACAGCATTCCCGGTGGGGAACCAGACCGGCACGGCGGAGTTCACAGCCTGCTGGGTTTTAAAGGATCCGGTCAGGATCCAGTACAGAGGGAAGATGAACAGCAGCGCCAGAATAATCAGCAGCACCACACCTAATACGGAGTAGACGGTCACCTGGTGCACGCTGTGATCTGTATTGTCCGGAGCATCCTTCACCCTGCGCCGGATATTCGCGGTTGCTTCCATGATGTTTTCTCCTCCTTTCAGCCATTATCTGTCTGAGCCAGCCGGAACTGCAGTGCGCTGAACAGGGCAATGATCACAGCCAGAATAATGCCCATGGCGCTCCCGTAGCCGTAGCGGGACAGTTTAAAGGCGTTGTAATAGATATAGTACATGATTGTCTGGGTGGAATTATTTGGTCCTCCCGAGGTCAGCAGCTGGATCAGCGCGAAGCACTGGAAACTGTTAATGGTGGTAATCACCAGGATATACAGGGTGGTGGGCATTACCTGTGGCCATTTGATCTTCCAGAAAACCTGCATATTAGTGGCTCCATCCACGGAGGCCGCCTCGATCAGGGAATGATCCACATTGCTCAGGGCGGACACATACAGGACGATGGGCTGTCCGACAGAGGTCGTCAGCAGAATGGTAATAATGCAGGCCAGGGCGTAGTCCGGATTTCCCAGCCAGTTTATATTCCGGGAAATCAATCCGAGATTTTTGCAGACGTAGTTCAGCACGCCATAGTAGTTATTAAAGATCCACTTCCATACCACTGTGACCGCTACGGAACCGGTCACCACCGGCAGATAGAACACACAGCGGAAGAAGGACGTATGAATATCCCTCATTTTGTAGATAAGCGATGCCACCCAGAGGGAGAACATACAGGTTACAGGCACGCTTACCACTACAATTACGATCGTATTCACCAGGGCCTTTCCGAAAATGGCATCCTGGAACATTTCCACATAGTTCGCCAGGCCGATCCAGGAAAAATCGGTCATGGTATAGTTGAAGAAGCTCGTCACCAGGCACATGCCCATGGGAAAGATGACAAACCCCAGGAAAAACAGCAGGCTGGGCGCCATGAAAATGTATCCGGCAATATTTTCCCTTCTGCGGCTGGCCTTCATAGCGGGAGAGGCCTTGCGAGGTGCCCGGACAGCTCCGGTAGTCATGGGTTTCCTTTCCTCCTTTTTACAGAAACAGGCGCGCCGCCGGCCCAGGCGGGGAACGGAGGCGCGCCTGCTCTTCACTTTTCAGGAATCCTTTTTCCTTTCCCGGTTTTCTCTTTGGAACCGCTGATTGATTCTGCCCGGTCTGAAACCCTCTTTGCTTGGGCAATTTATGGCGTGCCCACGCTTAGGCGAATTTCAGTCCCTGGAATATTTATTCAGCGTCTCCCTCATGAAGTCTCCGGAGGTACAGATCCGATTACTTGTTGGCATTCGTGCAGTAGACCGCCGTTTCTGCAGCCACATCGCCGCCGGCAAAAATCCGCTGCAGCAGGTTCCACCACTCGGTCCGCTGCGCGGCCCAGTTGGGGGTTACCTGGTAGTAGTCGCCCAGGAAGGGCATGAAGATCGCATATTCGCCGTTCTCTTCCTTATCGGTGCCCGCGTACACATCTCCCAGGGAAGCACGGGTGGGGAAGAATCCGGAAGCATAGACACTCTTGGCCGCCTGCTCCGCATCATCGCATACATACTTCACAAAAGTCTTGGCCGCGGCAACCTTGGCCTCGTCCCCGTTGTTAAACAGGCCGAAGCCCCAGATACCGCCCTGCAGTTCCGGCACGCCGTCATCAGAGGGGAAAGCCATGGGGAAGACCTTCACATCATCCGCCAGGCTGGCCTTGTTGGAAACGGCCGCGGAGGCGTTCCAGCAGAAGCCCATGGAGATGGTGGAATTGCAGAACAGGGCGATTTCATCCCCCGCGACGATGCCGGGATCGGCGTCCAGCTTGCCATCATTCACCAGCTGCTGCAGCAGGGTCAGAGCCTTCACGTTCTCCTCGCTGTCCATGGTATAGGCGGAATGATCCGCATTGGTGAACTGACCGGAATACAGGTTGGTCACCAGCGCCCGGGTGCCCTGGTCGCCGCCCTGGCCGCCGCAGTAGACCACAGCGGTAGGAACGTAGCCGGCAGCATTCAGCGCGTCCAGCGCGTTCAGGAAGCCTTCCGTGGTCCAGGTGTGGGTTTCTTCATCAATATACTGCAGGGCGCCAGCAGCTTCAAAATCGTTGTAGTTGATCACCATGCAGTGGGTCGTCATGCACAGGGGATACTCGTAGTAGATGCCGTCGGCGTTCTTGCAGGCAGCTTCCACAGCAGGGCTGGCCGCAATGATATCCGCCTTTACATCCTCATCCCACAGGTCGGAGATGTCCAGCATCTTGCCGGCAGCGCCCCAGTTGGCTACCAGGCGCTCCGGGCCTTCCATGATGATATCGGGGGTCGTCCCGGCTTCGATGGCCGTGGTCACCTGGTCATCGCCGGAGGTGTAGTCCAGGTACTGAACCGTCACCTTGATTTCCGGATGGGCTTCGTTAAAGCTGGCAATGATGCCGTCCACGGTCTCGGCATTTCCCCAGCTGCCGATCGGGTAGGTCCACAGGGTGATCTCCACCGTATCGTCCGCCAGAGCGAAGACCGGCAGCGCGAGCACCAGACACAGAAGCAGCGCAACGAGTTTCTTCATAACAGAATCCTCCTTTTTATTTGCCGGCTGCCGCCGGCTGAATCCATTTTTATCCGCTTCCCGCGGTTCTGTTTGAATTATACTACAAATTAAACTTCGCGTCAAGCCCCTTTTGTAAATTTTCCTGAACGAAATAAGAAAAAATATGCTATTTTTTTCCAAATCAAGCAAAAATCTGTTGACAAGTATCGTTATGAAAGCTATAATCATTCCCGAAATGTAGGATATTTAAGGCGGAAAGGGGTGGTTTTATGGCATCCGGTCCGCGTGAGAAGCGGTTCATTCTTGCATTCCGGGAAATTCACGATTTCATCCTCCGGCGCCAGTTGCAGCCCGGTGATCTGCTTCCCAGCGAGGCAGAGCTTTCCCGGGAAATCGGGGTTAGCAGGAACGTCATTCGGGAAGCGATCAAGAGCATGGAACTGATGGGCATGGTGGAAGCCTGTCCCGGCCGGGGTACTGAAGTCCGCAAGTTCACCCTGGACTTTCTCTTTCAGCACGCCCTGCTCTTCCGTTTTTCCGAGGACGAGCACATGGTGCGTCAGATGTTTGACATTCGGAAAACGCTTGAGCTTGGCTATATGCGTCAGGCCTTTGACAGCATCAAAAAGGAAGAAATCAGCCGGATGCGGGAGCTTGCATGCGGGATGAGAATCAGCTGGGAGGAATCCGGCGCCTTTGCCCGGGAGGACAGGGAGTTTCACCAGACCCTTTTCCGTTCCGTGGGGAACCCTGTGCTGACCTCCCTGCTGGATGCCATCTGGGCCGTGGATGCAGGCTTCCAGCTGGAGGAAAAGCTTCCCCACCTGGCCAATTCCGTCGCGAAACACGAAGCCATTGTGGACGCTCTGGAGGAATATGATTATCTGAAGTTTGCAAAAGCCATGTATGATCATTATACTTCCGGCAAATACCTGCCCGAAAACCGGGGATATGAGGAGCTGTAGAAAACGCTGAATAAAGCCTCTTTCGGAGGTTATCGCCTGAGCGAAGTCAATGAACGCCGGAACGGAATGAATCAGCGTTCCCTTCTTCGGGAACTCCTGCGCCGCCAGGGCAGAAAGCAGAAAAAAAGTTAGGACATTTGAAAGGAGAAGCATTATGACCAAGGAAGAACTGTTCCAGCTGATGAAGCACACCATTATTGTTTCCTGCCAGGCTACGCCCGGCGAGCCGCTCTATGACCCGGATCGCTCCGTCATGCCCCTGATGGCCCGGGCCGCGAAACAGGCTGGCGCAAAGATGATCCGCACCAGCTCCGTCCGGGATATCATCGGGATTAAGGAAGAAACCGGGCTGCCGGTTATCGGCCTGATCAAACGCGAATATCCCGGCTACTCCGGAAGGATTACCATGACCATGCGGGAGGTGGACGAATGCATGGCCGCCCTGGCGGACATTGTCTCCATCGACTGCACCGACACGCCGCGTGGAGATGGGCTCACCGCGCCGGACTTTCTTAGGCAGGTAAAGATGAAGTATCCCAACATCATCATCATGGCGGACTGCGCCACCCTGGAGGAGGCGAAAGCTGCCGTGGAAGCAGGAGCGGATCTGGTGGGCTCCACCATGAACGGATATACCGCAGCCACGGCCCACTGCAAGGGGGATCCGAATTACGACCTGGTTCGGGACATGGTTGCGTCTCTGCCCTGCCCCGTGATCGCTGAAGGCAGGGTGCATACGCCTGAGCAAGCCAGGAAAATGCTGGATCTGGGAGCCTGGGCCGTTGTGGTAGGCGGCGCCATCACCCGTCCTCTGGAAATTGCTGCCCGTTTTATGGCGGTGGTTCAATGATTCTGGCGATAGATATCGGCGGCACCGAAGTCAAACTGGGATGGGTGAACCGCCGGGGACAGATTGGAGAAAAAAGCTCCGCCAGCGTATCCTTTGACAGTTATCGAACCCCCATTTCCGAAACCGTACTTCTGGAAGCCTCCCGTTTCTGCCGGGAGCATCCGCAGCCCCTGGAGGGTGTCGCGGTTTCGGCCTGCGGCCAGGTGGAAACCCGCACCGGCACCGTCATCGGAACCAATGGGAAAATTCCGGGCTATGAAGGGACCTGCCTGAAAGCCCTCATGGAAAAATCCTTTCAGGTTCCCTCCTGGGCGCTCAACGACGCCAATGCGGCCCTGCTGGGCGAGTGCTTCATCGGCAGGGCCGCGGGTTTGCGGGATGTGCTGATGATCACCCTGGGTACCGGCGTCGGCGGCGGGGTTCTTGTGCAGGGGCAGTTGCTCAGCGGTCACCGGGGGATTGCCGGAGAACTGGGGCATTTCTCCCTCCGCGCGGACGGCGTTCTCTGTCCCTGCGGCAAGCGCGGCTGCTATGAAAGCTATGCTTCCACCACATCCCTGGTCAGGCGATGCGAAGCCCGCTCCGGGCTCACGGGACTTACCGGCAGGATCATCTTCTCCCAGGCCCCTCAGAACCCCCTCTTCCAAGAGGAGATTGCCGCCTGGGTTCAGGATATTGCAGACGGGCTCACCGGCCTGGTTCACCTGTTCAACCCGGAGATGATTCTGATCGGCGGCGGGGTCAGCCGGCAGGAGGAAATGCTGATCGCCCCGCTCCGCAGGAAGGTGCTCACCGGATGCATGCCCCGATTTGCAGAGGGGCTGCGTCTGGAAAGCGCCAGTCTGGGCAATGATGCCGGCATGATCGGCGCCGTCCGCTTCTGGCTGGATCAGGAGCAGGGCCGGTAACCTCTTTTCAGCTTATCCTGGAAGCGATGAATACATGTCCCTGGGGCTGAAATCCGCCTGAGTAATAGCTCAGTTCGAAGGCGGTTTCAGCCCGAATGGAACAGCTCAGCATTTCCCTGAGCAGCCGAACCGGCACACCCGAAAATCGTATAAGGAGGACCAGCTCTATGGTCATCGATCATCTTCGCAACATCCTGATCTATGGATCCCTTGGGCGGAATTTTCAGACTGCGGTCCGCTGGCTTTCGGAGACGGACCTTTCACAGCTTTCCTCCGGAAAAACCGTCATCGACGGCGAAAACGTCCTGGCCACCCTGTCCGACCTGTATCTGGACCGGCCGGAACCGGCCTATGAGGTTCATCATCAGTATGCTGATATCCAGCTGGTGCTCTCAGGGCAGGAACGGTTCTATCTCGGCTGGGACGGAAAGGAATCCCCCGCCGCCCCCGGCTCGGACTTCTTTCCCTGCCAGGTTTCCCGGGGGCTCCCCTTCACACTGGAAGCAGACCAGTTTGTCATCTTTCTTCCCGGCGAGCCCCATGCTCCCGGAAATCCGGATACCGTTCCAGGCTCCTGCAGAAAACTGGTTATCAAAGTCCGGGTATAAATTCTCCGCCCTTTCATGCGTTCATCAGCAAACGAACCGTCCCCGTTTCGGGGACGGTTCGTTCCTTTCACGGCTCCCAGCCGGAAGCGAAATATATGATATCCTTCAGCGGACGTATTTTCTTATTGTTCGGGGCGTTGATCTTCTTCCAGTTGTCCTCCCCTTTCCGGAATACCATGGTCGAGGAGGAACCCCCGTCCAGATTATAGGCCTGCTTCACGTCCTTGAAGGAGGAAACGAGTTCCACAAACTGCCTGATGTTCAGCCCCTCGGATCCGGGATCCTCCGGGCCCTCGCTGGTAATCATCATGTATTCGCACGGACCCGTCTGGCAGATCGCCATCCGCTGGGCGGGTTTGTTGGGCGCCAGATTCGGGCGGGTCCGGTCGTAAAGCGCCTCTCCGTCCGCTACGAGGGCGGGCCCGAAGGTAAAGATATTGACCGCGTCCTTTTCCAGGGCCTGGACGTCCTTTTCCGTTCCGTTCAGCAGAAGATGAAAATCTCCCGCCTTGTCGATCACCAGCATATCGAGCTGTCCGTTGCACCTCTTCCGCAGAAATTCTCCCTGTCTCATCAGGGCGCCGCGCTTCACATCGTCTCCCCCGCAGAAGTCCCCGTTAATGGCGATAACCGCGTTTACCCGCTTCGCCAGCTTGTGCCCCTCGGTAGTATAGCTGGCCTTCAGCGGGGAGGCCAGCAGCGTGCGGAGCTGAGAAGGAGAGGCAATCTTCACCCGGGCATAGACATAATTTGTATCATAGATGCGTCCCCACCCGAGATTGACCGTCAGGGAGGGATCCGCGTATCCTGTCGGATTCTCGCCGCCGTCCCCGTACAGGTAGCATTCGTCCTTCGGAGGGATGGAGATTTCCATGCTGTCCTGGTCCACGGGGATTTCCACCAGTCTTCCCCGGGTCAGCTCCGGAAGCTCCAGGACCGGCACCGGATCGATCGCCGTCTCCCCTGTCTGATCGGTTTCCGCCTTTCCCGCAGAATTGGAAACTTCCTCCGCCGCCGCGGCCCCGAAAAGCAGCATCACCGCCAGCAGGCAGCTCCAGATTCTTCTCTTCACTTTCCTTCTCCTGTTGTTCACTTGATGGTTGTCCCGTTCCAGACCCAGGTGCGGGAGCTGACTTTTTTTCCGTTTCCCAGCTGGCCGTATGCGTTATAGCCGGACACATAGACCTTTCCGTCCGCCGTCCGGAGGGAGCTGATGAGGCTCCCCATGGCGACCTCCACCGCGTCCCCCGTATCCCATACCAGGACCGGAAGGGATCCGTTGGGCGCCTTCCCGTTTCCCAGCTGTCCCGCGCTGGTGCTGCCCCAGATGTAGACGTTTCCGTTTTCCGTCAGGGCCGCCGTGGCCGCGGAATAGGCGCATACCGTCCTGACCTTTTCCGGAATATCCACCGTGGTCAGCTCCGGAGAGGTCTTCCACGCTGCGGCCGAGGAACCCAGCTGCTTATACTCATTCCGGCCCCGTGTCCATACAGTGCCCTGATCGTCCAGCCAGAAAGCGCAGTCGGACCCGCCGGAGAACTGGACGATGTTTTTCCCCTCAAAGCCCGCGAGGACGGAAGGCGTCGCGTAATACTGCTTTCTCCCGGGAAAGAGCACCTGATAGGTATTGGAGCCCCACCCCCAAAGCTGGCCCTCCCGGTCCTGGGCGAGGGTGAACTTTCCCCCGCAGTTAACGGATACCATCCCCTCCAGGGGAAGCTTCTCCGGTCTGTTCCTGGTGGCTCTGTCTCCCAGGCCCAGCTGACCGTAATCATTCCGGCCCCAGATCCAGATATGCCCCTCCGCGTCCAGCGCAGCGTTATGCCCGAAGCCGCAGCTGATCTGCACGATATGCTCCAGGCCGGGAATCTTCGTGGGCGTCTTCACGCTCCCGCTGGGTTTCCCCAGCCCCTGGGCTCCTCGGGAATCCGTCCCGCAGGTGTAAACCTCCCCGCTCTTTGTCAGGAAGAGGGTGTTTTCATTCCCGCACTGGATATCCAGCAAATCCTTTCCGTCCATCCCGTCCGCCGCAGGTCTGGGTTTCAGCAGCAGCTTCGCCGGAGACGTCCCCAGCTGGCCCTTTCGGTTATCCCCCCATCCAAGGATGGAGCCATCCTCCCTGACCACGTACACAAAGCTGCCCCCGTTCCGCAGCCGGGCGACCGGTTTCTCCTCCGCCGTTTCCCCGGTTCCCGTCCCCGTCAGGAACAGGAGGAGGAGCAGCGCGGTCAGCGCTGACAAAAGCCTTTTCATTCTTTCGTCCTTCCTGTAATCACATAAGGATCGTCCTTCGTGCCGCTGCCGCTCTGAATCTCAAAGGAGTCCATGGCCAGGTAAACCGCAGGGCGGACGCCTTCGTTATCTCTGCCCACCTCGATATGGCCGATCTGGCCCCCGTCCTTGGTGCAGATCGCGTGGCGGGCATCCGAGGAGGAGGAGGTCCTGCTCCACCAGGGACTGCAGGCTCCGTACTTGTGCTGGAATACGTACAGGCGCATTTCCTCCTGGGAAATATGGGAGCCGGCCCGGCCGATCACCCGCGCTCTGGGATCCGGATACTCTTCCTCCGGATATCCGTTGTTTCGGATGGCCCATTCCGTGCCCCAGGCCCGGACCCCCGGATTTGCTTCGATCTTCTTGAGATCAAGGGTTCCGGGATTTGTGGAGCCCAGCCCGTATTCCTTGTTTTTCATATCGGCCAGGGAGATCAGAAACACCTTCCCGTAATTCTCGCAGGGCAGCAGCATCTCCGTCTCCTCCGCCGTGAAGGCCTGCCCGGCGAATTCAGTGTTCAGGTAATGGCACAGCTCCGTCTGGGCAAAATCCCCCTTGAACCCCCTGTACTCCTTCAGGCTGGTATGCATCGTCCGGGCCAGGAGGATATACTCGCTCAGCAGATAGGCCCGGGTCTCATCCACGGTCAGCACCCGCCAGAGAATCGGCAGAATGCCCCCGTCCGCCGTCTGAGGATATTCCCCCAGGGTCAGATAAACATATCCGCTTTCCTTCTCATATCCCCGAAGCTCTCCTTCCGCTCCCGCCCAGGACAGCAGGAGCATACAGGCCAGCACAAGAGCACAGCATTTTTTCATCGGTTCGTTCCTTTCCGGGCTGGGTTTCCTTTCGACAGCGCCATTCTTCTCAGCCGGTCCGTCGACCGGAACAGCAAGGCGCATCCGATACAGGAGACCGCGTAGCACACATCCATGGTCATCCATTCCAGGAAGCCGATCTTCTTCTCCAGGGCAAATTCCATGGCTCCGCACAGCACCACGCCCCCAAGGAAAAGCAGCAGGGAACCCCCCAGCCCCCTTCCCGCCTTTCTCCAGCAGATCAGCAGCAGAATCAGCAGCAGCACCGCGCTGAAGATCTGGTTCGGCCGCACAAAGCCCCACTTGGGAATATCATCCTGCCGCATGCTTTCGTACAGGATCCGGCCCGCAGCGTACCAGCTGAGGGCGAACACCGCCCGGTTTCCCGGCTGTCCCTCCTTCATTCCCCGCAGGATCAGGAGGCCCGCCAGCAGAAACAGCGCCATCGGCAGAAAAACGGCCCAGGCCGCGTATCCGTAGAAGGCGTCCCGCAGCGCGAAGGGGAAACGGGAGAAGAATACGGTGAGTTTTCCCGGTTCCTCACTCCCCAGCAGGCTCATGCTGTTCTCCGCCAGGAACCAGTCCTCCACCTTCCAGCCGGTCCCGGCGCCAATCAGCCCTTCTCCCAGGGCGCAGGCCGCGCCGAAGAGCAGGAAGGGCCCCGCCAGCCGGTCGGCTGCGGCGGCAAATCCGGTTCCGGTCCGGCGGCAGGCGATGCTCAGCGCGATGGCCGCCCCCGCCAGGGCGCCGTAGAACAGATAGCCTCCCCCGGCCAGGTCGATCAGCGTTTCCCCCAGCATGTCCCCGATCATATCCAGGCTGTCCAGGCAGTATCCCGCATGGGCCAGCAGAAGTCCAAGGGGCAGGGCGATCAGCCAGAAGATTTCCGTGCATCGCTTCTCCGCTCCCCCCCTGGCTGACTTCAGGCTCCAGAGGACGCAGCCTCCCAGGGCCAGGGCCAGCACCAGGCCAAAGGGGAAAACCCGAACCGCGCCGAACTCAATGGGTTCCATGCTTCTCTCCTCTCCGGACTATTCCGCTTCCCAGGCGGAAGCAAAGTACAGAATATCGCTGATCTGCCGGTGGCCGGGGGTGGTGTGAATCCGTTCTCCCCGCAGCACTACGTTGGTGGATCCGCCCCCGTCCAGGTTATAGGCCATCAGGCAGTCCGGAAAGAGATAGGCCACGTAGTCCGCAAACTCCTGAACCGTCATGCCCATCGATCCGTCCGTCTTGCCGTAGGCTTCCACGATGGCGTACTCCAGCGGGCCGGTCTGCACCACCGCCACCCGCTGCTGGGCGTATTTCCACTGGAATTCCCCGCTCTTCGCCACGCTGGTTTCACTAATATTCCGGGCCGCGCCATTCTCCACCAGCACCGGACCGATGGCGAAGGCATTCACGATCTCCTGTCCCTCCGGCCGGGCCGCGGTATATGCTTCCGCTTCCTCCCCGGTGGGACCGTACAGCGCGGAAAAATTGCCTTCCGCGTCAATGAACAGCACATCCCGCTTTCCTTTCAGCAGATTCCGGTAGAAGACGCCCTGACGGAGCACATAGCAGGGATTGTTCTTATACTTGAAAAAGTCCCCGTTCACCGCGGCCACCGCGTTCTTCTGGACGGCCATGTCCGCGGCTTCCGCCATTCCGCCCTTCCGGTCGTTATCGTAGCTCATGGCGGACCGGATCTGGGAGGGGTCCGCCACCCGGACATAGGTGATGGAGGACTGGATCTGCTTGGCCTTAAAGGCGGGGATCAGCGTCGCGAACTCGCACCGGACGGAGATGGACGGATCCTCATAGAACAGCCAGTCGAATTTGGATACCGCCGCGTCCTTTTCCGTGGGCGCCCATGTTCTGGAAGCCGCGTCATATTTCAGCACCTTCCCCTGGGCGGTCCCGAAGGCCTGCACCCTTTCGTCCGCCAAAGCGTTCTCCCCTGAAACGGCAATCCAGTTTTCCTCCTGCAGGGGCATGCCAGGCACGGTCTGATCCAGCGGAAGCTCCGTCACCTGGGCCAGGGAGGGGGAGGACACCAGAAAGATCAGGGAAAGAATCATCAGCGCGATGATGGTCAGACGAATCCTGCTTGCGTTCATAGTTGCTCCTTTCATTCCGGGAAAAAGCGCGTCCCTAGTCCTGCCCCTTCAGCGCCTCGCTCCGCCAGGGCTCCGGCATGTTTTCCGGTTTCGAGTCCGCGAAGGGTTCATAGGACCTGGCCTGAAACATCCGCTTCAGCACTTCGTAATGGGGATCCTTGCGCCACCCTCCCGCGGTGGACGTGGATTCGGCATCAATGTGGCAGTCCGGCAGCGCCTCCCGGAGGGCCTGCAGGGTCTCCGCGTCCGGCGCCCGCTTATTGTCCCTGTCGTACAGGTGAATCCACAGTCTCTGCAGGCTCTTCAGCCCGTACAGAGGCTTCAGGTCGGTGACCCGGTTTCTGACAATGTTCAGATCCATCAGATAGGGGAGATCCGCCAGCGGGGACAGATCCTCAATATCGTTATGAAAGATCTCCAGGTATTCCAGGTGCTTCAGGCTTGCAATGGGGGTAATGTCCGTCAGGCCGCAGATCGCCACGATCAGCACCCGAAGCTCGGGCAGCTCGTACAGGAAATCCAGTTTTCTGATGGGATTGTGCCCCAGGTCCAGCGCGTACAGATGATCCCCGCACCAGGTCAGCATCGCGCACTGGTCATAGGTGGCCAGGTTTTCCTCGTCCGTCATCAGGAGGGTGGAAAAGGCCGTCACGTCCGTCCGGACTCTCCGGGGGCCGATGCCCAGCCGGGTTCCGAAGGTAATCTGAGGATATTTTTCATTCAGAACGCGGAATACCTTCGGGCCGATCACGTTGCCGTACATGTCCACCTGCTTCAGATTGGGCATCTGGTCCAGAAAGGCATAGAAGGAGTCCCAGTCCTGAATGGACACCTTGCCAAGGTCCAGGGTCTCGGCGTCCCGGCTCACGGTTACGCCCCGGTATTTCAGCGTTTCCGCCGCGCCTCCCGGCGGCGCCGTCAGCAGGAACAGCGCCAGCGCCGTCAGCAGGATCCTTCGGATCCTCCTTCCGTTGATCATTGGTCTTCTCCTCTCAGATCGTTTCCGCCCCGATTATTTTCTCTCCAGCATCGGCTTCAGATATTGCCCCGTAAAGGAGGCTTCAGTGTCCGCCACCTGCTCCGGGGTCCCCTGGGCGACGATGGTTCCGCCTCCGTCGCCCCCTTCCGGCCCCAGGTCGATGAGCCAGTCCGCCACCTTGATCACATCCAGGTTATGCTCGATCACCAGCACCGAGTTTCCTGCGTCCGTCAGCCGCTGCAGCACGCTGACCAGCCTGTCTACGTCCGCCATGTGCAGCCCGGTGGTAGGCTCGTCCAGCAGGTAGATCGTGCGCCCCGTCGCCTTTCGGCTCAGCTCCGTGGCCAGCTTGACCCGCTGGGCCTCTCCGCCGGACAGGGTGGTGGAGCTCTGGCCCAGCTTCATATAGCCCAGTCCCACATCATACAGGGTTTCCAGCTTCCGCCGGATCTGAGGGTGATTTTCGAAAAAGTCAAGACCCTCCTCCACCGTCATCTCCAGCACTTCGTAAATGTTCTTCCCCTGCCAGGTCACCTCCAGGGTTTCCCGGTTATACCGTTTTCCCTGGCAAACCTCGCAGGGAACGTACAGGTCCGGCAGAAAATGCATCTCGATCTTCTGCATCCCGTCCCCCTGGCAGGCTTCGCACCGGCCGCCCTTGACGTTAAAGGAGAACCTGTTTTCCTTGTATCCCCGGCTTTTGGCTTCCGGGGACAGGGCGAACAGCTTCCGGATCAGGTCGAACATGCCGGTATAGGTGGCCGGATTGCTCCGGGGCGTCCGGCCGATGGGGCTCTGGTCGATCATGATGATTTTATCCAGCTTTTCCAGGCCCTCCATCCGCTGGAACTTTCCGGGCCTGGTTTTCGCCCGGTTCAGCTTTTTTGCCAGATACTGGTAGATGATTTCATTCACCAGGGAGCTCTTCCCGCTGCCGCTGACCCCGGTCACGCAGCAGAGCACGCCCAGGGGCAGCTTCACGTCGATCCCCTTCAGGTTGTTTTCCGCCGCGCCGTAAACCTTCAGCCAGCCCGAGGGTTTCCTTCGCTTCTGAGGTACCGGAATGCGCTTCGCGCCGCTGAGATACTGCCCTGTCAGGCTATCCGGGCAGGCCTTGATATCCTCCACCGTGCCCTGCGCCACGATTTTTCCTCCGTGGAGCCCCGCGCCGGGGCCCACGTCCACGATGTAATCGGCGGCGTACATGGTATCCTCGTCATGCTCCACCACCAGCACCGTATTGCCCAGATCCCTCATCTTCTTCAGCGTGGCAATCAGCTTCGCGTTATCCCGCTGATGCAGGCCGATGCTGGGTTCATCCAGCACGTACAGCACGCCCATCAGAGCGGAACCGATCTGGGTCGCCAGGCGGATCCGCTGGGCTTCCCCGCCGGAAAGCGTACCCGCCGCCCGGGCCAGGGTCAGATATCCCAGACCCACATCCGCCAGAAAGCCCAGCCGGCTGTCAATCTCCTTCAGAATGCGGGAGGCGATCACCGCCCGGTTTCCCTCCAGCCGAAGGTTCCGGAAGAACTCCCGGCAATCGGTAATGCTCATATCGCTGACTTCCGGAAGGCTCTTTCCGCCCACGGTCACGGCCCGGGCTTCCGGCTTCAGCCGCTGCCCCCGGCAGGCCGGGCACAGCTCCTCCGCCATGTACTCCTCATAGGCTTCCCGCATGCCCTCGCTGGCAGTCTCCCGATATCTCCGCTCCATGGTGGGGATGACCCCCTCAAAGGCGGTGGAATAATGGCTGATTCCCCTGGCGCCCTCATATTCGATGGTCAGCTTTTCATCCCCTGTCCCGTACAGGATGGCATGCCTGGCATCCTCCTTCAGCTTCCCCACGGGCGTGTCCATCGTGAAGCCGTATTTCTTTCCCATGGCCTGCAGATACTGGGCAGCCATGCCGGAATTGCTGTCAAATCCCATGGCGTTCAGCCCGCCCTCCCGAAGGGTCAGCCTTTCATCCGGGAAGACCGCTTCCTCACTGATCACCATGTGGGTGCCCAGCCCATCGCAAAGGGGGCAGGCGCCGAAGGGGCTGTTGAAGGAGAACATCCGGGGCGTCAGCTCCTCGATAGAAATCCCGCATTCCGGGCAGGCGTAGTTCATGGAGAACAGCTCCTCGCCCTGGTTCTCCTCGCCGACCCGGCTCATGATCACCAGCCCGGCGCTCTGGCCCGCGGCGGTCTCGATATCGTCGGCCAGCCGCTGGCGGAATTCCCTGCTGTCCCGTACAATCAGCCGGTCCACCACCACCTCGATGGTATGACGGGTCTTCTTGTTCAGGGCCGGCGTATCCTCCAGCTCATACATGGTGCCGTCAATCCGTACCCGCACATATCCGGCTTTCGCCGCCTTTTCCAGGATATCCCGGTGCTCTCCCTTCCTGGCCCGCACCACCGGAGAGAGTACCTGCAGCCGGGTTCCCTCCGGGTAATTCATCACCGCGTCCACCATCTCGTCCACGCTCTGCTTCCGGATTTCCCTTCCGCAGTTGGGGCAGTGAGGAATGCCCGCCCTGGCCCAGAGCAGGCGGAAATAGTCATGAATTTCGGTCACCGTGCCCACGGTGGACCGGGGATTCCGTCCGGTGGTCTTCTGGTCAATGGAGATGGCGGGGCTCAGCCCCTCGATGGAGTCCAGATCCGGCTTGTCCATCTGCCCCAGAAACTGCCGGGCATAGCTGGACAGGCTCTCCACATACCGACGCTGGCCCTCCGCATAAATGGTATCGAAGGCCAGGGAGCTTTTCCCACTCCCCGACAGCCCGGTAATCACGGTCAGCCTGTCCCGGGGAATATCCACGTTAACGTTCTTCAGGTTATGCTCCCGCGCCCCCCGGACGCGGATTGTATCTTCACTCATCGTTTTTCCTTCTTCGCCTGTTCATTGGTGTCGATCGTTCCCCGATAGACCACGAATTTCTGATACAGGAATTCCGTTACGAAATTGATCAGCATCGTGCCCGCCTGCACGAGATAGTTATTGACCAGCGGCTCGCTGGAGGCCGCTGCCCCGGTAAAGGGGTTTTCCCCCGTAAGGGCGGCTGTCCACCAGGTGCTCAGGGGCGTAAAGACCAGATAGAAAAGCGCCACCAGCAGCATGGACTTTTTCAGGTCCGCGTCGGACCGGAAGGTATATTTCCGGTTGAACGTAAAGTTCCACAGCACGGACAGGATCAGACTCACCAGGTAAGCCAGCCAGGGTGCCCAATGAAACACCTCATAAAAAAGAGTGTAGGTTCCGATCTGAATGATCCCGGCGCTGATGGAAAAAAGAGTAAACTTCAGCGCCTGCAGCGCCTCATGCCGGGTCGTCTGTTTTCCGTTCTGATGATCCATGTTCCGTCCTTTCCCGCAGGGAAACGCTGAATAAATGCCCCAGGGGCCAAACGCCGCCGGAGCGAAGGCTTAACATACCCTGCCTGTGCGAAAGCGCAGGCCGCCGGAATGGCGTCAATCAGCGCTTTCCTATACAAACCTCAGCGCCGGCTCCGCGTTCAGCTCCAGCCCCGCAATCCGGCCCTGCTGCAGCTGATAGTACGCCGCGGCGCCGATCATGGCCCCGTTGTCCGTGCACAGGTCGATCCGGGGCAGATACAGCTTTACGCCCAGCTTTCCGCACAGATCCTCCATGCGTCTTCTCAGCTCCCGGTTGGCGCTGACGCCGCCCGCCAGGGCCATAACCGGTTTTTTTCCTTCCGCCTGCCTGTCCTTCAGCAGCCGTTCCGTCTTCTCCGCCAGCTGACCGCAGACCGCGGACCGGAAGCTTGCCGCCAGATCCGCTTTGGGCAGCTTCTCTCCCCGCTGTTCCATGCCGTGCACCGCGTTCAGAAAAGCGGTCTTGATCCCGCTGAAGGAAACATCGTACCGACCCTCCAGCTTCGGCCGGGGAAGCTGCAGATAATCCGGGTTCCCTTCCTCCGCCAGGGCGTCGATTCTGGGGCCCCCGGGATAGGGCAGCCCCAGCACCCTGGCCGCCTTGTCAAAGGCTTCTCCCGCCGCATCATCCACCGTCTGGCCCAGCTGCCGGTAAACTCCGTAGTCCTCCACCTCGACCAGATGGCTGTGCCCTCCGCTGACCACCAGGCACAGGAAGGGAGGTTCCAGCTCCGGATGGGTCAGAAAGTTGGCGCTCACATGTCCTTCGATATGGTTCACCGGGATCAGGGGTTTCCCGGCCGCGTAAGCCAGCCCCTTCATGCAGTTGACCCCCGTCAGCAGCGCGCCAACCAGCCCGGGGCCATAGGTCACCGCCAGGGCGTCCGTTTCCTCCAGGGTCATTCCCGCCCGGGACAGCGCCTCGTCCAGAATCCGGTCGCAGGCCTCCATGTGAGCTCGGCTGGCGATCTCCGGCACAACGCCTCCGTACAGCTCATGCAGGTCGATCTGGCTGAATACTACGTTGGACAGAATCTTCCGCCCGTCCTGGATCACCGCTGCCGCCGTCTCGTCGCAGCTGGTTTCCAGCGCCAGAATCCGGACATGTTCCTTCCCCCGCAGACGCTCCGCCTGCGCCCGGGAAGCCTCCAGATAGTTCATTTCAAACTCCTTCTGTGCAGCATGCGGGCCCCGATCCACATCAGCCCCATGCCCGCCGCAAAGCATCCGCCCCCGATCAGCCCCATATGCACAAACATCGCCTGGGGCATCAGCCGGATCAGCAGATCTGTGCGGGGATTCAACAGCCAGTAATCATTTTGGAAGGCCATGCGATGAAAGGTGATAAACAGCCCGTCAAAATTCACCGCCGCCCAGAGCACCAGGCCCGCCGCCAGAATGCCCGTCAGCCGGGCTGCCAGTCCCGTCCCCCGCCAGGCCTCCCGCAGCCGGGGCCAGCCTCCCGCAGCAAGCCAGCCTCCGCAGAGCAGGCTGCAGGCCAGACAGATCAGGCAGACGATCCCGTCCAGCCGGATCAGTCCCCGGCAGTCGGCCAGATGAATCAGCTCATATTCATGAAAGCAGGCCAGCCTGCTTCCGTCCGCTCCGGTCAGGTAAAACTGGAAGCTGTCCTTTCGCCCGGCCAGGCCGTCCGCCAGATGGGCCCCCAGGGAAGGATAGACCTCCAGGGGAATCCCCGTCCGCTCCGGCGGAGCGAACCGGATCATCTCCCGTTCCAGAAAGTCCCCGCTCGTAGCCAGTCCCCAGATCATGCCCGTCAGCAGGAAAAGGGTCAGACAGACCGTCAGGATCGCTCCCCCGATCCGGGCCGCGGCCAGTCCGTTTTCTCCCGGAGAACCGCCCCGTACGCCTGAATCGTTCATTACTGCATCTTCAGATAGGCCGTTACAAAGCCTTCCAGATTCCCGTTCATTACGTCATCGATGTTTCCGCTTTCGTAATTGGTCCGGTGATCCTTGACCATGGTATAGGGCTGGAACACATAGGAGCGGATCTGGCTGCCCCACTCAATCTTCTTCATCTCGCCCTTGATGTCCGCCATCTGCTGCTCCTTCTCCCGCTCCCGCAGCTCCAGGAGCTTGGCCTTCAGCATTTTCATACAGGTGGCCCGGTTCTGAACCTGATCCCGTTCCGTCTGGCAGGCCACCACGATGGTCACATCATCCTTCACGTAGGTCATCCGGACCGCGGAAGAGGTCTTGTTCACGTTCTGGCCGCCGGCGCCGCTGGAATGGTAGGTATCCACCCGGACATATTTCATATCCACCACGATTTCGCTGTCGTCATCCGCCAGCATGGGCGCCACGTCCAGGCTGGAAAAGCTGGTGTGCCGCCTGGCATTGGCGTCAAAGGGGCTGATTCGCACCAGGCGGTGCACGCCCTTCTCCCCCCGAAGATATCCGTAGGCATGGTCTCCGCTGACCTCGAAGGTCACGCTCTTGATTCCCGCCTCATCCCCGTCCAGCATGTCCAGCAGTTTGACCTGGAATCCCATCTTCTCGCAGTACCGGGTGTACATCCGGTACAGCATCTGGGTCCAGTCCTGCGCCTCCGTGCCGCCGGCCCCCGCGTGGAGGGAAAGCACTGCGTCGTTGTCGTCATAGTCTCCCCGCATCAGGGTTTCCAGCTCCAGCGCCTCAGCCTTTTCCTTCAGCTCCTTCAGGCTTTCCCCGGCCTCGGCCACCATGTCCTCATCGTTCTCTTCCTTCGCCAGCTCCATCATCGTCTCGATGTCATCCGCCGAGGACAGCAACCCTTCATAATGCTCCAGCCGATTCTTCAGGTGCCCCAGCTTCTGATTCACGCTGGTGCTGCGTGCCGTGTCGTTCCAGAACTCCGGCTGATTCATTTCCTCCGTCAGCTCGTCAATCTGCTCCTTCATATGGTCGATATGCAGAGCTTCTCCCGCCGCCAGAATGCTCTTGCGGATTCCCGCCAGATCCTGCGTATACTGTTCAATTTCAATCATGTGTATTCACCTCGCTGTCTTCTGGACCGTCAGCCTGCCGTCAGACCTCTGCCTATGCCGGATCTTCATTGCTGACTCTGCCGTGGCAGTTCTTGTACTTCTTTCCGCTGCCGCAGGGACAGGGATCGTTCCGTCCCACCTTCTGGGAGGGGCTCACCTTCCGGGGCTGACGGGGCCCGTCCCCCGCCAGTCTCGCCTCCGTGGGCTTCGCGGTCTGAATCCGCTCCGGGGTCACCTGAATCTTCGTCTGATAGACCCTACGCACCGTATCCTCCCGGATCAGATGGTTCAGCTCCTCAAACATATGCCCGGCTTCGATCTGGTATTCCGTCACCGGGTTCTTTCCGCTGTAGGCCCGGAACCCGATGCCGTCCCGCAACTGATCCATGGCGTCGATGTGGTCCATCCACCGGGTGTCCACGCTGCGCAGCAGCATCACCCGCTCCAGCTCCCGCATGTCCACCTTCAGCTCGCCCAGCATCTGCTCCCGCTCGCTGTAGAAGGCCCGGGCGTCTTCCTTCAGGGCTTCCGTCAGGCCTTCCTGCCCCAGTTCCTCCGCCCTGGGCTTCAGTCCTTCCAGCACCCCATGGTGGTTGCACAGGTTTTCCAGGTAATTGGCCGCCTGGTTCCAGTCCCACTCGGCGGGATCCTCCCCGTTCAGCCATCTGCCTGCAGCAAATTCCACCACATGATCCGCCATTTTCAGGATACTTTCCCGGACATCCTCGCCCATCAGCACCCGGCGGCGCTGACCGTAAATCACTTCCCGCTGCCGGTTCATCACATTGTCGTATTCCAGCACGTGCTTCCGGGTTTCAAAATTCCGGCCCTCTATCCGTTTCTGGGCGCTTTCGATCTGCTTCGTCAGCATCCCCGCGGTCAGCGGTTCATCGTCCTTCAGCCCCAGCCGGTCCACCATGGCGCCGATCCGTTCGGACCCGAACAGGCGCATCAGGTCATCCTCCAGCGAGATGAAGAACTGGGTGGAACCCTTGTCCCCCTGCCGGCCGGACCGGCCGCGCAGCTGATTGTCAATCCGCCGGCTCTCATGCCGCTCCGTGCCGATGATGTGCAGACCGCCGGCCGCCACAACCTGGTCATGCTCCCGGTCCGTCTCCTGCTTGAACTGCCGATACAGCTCGCTGTACCGCTCCCGGGCCGTCAGCACCTCCTCGGGCACGTCCTCATTATGCCCGGTGGCGGCCTCAATGATCTCCTCCTCGACCCCCTCCTGCCGCATGGCCCGGCGGGCCAGGAATTCCGGATTGCCTCCCAGCAGGATGTCCGTACCGCGGCCGGCCATATTGGTGGCGATGGTCACCGCCCCGTAATGTCCCGCCTGGGCCACGATCTCAGCCTCCCGGGCATGGTTCTTCGCGTTCAGCACCTCGTGGGCGATCCCCTTCCGGCGCAGCATGTCGCTCAGAAGCTCGGAGATTTCCACGCTCACCGTACCCACCAGCAGCGGCTGGCCTGTCGCATGATGTTCCTCGATGGAGGCGATGACCGCCTGGTATTTGGCGTTCTTGTTCTTGTAGACCACGTCCTCCAGATCCTGGCGGATATTGGGCCTGTTGGTGGGAATCTCCACCACGTCCAGGGCGTAAATCCCCTGGAACTCCGCCTCCTCGGTCTTGGCGGTTCCTGTCATGCCGGACAGCTTCTGGTACATGCGGAAATAATTCTGGAAGGTGATGGTGGCCAGGGTTTTGCTTTCCCGCTCCACCTTCACGTGCTCCTTGGCCTCGATGGCCTGATGCAGCCCCTCGGAATACCGCCGGCCGATCATGAGCCGCCCGGTGAACTCGTCCACAATAATAACCTGCCCGTTCTGCACCACATAGTCCACGTCCCGCTTCATCAGGAAATTGGCCCGCAGGGCGCAGTTCACGTAGTGATTCAGGTCGCTGTTCTCCGGATCGTTGATATTGTCCACGCCGAAGGCCTGCTCGACCTTCTGGGCGCCCTCGTCCGTCAGCGTGATTGCCTTCTTCTTCTCCTCGATTTCAAAATGGGTATCCCGCCGCAGGTTCCGGACCACCGCGTCCACCCGGTCATACATCTCGGTGCTCTTGTCCCCGGGGCCGGAAATGATCAGGGGGGTTCTGGCCTCGTCGATCAGAATGGAGTCCACCTCATCCACGATGGCAAAATGATGGCCCCGCTGAACCAGGTTGCTCTGCCGGATGACCATATTGTCCCGCAGGTAGTCAAACCCCAGCTCGTTGTTTGTTCCGTAGGTAATATCGCAGGCATAGGCCGCCCGGCGCTCGTCGCTGTCCAGGTCGTGGACAATGAGTCCCACGCTCAGCCCCAGGAAGCGGTGCACCTTTCCCATCCATTCGCTGTCCCGGCGGGCCAGGTAGTCGTTCACCGTCACGATGTGGACGCCCTCTCCCCGCAGGGCGTTCAGGTAGGCCGGCATGGTGGAAACCAGCGTTTTGCCTTCGCCGGTCTTCATCTCCGCAATGCGCCCCTGGTGCAGCACGATGCCGCCAAGCACCTGCACGTCATAGGGCCGCATCCCCAGCACCCGGTCCGCCGCCTCCCGCACGGTGGCAAAGGCCTCCGGCAGAATCTCGTCCTCCGTGGCCCCCTGCTGCAGCCGGCGCCTGAATTCCTCCGTCTTGGCCCGAAGCTCGGCGTCCGTCAGTTTCCGGTACTCATTCCCCAGCGCGTTCACCGCGTCCACGGTCTTCCGCAGCTTTTTCAGCTGGGCTTCATTGCTGGTTCCCAGCATCTTCTTCAAAAACTCAAGCATACCGTTTTTCCTCAATCCCGTCCCATGTTTCCCGTACCCGTCACGCGGGCACAACTGGACAGTATAGTATATCACCGATTCCGCTTCCCATGCAACCCTGCCCCTCCCCGGGGAAATCTTTTCTCTCCCCCTTTTCCCGGCCTGAGATCCCTTTATGTTTTTCCGCGGATATGCTACAATCTGCTGGCCCGCTCCCGAAATGCCGGGGACGTCGGGTTACC
>JAFPWU010000032.1 GCA_017412715.1 Clostridia bacterium
CGATCTCGTCGATGAAGACGATGGCCGGAGCCACCTTCTTGGCCTGGTCAAACAGGTCCCGTACCCGGCTGGCGCCGACGCCCACGAACATCTCTACAAAGTCGCTGCCGCTGATGGAGAAGAAGGGAACCCCCGCCTCCCCGGCCACGGCCTTGGCCAGCAGCGTCTTGCCCGTTCCGGGAGGTCCGACCAGCAGCACGCCCTTGGGAATCCTGGCGCCCATCTCGGTGTATCCCTTCGGATTCTTCAGGAAGTCCACCATCTCCGCCAGCTCTTCCTTCTCCTCCTCCGCGCCGGCCACGTCCGCGAAGGTCACCTTGTTCTTTCCCTGCTCCGCCACTTTGGCCCGGCTGCGGGAGAAGCTGAAGATGCCGTTCTTCCCGTTTCCGGACTGGGCCCTCATCATGTAGATCCAGAAGGCGGCCATCAGCCCCAGCATGATCAGATAGGGGATAAACTCGTACCACCAGGGAATATTCACCGGCGCCCGGTACTGGATTTCGAAGCTCAGATCGTCCACGGAAACCAGCTCAGGGTCCACCCCCTGCTTCTTGGCCTCCATGACCCTCACCGTATCCCAGAAATCGCTGCCGATGGTGGTCTCGAAATCGTAGTCCGTGTCCGGAAAGGCCAGGCTGGATACCTGGGTCGTCTTCAGCAGGCCCACCAGGGAGTTGTTCCGGATCGCTACCCGGGCCACCTTTTCATCCTCGATCAGCTTCAGCAGCTGGGGATATTCAATGCGCTTGGAAACCGGCTGGGACATGCCGCCGTTCAGCAGAATCGCGATCACCAGCAGCGTGGCCAGCAGCGCAAGGTATCCGCCGATCCCCTTGGATCTTTTCAAATCTGTGTCCTCCTCTGAGATTTCCTTCCCGGAAAGCGGCCCCGGAGAATGTTCCCCGGCGCTTTCCCTGTCTTCCCCTTCCGGGAGTTATTCCTTCTTTTCGTAGACCTTCGGGCTCAGCACGCCGATATCCGGCAGGTTCCGGTAGGCCTGATCGTAATCCAGCCCGTATCCGACCACAAATTCATCCGGAATGTTGAAACAGCTGAAGTCCACCTTCAGATCCTTCACCCGGCGCCGGGCCGGCTTGTCCAGCAGCGTGACAATCTTGATGGACGCGGCTCCCCGGTGGCTCAGCATGCCCTTCAGATAGTTCAGCGTCACCCCGGAGTCCACGATGTCCTCCACGATGATGACGTCCTTTCCCACGATGTCGTTGTCCAGGTCCTTCACTACCTTCACCACGCCGCTGGTCTTCGTGGCGCTGCCGTAGCTGGAAATCGCCATGAATTCCATGGTCAGCGGCAGATCGATGGCCCGTACCAGATCCGTAAAGAAAACCGCCCCGCCCTTGAGGATGCAGACCATCACCGGGGCCTTTCCCCGATACTCTTCCGTAATCAGCTCTCCAAGCTCCTTCACCTTGGCCGCGATCTCCTCCCGGGTCACCAGGATCTTCGTCAGGTCCTGATAGATGGTTCCGTTCACGTCAATCATCCTGGAAGTCTCTCCTTCCCGTCCCTCTTCGGACGGTTGTTTTTCGTTCTGTCGCCGGGGGGCAGCAGCCGGAGAAAGTCCTTCTCCCGCCGGGCCCGCCAGCCCCCGGGCAGGTTGATGATCCTGCCCCTTTCGCTTCCCGTAAGGCCGTACAGCCGCCGGGTCTGCTCATAGTTCAGCTCCCGCTCCTGCAGCACGGGGCCCCGCCTTCTCCACCACATCCGGAGCGCCCGGCAGGCAAGAGCCTCCGGAGCCGCTTCCAGCGGGCCGGTCCGGAGCCCCTCCGGGCCTTCGCATGCCCGCAGCAGGGCTTCCGCCTCCCGGTCCATGGCCAGGTTTTCCAGCCGCACCGTTTCCGCCGTGCGGGCCAGCCGCCCCGCAGCGCCGGGATTCATTTCCTCCATCAGGGGGATCAGTTCCCGTCTCACCCGGTTCCGCAGGTATCCTGTATCCTGGTTGCTGCCGTCCTCCCGCCAGGGAATTCCCGCCTGCCGCAGCGCCTCCCGCAGCTCCGCTCCGGAGATCTCCAGCATGGGCCGCAGCAGCGTATATCCTTCCCGTTCCTCCCGGGGGGCCATGCCGCCCAGCCCTTCCGGGCCGGCGCCGCGGATCAGCCGCAGCAGGAACGTCTCCGCCTGATCCTCCATCTGATGGGCCAGCACCAGGGTCCGGATGCCCGTCTCCTCCATGATCCGCCGGAAGGCGGCATATCTGGCTTCCCGGGCCGTGTTTTCATCCCGTCTGTCCCCCAGGTCCAGCCGCACCGTCCGCAGGGGAACCGACAGTTCCCGGCACATCCGCCGGACGAATTCCTCGTCCCCGTCCGATTCCTCCCCCCGCAGCCCGTGGTTCACGTGGACCGCCTGAATCTCCAGCCCGGATTCTCTCAGGGGAAGCAGCAGATGCATCAGCCCCACGGAATCCGCGCCTCCGCTGATTCCGATCAGGCATCCGCCCTCCGGCAGGGGGCGCAGCCTTTCCCGAAGCCCGTCCAGCCCCGTCATGGCCGCAGGGGCGCCGCACATACGTTGCACGGGCTCAGCCCCTTATACTTGTCGTCGCTGATCTCGCCGTAGGTAAAGTGCCCCTTGAAGGGCAGGTACTTGGCGTGGGTGCTCTTGCAGTTGGGATCCAGATGGTATTTCGTGCCCCCGTCGGGATTGTAGTACAGCACCGTCGCCGCGCTGACCGAGGGTTCCGGCGAAGGCGTCGCGGTGGCCACGGTGGCGGGATCCACCGTCTCCGCCTCCTCATAGGTCTTCAGGCTCTGGGGATCCACGTACCATTCGTCCCCCTCCCGGATCATCAGCACGCTCAGCCGGTATTTCACCGGATCCTTGCCGTTGTTCCGGTCCAGGGTGCTGGTCACCGTCACCGTGCGGGAGGTATCCTCGCTGGTGCCGGAGGTTTTGTCAATGGAGTAGTCCAGGGGCGTCCGGTTCGCCAGCAGGCGGAACAGGGCGCTCCGGGGATTGTCCTCCCCGCTCTGCCAGGAGGGGGAGCACAGGGTCAGCATCTCGTCCAGCCGGTTGGCCGCCCAATAGCGGAAGAAGCTGTCCAGCCGGTCCTCCGTGGAGGTGTTCGCCGGCGCGGGCGTGGCCGTCGCGGGCACGGAGGTGGCCTCCACCGCGTCGATCACATTTCCCGTCTGCGGGTCGATCACCGTGCCGCCGCTGCTGCTGCCGCTGCCGGCAGGCTGCGCCGTCTGGGTGGAGGTCTGTCCCGGCGTGTTCACCGCATCGGTCCGGGGGGACAGAAGTCCCAGCACGTTCACCAGGGCGATCACGCTCAGCAGCGCGAAGATGATGGTATAGCACAGGCGCTGGTTCTCCGAGATCAGGGGTTTTATCCAGAATACCGCAATGGAGGCCGCCGCCAGTACGATGAATACCCACAGCAGAACCCTGGCCGCGGGCACGAAGAGTCCCACCCCGAACAGGACGGCCAGCACCGCTCCCAGCAGAATCAGCATCCAGGATTTAAACTGGAAGGGCTGCTTTCTGACCGGCACCGCGGGCGGCACGTAGCCTCCGCCGTTCAGCGGAATCTGGCTGCTGTAGTCCTGGGGCGCGGGCTGGGCCTGGTTCCGCCCCATCTGGGCATAGGCGTTGTATCCCTGGGCCTGATATCCCCCGGGAGCGTATCCGGTCTGGTTTCCGCCGTTCCGGCCCGCCCCGGCCTGGGGATAGGCATATCCCCCCTGGGCCTGGGCGTACCCCTGGGGGGCGTAGGGATTCTGTCCCTGAGCGTATCCCTGGCCCATCTGGGGCATTCCGTATCCCTGCTGCGCCTGGCCGGCGCCGCCCTGAGGGCCGTAGCCCTGGTTCATCTGGGGATACCCGGCGTATCCGCCGGCCGCGCCGTAGCCGCTCTGGCCCTGCGGATAGCCCTCAGCCGTGCCGTAGCCGGCCTGCCCCTGGGCATAGCCGCCCGGAACGCCGTACCCGGCCTGGCCCTGGCCGTATCCCGCCTGGGAGAAGGCCTGCTGGCCGGGCTGCTGCCCCGCCCCGGGGGTATAGCCTGCGTATCCCGTGCCGGAGGGCTGGGTGGGATATCCAGCCCCGGTCCAGCTGGACACGGGCTGCTGCCCCTGCGCGAAACCTGTATTATCCTGATTCATTCCGTATCCCTGGGCCACGCCTGCCTCCTGAGGGGTCTGGCCCTTCTGTGCGCCGGATCTACCAAACAGCATGGAGCGAATCCTTTCCGCCGCGTCGCCGCGCGGCCGTGTAACAAAGAGGATAGCCTCGAAAAAAGCAACAGAAACCTGCATGAGCCTGCTGACTCATTGTGACAGTTTATCACCTCAGGGCCCGGTTGTAAACCTTTTTCCCGGCAGAAATTTGATCGTTTTGTAACAAATTGACAGCGTTTTTCTGCTATGATATCATCTTGATTGCTATAGATATGGTTACGGAAGGAGGATGATTCCCGTGGCGATCAAGACCCGTTCCTTTCACCAGGCCAAGTCGGATCTGGCGATCGGAGCGATGACCGTTGTGCTCTACGGGATGCTCGCCTCTATTTTTTTCGCCTGCCTTTCCATTCCGAATATATTCCTCCGGCATCTGAACCGTACCTTCGCCACGACCCTGCTCACCTTCCTGGTGCTGATTATCGCCATGCACGCGGTCTACGGCGGATACGATGTGGGCCGGAAGAAGTCCAAGCCCGTCATTTCCGCCCTGGTGACCGGCACGGTCATTACCGATCTGGTGGCCTATCTCCAGCTGGAAATCATGAACGTTAACGACAACTACAACGACCATCTGGTCCTCTTCGGCGTGGATTTTCTCTATCTGCTCCTGGCCATGGTCCTGCAGGTGGGCGTCATCGTTTTCTTTGTCCGCATCGGGAATGATCTTTATTTCCGCTTTCACCCGCCCCGCTCCGTCCTTCTGATTATCGGGGACGAGGAACAGCGGGCCCCTCTCCTGGCCAAGATCGGCCGCTACCGGCTCCAGTGGTCCGTGGAGGACTGCGTCCTGTATACGGCGCCGGATATCCGGGAGCGGATCCGCGGGGCCGAGGTGGTCTTCCTGGGCCAGATTCCGCAGACCGACAAGGCCCTCCTGCTGAAGATGTGCTACGACCTGCGCAAGGACATCATGTGCAAGGCCCAGCTGCAGGAGACCATCCTCTGCAATTCCCGCCCTGCCATCGTGGATGACGCGCCCTTCCTGGAGATGGAATTCTTCAAGATGTCCTTCTTCCAGCGGATCGCCAAGCGCCTGGGGGATATCGTCATCTCCTTCCTGTCCCTGATTATTCTCTCCCCCCTCATGGCGGTCATCGCCATCGCCATCAAGGCGGAGGATCACGGCCCCGTCTTTTTCCGCCAGAAGCGGCTGACCATCCGGGGCTGGGAATTCACCATCTGGAAGTTCCGGACCATGACCGTGGAGGACTCGAGCCATGAAAGCACGGTTTCCACCGCCATCGATGATCCCCGGATCACGAAGGTCGGCAGGGTGCTGCGCCATTTCCGCATGGATGAGATTCCCCAGTTTATCAATGTGCTCCGCGGCGAAATGAGCCTGGTGGGCCCCCGCCCGGAGATGCTGGCCAATATCGACCGCTATAAGGAAACCTTTCCCGATTTTGCCTATCGGGAAAAAATGAAGGCGGGCATCACCGGCTATGCCCAGATTGAAGGCCGGTACAATACCACCCCCGAGGACAAGCTGATGCTGGACCTGATGTATATTGAGAGCTTCTCCATCTGGCTGGATGTAAAGCTGCTCATGCGCACGGCCACCGTCCTCTTTAAGCGCGATTCGACTCAGGGATTCGTGGCGCCTCCGGCGCCGGCGCCCGTCGATAAAACAGTTCCACAAAGAAGAAGGAGGAGCAGTCAATCATGAATACCACCTTGTTAATTATGGCCGCGGGTCTCGGTTCCCGGTATGGCGGCAACAAACAGATCGATCGGATCGGCCCCAATGGGGAGATCCTGATGGAATATTCCATTCACGACGCCATCGCCGCCGGGTTTGACAAGGTCGTTTTTGTTATTCGGAAGAGCATGGATTCCCTGTTCCGGGAAATGATCGGGGATAAAATCTCGAAGAAGGTTCATGTGGAGTACGCCTATCAGGAGTATGATTCCCTGCCCGGCGGCTTCCAGGCCCCCGCGGACAGAACCAAGCCCTACGGAACCGTTCACGCGGTCACCTGCGCGAAAAACGTGATCTCCGAGCCCTTCGCCGTCATCAACGCCGATGACTATTACGGCCGGGACGCCTTCGTCGCCATGGCGGACAGCCTGCGCCGCCTGCGGGGCACCGAAAACCGGGCTTCCATGGTCGCCTATTATCTGAAGAATACCGTCTCCGAAAACGGCCATGTCACCCGGGGCGTCTGCACGAAGGATGCCGAAGGGAATCTGGTCAAGGTGACCGAGACCTACAAGATCCTTCCCTTCCCGGACGGAACCATCCGGGACATCAATGATGATCCCAACGGCGCCATCCTGGATCCCAACGCCCTGGTTTCCATGAATTTCTGGGGCTTCGCTCCCTCCTTCTTCGCGGAAGGCGAAGCCTATCTGTCCCGGTTCCTCTCCGCCGAGAGCGGCGATCCCCTGAAGAAGGAGTTCGTCCTCCCCGCCCTGGTGGACACCCTGATGCACGAAAAGGGCCTGAAGGTGGAGGTGCTTTCCACCGATGCCGTCTGGTTCGGCGTCACCTATAAGGAAGACAAGGCTTACGTGGCCGGCGAGCTGAAAAAGCTCCACGATCAGGGAGTCTATCCTGCCGCCCTGTAAGCCGTTCCGCGGAATCTGAGGAAGCGCTGAATAAAAATCTCTCTCGGCGGTCATCGCCTGAGCGAAGGCGATGGCCTCCGGAAAGGAAGAGGAAAATGAAAATTCTGCTCACCGGCGGCGCCGGCTTCATCGGTTCCCATACCTGCGTGGAGCTCTGCCAGGCCGGGCACGACGCGGTCATCGTCGATAACTATGTCAATTCCAGCCCCGAAGCCATCCGCCGGGTCGAAAAGATTCTGGGCCGTCCCGTCCCGCATTACGAAGCGGACGTGCGGGACGCGGAGGCGATGAACCGCATCTTCGACGAAAACCGTTTCGACGCGGTCATCCACTTTGCCGGGCTGAAGGCCGTGGGAGAAAGCGTTGTCCAGCCGCTCCGGTATTACCGGAACAACCTGGATTCCACCCTCACCCTCCTGGAGGTGATGCAGGCCCACGGGGTCAAGCGCATCGTATTCTCCTCCTCCGCCACCGTCTACGGCAACCAGCCCGTCGTGCCCTATCGGGAGGATATGCCTTCCCTGGGCTGCACGAATCCCTACGGCTGGACCAAGTATATGATCGAGAAGATTCTGGAGGGGCAGGCCACCGCGGATCCGGAGTGGAGCGTGGTGCTCCTTCGGTACTTTAACCCCATCGGCGCCCATGAGTCCGGTCTTATCGGCGAGGATCCCTCCGGCATCCCGAATAATCTGATGCCCTATATCGCCAAGGTGGCCGTGGGCGAGCTGGATCACCTGAACGTCTTCGGAAATGACTATCCCACGAAGGACGGCACCGGCGTCCGGGACTATATCCACGTGGTGGACCTGGCCCGGGGGCATGTGCTGGCCTCCGACTGGGCTGCGAAGCGCACCGGCTGCGAGATTATCAATCTGGGCACCGGCACCGGCTATTCCGTGCTGGATCTGGTAAATACCTTTAATCGGGTCAACCATGTCGATATTCCCTATGTCATCGCCCCCCGCCGCCCCGGGGATATCGCGGAGAACTACGCGGATCCCTCCAAGGCCAAAGCCCTCCTGGGCTGGCAGGCGGAGAAAACCCTGGAGGATATGTGTCGGGACACCTACCGGTTCCAGACCAGGAATCCCAAGGGATACCGCGGGGAGTGAGCCGCATGAAGAACAGAATCCTCCCCCTGTCGGGCGCCGTGCTCTGGATCCTCGGGCTGATTCTCTTTATCCTGGGGCTCAATCTTCATACCCGGACCGGATCCTGGCTCTCCGTTATCGGCAACATTCTTTTCCTCGCCGGCCTGTTTCTGGAAGGAATCTGGTATTTCCGCCGCAGGAAGGAAAAGGAAAAGGAAGAAGAAAAATAATCCCGGGTTTCCCCGGGAATCGAAAAAACCGCAGGCGCAAAAGCCTGTGGTTTTTTTAACCCCAAAACGCTGAAGCCTTCCCGTCAGCGGGTCTCCCCGTCCCCTCCGTCGTTCTGATAGGCTTCCAGCTTCCTGGTAAAGTATTCCAGCTTCCAGGTGACCTTCTCCAGATACCTGCGCATCTCCTCCATCCGGGTCAGCACGTTCTCCCGGTGGGCCCGGAGCATATTCACCCGCTCCTCCAGCGTCTGATCCCCCCGTCGGGTCAGGGTCAGAAAGCTGGCAATCTCCTGCAGGGGCATGCCGGTATTCTTCAGGCAGCAGATCAGGCCCAGCGCCTCCATATCTTCGTCGGAGTACTGGCGAAAGCCCCCCGGCGTCCGCTCCACGCCGCTGATCAGCCCTTCCTTTTCATAGTACCTCAGGGTGTGGGCGGAAAGTCCCGTCCGCTGGCTGACTTCCTGAATCGAATACATAAAATTTCCTCCAAACTATTGACTTAGAGTAAACTTTAAGGATTAGGATGATCATACGCTCATCCGGAAGAACTGTCAACTGTGCGAACGCGTTTCAGAAAGGATGGTACCATGGAAAACTTTACCTTCTATTCCCCCACCTTTTTCGCCTTCGGAAAGGACACCGAGGAGCAGGCGGGCAGCCTGATCAAACGCTTCGGCGGCACGAAGGCCCTGATTCATTACGGCGGCTCCAGCGCCAGGAAGTCCGGCCTGCTGGATCGCATCACGGCCTCTCTTGAAAAAGCGGGCGTGCCTTACGAGCTGCTGGGCGGCGTACAGCCCAATCCCCGCAGCGGCCTGGTGTATCGGGGCATCGAGCTGTGCCGGAAGGAAAAGATTGATTTCGTCCTGGCCGTGGGCGGCGGCAGCGTCATCGACTCGGCCAAAGCCATTGCCGCGGGCACGGTGTACGACGGTGACTTCTGGGATTTTTATACCGGAAAGCGGATTGAGGAAGCCCTGCCGGTGGGCACGGTGCTGACTATTGCCGCCGCCGGCAGCGAGGGCAGCCCGGACAGCGTCATCACCAAGGAGGAGGGCATGTTCAAGCGCGGCGCCAGCGGCGACGCCATCCGGCCCAAATTCTCCATTCTGAATCCCGCCCTGACCCAGACCCTGCCGCCTTATCAGACCGCGGCCGGCATCACGGACATCATGGCGCATCTGTATGAAAGGTATCTGACCAACTCGAAAGAGGTGGAGGTGACCGACCGGCTCATCGAGGCGCTGCTGCTCACCATGATCCACGAAGGTCCCCGGGTCATCGAGAATCCCAACAATTATGAAGCCCGCGCCAACATCATGTGGGCGGGCATGATGGCCCATAATAATTCCTGCGGCGTGGGCCGCAGCCAGGACTGGAACAGCCATAACATCGAGCATGAGCTGTCCGCCCTCTATGATTGCGCCCACGGGGCCGGCCTGGCCGTAACGCTGCCCGCCGTGTTCACCTATGTGATGAATCATGACGTCATGCGCTTTGCGAAGGCCGCCGTCCGGGTGTGGGGCTGCCAGATGGATTTCGACCATCCGGAGGTCACGGCCCTGGAGGGCATCGAGAAACTGCGCCAGTTCTTCATCTCCATCGGCATGCCCCGTAATTTTGCGGAGCTGGGCGCGGAGGAAGAGGATATCCCCACCCTGGTCCGGGCCCTCTGCTGGGGCGACGGGCGCCAGGGCAGCATTTCCGGGTTTGTGACGCTGGATGAAAGCGACTGCGAAAAGATTTACAGGCTTATGCTGTGAGCGGAAAGCGCAGAAAGGAGCTGCAAAGATGATTGACGTTTCAAAAATGCCCAAGCTGGGTTTTGGCCTGATGCGGCTGCCTCAGAAGGATGAGAAGATCGACCATGAGCAGGTCTGCAAAATGGTGGACGCCTATCTGGCCGCGGGACTGAATTATTTTGATACCGCCTATGTGTATCATGGGGGCCTCTCCGAGGTGGAGGCCCGGGAAGCCATCGTTCGCCGCCATCCCCGGGAGTCCTTCTATCTGGCGACCAAGCTGCCCGCCTGGTCCATGAAAGAAAAGGCGGACCGGGACCGGATCCTGGAGGAGCAGCTGGAAAGAACCGGCGCGGGATATTTCGATTACTATCTGCTCCACTCCATCGAGGAGGGCAATAATTACGAAACCTACGAGAAGCTTGATTGCTTCAAATGGGGCCTTGAAAAGAAGGCGGAAGGCAAGATCCGCCACTTCGGCTTCTCCTTCCACGGCACCCCGGAGCTGCTGAAAAAGCTCCTGGACGATCATCCGGAGGTGGAATTCGTCCAGATCCAGCTGAACTACGCGGACTGGAACAATCCCGTGGTGCATTCGGGCGAGCTCTATTCCATCCTGACGGAGCGCAATATCCCCATCATCGTTATGGAGCCGGTCAAGGGCGGCACCCTGGCCTCCCTGACCCCGGAGCTGGAGTCCGTCTATAAGCGGATCCGGCCCGATGCCTCCATCGCCTCCTGGGCCCTGCGGTTCGTGGCCTCCCTGCCGGGCGTCATGACCATCCTCTCCGGCATGAGCAGCGAGGAGCAGATGATGGACAACCTGAGCACCTTCGGCAATTTCGAGCCGCTGAATGACGAGGAGCAGGCCGCCGTACAGAAGGTGACCGCCACCATGCTCAATACTCCCCTGATCGGCTGCACCGCCTGCCGCTACTGCACCGACGGATGCCCCATGGGCATCAGCATCCCGGATATCTTCCGCGCCGTGAATACCATCCGCCTGTATCCCGGCGATAACCGGCCCAGCATGTTCTACCGGAATCTGATTTCCCGCAGCGGCAAGGCCGGCGACTGCATCCAGTGCGGCCAGTGCGAAGGGGTCTGCCCGCAGCACCTGCCCATCATCGATCTGCTGAAGAAGGCCTCCGCCGAACTGGATCGGTAATCTGAAGGCATCCAGAGCGCATATTAATTCAGGATTACAATAATGCAAAACCCCGATCAGGACTGACCCTGATCGGGGTTTTTTTATGGGCTCCCGGCCCGATTCGCTTCTCTTATTCCTGAGCGGCCGCCGCGGCTTCCATGGCTTCCAGCGCCTTCCTCCGCCGCTCCGCCACGATGGGCAGCTCCACGAAGGGCACTACCCCCTTCACCGCATCCCTGGGCTGAATGCGGGCGTCCTCGTGGTCCGTATCCAGCAGCAGATATTTCCGGTTCCCCATCCCCAGTTCCTCCATATAGCTCAGCTGGCGATGTCCGTTCCGGCTCTCAATCCTTTCGCGCAGGGCCGCGTTGTCCTTCTCCTCCATCGCGTACACCAGGTCAATGCAGGCCTGATCCACCGCCAGAATATCCGTGGAGGCCAGGATGCCCACATTGGGCGTCACCACCTGCTCCGCCAGACAGCCTTCGCAGTCGCAGGAGACGGACATGTTTCTCATCACGTTTACGTAGCAGATGTGCTTTCCGAAATAATCCACCGTCGCCTTGGTGGATTCCGCCATGCGCTCCATCAGCTCTTCCATGTCCACGCTCCAGGCCAGCTCCGGATCCTCGCTGTTCCGGGCATGGATCATCCGCTTGCCGATTTTTCCGTCCGCGCATCCGATGCCGATATTCTTGTTGCTGCCGCCGAATCCTCCCATGGTGTGTCCCTTGAAGTGGGTCAGCACCACCAGGGAGTCGTAGTCCGGCAGGGTCTTGCCCACGGACATGTGATCGAACCATTTGCCGCCCTTCACAGGCAGGTCCGCGGTTCCGTGTTCATCGGTAATGTCCACCGGGCAGAAATCCCACCCGTTCACCTTCAGGGTGGCCCGATGCTTCTCCGTGGTGTCCCGATCCCCCTCATAGAAGGTATTTGTCTCCACGATCGTGGCCTCCGGCAGATCCGTGGCCATCAGCTCCTTAATCCAGGCGCTGGGAATAATATTCGGGCCGTACTGTTCGCCGGTATGCAGCTTCACGGCGATTTTCCCGCAGATCTGCCCGTTCACCCGCCGATACAGCTTCCGCAGGCCTTTCGGAGAAAGATCCCGGGTAAAGTATACGATGGATTCATTCCCCTTCCGTTCCCCGTAAGGCACATACCGCTCCCCGCCGCTTCCCGCCGTTTTGATTTCGCTCATGGATTTTCTCCTCCCTTTATCCCAGCGGTCTTCCGCTGACTTCTCCGTCTCCGGACTTATTATATCCTTTTCTCTCCCCAATTTGCAACGGAAAAAAGCATTACAGCCTGCAGCCCCGCAGCCGGGAGTAATCGTGGCTTATCTGTAACTGTATAACCGAAAGAGAAACGCTCACGACCGATACGATGATTACGGTGCGAGCGTTTTTCATTTTCAGAAATTCTTTCCGTTCCAGCCCCAGTCGTTGACCGGGTGGTAAGTCACATATACTGCATTTCCAGGAATTCCGAGCTTTGCACTCAGCAGATCGCAGATCTGTCCGGTCAGCTTATCATACGATTCCTTCGGCGCGTCACCGTACAGGCTGACAGCAACATAGGCACCCTTCTCCAGCTTCTTACCGCCAAGCCACAGGTCGTACGAATCCTCAATACCTACCATCAGATAGGTCTCACTTTTATTCAGGGTAGTGATCAGCTTACCAAGTTCAGACTTGATTTCTTCCTTCTGCTGATCTGTGATCTTCACCGTTACCTTCGAATCAATAAATGGCATTGCACTTCCTCCTCTCGTAAACTCAGTTCATCCAACGTATACCGGATCACTTCGCCAACGGAATTCTCCTCATCCTGCTGCGTCAGCTTCGAGAGCCACGGATGGGATTTCTTCCCATTTCCGTCCCCTGCAATCTCAGCGATCTTTCATGCGATTATAACATGGATATGTTATTTTCAAAAGCAAAAAAACCGCAGCGCATTTTCTTTTCGGCCCCGCGGAGAATGATGCCTCATGTAACTGCGCAAATCCGACCAACCGGATCATGCTCGATTTGCTGTGACCTGATAAAACTGCTTAACATATATGGTGGCAGAGCACTTCAGCCGTATCTTTATTTTGCTCTTCCAATCACGGTATATTTCATTCCATCTGCTTCATGTGTGGATTGATACAGACAGACTTCTTTTACGATCATGGATGCCGGGGACACCTGAATAGAATTCATAACCTGCTCACCGGGCAGAATCGGCTTCCGAATCAAAGTAATATGAGGATTGAAGCTCTGCCTATCATATGGGATATCTGCGGCATCCAGGTGTTTACGTACCTTTGCAGCCAAATCATTTAACTCTGGCGACGGCCTGATGCCTGCCCACAGCACTTTCGCCCCGGTGAAAATGCCAAGATGTGCTAGCGTGATTAAAAACGGTTCTGTAATATTCGGCAGCACTTCCGTCACAGACACTGGCCACTCCCCGATAAACGCCAGCGTCAAATGCAGGTTCAAAGGTGAAAGGTAACGTCCCCCAACTCCGGCGGCCTGTAGCTGCATTTGTGCTTCGGACAGTGCCGCGCGAAAATCAGGTGTTGGTTCCAGACCCACAAACAGGCGCATGTTCATTCTCCTCTACGGTTTAGTTTCACGAGTCCGTTTTCTTGCATAGTCCTTCTTCTTTTTCCTGTCATCCGTCTGGCTGTAAGATATCAAGCCCAGCAAATCCGTTCTACCGGATCAAGCTCGATTTGATCAGTGACCTGATTATATCGCCTGACATATATGGTGTCATGACTCAGTCGGTAGGGAGAAGCAAGCGTAATTTGCCACCAAAAGCAAGGGCTAAATCCTTAGGTTCCAAGGCATTCTCCTCGTCCCGGAGGACAAAATTCCCTGGTAAACACTCATGGTGGCATGGCTCAGTCGGTAGTCCAATGTGGTTGGAACATCAAACGGTAAGGTGGCATGGCTCAGTCGGTAGTCCAATGTGGTTGGAACATCAAACGGTAAGGTGGCATGGCTCAGTCGGTAG
>JAFPWU010000033.1 GCA_017412715.1 Clostridia bacterium
AATTGGGGTTACAGTACGAAACCCTTGCCTTCCTTTTGTATAATATGGTCAATAATATATGCCAATATCGCCTAAAAATGAATTTCTAACGAATGTACTAATGCCCCAGTCCAAGAGAACAAAAAAGCCTTGAAACGCTTGTGTTTCAAGGCTTCTGTGGTGTGGAGCATAGGGGAGTCGAACCCCTGACCTCGACAATGCGAATGTCGCGCGCTACCAACTGTGCTAATGCCCCATTTGGTAAGTTCCGTGACCATTTTTTACATTACCGGTCTGGTCACTTTTTCGACCGGCTGGGATTACAGTAGAGAACCTTCGTCCTACCAACTGTGCTAATGCCCCGTATGGGTTCCCGGAGGTTTTCCGGGGGAGTTTCCCGCGTTTTACGTCTGCGGGTCGGGTGACGATTCCCTTCATTTTGAAGGGGTTTCCTTGATTTACAAGGGTTTGTCTGGGGCGACAGTACGGAAGGCTTGTCCTACCAACTGTGCTAATGCCCCGTATGTTCCGGCATTTCAGCCGCAGGCGAAAGTATAGCACAGCGGGAGTGAAAAGGCAAGCATTTTGTGATATAATCCTTCTGTGCTCGCAACAAATCCATCAAGGAAGGAATAGCCAATGAAACGAATGAACGGACTTTTTCGGATACTGGCCGCGGCGCTGCTGATCTGCGCGCTGGCCCTGCCCTGCGCCTTCGCGGAGAACGCGGACGGGCCCCGGGAGCCGGACCTGAATATCATCGTGGTGAACCAGGATGCGGAATCCCTCTCCAGGGAAGATACGGAGAAGATGGTGAAGGAAACGAAGGAAGCCTACTATAAGAATGACGCGGTGGGCATCCAGTTCCATTCCCTGGTCGGACTGACGGAAGAGGAAATGATGAACGAGGACGAGGAAAAGGTCGTCGTTCCGGTCATGACCGTGAAATACGGGGACAAGGTCATGCGCTGCCTGTGCCAGGAGATCGGCGAGGCGGACGCGGACGGCACCCGGCCCCTGTATATCGGCCTGCACGGCGGCGGGGGCGGCCCCTCGGAAGTCAACGACGAACAGTGGATGATGATGGCCGAGTACTATTCCGCGGGTATTAAGAACGGCCTGTATATTGCCTGCCGGGGCATCACGGACACCTGGGACCTGCATTTCCAGCCGGAAAGCTATCCGCTGCTGGACACGCTGATTGAGGCGATGGTCTACCTGTATCACGTGGATCCGAACCGGGTGTACCTGATGGGCTTCTCCGCGGGCGGAGACGGGGTGTACCAGCTCTCCCCGCGGCTGGCGGACCGGTTTGCCGCGGTGAACATGTCCTCCGGCCATCCGAACAGCGTATCGCTGCTGAACCTGGCCAACTGCCCCATCTGCCTGCAGGTGGGCGTACGGGACTTCTACTCGGATACGGCGATGCGCTCCGTGCGGGCGGCGGAATTCGAAAAGACGCTGACGGAGTATCACGACAGGTACGGCTTCGGCTATACGCACAAGGTTTTCGTCCATGTGCCGGCCGGGCATAACTTTAACGATTACCAGACCAACCAGTCCACCGTGCTGAAGGATCCGGCCGCCTACGCCGAAGCCGCGAAGGATCCGCAGTTCATCTACAAATTCCTGAAAACCAGGGGTACGGAGGACCTGGAGGATATCATAGGGCTGTCCTACGAGTATGCGGACTTTGACGAAGTCTTCGACAAAGCGGTGACGGACGTGGTCACGAAGGAACTGGGGCTGGAAACGGAGACGGTGAATACCAGCGCGGTGGACTATGTATCCCAGTTCAGGCGGGATCCGGCGCCCGCGCAGCTGGTGTGGGACCTTTCCACCCGGGCGGAGGAGCGGCAGAAGAACAGCTTCTACTGGCTGGAGGCGCCGAAGGAAATGAACGTGGGCGTGATCACCGCCTCCTATGACGCGGAGACGAACACGATCACCGTGGAGCCGGACAGCGAGGTGAACGGCGATTTCGCGATCCTGTTCCATCCGGCGCTGGTGGACGTTTCCCGCACGGTCACGATCAGGACCGGGGACATTACCCGGCAGGTCATCGTGCACCCCTCGGAGGAATTCCTGAAGGCTTCCATCCTGGAAAGCGGGGATCCGGAAATGGGCTGCGTGGGGAAGATCCTGTACAGCCAGATCCTGAACCCGGGGAAGTGAGCGGTTTTACATCTTTTACGTTTTTTCTCTGCAGGCGGCCGGATAGCCGCCTGTATTTTTCTTCCTTCGTCCTGTATTTCATGCCAGGGACAGGGTATGATACAGTCACGGTCAGGGAAATGACCGGAATGATTGAAGGAGGTACACTACGATGTATACGAATGGACGCGGCCCGATGATGGGCGGACACAATGGCCAGGCGGGTGGCCCCGGCATGGGCCGTCACACCCGGATGGGCTTTGTGCCTGGCATGGGCTTCCGTCCCATGCGGGTGCATCGCCGTTCTCTGCTGGGTCTGCTGGGCCTGCTCCCGCTGGGCGGAATTCTTCTCCTGCCCCTGATGATGTTCGGCGGCTGGTTTGTGCTGGCTGCGGTGATCAGCGTCGTTACCCTGGTGGGTACGCTGATCGGCGGCGTGTTCGGCGGAATCGGTCATCTGCTCCGCGGCGCCTTCTCCGGCGGCGGCGTCGTGATCGGCGCGGTGCTGGGACTGCTTGCCTTCCGTGCCTTCCGCAGGAGGAATGCGCAGAAGGAAGAGGAAGAAAGCACCGGCACGGTGGACGGGGAGGAAGTGGAAACCGAGATCGTGGAGCCCACGACCCACACCTATCATCAGAATTACTGACCGGCAAAAAGGTCAGGAAACGCCCGGCGAAAGCCGGGCATATTTTTTTTGAAAAGTGGAAACCCGCCGCTTTTTCTGTGGTTGCGTTTTTGGCGCTGCGTTGGTAAAATAGGGGTGTCTGAAAGCAAAACTGCATAAACGAGGGACTGAATTTGTCATGAAAAAAATTACGTACCATAAACTGGTCCGGGACAAGATTCCGGAGATTATTGAGCAGGCAGGCAACAGCTGCAGGGTGAAGGTATTGTCGGAAGAGGACTACCTGAAGCACCTGGATGCCAAGCTGGATGAGGAGACTGCCGAATACCAGCAGAGCAACTCCCTGGAGGAGCTGGCGGATGTGCTGGAGGTGGTGTATGCCATCGCGGAGGCGCGGGGCAGTTCCGTGGAGGAGCTGGAGGCCATCCGCAGCATCAAGGCCGCCAACCGCGGGGGATTCAAAAAGCGGATCCTGCTGGAGGACGTAACGGAAGTGTAAGGGAGAATTCCGGGATGCGGGGAAGCATCGCGGGATGTTCAGCTGTGGCCTGACCGATGAGAGCAGTTATATAATCCTCCGCAAAACTGAGTATTTTGCGGAGGATTGTTTTATTTTTTGGTTGACAATCGGCGGTGCGTGTCATACAATTCAGATGAACATCCGCAAAACATATAATTTTGCGGATGTGTGTCCGACGGGAGGAAGGATCATGCTGAAGACCAGGAAAGAATGCCTGCAGGAGTATGGATCGGATTATTATATTCAGCAGAAAATCGATGCGGGGGAACTGTGCCGCCTGGAAAAGGGTATTTTTGCCGAGGATGCCCATGTGCCGGAGCTCGCGCTGATTTCATGGAAATATCCCAAAGCTGTAGTGACCATGCTGAGTGCATTTTATTACTACGGATTAACGGATACGGTTCCGGACCGGTATGACCTGGCAACAGACCGGGACGCGGCGAAAATCGCGGACCGCCGTGTCCGCCAGTTCTTTATGCCGACAGAGTCCTTCGGCCTGGGGATAACAAGCGCGGAGGAAAACGGCTGGTCCTTTCAGATCTATGACCGCGAGAGGATGCTGATTGAACTGCTGCGCCGTAAAAGCAAACTGTCTTTTGATCTGTATAAGGAAGTGCTGCTGAATTACAGGAAGCTCATTCCGCAGCTGGATATACAGAAGATCCAGGATTATGCCCTGGCCGTTCCGAAGAGTAATGTCATTCTGAATACGCTCCAGACGGAGGTGCTCTGATGAAATCAGCGATTATCGGCGGGCTTTCGCACGCGGCTTTGCGGACGCGGGATATTGAAAAAACCGCCCGGTTTTACCGGGAGGTGCTGGGGCTGCCGGAGGCCTTCCGCATGGCACGGGAGGACGGCTCCGTGGGGACGATTTACATGTATTTTGCCCCGGGGCAGTACCTGGAGCTTTTCCCCGACGGGACAGGGGAGGCACCCCGTGAAAAGGACGGGGCGGGCTTTTGCCACCTGTGCCTTATGACGAAAGATATCCGCAGGGCCTATGAGGCGGTGCGGGCGGCCGGCGGGCCGCTGGATTCGGAGATTAAACGCGGAAAATCACAGTGCCTCATGTTCTGGACCCATGATCCCGACGGCACGGAGATCGAAATCATGGAGATGCCGCCGGAATCCCTGCAGGCACAGGCCGACGCCCGGCTGAAGGCATAAGGAAAGAGCCCTGTCAGTTGACAGGACTCTTTTTCAGCTTTCCGGGTTGACGGTCGGGTGGTATCTCTGCAAGTGCTCCATCAGGGAGGCCTGGCCGTTCAGCAGCTTCTGGCAGATGGGGCAACGGTAGATAAAGCGCATATTGCTGGTCAAGCCGCCCGGATCGGTTCCGCCGTTTACATCCGTCATCTGTTCCGGATCCAGTTCCTGCGGGGTTTTCACTTTCTTCTCTTCCATAGGGGACTCCTTTCCGTACACCTGTACACGGGTAGTCTGTCGGTCCATTGGTTTATACGCAGCAGATTTGTATGATGGCAGTTTACAACTAATTTTTTTGAATGCAAGGGAGCTGGAGGGGGGAGAATATGATATTATGGATCCGAAGACGGCCATCGGGGGCAATACAGTCACCCGGGTGGAATAAGGGAGCAGATGAAAGAGAGGGAACCTTTTCATGTCCACTTTGCGGAATAACCTTGCCAATGGCCAGGTGACGGACTTTGAGCAGTTCCGGCGGAACAACCGGAAACGGGTGAACCAGTCGCTGAACAAGGTGCTGTGGATCTGCATCCTGGCCGGGCCGGCCATCGCCATCGGGGTGGCCTGCGGCGTGTTCAAGCGTACGTCCTATTTAACCTGCCTGATTATTTCCCTGGTGATGGCGGGGGTGGCCGGCGGCAACTATTTAATCCTGAAAAAACAGCCCTACAGCTATATTCCCGGCATCTTCGCCCTGGCGGGCATGGAGTTCCTTTTGTGCTACATGTACGCCTCCCACGTGGCGGTGCGGCTGACCTGGTTTCTGATTCCGCTGCTCAGCCTCCTGTTCTGCGATTTCCGGGTGTATGTGGGCGTGTCGGTCATGAACCTGCTGGTGATGGCCCTGGGGGTCTGGCTGGAGGCGCCGTATTACGCCTCCGTCCGGACAGACTTTGCGACGCCGCTGGCGGCGTTCATCAACGTGTTTGCGGGATGCCTGATCGAGGCGGCGGTCATGTTCGTGGCCGGGTACGCGCTGGGGAAGGCCACCAACAACTATTACCGGAAGATGATCGGCCAGTACGCCGAGACCCATGACCAGCAGGACAAGCTGCAGGAGCAGCTGGACATCCTGGGCTCCATGGCGGAGATCTATGACTTCGTGAACCTGATCGATTTCAACGAATTCACGGAAATGTCCCTGCGGGAGGAAACGCTGCACAAGATTGTGATCCAGGAGGGGCAGGACCATACCCATATGACCCAGGGGCTCCGGGCGCAGATCGCGCCGGACATGGTGGACGATTTCTGGGCGTTCACGGACATCACCACGGTGCCGCTGCGGCTGATCAACCGCAAGAGCATTGCGGCGGAATTTATCAGCAGCAATACGGGCTGGTTCCGGGCGCAGTACATCCGCGTCAAGGGCCAGATGGACCAGAAGCCGGAGATTGTGATTTATACCATCCAGAACATCGACGCGGACAAGCGGCGGGAGGAGCATTTAATCCGCATCTCCATGACGGACGAGCTGACCCACGTGTTCAACCGGCGGTGCTATGACGAGGACATCGCGGAGCTGCACACCTCCGGGATCCCGGACGACCTTTCGCTGATCTCCGTGGACGTGAACGGGCTGAAGCCGGTGAACGACAACCTGGGCCACGCGGCGGGGGATGAGCTGATCAAGGGCGCGGCCACCTGCCTGCTGTCCGCGGTCGGGCCCTACGGGAAGGTGTACCGCACCGGCGGGGATGAGTTTGAGGTGATCACCTACGCGGCGGACTGCAAGGCGATCCTGCGGGATATCCGGCTGAAGACCGCACTGTGGCACGGGTTCCTGGCGGACACGATTTCCGTCTCCGTGGGATACGCCTCCCGGGCGGACTATCCGGAGGCCACGGTGGAGGATCTGGAGAAGATCGCGGACCAGCACATGTACGAGGACAAGGAACGGTATTATATCGAGACAGGAAAAGAACGCAGACACCACTGAGGCCTGCGGGAATGGAAAGGAGAAAAGGTTTTTTACTTGTCCCGGCCGAGGATTTCCTCGACTGCGCTTTCCGGATTCTGCAGGAAGCGGACGCTGGTCCGGTAGTGGTCCGTATCCTGGAAGCGGACGCTTTCAATCCCCTCCGCCCGGATCTGGTATACCTCCGCTCCGGGAAAAGCCAGGAGCATGGGGGAATGGGTGGAGATAATGAACTGGGAATCCAGCGACAGGAGCTCATCCATCCGCTGCATCAGGCGGATGATGCCCCGGGGCGACAGCGCCGCCTCCGGCTCGTCGAGGATATACAGCCCGCGGCCGCCGAAGCGGTTCTCCGCCAGGGCGAGGAAGCTTTCCCCATGGGACTGCTTATGCAGGGATACGCCGCCGTAGCTGCCGATCACCGGCCCGCCCAGACCCGGCTCCCTGTCCATCTGGTCGATATTGGAGGCAACGTTGTAGAAACTTTCTGCCCGGAGGAAGAACCCGTCCCGGGGATACATGGCTCCCCGGACGACGCGGAGGTAATCATGCAGTTCGGAATGGGAATTCTCCGTGGAGAAACGGAAATTCTTCGTTCCGCCCTCCGGATTGAATCCCTGGGAGATGGCCAGGGCCTCAATCAGCGTGGATTTCCCGGATCCGTTCTCCCCGACGAAAAACGTGACCTGTTTGTGAAAATCGATCCCGTCCTTCGCCAGGTGCTTCACCACCGGCAGCGCGTTCAGGTAGCTTTCCCGCGGCAGGGGCTCCAGCAGCGCCATCCGGCGGATATACAGATCCCGCATCAATAAGGCTCCTCCTCTCCCGGTTCTTTCAGCAATACTGATTATAAGCCGTGGACCCTTCTGTCACAAGGCGAACAAACATTTTTCTGCGCTTCCTTTCGTTGACAGGAAATGACAGGGTTCATATAATGGATCCGGTGGATAAAAACGAATAACAGGGGAAAATACCGGCACGGCGGGGCCAGGCCCAGGAGGAAATGCTTTGATGAAAAAATCATTTTTTTGTGTGTTGCTTGCGGCGCTGCTGGTCTGCGCGGCGGCCCTGTCCGGGACCTTCGCGGGCGCGGAGGGGGCATCGAAACGCCCTACTGTGCTGCTGATCCTCGACGGATACGGGATCCGGGAGGAGGCGGAGTACAACGCCATCGCCCAGGCGGAGACCCCGGTGATGGACGCCCTGATGCAGGAATACCCCTTTGTCACCGGCAACGCCAGCGGCGAGGCGGTGGGGCTGCCGGAGGGACAGATGGGCAGCTCCGAGGTGGGGCACCTGAACCTGGGCGCCGGGCGGATCGTGTACCAGGACCTGGTGCGGATCACGAAGGAAATCCGGGAGGGGAGCTTCTTTGAAAACGAGGCCCTGCTGAAGGCGGTGCGCAGCGCGAAGGAGAAGGGGACAAGCCTGCACCTGTGGGGCCTCCTGTCCGACGGCGGCGTCCACAGCCACAACACGCACCTGTACGCCCTGCTGGAGCTGGCAAAACGGGAGGGGCTGGAGAAGGTTTACGTCCACTGCTTCACCGACGGCCGGGATACATCCCCGGAATCCGGGAAGGATTTCGTACAGGCGCTGCAGGCGGAGATGGACCGGATCGGCTGCGGGGAGATCGCCACGGTGGGCGGACGGTACTATGCCATGGACCGGGACGGGAACTGGGACCGGATCGAGAAAGCCTACCGGGCGCTGGCCTACGGGGAGGGCGTGACGGCTCCTTCCGCGCCGGAGGCGGTGACCCAATCCTACGCAAAAGGCGAGACGGACGAGTTTATCCTGCCCACGGTGGTCATGAAGGACGGCGCGCCGGTGGCCACGGTGGAGGACGGGGACTCCGTGATCTTCTTCAATTACCGCTCGGACCGGGCGAAGGAGATGACCCGGGTTTTCTGCTGCGACGAATTTGACGGATTTGACCGGGGAGCGCGGAGGCAGGTGACCTACGTGTGCTTTACGGACTATGACGAGACGATCCCGGGGAAGGAGGTCGCCTTCCGGAAGGAGCCCATGACCAATACCTTCGGGGAGTGGCTGGCGGAAAACGGGCTGAAGCAGGCCCGGATCGCCGAAACGGAGAAATACGCCCACGTGACTTCCTTCTTCAACGGCGGATCGGACACCCCCAGCGAAGGGGAGGACTGGTTCCTGATTCCCTCGCCGAAGGTGGCCACCTATGACCTGCAGCCGGAGATGAGCGCGGAGGCGGTCTGCGATACGGTGGTCGAAAAAATCCGGTCCGGGGAATATGACGTGATCATCGCGAACTTCGCCAACGCGGACATGGTGGGCCACACCGGCAACATGGAGGCGGCCATGAAGGCGGTGGCTTTCCTGGACGGGTGCATCGGCCGGGTGGCGGAGGCCATCAAAGAGACGGACGGGCAGCTCTTCATCTGCGCGGACCACGGGAACGCGGAGACCATGGCGGATGAAAACGGGGAGGCGTGGACGGCCCATTCCTCCAGCCCGGTGCCCTTCATCCTGGTGAACTACGATCCCGCCTGGACCCTGCGGGAGGGCGGATGCCTGGCGGACGTGGCGCCCACGCTGATTGAGATGATGGGCATGGAGCAGCCGGCGGAGATGACAGGAAAATCCCTGCTGGTGAAAAAATAAGAGAAAGCCGGATGCAGAAAATCCTTTATGGGCAGATCCCGTGAAGGATTTTTCTTTTTCGTTCGGGATGACGAAATTTTGCGGCATCCAAAATGGTCTAATGAGTATGCCGGGAACAGAAAGGAGAGATTCGAATGATCCATTATGCAAAGGCAAACCGCCGCCGGGGGGAAAGGGAAGTCGTCCTGCCGGAGGGATTCCAGCTGTGGTGCAGGATTGAGGAGCTGAGCGAAGCATGCGGGTTTGATCCGGTCCGCCGTTTCGACGCTCTCCGGGAGCTCCCGGAGATGTATCCGCCCCTGCGCGGGCAGGATCCGGAGGAGATCGCGGAGGAGCATCCCGTGCGCGCGCTTGCGGCGCTGGTGGCCCGCTTCCTCAGGGAATACCCGGAAGCCGCCGCGGCGATGGCCCGTAGGAAGCCCGTGCCCTCCGCGGCATAAGATACAAAAGTGCCCCCGGCGGCTGTGCCTCCGGGGGCTGGGGAAGAGGAAAAAGGATTTGGGGGGGGTATCTTGTTTATCCGCGGGCCGGTACGTAGATGTAGTAGCCCCAGGTGATGTCGCCCGCGCGCTTGATCACTTCACGGTTCAGGTCCTTCAGTTCCATCCAGGTGGTGCCATAGCGCCGTGCGATACGGGTCAGGGTATCTCCCGGCTTGATCTGGTAGATTTCCAGTCCGTCAACGGGTTCCGGGGGCTTTTTGTAGCCGCCCTTGCCGCCGGTCGCCTGTTCCAGTTCATTGACATTCAGTTCGTTCATATCCATGGTTGTTATCCCCTTTCAATTACTCTCATGATTGATCCGGTGTGATTCACCTGACACCTGTATATACGCAGCGGGTGAACTACATGGCAGTAAATTTTCAGAATTTTTTTCATGGGGCCAGAGGAACCGGATCCAACGCAGGCCGCACTGTGGCCTGCGCCCCCTGGGGGGAGCCAGAGGACCGGATCCAACGCAGGCCGCACTGTGGCCTGCGCCCCCTGGGGGGAGCCAGAGGAACCGTCCCTCTGGGTGGGAACCAGCGTCCCTGTGGTTCACTTTACGTCGGGGCCCCAGATGCGGAGGCGGGATTCGGGGGCTACGTACATGTTGTTGCTTTCCTTCACGTCGAAGGTTTCATAGAACTCGTCCATCATCTGGGCATTGACGTTCACCCGCAGGTACTGGGCGGGATGGGTGTCGATCTTCATGAGCACCATGGCGGTGTTCTGGTCGCTGGTCTGGGCGTAGTATTCGGCATCGGCCCGGAAGACCGGCTCCAGGTCCGTGTAACCGAGGCTCCGGGCGTAGGTCAGGGCTACCTTCATGCCCACCAGGTCCGCCACGGCTTCCGCCTTCAGCTTATTGCCGTCCTCATAAAGGCCGGGCAGGACTTCGATGGCGCTGTAATAATCCACCACCTTCTGCACGAGGGCGAGGAAGGCGGTTTCGTCCGCTTCAGTGTAGAGGGGATTGGGAGCCGCGTCGGCGTCAAACTGGCTGCCGAAGAAGTCGAACCCGTGGCTGATCTCATGGCCGATGGTGGTGCCGACGGTGCCGATCAGCTTGATTTCAGAGATGTCGTCCGTGTATTTCCCGCCGGTCAGGTAGCCGGGCAGGATGTTGATGGAATTGCTGGCCGGATCATAGAAAGCGTTGGCCATGACGGGGGACATGATGACCCAGGTCAGGCGGGAAAGGCCGGGGGTGCCCAGGAGGGCATTGTCCTGTTCATTCCACCAGGCTTTGATCCGGAGATAGTTGGTAAGCAGGGTGCCGCCCTCTTCCGTCTTCAGGAGGGAAAGGGTGCTGAAATCCTGGTAGCCGCCTTCCGGCTCGAGGATGTTGAGCTTCATGGTCTGTGTTTTGGCCAGGGCCCGGGCGCGGGCATCCTCGCTGATCCATTTCGTTTCGCTGATGAGCCCGCCCAGCGTATCCACGAGGCCTTTGGCCATGGCGGTCAGGCGCTCCTTTGCCCTGGCGCCCAGGCCCCGCTCCGTATACAGCTTCGCCGCCAGGTGGCTGAAGGTCTTCGTGTCGGTGCAGACTTTCCAGGCGTTCGCTTCCGGGGTTTCAGGGTCCGAGCCGAGGACGGCGAGCTGTTCATTGTATTTGGTCCGGTCGAGATAGGGCAGGCATTCCATCATCACCTTGGCGTTGATCAATTCCCGCAGGGCGTTCAGGTTCTCCTCCGTCCAGAAGGCGTCCAGGGCGGCGAGCCACTCAGGCGCGATGACCACATAGCGCTCGGATTTGTCCTTGCCGAACTTTGCCAGGGTTTCCTTCAGGGGGAAATGGGGGCAGAGGATCTCAAGGTCGTTCAGGGTCATGGATTTAGTGTCTTCCGCGTAGGCGCCGTATTCCTTCGCCATGTAGTGGGTAGTGGAGTCGGCGTAGACGGCCCAGTTGCGCTCCGTGTCGACCACGCTGGAGGCCGCGCTGCCGGCGGCAACCTGGTCCTGGCCGACCATCATATAGGCGATCGTCAGGGACTGGAATTTCTCTCCCATGGCCATGAGCTTGAGCTGCCAGTCCATGGCATCCGTCGGCGGGTCATAGGTGGCGGGCTCGTCGCTGAAGGCCAGGTTGGCCGCGATGTTCACGCAGTTGGTTCCGGTGACATAATCATTGGCGACGACCAGCTCCACGAAGGGGCTGAAGGGGAAATCCTCCGAGAGGATCGCCGCGTTCAGCTGCTCCAGGGTCTCCGCGTTCGCCACGGCGGACAGGTAGGGCAGCAGTTCCATCAGGCCGTCGCCCTTTTTGCGGGTTTCCGTATCCATGGCCTGTTCATAGAAGATGCGCAGCTGCTCAACGGAGGGATCGTTCAGGGAGGTGTCCGCCAGGGCTTCCTTCACGGCAGCTTTGATCTCCCCGTCGCCGCCCAGGACCGCGTTGGCCGCGGCGTCCTGATGCGCGGCGACGAAATCATAGTTGTAATAGGAATACAGGTCATCGGCCGCGTCCGCCGCGCTGTCTGGCAGGTTACCGATGACGGTAATGTTGTACCAGGGCCTGCCGAAGAGCTCAGCCGGGGCGGGCTGCGCCTCCGCCAGGGCGCCGGCGGCCAGGGCCAGGGCCAGCAGCAGGGCAAGCAGGGCAGAGAACCAGCGTTTCATGTGTTTCATGCAGAAAACTCCTTTTTCACAAGTAAAAAAATGTTTGGTTGTTGGCAGTACGATTATATTAACCGATTCGGGCGGAAATGTCTATCCCGGGCAGGGAGCCGGAGGAACCGTCCCGGTGGCTCTTGTGCATCAGCGGATGTCCTCGCTGAGGCACGCCTTCAGACTTTCGATCTCCTCACGGGTCATGCCGATCTCCAGAAGGTAATCATCAGCCTCGGCGCTCAGGTCGGCGTCATAGATGCTTTCGATATCGAAAGATGCGGCAAGGGTTTTGGCGATGTTGCTCCGCACGATGGCGTCGTACTGCCCGGTGCCGGGCACAACGCCGTAATAGTTGGCGTAGGTGGCCATGTAGTCCGCTGTGACTTCCTCCGCGGAAGCGCCCATCAGACATTCCAGCACGGCGGCAGCGAAGCCGGTTCGATCCTTGCCCTTGTTGCAGTGGATCAGGTATGGAGCCCTGTGGCCGGCGAGAAAGCGGAAACCCTCAGCCAGGCCGGCGCGAAAGTCGTCGGCGCTGAAATCCATGCCCAGGTTCAGGGCAATGACGTCCAGTGTGGATGTGTAGGACTCGGCATAGCCATCGTAGTTCTTCATGGCCTCCTCGCTGTCGGACATGTTCATGACGGTGTTGATGCCCGCCGTTCTGACAGCCGCATCGGCCTCGAGGTTGCGGTTGATCGCCGGGTTCACCGGCGATGAGGAGCGGTACAATGCGCCAGTGCCCATGCCGGTGGTGGCCACGTTGCGAAAGTTGGCGTACTGCTCATCGGTCAGGTCGGGATAGTCCTCCCGAACCTCGCTGCGAACGAGCTGGCGAATCTTGTACTCGTCCGCATAGCCGCCCTTTTCCCCCATGGCGATGGAGATAGCCAGCATATTGTCATAGCCTTCGTTGTAATCCCAGCGGAAGCCGGGGTCCTCCCCGATGGCCGTCCTGCTGGCGATGCCCAGCTCGGTGGCGAAACTGCCCATGTTAATCGCGAGCTGAACGATGCTCTCAGCGGGGTTGTCGGAGGTGATGACGCGGCAGAGCATACAGCCGCTGTCCACATCGTTATAGCTGGAAACCACGGGCATGTCATAGGTCTTTCCGTCAATGGTCACCGTGACGATGTCGCCGTACTCATAGCCCATCTCCAACAGGCTGTTTCCGGAGACGGTCAGCTCCAGGGTGCCGTATTTCTGAATCGACCGTATGCCGGTCTCGATGGGTTCGGCAGCGGCAGCGGCGGATAATACCGCCAAGGTCAACACCAGCAGGCAGATCAGCGCGCAATGGAGTTTCTTCATACTGTTTATTCTCCCTTCTGTTCCTTCACAAACTTCATCCGAGCCATCTTTGCATAGAAGGCAATGCCATAAAACGGCTGAATGGCCGTCTTCCCGTGAACCGGATGCATCATGCGCATGATGGTGTATCCGTCCCAGCGACGGTTTTCTTTGTTGTTTTTGTTGCCTCCTGTCGCAGGCTCAGCAAAGGGCTTTCATAGCATTGCCATATTCTAAGGCCTACTGCCCGGGAAGTCAATAATCCGGCATGTTAACCACACGGCTCACGCATGAAACATCTTTTCACGGCGTCTGACCCCTCTGGCCCGGAACCGTCCCGGTGGCTCTTTTCCGGGATTTTAAAATATGGTATAATAGACGAAACGAACAGAAGATAAAAGATACGGGCATTTTTTGATGCGGCCGTATCAGAAAAGGAAGAGCCGTATGAGTGACGTCATCTGCCGCAGGGCGGACAAACATCTGACGGAAGGACAGCTGAAGGATATCGCTGCCCTGATTTATGATACCGATTTATATATTTATCCCGCGATGTTTGCTGACAGGCAGGAGGCGGAGACGGTGCTTCCGAAGATGATCCGCGCCGGGGATCCCATGTTCCGGCGGGAAAACCTGTTCCTCACGATGCAGGGGACGAAGGTCGTCGGGATCCTGCTGTGGTTCCGGGGGCCGCTTGAGTGGGACAAAACCGTCTACCGGAAATGCGGGGGCAAGGCGGAGCACATTGACCGCGTGGTGATGGAATATTTTAACCTGTTCACGGAGGCGCCGGCAAACATGGCCTCCCTGGTCCGGATCAGCGTGAGCGAAGGGATGCGGGGCAGACAGATCGGAAGCCTGCTGACGGACACCTTCATGCAGGAGGAGAAGGGGCCTTACCAGCTCTACGTGCTGGCGGACAATATGAAGGCCATCCCCTTCTTTGAGGGCAAGGGGTTTGCCATCCGGGAAACGCGGCCCGGGTTCAGCCTGGATTACCGGCCGCTGCCCTGCTACTGGATGGTCAGGAAATAGGAACTGAAGAGGGCCGGAGGAACCGCCCCTCCGGCACCATTCTGTTGAAATTGTCAGGAGGCAATAGTATAATGACCTCGAACTTAGGGCAAATACGTCCAAAGTAAGAGGTGAAAAGAATGATTAAGCGAGATCGTTATCTGAATCGGTTGATTCACAACATGTGGAATGGCGAAATAAAAGTCATTACAGGGATCCGCAGATGCGGAAAATCGGTCCTGCTGTTTGACCTGTTCTACGAATATCTGCTCTCACAGGGCATCTCAGATGATCATATCATCAGGCTGGAACTCGACCAAAGAAGGTATTACAAATTCCGGAATCCGATCGTGCTCTGCGAATATGTTGAAAGCCTTATAAAAGAACGTTCCGGAGATCGGTTCTTCCTGTTTGTGGATGAGGTTCAGTTTACTAAAACAGTGAAGGACGAGACAAACGGGGGTATCGAAGTAACGATCTATGATATGCTGAATGAACTGAAAGCATATAAGAACCTGGATGTATACGTGACCGGCAGCAATTCGAGAATGCTTTCAAAGGATATCGCTACCGAATTCAGGGGAAGGGCGACTCAGATCCATGTGTATCCCTTAAGCTTTGAGGAATACTTTTCCTTCGTCGGCGGGGATAAGCGTGCTGCCCTGGACCAGTATATGCTGTATGGCGGAATGCCGCGGGCTGCCGGTATGAGCGAAGAACAGGACAAGAAGGAATACCTTGCCAATCTGTACGATGAACTCTATGTCAAAGATATTGTGGAACGAAACCATCTGGAACGGGAAGACATACTGAACGCGATCCTGGATTATACCGCTTCCCAGATCAGTTCCTTGACAAATCCGACGAATATTGCCAACGCTTTAAGCTCAATGCGTCACGAGAAGATAAACCCGAGTCTGGTATCTGCATATCTTTCGCATGTAATGGATGCATTTCTCATCGGCATGGCGCGCCGGTATGACATTAAGGGCAAAACATATTTCAATTATCCGAACAAGTATTATTATACGGATATCGGTCTTCGGAATGCGAGACTGAATTACAGGCAATATGATCCGGGCCACATGATGGAGAATATCATCTATAACGAACTGGTTTTACGG
>JAFPWU010000034.1 GCA_017412715.1 Clostridia bacterium
GCTCCCGCCGGCAACGATCTGCCCACCATCGTCTACAACGTGAACCACAAGACTCTGACTCCTGCCGACACCGTGACCAGCGCTGCTTCTTGCACCACCAACTGCCTGGCCCCCATGACCAAGGCCCTGAATGACGCGTATCCGATCGTCTCCGGTATCATGACCACCGTGCATGCCTACACCGGCGATCAGATGATCCTGGACGGCCCCCATCGGAAGGGCGATCTGCAGCGTGCCCGTGCCGGCGCCGCCAACATCGTTCCCAACTCCACCGGCGCTGCCAAGGCCATCGGCCTGGTCATTCCGGAACTGAACGGCAAGCTGATCGGCTCCGCTCAGCGCGTGCCCGTGCCCACCGGCTCCACCACCATCCTGGTTGCCGTTGTGAAGGGCAAGGACGTGACCAAGGAATCCATTAACGCCGCCATGAAGGCCCAGTGCTCTGAGTCCTTCGGCTATACCACCGAGAAGCTGGTTTCCAGCGACATCATCGGCATGACCTACGGCTCCCTGTTCGATGCCAACCAGACCATGGTGACCAAGATCGACGACGACACCTATCAGGTGCAGGTCGTGTCCTGGTATGACAACGAGAACAGCTACACCAGCCAGATGGTCCGCACCATCAAGTACTTCGCCGAGCTGAAGTAATTTGAAAGTGCCGAGCCTGTGTTCCTTTTTGCCGATTAAGTAAAAAGGAACGGGTGAAAAATGTTCGTGAAGGAGCCCATTCTTCCCGGTAAAGTGGGAGAATGGGCTCCTTTTATGCTTTTGAGCATGCCGGAGGATCGTGCCAGAGGACGGAACCGCCCCCGTGAGGAGGGGGCCGGAATGAATATTCTGTTTACCCTTTTATGCTCTGAGGTGATCGAAAACAGATGAGTGAAACAAATACGACGAAAAGCAAACCCGTCCGTGGCTCCCGCAGAACCGGCCTGATCTGGCGGTTTCTGAAGGGGAGCCGGGGCTTTTTCCTGCTGTGCATGCTGTGCGCGGTGGTCTCCGCGCTGGCGGATATGGTCACGCCCCAGATCATCCGGGTGGCGGTGGACCAGGTGCTGGGCGGGGCAAGTACGGAGACGCTGAGCCCCGCGGTGCGGGACATCGTGGCCGCGGCCGGGGGACCCGGATATCTTCGGACCCACCTGTGGATCATGGCCGCGGGGATTATGGCGGTGGCGCTGGTTAAGGCCGGAAGCCAGTACGGATTCCGGGTTTTCAATGCCCGGGGCGGGGAAACCCTGGTGAAGACCATGCGGGACACGCTGTATACCCATATAGAGCGCCTCCCCTTCCAGTGGCATATGCAGCATCATACGGGGGATATCATTCAGCGGTGCACCAGCGATATCGATACGATGAAAAATTTCATCTCCGAGCAGCTGACCAACCTGATCCGCATCCTGGTGCTGCTGGGGCTGAGCATCGCCTTCATGCTGGGCATGAATATCCCGCTGACCCTGATCGCCATGATTCCGGTGCCGGTGATCATCGGGTATTCCATCCGCTTCCATCATCAGATCTGGGAAGGATTCCAGAAATGCGACGAGAATGAGGGCAAGCTTTCCGCCATGGTGCAGGAGAACCTGACCGGCGTCAGGGTGGTGCGGGCCTTCGGACGGGAGCGCTACGAGCGGGACCGGTTCGACGGGCAGAACGAATACTATACCTCCCTGTGGGTGAAGATGGGATATGTGATGTCCCGGTTCTGGAGCACGGCGGATATCCTCTCCGGGCTGCAGGTGATGCTGGTGGTGGTATTCGGCGTCGTCTTCTGCCTGCGGGATCAGATGACCAGCGGGGAGTATATCGCATTTCTCAGCTATAACGGCATGATGGTCTGGCCCATTCGGATGCTGGGCCGGATGATCAGCGAGATGAGCAAGGCGGGGGTTTCCGTGGAGCGGATCGGCCAGATCATGGACGCGGAGGAGGAAAAGGACGATCCGGAGGGGCTGACGCCTCCCCTGAATCAGGAAATCTGCTTTGAGCATGTGAGCTTCTCCTACGAGGGAAGCGCCTCGGAAATGCTGCATGACGTGAACCTGACCATTCCCGCCGGATCCACCCTGGGCATCCTGGGGGGCACCGGATCCGGCAAGAGCACGATGATGTATCTGCTGGACAGGCTGTATGACCTGCCCGCCTCCGGGGGCAGAATTACCATCGGCGGCGTGGATATCCAGCGGATGAGGCTGTCCCATCTGCGCAGCGGCATCGGCATCGTGCTGCAGGAGCCCTTCATGTTCTCCAGAACGCTGAAGGAGAACCTGATGATCGCCTCCCCCGGCATGACGGAGGAGGATCTGCGGGAAGCCTCCCGTACGGCCCATCTGGAGGAGACCATCGACAGCTTCTCCCGGGGTTATGAAACCTTTGTGGGCGAGCGGGGCGTGACCCTTTCCGGCGGACAGAAGCAAAGGGCGGCCATTGCCAGGATGCTGACCCAGAAGGCCCCCATCATGATTTTTGACGACTCCCTGTCCGCGGTGGATACGGAGACGGACGCGAAGATCCGCAAGGCGCTGGAAAAGAAGTTCGGCCAGGCCACGATTATCCTGATCAGCCATCGGATGACCACCCTGTCCAAGGCGGACCGGGTGCTGGTGCTGGATCACGGCCGGGTGGCCCAGCTGGGAACGCCGGAAGAACTGCGCAGCCAGCCCGGCCTATTCCGGGAGATTGACCGGATCCAGAGCATGACCCGGGAAGAGGAGGTGACGGCCTGATGGAAAAGAAGGAAGAATACAGGGCTTCCCTGCCCTTTTTCGGAATTCCGCGCCTGATCCCCTACATGAAGAAGTACCGGAAAACGCTGATCCTGATGATCATCTGCGGCCTGTGCGGAACGGGAGTGGATCTGGCGCTGCCGCTGCTGCAGCGGTATGCGCTGAATCATTATATTACCGGCCGGACGATGGATACCCTCCCCTTCTATGTGGTCCTGTACGTGGCCATTATATTATTCGGGGCGGTGGTGAACTACATCTCCACCCGAAACGCCTGGACCACGGAGGTATCGGTCAACCGGGATCTCCGCTCCGCGGCCTTCGACCACCTGCAGAAGCTGTCTTTCAGCTATTTCAACCAGAACGCGGTGGGGTATATTCATTCCCGGGTCATGAGCGATACCGGCCGGGTGGGTTCCCTGGTATCCTGGACGCTGATGGACTCCGTCTGGCATCTCAGCTATCTGGTGGGCTCCATCGTGGTGATGCTGGCGATTAACGCCAGGCTGGCCCTGATGGTGGTGCTGATTCTGCCCCTGATCGTCGTCCTGTTCTCCCTGTTCCAGCGCAAGCTGATCCGGGCCAACCGGGAGATCCGGGAGCTGAACAGCAAGATTACAGGGGATTTCAATGAGGGGATCACAGGGGCCAAGACCATCAAAACCCTGGTGATCGAAGAGAAGATGGGCAGGGATTTCCTGTCCGACACCGCGGGGATGAAGCGGAAGGGCATCCATGTGGCCCGGCTGCGGGGCCTCTTCGCCCTGACCATGAACCTGGCCTCCTCCCTGGCCCTGGCGATCGTCCTGTGGAAGGGTGGCTATATCGCGGAAAGCGAAGTGGGAACCTTCTCCATGTTCATGAGCTATGCCCAGGGCATGATGGAGCCGGTGCGGTGGATCGTGGACGCCATCTCCGATGTGATTACCACCCAGGTGAATATCGAGCGGCTGACCCGGCTGCTGGGAACGGTGCCGGATGTAAAGGATACGGAGGAAGTGATCCGCCTGTACGGGGACAGCTTCGATCCGAAAAAGGAGAACTGGGAACCCATTAAGGGGGACATCGAGTTTGAAAACGTCTCCTTCCGCTATCCGGACGGGGACGAGTACGTGCTGGAGCATTTCAGCCTGAAGATTCCCTTCGGCTCCAATATCGCCATCGTGGGAGAAACGGGCGCGGGCAAGAGCACCCTGGTCAACCTGGTCTGCCGCTTCTTTGAGCCCACGGAGGGCCGGGTGCTGATTGACGGGCGGGACGCCCGGGAAAGGTCCCAGCTCTGGCTGCACAGCGCCCTGGGATACGTGCTGCAGACGCCCCATCTGTTCTCCGGAACGATTCGGGAGAACCTGCTGTACGGGAACCCCGCCGCCACGGAAGAGGAAATCTGGAAGGCGCTGAAACTGGTTTCCGCCGATGAGGTGGTGCGCCGGATGGACAAGGGCCTGGAGGCGGACGTGGGCGAGGGCGGCGATCTGCTTTCCACCGGGGAGAAACAGCTGATTTCCTTTGCCCGGGCCATCCTGGCGGATCCGAGAATCCTGGTGCTGGACGAGGCCACGGCCTCGGTGGATACTCTGACGGAGCAGAAAATCCAGGCGGCCATCGAAACGGTCATCGCCGGGCGGACCTCCCTGGTGATTGCCCACCGGCTGTCTACGGTGCGGAACGCGGACCTGATCCTGGTGGTGCAGGACGGAAAGATCGTGGAGCAGGGCACCCATGCGGAGCTGCTCCAGGCCCGGGGATATTATTACCGCCTGTATACAAGGCAGTATGAGGAGGAAGCCACCAGCTCCGTGCTGGCATAATCCGACGGTTGTGATCAGGAAACGCGGAAGAAATGATTTTTCCGGGTGCCTGTTAGGAGCGGTTAAAACCTGCGGAAATTGCGGATCGCAGAAATAAGAAGCCTTGGAAACCAGGCAATCACAGGCTGAAAGAGGGCTGGGCTTAGAAGACCGGCCCTCTTTTTTTTGTCGAAAAATGGATTTACAATCGGGAGGATGCCGGGCTTCGGAGAACAAAAATTAAAACGTTTAAATTATTTTTTACAAATGGCTTGACAGGGGCCACATGTCCCCTTATAATGCGGTTAAGTGATTGAAACGTTTAAAATGTTAAGAACAAGCTGTTCAATCTGTTCGAATTCCCCGATGCCGAGGGAATCCGTTCGCTGAAGGAGGAAGAACCTTGACTGTGTCTTCGGAAAGACTGCGGAGAGCGGCCGGCAGGCCGGAGCCTCTGAATAAAAAGGGATTTGTCCTGCTTTGCGCCTTCGTGGCGCTCGTGCTGATCCTTTTCCTTCCTGTTTTTCACTGGATCCGCCTGACGGACACGGAAGCGCTGTTCAGCGCCATGAAGCTGAAGGCCTCCGCCGCCGGAAAGCTGGGGGACTCCTGGTCGATTTTCACCTTTCTTTCCTTTGTGCAGGACAGCAAGCAGGGCATCCTGGGACTGTGGTCCTTCGTGCTGCTGCTGATCGCATGCGCATCCGCTTTCTTTCTGGCCGCGGCGCCCTTCGCTTTTCTGACCCGTGGGGGCGCCGCGGAGGGACGGGGGATGCTGCGGGTCTATTCCCTCTGCCAGAAGGGGCTGTTCTTCTCCTTTGTCACGGCGGCCGGCACCCTGGGGCTGACGATCTTCGCCAACTCGCACTACGGGGTTTCCGGCTTTGCATGCGGATGGTGCGTGTGGACGGTGATCGTGATCTCGCCCGCGGCGTATCTGCTGAGCAAGCGGATGGAAAGGCAGGAGCGGGAGCTGCGGCGGGAGCACGGGTTCATCACGGAATTCAGGAGGAACTGGATCCTGTTCCTTTTCCTGGTGCCGTGCTTCGTGTTCTTCCTGATCAACAACTACCTGCCGATGATCGGCGTCTACTTCGCGTTTACGCAGTTCAACTTCCGGGATCATCTGTTCGCCAGCCCCTTTGTCGGGTTTAAGAACTTTGAGTTCCTGCTGAGGTCTGAGATCCTGCACCTGACCCGGAACACCATCCTGTACAATATCGTATTCATCGTCGTCGGCAACGTGCTGCAGATTCTGTTTGCGGTGCTGATCAGCCACGTGACCCGGACCCGGCTGCGCAAGATTTCCCAGACGATGATCTTCATGCCCTACTTCGTGTCCTATGTGATCCTGCGGGTGCTGGTTTTCAACATGTTTGAATACGAGGTCGGGCTGATCAACAACTTTGTGACCTCGATCGGAATGAACCGGATCGACTTCTACAACACGCCGGGATACTGGCCGTGGCTGATCACGCTTTTCTATCTGTGGAAGAACATCGGGTACGGCATGGTCGTCTATCTGGCTACGATCACGGGGATCAGCACCGAATACTACGAGGCGGCGCAGATCGACGGGGCGAACATCTATCAGCAGATCAGATTCATCACGGTGCCTCTGCTGAAGCCCACCTTCATTATTCTTTTGCTGTACGCGCTGGGCAGCATCATGAAGGGCCAGTTCGAGCTGTTCTATCAGCTGGTCGGGAACAACGGCACACTGTTTGAGACGACGGATATCTTCGACACGTACGTCTACCGCATCACGACGACCCAGCCGCTGAGTATGGGCATGGGCACCGCCTCCGGCCTCTTCCAGTCTCTGTTCGGATTTATCGTGATCCTGACGACGAATTTCATCATCAAGCGCCGGAATCCGGAATACGCGCTGTTCTGACGGAAGGAGGAGAAGCATATGAAAAAAATCAAGGATCGCTCCGCGATCCCGTTTCACATCATCAAGAGCGTGCTGCTCATCCTCCTGTCCGTACTGTGCGTGCTGCCCTTTATCGTCATCATCTCCGGATCGCTGACCAGCAACATGACCATTCTGAAGGAGGGGTTCAGCCTCTTTCCCCGGAACACGACACTGGAGGCCTACCGCACCATTTTCCGGTCGCCGGAGGGGATCATCCAGGCCTACAGGATGAACTTCTACTACACTTTCATGGGCACGGCCTTCGGGCTGCTGGTCATCACGCTGACGGCTTACGTCATCTCCCGGAAGGACTTTAAATACCGCAATCATGTGGCCTTCCTGATCTACTTCACGACCATCTTCGGAGGGGGGATGATCCCCTGGTTCCTGATGTACGCCAACGTGCTTGGGCTGCGGGGGTCGACGCTGGCCATCTGGTTTCCGGCGCTGATGTCGCCCTTCCTGGTGATCCTGATGCGGACGTTCATCACCGGATCCGTGCCGGACGCGGTGGTCGAGAGCGCGACGCTGGACGGCGCGGGGCACTGGATCATCTTCTGGCGGATCGTGCTGCCGGTGCTGGGGCCGGGGCTGGCAACGGTCGGGCTGTTTCAGGCGCTGGGATACTGGAATGACTGGTACCGCTCCTCCATGTTCTCGACCAGCAGCGAGACCTGGTCGCTGCAGTTCTACCTGTACGATATGGTCAATTCCACCATGGCGATGCGCCAGATGGCCCAGAATGTCAGCATCAACACGGCGGATCTGCCGACCCAGTCGGTCAAGCTGGCGATGGCCGTCGTGGCGACGGGTCCCGTGCTGCTGTTCTATCCCTTTGTGCAGCGGTACTTTGTCAGCGGCATCACGATCGGCGCGGTCAAGGGCTGACGCGGCTGTTCCCTTTCGGTCTGAAGGCGGCCGGCGCCGCCTCGAAATAAAGACAAATTAAAGGAGGATTCCCAAAATGAAGCTTCTGAAACGACTGTTCTGTCTGCTGGTTTCCCTGACCCTGATGCTGTCGCTGGCCGGAGGCGCGCTGGCGGCGGACGATTTGAGCCAGGAAGCCAACCTGGTTTTCTACGTTATGGGCGATGCCCCGAAGGATGAGGCTGTGGTCGAGGACGCGATCAACGCCATCCTGAAGGAAAAGTTCAACGCGACGATCGACTTCCAGTTCTCCACCTGGACCGACTTCACCCAGAAGTACAACACCCAGCTGACCAGCGGCGGGGCGGACCTGATCTACATCGCCAACTGGCTGGATTACGGCCTGCTGGCCCGGGCCGGCGCCTTCCTGGAGCTGGATGACCTGCTGAACGAATACGCCCCCGAGCTGCGCGCGCTGGCCGGCGAGGACATGCTCAACATGTGCCGCGTGGAAGGCGAGCTGTACGCAGTGCCTGCGCTGTGGCCTGAATACGTGCCGCTGGGCATCAAATACCGCGAAGATCTGCGGGCGAAATATGACCTGCCCTATCCGGACAGCCTCGAGCACATCGAAGCCTATTTCGCGGGCGTCAAGGAGCATGAGCCGGATCAGGTGATCCTGCGTGCGACTGCCAGCGAGAGCGCCAATTCCCTGAACGTGGCCTTTGACACCGCGAACATCTTCAATATCAAGTATCCCTGGGTGGCCGGAAACGCCCTGCCCTACGGCCTGGCTGCCAACTACGATACCCCCGACCAGGTATACGACTACTGGTTCAGCGATGACTTTGTGGAAGACATGAAGCTGATGAAGAAGTGGGCCGACATGGGCTTCTGGTCCAAGAGCGCCCTTTCCGACACCAACGACAGCGAAGCCTATGACAACGGCCTGGCCATCGCCGAGGTGGCGGGAATGAATCCCAACAAGCAGATTTCCTCCGCCAACAACTTCGCCAAGGATCATCCGGACTGGGAGAGCGCCTACATCACCTACGGTGAGGTGACCGGCGTTATGTATCCCGGACACGCGACGCAGAACGGCACCGCCATCGTCCGCGGCACGAAGTATCCGGAGCGCTGCGCAATGGTGCTGAACTACCTGATGACCAACCAGGAGATGAACAACCTGGTCCAGTACGGCATCGAAGGAAAGCACTACGAGGTTGTCGACGGCATCTACCAAAACCTGGACGAGAACTTCCTGTACGAGAACTTCAACACCTGGAACCTGCGCGTCAACGACTACAAGCTGCCCCAGGAATCCGACGTGGCTCTTCAGGCGATGTTTGACAGGTATAACGAGATCGGCGCAAAATCCAAGTTCCCGAACGTCAACATCTACGGCGGTTTCACTGAGGACTACTCCGAATATGAGTTCCAGCGCACCGCGGTGTCCAACGTGATGCGGCAGTATCTGGCCCCGATCCAGGCCGGACTGATTGATGATGTGGACGCGGCGGTCGCCGAGTTCCGCCAGAAAGTGACCGAGGCCGGACTGCAGGACTGCCGTGATGGCTTTACAGAGCAGTGGAAGGCCTACTGCGAGGAATACGGATATCAATAATCAATGGACTCTGTCCATCTGCGGAAAGTTATGATACAATAATTCAGCTGGTCTCTGCCGGAGGGCAATGGCTCTCCGGCAGAGCTTTATCAGAGAATGAAGGGGACACCGGGCGGCGACGCTGCCTGAGACAGAATTGAACGGAGTTTGCCATATGAAAAAGAATATCAGCCGGAGCCGGGTGGAAGGCTTTCTCGATGTTCGCGGCCGGAAGATCGTCAACGGTGTCGGAGAAGAAGTGCTGCTCATGGGATGGGGGCTGGGCAACTGGCTGCTGTGCGAGGGGTACATGTGGCTGGAGTATGACAACCCCCGATTTGACAGGCCCCGCCGGATTGAAGAGGTGATCGAGCGGCTGGCGGGAAGCGCCTGGGCAGATAAATTCTGGAAAAATTTCCGGGACAGCTACATTACGGAGAACGACATCCAGATGATGGCGGACATGGGATACAACTCTGTCCGGATCCCGATCAACTCCCGCCTTTTTCTGCGGGAGGGGCCGGGTGTCAGCTTCAACGAGGAGGGCTTCCGGCTGCTGGACCGGGTTATCGACTGGTGTGAGCAGTATCGGCTGTACGCCTTCATAGATCTGCACGGAGCGCCGGGCGGACAGACCGGGGCCAACATCGATGACTCGGTGGACGACATGTGCCGCCTGCTGATGGACGATGACTGCTTCGAGAAGGGGCTTGTGCTGTGGGAGAAGATCGCTGCACGGTATAAGGATCGGTGGATCATCGGCGGATACGATCTGCTGAACGAGCCGATCCGCCCGGTGCGGTTCCCCGGGGATCCGGACCTGGACGGATATATCCCGAGGCTCAGGGAATTCTACGAAAAATGCATCGCCCGAATCCGGGCGGCGGATTCAAAGCACATCGTTACGCTGGAGGGGCCCCACTGGGCGACGGAGGAAAGCTTCTTCGACCGGGTATTCGACCCGAAGATGGTCATCCACTTCCACCGCTACGGCTGCGCGCCGGACATCTCCGCCTTCCGGTCCTGGATTGAGCTGTCGGAGAGGCTGAACGTGCCGCTGTGGCTGGGGGAGACCGGGGAGAACACGATGGAATGGTTCTCAGCCATGATGCCGCTGGCGGCCTCGCTGGACATCGGGGTCAACATGTGGCCGTGGAAGAAGATGCGGTGCGAAAACTCGCCCTGCTCCGTGATCCCTCCGATGGAGTGGGAGCTGCTGCTGGACTATGCGAGGGGCGGCGCCCATCCCGGATACGAGAAGGCTCAGAAGATTCTTGGAGAATACCTCAAGAACATCCGGCTGGAAAACTGCGTCATCAACGAGAAGCTGGCGGCGAACGTTTTCCGGCTGCCGGGGTGCATCATCGCCGGCACAGACTTTGACGAGCTGCCGGGGAAGGGCGTCTCCTACAGCTCCCGCGGCGGCTTCACGCCGGAGACGGCTTACCGCGGAAACACGGAGATGCTTCTGCACTGCCGGTATCCGGACCGGGAGAAGCGCTTCACTTTTGACGGGGACTGGGCCAGATACGCGCTGAGGCTGCGGGAAGGGGAATTCGCGTGCTATTCGCTGTACGACGTGTCCGTGCTGTCCCGGCTGGAGGTCGCGTGCTTCGCGCCGGAGCCTGCAATACTGGAGGTCTGGCAGGACGACACGCTGTTGGGCCGGTTTGACCTGAGCGGGACGGAGAGGCGGCAGATCCTCTCTGACATGCACCTGAACAACGCCGACGCCTGCGTGCTGAAGCTGCGGACGGTGAAAGGCACTGCGGACATCGAGGCGCTGATAACCGAAGCGGAAACATGATTTTTTTTCTTGAATGCGGGAAGGCAGATGAGCATGAACAAAGTCACCATCAGGGATGTGGCACGGGAGGCGGGAGTCTCCATCGCTACGGTTTCCAACGCGCTCAACGGATCCGATCTGGTTCAGCCCAAGACCCGGGAGCATGTGCTGGATGCGGCGAGGCGGCTCAATTATATTCCCAACATGAACGGGAAGCATCTTCGGGCTGCGCAGACCCACACCATCGGTCTGTTCGTTACCTCCATGACGGGCAGCTACTACAGCGACATGGCGGACTCCATCCACTACCTGTGCCGGAAGATGGGATACGAGCTGAACGTGTTCATCGCGGACGAGGAGAAGCCCCTGCTTCCTTCGATCCAGAGCCGCGGCATCGACGGGGCGATCATCCTTTTCGGCATGCTGAATCCGGAGGAGATGAAGAGGATGAAGGCCTCCCGGCTGCCCGTCGTTTTCCTGGATCAGGAGGCGAAGGACCGGTGCATCTCCAGCGTCATCTATGAATCCTATGACACCGGGCGGATGGCGGCGGAATATCTGCTGGGCCTCGGGCACAGGAACATGATGCATATCTTCGGCGTGTCCCACAACTATGACAGCATCCAGCGCAGGGCGGGTTTTGAGGACGCGCTGCGGGAGGCGGGATTCCCCCTGCGGGAGGAGAACATCCTGGTCGGACGGTTTGAGAAGGCTGCGGCTTATCGGTCCATGCACCGTTGGCTGAAGGAGCATGACGCGCTCCCGGATGCGGTTTTTGCGGCCAACGACCTGAGCGCCATCGGATGCATGGAGGCCCTGCGGGAGTACGGGATCAGGGTTCCGGAGGATATCAGCATCATCGGATGCGACGACCATCTGCTGGCCGGATACTGCACCCCGGCGCTGACCACCATTCGCACGCACATGGAGCGGCAGGGGACGACGGCCGCTGCGGAGCTGTTCCGGCTGATTGCGGGCAGCGAAGGGCGCATCACGCGGCTGCCGGGGGACATCGTTGTGCGCAAATCCTGCGCCATGCATCCTGACAGATGACGGGCATCACGGTTGAAAATATGAAAAAGGGAAAAATATCCCAGGAACAGGATCGGTCTGAAGGGGCTGTCTCACTAAGATCATTTTGAGACAGCCCCTTTGCTGTTATCCATGTATGCTAAATGGAGATAGCTGTTGCGTGCGCTCCTTTACACGCCGGAATAGGCGGAGAAACCGCCGTCAATAGGCAGCGTCACGCCGGTGATAAAGCTGGCGGCGTCGTTGTTGAGCAGGAACAGTACCGCGCCGCTGAGCTCCTTTTCGCTGTCGCCAAAGCGGCCCATGGGCGTGGCGGCCAGGATCTTGCCCGTGCGGGCGGTGGGGGTGCCATCAGGGTTGAAGAGCAGCGCCGCGTTCTGCTTGGTGGAGAAGAAGCCGGGGGCAATGGCGTTGACGCGAATGCCGACCTTGCTGAAATGCACCGCCAGCCACTGGGTAAAGTTGGTGATGGCGGCCTTGGCGCCCGAATAGGCGGGGATCTTGGTCAGGGGTGTGTAGGCGTTCATGCTGCTGATGTTCAGGATGTTGCAGCCCTCCCGGCCCACCATCTGCCGGGCGAAGGCCTGGGTGGGCAGCAGCGTGCCGATGAAGTTCAGGTTGAACACAAATTCCACGCCGGATTTGTCCAGATCGAAAAAGCTCTTGGTGTCGGCCTCGATGTCGCCCAGCTCAAAGTATTCCTTGTCGGTGGTGGCCCGGGGATTGTTGCCGCCCGCGCCGTTGAGCAGGATGTCGCAGGGCCCCAGATCGGTCAGCACCTGATCGGCTACGGCATAGCAAATATCCTTGTCCAATACGTTACAGCTGTACGCCTTCGCCACGCCGCCCTCGGCCACGATTTCCTGGGCGAATTTGTTGGCGTTTTCATAGTTCAGATCCAGCAGGGCCACCTTCGCCCCGGCCCGGGCCAGGACTTTCGCGAAATAGGAGCACAGCACGCCGCCCGCGCCGGTGACCACGGCGACTTTATTGGTCAGATCGGTATTCAGCACATTCTTCTGCATCTTATTTTCCTCCCTTGTTTTCTTTATCGATGGCTTCCCACAGGCCGTTGATGTAGGCCGCGCCCAGCGCGCGGTCGTACAGGCCGTAGCCCGGCCGTCCCTGCTCATCCCAGATCATGCGGCCATGGTCGGGGCGAATGTAGGTATCGGGGCAAGTGTCATAAATGGCCTTCATAATCTTATACAGGTCCAGATCGCCGGTGCTGCTCAGGTGGGCCGCCTCCCGGAAATGATGATGGCCCAGGTACTTGACGTTGCGCACGTGCATGGCCCCGATGCGGTTCATTGCACCGAAGTGGCGGATGATGGCGGGAATGTCATTATCCGGATTGGAGCCGAGAGAACCAGTGCACAGGCACAGGGTGTTGGCGGGGCTGTCGTGCAGCTGTACCATTTTGTCAAAATCATCCTGGCTGTGGGTGATGCGGGGCAGGCCGAAGATGGGCCAGGCAGGGTCGTCAGGATGGCAGGCCATGCGCACGCTCACTTCCTCGCACACGGGGATGACCGCGTCCAGGAAATACTTGAAGTTCCTCCGCAGGTCGTCCGGGCCAATGGATTCATACTGTTTTAAGGTTTTTTCCAGCAGCGCCAGGCGCTCGGGCTCCCAGCCGGGCAGGGTGAAGCCGTGGCTGTCTTCGGCGGTCTTGCGCACGATCTCCAGCGGGCCCATTTCGCCCAGATCCTTTTCGTCGAAGTACAGGCTGTTGCTGCCATCCTCGGGGATCACCCGCGCCAGATCGGTGCGCAGCCAGTCGAACACCGGCATGAAGTTGTACACGATCACCTTCACGCCGTGCCTGGCCAGCATGCGGATGGTGCTGATGTAGTTGGCGATGTACTCCTCCCGGCTGGGCAGGCCCAGCTTGATGTCCTCGTGGACGTTGACGGATTCGATGACTTCGATCTCCAGCCCGGCGTCGTTCACCTCTTTTTTCAGGGCCACGAACTCTTCCTCCGGCCAGTCCACGCCAGCGGGCTTATCCAGCAGGCCCATGAGCCCCGTCATGCCGGGGATCTGCTTCACATATTTCAGGGGAATGGGGTCGATTTGGCTGCCGTACCAGCGGAAGGTCATTTTCATGGGGCGTTCCTCCTTAGCTCAGCATTGCTTTCAGCAGATCGTAGTATTTGGCTTCTTCCGTTTCATCGTATTTCCCGGCTAGGAACAGAGGCAGGATCGCTTCCCGGAACCGCTGCCAGGACGCTGCTTCATTGCCCGGCATAATGGGATAAAACAATGCCCCGGCCTCGTGGGCGGCGATGCCGTCGCTGTCGGTATCGCCCAGCATCAGCATGCTGACGTTTTCCCCGCATTGGGCCTTGGCCTTGAGCAGCTGTAACGTTTTGCTGCCGTCCTCCTGGCTCATGAGCAGGTCCACGCAGGGCGTCAAGCCACCGGCGGCCCAGTCCTTTTCCAGACCGGCTTTGGCGGCAGAGGAGACCACGGCCACCGCGGCGGTCTGATGCGCCTGCGCCAACGCCTCCTGAACGCCCGGGTAGGGCATCAGCCCCTCGCAGGCGCGGGTAAACAACGCATCCGCTTTGTCCGACCAGGCCAGCACCTTTTCCAATTCTTTGGAGGGCTGCTTTTCCATCCAGCGTTTCAGCGTGGCCGGGGAATACTTGTTTTCGCCCGCCACATAGGCGCGCAGATCGGCCAAATCAGGCAGGCAGGCTTCATGCGGATATTCCTTTTTCAGCCGCTCAAAGGCTTCCAGCAGGCCGGGAAAGCGGTTGATGCCGCGCAGGGAGGAGAACAGGTTGACCACCTTTTCGATCTCGGTGAAGCGTTGGGCCACTGGCTCGGGCATGGGCCAGATCTCCAGCGCCGCCGGGATAAAGGCGTCCAGATGCTTGATATTCATGCTGTCAAAGGCGGTTCCGTCAGAATCGACGCCGATCAGGAAACGGGATGGGAGCATGGTGAGCCCTCCTTTGTGAAATTGGTTTGGTACATGTCCGCGTATCCTTCTGCCAATTCTAATTTAACGGAATTATCCTGCCCGGTGTTAGAAAAAAATCCTTTAAATTAGAAAAAGAAGCGCGCTCCGAAATCAGGAACGCGCTGCCGTTTATTAGATCGTATGTCTTTTGCGGAACGTGCTGGGCGTTTCACCAAATTCCTTTTTGAACAGCTTGACAAAATAATTGGGGTCGGATACACCCACCGCCATGCTGACGTCGCCCACCGTCATGGCGCTGCACGCCAGCAGGTTGGCGGCTTTTTTCATGCGCACCTTTGCCAGATAGGCATTGGGGGTGCTGCCCGTTTCCTTTTTGAAGGAGGCGATCAAGTGATCCGTCGATACGCCAAATTCGGCAGCCAGGCGATCAATGCTGATCTCATTTTTATATTCATGTTCCAGATAATACAGCGTATTCTGCACCAGGGCGCTATACCGCTTTTCCCGGGCTTCGCGGATGACTTTGCATACGGCCTGGATCAGGTTTTCAGCGCAAAGATTAATGGCCTCGTCCGTCTGGGCCTGGCTGACCTCCTGGGCGTTCTGGTCGGTCAGCCGGTCGATTACCAGGGCGGGCAGCCCGGCGTCAATGGCTGCGTGGCGCACCGTAGTGCGCAGGATTGTGGCGCCCAGCTTGGCCTGCTCCCGCGTGAAGCGACGGATCTTGAGCGCTGTCACATCCTGCACCACAATGTGCAGCTGATGGATGGCGGCGCGGGTATCGCCTTGTTTAATGTATTCGATCATCTGGCGCTCGGCGGCGTAGCGGCGTTCGATCAGCGTGTTGTGGTTAGCCCGCAGCGTGCTCTCCTCCAGTACGTCGGCAGCCTTGACGTCCTGGCTGTTGAGGATATGGAACATTTTATCTGGCTCCTGGGGATATACGGCTTGAATCAGGGCGGTTACGATGTTTTGCGCCCGCAGGGTGTTGATCGAGGGGAAGGTGCCGCAATAGGTGGTCAGCTGCAGGCTGTCCAGTTCGTTTAAGCTGTATTGCTTGATGACGGCTGCTGCGCCCGCGGCCGTCAGGTGCTCCGGACAGAAGGGCCCCAGCTCGCAGGGGATGCCCCGAATGGAAAACAGGATAAAATGCAGCAGGAAAACGTCGCTGATTACAAAGCACGCGGTGTCGGTCAGCGAATCCCTGGCGATGCCGAGCGCCTTTTCATCCATATAATACTGGATTCGGTGCAGGCGATTGGCCTGGCAAAAGGCCTCGGTCTGGGCTCGTGTTCTCAATTCGGTCAGGGCACGTTATACAGGCGGGTGATCAAATCGGCGGCGGTATGAAAGCGCAGCTCAAACGCCGCATCCTCTGTGTATTGCATGGCTTCCCCCATAGCGTTTCTGGCAGCTTTGCAACCAGTTTACATTAAATTATATCCAGATTCAAGGGATGAAAGCAATTATTTTTCTATTCTATTCGATTTTTTTCTAACTCAGTCCTGCTCTGATCTGTTATTCTTTTACCAGAAACCACACAAAGGGGATGAGCGAATGCTCCGTCAGCCGATCTTGGACAGGTGGCAGTTCGCCCGGCTTACTGATGGCGATCTGAACGAAATATGTCTTGCCGACGCGCTGAACACCCGCGGCGAAAGCATTTCCCTGCCCCATACGATGGCGAAGGACGGCCAGCCCTGGAGAGGAAACGCCGTTTATCGCCGCTTGATACAGACCGATCCCCGGTGGAAAAACGTCTTTGTTGAATTTGAAGCGGTGGATCAGTGCTGCCGGGTGTTCATCGATGATATCGAGGCGGGCGGCCACCGGGGCGGCTATTCCCGATTCCGGGTGCAGGTGCCGCGGGAAGCATTGCAAAAACCGGCTTTTGAAATTGCCGTGCTGGTGACCAATGCTGTCAATGAGCACGTGAGCCCGCACTTTGGCGACTTCACGGTATACGGCGGCATTCCCCGGCCTGTCCATCTGCTGATCTGCGGGGAAACCCATTTCGATTACCTGTATCACGGCACCGACGGGCTGATCCTGCGCACGGCGGTGGACGCGGCGGGCAACGGCATCCTGACAGCAGAACCGCACCTGATCAACGCCTCCTGTGCGCTGCTGACCCTCTCCGTATGGGAGGATCAGGCCCGTCCAATCGCGCTCAAAAGCGCGTCCATCAGTGAACCAACGCAGCTGATTCTGCCAAAGGTGAAGCTGTGGGACGGGCGAAAATCCTCAATGCTGTATACGGTGGAAGCTGCCTTGACGGTGGATGGACAGGCAGTGGACAGCGTGACGCTGAAAACCGGCTTCCGCAGGATCGAAGCCGATGGCAGGGGCCTGCGGCTCAACGGCCAGCCCTGTTTCCTGCGCGGTGTGGCCAAGCATCAGGATCGGGCGAAAGCCTTGACCGCCGTTGCCCCTGAGCAAATTGCACAGGATTTTGATCTGATCGACGAGATCGGAGCCAATGCTGTCCGCCTTAGCCATTACCAGCATTCCCAGGCCGCCTATGATGCGTGCGACAAACGCGGCATCCTGTGCTGGGCCGAGATCCCTATGCTCAAGATGACGGAGGATGAAGCTCTTCAGGAAAACGCCCGGCAGCAGCTCACCGAGCTGATCTTGCAGAATATCCATCATCCCTCCGTTTACTGCTGGGGCATTCAGAACGAGATCGCCATGTTCCGGGACGCGCCTTTCATGCATGAGGCCTGCCGCGCGCTGAACGATCTGGCCCACAGGCTGGATCCGGGCCGACTGACGGCCTGCGCCAACCTGTACCCCGTGCCGCCCGAAAGCAAGCTCAACGGCATCACCGATCTGGTGGGCTACAATTATTACTTCGGCTGGTATTACGGAGCGTTCGGCGATTACGGCAAAGCCCTGGACGCCTTCCACGCCGCCCGGCCCGATACGCCGGTGGGCATCACCGAATACGGCGCGGACGCCAATCTGGCCTTGCACAGCGCCGACCCCAAATGCAAGGACTACAGCGAGGAATACCAGGCGCTGTATCACGAATCTGTTTATCCTTTCCTCAAAGCCCGGCCTTGGCTGTGGGGAAGCTACGTCTGGAATATGTTCGATTTTTCCAGCGACCGGCGCAACGAGGGCGGCACCAAGGGCGTCAACGCTAAGGGGCTGGTCACCTGGGACCGCACGGTCCGCAAGGACGCCTTCTACTATTACAAGGCCCAGTGGAGCGACGCGCCCTTCCTGCACATCTGCGGCAGGCGTTACGAAAAGCGCGCGGCGGATGCCGTCACCGTCAAGGTGTACACAAACTGCCCGGAGGCCACGCTGACGGTGAACGGACAGCCCTTCGGAAAAGCAGCGAACAGCGGGAACGGCACGGTGACGTTTGAAAACGTGTCGCTCCGGTTCGGCAGCAATGCCATCGTCGTGAGTAACCAGGATATTACCGATGAAATCACGCTGGAGCGGGTGGGAAAGGAGCCCGAAGGCTACCGCCTGCCCGATACCGGCACAGGGAATGTGCTCAACTGGTTTTTGCAGGGCGAGCAGAAGGCGGATTGCTTTTCCATTGCCTGCACGGCGCAGCAGGTCCTGGAGAATCCCCGTGCCAGCGCCGTGCTCCGGGAGCAAACACCCGGGCTGTACCGGGTACTCACCGAACAAAGCGTGATTCCCCTGGGGCTGATGCTCAGAAGCATTTTGAGCCGGGATACCGAAGACCCGGAGCAAATACAGCGAATCAACAAACTATTACAGGAGATCCCGCTCAAGGGATCAGAAGACAGGAGGGAATGAAATGGCGGCAAACAAAGAGGTGCTGCTGGAAGTCCACGACATGGTCAAGAACTTCGGCGTGACCGTTGCCTTGAACCATGTGGACTTCGTGGTCAAACGCGGCGAGATCCGCGGGCTGATCGGCGAAAATGGCAGCGGCAAATCCACTGTGTCCTCGATCATCAGCGGCATGCAAAAGCCCACCAGCGGCACCATGACCTACAAGGGCCAGCCATGGGCGCCCGCCTCTACCCTGGAAGCCCAGGGCAAAGGCATCTGCATGATCGTGCAGGAGGCTGGCACCATCCAGGGCATCCCGGTGGCGGACAACATTTTCCTGGGACATGAAAAAATGTTCATGCGCGGACCCGTCGTGAACCATGGCAAAATGGTGAAGGAAGCCCAGAGCCTGCTGGATAAGCTGGGCATCGATATCGACGCCTCCGAGCGCACCGAGCGATTGAGCATGCAGCAGTGCAAGCTGGTGGAGATCGCCAAGGGCATGTACTGGGACCCTGAAATCTTCATCGTGGACGAAACCACCACAGCCCTTTCCCAGTCCGGCCGCACCCTGCTGTACAGGCTGATGCACGAACTGCGGGACAACGGCAAGGCCGTGCTGTTCATCAGCCATGACCTGGAGGAGCTCATTGAGCAGTGCGACGCTGTGACTGTGCTTCGCGACGGCAAGATCATCGGCTCCCTGGACAAGGAAGAGTTTGATCCCGACGTAATGAAAAAGATGATGGTAGGCCGCGAGATCAAGGGCGGCTACTATCGCAGCGATTACGATGGGTATTCCGACGAAGTGGTGCTGAAGGCCGACTGTATCACCACCCGCCACGACCTGATGTGCTTTGATCTGGAATTGCACAAGGGCGAAATCCTGGGCATCGGCGGCCTCTCCGAATGCGGCATGCACACCGTGGGCAAGGCGCTGTTTGGGGCAGAAAAGATTTTGGACGGCCAGGTGACCGTAGGCCCCGGCAAGACCGTGGTCAAGGACCCCGAAACCGCTATCCGGAACAGCATCGGCTACACCAGCAAGGACCGCGACCGGGAATCGGTTGGTCTTTCCGGTTCTATCCATGAAAACATCGCTTCCACCGGCTATATCGTCAACCGCCTGTTTGGCCCCATCATTTCCTTCCGCAAGGAAAAGAAATACGTGGCCAAGGAAATCCGGGACCTGAGCCTCAAATGCGCTTCTCCCTATCACACCGTGAACACCCTTTCCGGCGGCAACAAGCAGAAGGTGGTATTCGGCAAGTGGATCGGCGCGGATTCCCAGATCCTGATCCTGGACTGCCCCACCCGCGGCATCGATATCGGCGTCAAGGCCGCCATGTACCAGCTGATCTACAAGTTCAAGAAGGAGGGCCGCTCCATCCTGCTGATCAGCGAGGAATTGCAGGAGCTGATCGGCATGAGCGACCGCATCCTGATCATGAAGGACGGCAAAGTCGTTTATGAGACCAAGCGCGCCGATAATCCCACCGAAAACGACCTGATCGAGCACATGATTTGAGAGGAGGCGAGGACAATGAAAGAAAAGCTGAACAGAATCGTTGAAAACCGTTGGTTCAATCGCCTCTTGACCCCCGCCATCCTGGTGCTCGTGGCGCTGTTCTTCACCGTGGCCACCGGCGGACGGTTCGCAACTCCCCGCAATCTTCAATTGATGATCGACCAGGCGCTGATCGTAGCCACCGTGGCCACCGGCGCGGTGTTCATCTTCGCCACCGGCAATGTGAACATCTCCATGGGCGCGGCCACCGCCCTGATCGCCACCATCGCGGCCAAGGCCTATGTGGCCACCGAATCCATTCCGCTGATGTTTGTGATCGCCATTGTGGCGGGCGCCATCGTGCTGGCCATCACGGCCCTCTTGTCCACCGCCCTGCATGTGCGCGTGCTGTACATCACCGTGGTCATGATGACGCTGCTCTCCTCGTTGCAGAAGGGCATCCTGGGGTCCTCCACGGTGTCGCTGCCCTACGCGGTGTACAGCGGCATGAAAAACGCGGGCCTGCCCTATATCATTTTTATTGCCTTCTTCATTCTCTGCCTGGTGATGTTCCACTTTACGTCCTTCGGGCGCAAGCTGCGCTACATCGGCATCAATGATACCTGCGCCGAGCTCACCGGCTTCAAAAAGAGCCGCTACCTGTTCTGGGGCTTCGTGGTGGCAGGCGTGGGCGTGGGCCTGGGCGCGATCCTGACCATCATCCGCGCCGGCTCCATCTCCACCGATACCGCCTCCTCCCTCAACATGGACTGCATGCTGGCCATCGTGCTGGGCGGCATGAGCGCCTTCGGCGGCAGCCGCAGCTACACCTGGAGCGCTATTCTGGGCGCTGTGCTGGTCACCGTGCTCAACACCGGTCTGCAAATGATGGGCGTTTCCAGCACCATCATTCAGGCCATCCGCGGCATCATCTTTATCGTGCTCCTGGTCATGAGCCAGAAACGGCCCAACGGCCTGCCCTCCCGGGACGGCTGACACGCGCGAAATCCTTCCAAGGTTTCCATATACCCCACAACAAAACAGGAGGAAAAGAAAATGAAAAACATGAAGCGCATCCTGGTTTCCCTGCTGCTGGTGGTCTGCCTGCTGGTGGTCTGCCTGACCGCCTCCGCCGAAGCTCCCCAGTACAAAAAGATGAAAATCGCCTGGGGCACCAACACCACCTCTGAAGCCTTCGTGAAAATGCAGAACTTCTTCAAAGACGTGCTGGGCCCGGCTCTGAACGTTGAGTTCATGTACTCCGAAGCCCTGACCGACGCCGGTTCCATGATCTCCTTCATTGAGAGCGCCTACATCAACGGCTGCGACGGCGTAGTCATGGACCTGGCCAACTTCATCGATCAGGGCGCTCCTGTAGCCCAGGATTTCGGCATGTTCTTTGTCGGCATCTCTTCCGCTGATGCCGTGGAGAATCTGGAGTTGCCCAACTACATTTCCGTGGTAGGCGCCTCCGCTGCCGGTTATGGCGAAAGCTATGCCAAGGCCATCCAGTCCGTGGTGGGTGACGGCGAAGAACACGCCATCATGATCCTGTCCGGCGCAGCCCCCTATGGCGCTACCTCCTTCATCGAGGGTACTGTGGGCTCCCTGCGCGCGCTGCAGGATGTGTACGGCCTGACCTATGAAAATGATTTGTACGCCATGGCCACCTCCTCCACCCAGGTGGAAGCTGCCAACGACAAAAACGTGAAGATCACCGTGGTTCCCGGCATGGGCGATCTGACCGCCACCGTGAGCCCCCTGCTGCAAACCGGTGAATATGATGTGATCGTGGGCACCACCGACATTTACTCCAGCCTGTCCGTGGCCGTGGACGAAGTTGAAAAGGCCACCGGCAAGAACATCAGCTTCATCAGCCGCAACGTGTTCTCCGATACCGTTTCCACCGCCATGAACGGTGTGGATTCCACCGGCAACCCTGTGGTGGACGCCATCGTGTGCAACGGCACCTTCGAGCACATCTCCTCCGTGGTCTTGCTGCGCAACTGCTTCGACGGCTTTGAGGCCCAGATGCGCGGCGAGGGCCGTCCCAGCCGCGTGCCCGGCATGAATCCCCTGGTCATCACCTCCGCTGAGGAATACAACGCCCTGTCCAGCGACGATATGCCCTATTCCTTCGCGGCCATTGAGGATATCATCGCCCTGACCAGCCTCGTGAACCCTGACGTGACCTGGGAAGACATCAACACCTACGGCCAGTCCCTGACCACCGAGAACATTCTGATCAAGTACGCCAAGTAATGATCCATTGCCGCCGGGGCCGATCCCGGCTCCGGCGGCGTCTATCGGAACCTTTTGGAAGGAGGCTCGACCATGAAACGCACCAGCAAAGGCGTGAAAATCCTCAAATCCGTGGGCATTGCGCTGGCCTTGCCCATCATCATGTACGTGATCATGGAGCTGCTGGTTTATGCCACCCAGGGCAAGCATCTGTTCAACTCCATCCTGGACATTCGCAATTTGATCCGCGGCGCCGGTATTTCCGCCGCCGTCGCCTTCGCCCTCTCCATGAACCTGACCAGCGGCCGTATGGACCTGTCCCTGGGCGCGCAGCGCGTAGCCGGCACCATCCTGGGCGGCTTGCTGGCCCAGGTGCTGGGACTTTCCGGCATCTGGTATCTGGTTTTCGCCGTGATCTTCGGCATCCTGTTTGGCGCGCTTGTGGGCACCGCTTTCGTCACCCTGCGCGTACCGCCCATGGTGCTTGGTATCGGCATGGCCTGCATCCTGGAATGCCTGGGCTTTGCCACCTCGGGCGGCATCGGCCTGCGCATCGTGGGCATGCCCGGCACCGAGATCCTCTCCAACGCCACCTTCACCATTGTCGTCATTGCCATCATGGTGGTGTTCATGCTGTTCCTGATGACCTACACCCGCTTCAGCTACAACTTCCGCGCGGTGCGCGGCAGCCAGCAGATCGCCCGCAACAGCGGCATCAACGTGTTTTTGAACGTGGCCATCTGCTACACCGTGGCCGGCGCACTGGTGTGCGTATCCGGCATCCTGGACAGCGCCTTCTCTGGCTCCATGAACGCCAGCATGGGCCTGACCAGCAACGGCTCGGTCATGGCCAATATGTTTGCCATGATGATCGGCTGCACCTTCCTGGCCCGGTACATCAACCAGGCCGTGGGCGTGCTTTCCGCCGCGGTGGCCCTGCGCATCTTCGCCATGGGGCTGACCGCCTTCAACGTGTCCGACGCTGTATCCAGCTGCATCAACATGGCGCTGTTCATCGCCTTCCTGGTATGGCAGGCCAACAGCAACGTGCTCAAGCAGCGCAAGTATGACCAGGCGCGCATCGCCCAAGCGCAGGAAATGAAGCGTCAGCGGGCAGCCGCATAAAGGAAAAGAGAAGCAAGCGAAATGGGCTGGGGAGCGATAGCGCCCTCGCCCGTTTTTGATAAAGGAGGACTGCCCATGAATCCTGAGCAGGAGCAGCGCGGCCGCTACAAGCCTGATTACACCGGCATGACGCTGCGCGTATATGATTATTGCCAGATGAAGGATTTTGAAGATAAAGAGCAAATCTATTCCTTGGATTTCATCGTGAAGGACGACGATGCGAGGACAGACCGTCCGGCAGTGATCTTTGTGCACGGCGGTGGCTTCCTGATGCCCAATGACCGGCGGCAGGCGTACATCAGCCTGTTTGCCCGCGATCTGACCAATGCCGGATACGCCGTGGTTTCTCCTGATTATCCCCAGTTCGCGACGGAAGAGGCCCTGGAACAGGCGGGCGGCGAGGAAGCCGCCTACGAAAAAGCCGGGGAGGCCGTGCACCGGGCATACGAATACCTGAACCATCACGCCGACGCCCTGGGCGTCGATCCCGCGCGTATCCATATCATGGGCGGCAGCGCCGGGGCCATGGCGGCCTTTTACGCCATCGGGAATCATCAGGACGCCTATCGCGCTTTTATCAACTGCTGGGGCGCGCCGCTGACGCTGCCGGATATGCGGGCGTTTCCGCCTACGCTGTCCATTCACGGCGACAGTGATCAGCTGGTTTCCTATGATCGGGAACTGCCTGTCCAGGATTCGCTGGAAAAAGCAAACGTCCTACATCGCCTGATCACCCTGCCCGGGCAGCCGCATACGCCCCTGGGAAAATACCGGGAGTTTCTGCCTGATATTTTGGAATGGCTTCAGCAGGGGGAAGAATCATGATGAAAATCGACACGCATATTCACGCCGCGCCGCAGCGGATCGAAAAGGAGGCCTCTCCCTGGAATCCGCAGGCCTGCTACTGTGCCGAGCCCGAGGAGCTGATCGCCCATTTGCGGTCCCAGGGAATCGGAAAGGCCATCCTCATGAGCGGCGGCGAAACCGATCACCGGGAGCTGGTGGGCAACGCCGCCTGCCGGCGCATGGCGGCGGAGCATCCAGGCGTGCTGTACTGGATGTGTAATTTTGATCCCGACGCGCCCGAAACCGTGATGGACCGCATGAAGCGGTATCGGGATATGGGCGCTGTGGGCGTAGGCGAACTGATGATCAACCGGTGGATCGACGATCCCATGATCCAGGAGATCTTCCGCTGCGCTGAGATTCTTGAGATGCCCGTTACCTTCCACATGAGTCCGGAGCCGGGATACAGCTACGGCATCTGTGATCGGGCCGGGCTGCCGCTGCTGGAGGAGAGCCTGCGGCGGTATCCGGGGCTCAAATTCTTCGGCCACAGCCAGGTATTCTGGCTGGAGATCTCCGCCGATTGCCCAAAGGAGAGCAACGCCCAGCGGTCCGGTATGGGACGCGGAAGGGTGATTCCCGGCAGGATCGGGGAATTGATGGATCGGTACGCCAACCTGTACTGTGATTTATCAGCCTTCAGCGGCAGCATGGCCATTCTGCGCGACCCGAAATACGGCCTGTCTTTCCTGGAAAAATATCAGGATCGGCTGTGCTACGCCACCGACACCATGAATCGTCACGAAACGTTTCCTTTGGGCCGGTTTTTGGACGAGCTGGCGCAACGCGGCGCTTTGCGCCAGGAAGCGTATGAGAAAATCGCATGGCGCAACGCGGAGAATATTTACAGAATCTAAGAAGGAACACATCTGCCGCCGGGAAGGCGGTTATCAGAAGAGCTTATAATGAACCTTGCAGGAGGACAAAGCCATGATTGACTTGAAGGCCAAACCGTTTTACCTGAACGACGCGCAAATCGCCTGGGTGCGGGATACCCTGGCCGGAATGACCCGGGAGGAAAAAATCGGCCAGCTGTTTGTTCTGATGACCTATATGCCCGGCGTGGATGAAAACCGCATCAAAGCCGAAATCAGCGCCAGCCATCCCGGCGGCCTGCGCTGGCAGCGCAAGGATTCTCGGGAGGCCTGGCAGCAGAACAGGCTGTATCAGCAGCACAGCCGCATCCCCATGCTGATCGCCGGCAACTGCGATACCGGCGGCGCGGAGTGCGTGCCCGACGGCACCTATGTGGCCACGGCGGCCCAAGCCTGTGCCGGCGGCGATCCAGAAACGGCGTATCACATCGGCCTCACCAGCGCCCGGGAAGCGGGCAGCATCGGCGTCAATTGGCTGTTCAACCCGGTGTGCGACCTGTACATGAATTGGCGCAACACCATCGTCAACACCCGCTCCTACGGTGCGGATCCGGATAAGGTGCTGGTCATGACCCGCGCCTACATCAAGGGCGTCAAGGATTCGGGCTTTACCATCGCCTGCAACGCCAAGCATTTTCCCGGCGACGGCACCGAGGAGCGCGACCAGCACCTGGTCATGGGCTGCAACGACCTGAGCGCGGCGGAATGGCGCAAAACCTTCGGCAAGGTGTACCAGGGGCTGATCGACGACGGCATTGAAACCGTGATGGTGGGGCACATCGCCCAGCGCGCCCTGAGCAAGGAGCTGAATCCCGATTTGACCGACGCCGATATCCTGCCCGCCACCCTGTCGCCCGAGCTTTTGCAGGGCGTGCTGCGCAAGGAACTGGGCTTCAACGGCCTGATCATCACCGACGCCTCCCAGATGATCGGCTTCGCCGCGGTCATGCCCCGGAAGGACGCGTTGCCCGCCGCCATCAACGCCGGCTGCGATATGCTTTTGTTCGCCAATGATCCCCAGGAGGACTTTGGCTATATCCGGGACGCGCTGGAAAAGGGCGTTATTTCCCAGGAGCGCCTGGAGGAAGCGCTGACCCGCATCCTTGCGCTGAAAGCACATTTGGGGCTGCGCAAGGAGAGCTATGCTTTCCCCGCCGAGGAGCTGCGCGAAAAATGGGTGGGCAATGCCGAGCATATCGCCTTCCGCAGGGAAGCCGCTGAAAAATGCCTGACGCTGGTGAAGGATACCCAGCATCTGCTGCCCATCGATCCCAAAGGCAAGCGCGCCTGGCTGGTGTATGTTCACGCCATCCCCAACAGCAAGGCCTATCAGGGCGATCCCACCATGGACGTGGTCAGGGAGGAGCTGGAGCAGGCCGGCTTCCAGGTGGACGTATGTCCCACCTTCTACGATCTGGAGGCAAAAAACGGCGTGGACTTCCGCAATTTCATCGCCATCATGGAAAAGGGTTCCCGGGAAGAATTGAAGAAAAAGTACGATGTGATTTTCCTGGTGCTGAATTATTACGGCTATGCCCAGACCAACGAGGTGCGCGTCACCTGGAGCTACGACCATTCCATCGATCAGCCCTGGTACCTCAGCGAAGTGCCCACGGTGGCCGTGAGCCTGAACTACACCAATCATCTGATCGACGTGCCCCAGGCCAGGACCTTTATCAACGCCTATGGCAGTAAGCGAGAGAATATCCACGCCCTGGTGGAGCGCGTTACCGGCAAAGCGCCCTTCACCGGCACGGCGGAGGAGACCGTGTTCTGCGGCCGCTGGGAAACCAGACTGTAAGCTTCAAAAACGCAGATCTAAAAGAGAGGCCGCAAAGGACATATGCACGTCAATGATATTTGTTTCATTTGCATGAGATAATGCCAAACGATCCGTGTATAATCAGAATGGTCTTAGGCAAAATTGCTGCCTTTGATTTCGCATGGTGATATTGCAATCGTCTCGGATTGAAACATGTGCGGCAGTCGCTTTCTTTGAATCACGAGTATATGAACGGGGCTGTCTCACTAAGATCATTTTGAGACAGCCCCTTCTTCAAGCCTCCGAGCTTACTCTCTCCTCGCGAAATCCGCCATTTCCTTTTCCAAAAGCCGGAACACATTGGCGATCAGGTATCCGTCGGCGACCGCGTGGTTCATCCGGACGCTGACAGGCATGAGCAGCCTTCCGCCTTCCTCCCGGTATTTCCCCCAGTTGATGATGGGAAGAAAGTACAGGTATCCGTCGGGCAGCTCAATGTTCAGGGCATCGTAGGAAAGCCAGGATATATAGGAGGCATCAAACCAGTTGGGATGGTTCGCGGCGTCCAGGCCATATTCCCGCGTCTGCTTGGCCCGCTCCACATCCTGAAGGGCATAGCGGTAAAAAGCACCGTAATCTTCCCTGTATTCCGTATAGACCGGCGTGCAGGTTTCCGTATCCTCATGGAACACATACTGCGTCGGATGGATGACGTCATAACAAATCAGTTCATCTTTTTGCCACAGATAGGCCATCCGGTAATCATCCCGGGAGTTGAGCACCTTTGACAGGATATACAGAAAGTTGAGGTAGAATCTGGTGCCTGTTTGCCTGCTGTACGCCGCCAGTGCCGTTACGTCAATCCGGGCGGTCATGGAAGTGGAGCACTTGCAGTCCTGCGTGAAGTGGCGATAGACGCCTTTGCGGTAATAGGTTTCCTTGTCAATGATTCTGTAATTCATCCTGTTTTCTCCCTGATGCCGCTCCTTTCCGGATTTTTCCTTCAGCCAATGACCTGATAGCGAAGCCGCAAGAAGGAGTCCTGCAGTGGCGTGACGCCGATCAGCCGAAGCACGCCCAGCCGGGATAATTCACTCGCTGAGCAAAGGGACTGTCCGTCGATCAGCGTGGCCGTGTCCTTTCCTCCGATCAGCACCGGGGCGACCACAAGATCAACAAAGTCGAACAGCTTCTCCCGCAGTCCGGTGATTTTCGGAAAATCCCGATCCACATCCAGCTCGTCCGTCGCGCCTGTGCTGATTTTTCCATCCACGGACATCAGCATAAACAAGGTGGTGACCGGTCGGTTCATGATTTCCTCCTTCCTCACATCGCTGCACCATGCCGCCCGCACGGTCAGGTTCTTCCCCCGCTTCTCCTTTTTCAGCCAAAGGTGAGCGGTGACGATCCTGACGATATCCGTCAGCTTGAACGCATCGTATCCTTTTTTGAGATTCTGTCCAGCGCTGCCGGCAGGATTCTTTCTTTCGTGTCTTTTGCCATTTGGAACTGGCATGAAGCAGAGTGACCTTTCGTTCTCTGATTATAGTGAACGAGAGGTCACTTGTCAACCCATGGATGCTCCCTTTATGGCTTTCGGATGTCCCAGCGTAAGATCCGGACCTGATTTCCCGAAGCAGCTTCAGCGTCTGCAATTTGGGATCCAGAATTCAATTTGGGATGTAAGGGGTGGAAAAAGATTTTTTGGCCAGGACAGAAAAAGAACTGCCAGCGGCAGATTTCGCTGCGTATATCCAGATGTCAGGAGCAAAACACGGCCCTGAGAAAGAAAGAGACCGCAAAGCGGAGGAGGAAAAGGAAATGAAGAAGCTGGTAGCGATGATCTTGGCAGTGCTGATGATGGTGGGCTGTGTCTCCGCGTTTGCGGCTGAGGGGACACTGACCAAGGAAGAAGCCGTGAAGACGGCGCTGGAATTCGCGGGAGTGAAAGAGGACCAGGTGACATTCCTCAATGTCCATCGGGATCTGGATGACGGCCGGGAGGTCTTCGAGATCAAGTTCGTAGCCAACAAGGTCGAGTACGAAATGAACGTCGACATCAGGACGGGCCGGGTCTTCGACGCGGACCGGGATTACTACGACTGGGACGACTTTGACGACCGGTATGAGGATTTCGACGAAGTATGGGATGACTTCTTCTTCGACTTCGACTGAGAAGCGGAGCGCCCGGAAGGGAAAACCGGAACGCGAAACTTCCGCCAGGCCATCCACAGTAAAAAAATCTTCGGATCCGCAGGGACCCGGAGTTTTTTTTCAGCCCGGAAAAGCATCCGGGCTGTTCGAATGAGAAGAGGAACCGCCCGCGGATTCGGCGGGCGGAAGGAAAATCGTATTAAACGGCAAATCCGCGGATGCACGGATTTGCGGCCGTGAAACGCGGCCCCGGTCTTAAAACGGTGTTTGAAGACCGAATCAGGATCAGAAGAGCACGCTCAAGGCCTGCAGGAGGGTATCTACCCCGAGGATTCGAACGCCTTCGGGGGGATTGGACAGGCGGCGGGCATTCTCCCGGGGAACCACCAGGGTGGTGAAGCCCAGCCGGGCGCATTCCGCCACCCGGCGGTCGCACTGGGGCACCGTACGGATTTCCCCGGTCAGGCCCACCTCTCCCATCACGGCCACCTCCGAGCCCACCGGCTGATCCTTCAGGCTGGAGGCCACCGCCACGCAAAGGGCCAGGTCCGCGGCGGGCTCGCTCAGCTCCAGGCCTCCGGCCACGTTGATGTAAACATCCTGATTATAGGTCCGCTGGCCGGCCCGCTTTTCCAGCACGGCCAGCAGCATGGCGATACGTCCCGCGTCCGCGCCGTTTACGGTGCGCCGGGGGGAATTCAGAAAGCTCTGGGCCGCCAGGGCCTGCACATCGCACAGCAGGGGGCGGCTGCCCTCCAGGCCGCAGAAGACGGTGCTGCCGCTGGCGCCCTTGGCCCGGTGGCTCAGCAGTTCCTCGCTGGGATTGGGGACGATCTGCATGCCCTTGCCGGTCATGCGGAAGACCCCCAGCTCATTGACGGAGCCGAACCGGTTCTTGACTGCCCGGAGGAGCCGGTAATCCTGCTGCCGGTCGCCCTCGAAATACAGCACCACATCCACCATATGCTCCAGCATCCGGGGCCCGGCGATGGCGCCGTCCTTGGTGACGTGGCCCACCACGAACATGGAGGTTCCCGTCTCCTTGCAGATGCGCATCAGCAGGCTGGTGCTTTCCCGGATCTGGGAGACGGAACCGGGGGCGGAGGCCATTTCAGGCCGGTACATGGTCTGAATGGAGTCCACCACCGCCACGTCGGGCTGGAGATCCCGGAGCCTGGTTTCCACCGCGTCCAGCGCGTTCTCCGCCAGCACGTAAAGCCCGGGAACCCCGATATCAAGACGTCGGGCCCGGAGCTTGATCTGCCGGGCGCTCTCCTCCCCGGAGATATACAGGATCCGCTTTCCCTGCCCGGCCAGGTTGGCGCAGACCTGCAGGAGCAGCGTGCTCTTGCCGATGCCGGGATCGCCGCCGATCAGCATGAGGCCCCCCTCCACGATGCCGCCGCCCAGCACCCGGTCCAGCTCGCTGATGCCGGTAGGGGTCCGCAGGGCGGTATCCTCCGGGATCTCCTCCAGCAGCAGGGGGGCGGCGCCGGTGCCGGGGCGCTGATTGGCCGCCAGCTTCGCCGCGCCCTTTTCCGGCACCGCGGTGACGCTTTCCTCCAGGGTATTCCAGGCGCCGCATCCCGGGCAGCGGCCCACCCAGCGGGGGCTTTCATATCCGCAGGCCGTACAGGCATAGACGGATTTTGTTTTTGCCATTTACGATTCTCCTCCCGCGGGGGCGGGAACGCTCCGCAGGTATTTTTTCATCTCTTCAATATACAGCAGCCCCAGGGCGGTATGGACGGAATTCCTGCGGTCGATATATCCGATTTCCATGGCCGCGTCCCCCGGGGATCCGGCCCCGGCGAAGGGGACGGCGATGTAGTCCACCCCGCTGAGCTCCTCGCAGATGATGCCGGAGCAGAGGGTATATCCGTTGAGTCCCACCATCAGGTTCAGCACCGTGGCCCGGTCGCAGCAGTAAATCAGCCGGGAATACTTCTCCGTGGACATCAGCTCCTCGGAGAAATAGAAGGGGGCGTCTCCCTGCTCGAAGGCCAGGCAGGGCCAGGGCCGCAGATCCTCCAGGGTAATGGAGGGCCGGCTGGCCAGGGGATGCTCCTTCCAGAGATAGACGAAGGCGCCGCAGCTGATCAGCGGATGAAAGCGGAGCCCCTCCTGATCCAGCAGCTTCAGCAGGGGCTTCCGGTTGCTCTCATTCAGGTAGATGACCCCGATCTCGCTGCGGAGGCTGCTCACATCCTGAATGACCTCCTGGGTCCGGGTTTCCCGGATGGCCAGCTCGTACTCCGCCGCTTCGGCCTGCTTGGTCATCTCCACAAAGGCCTTGACGGCGAAGGAATAGTGCTGCGTAGAGACGGCAAAGCTGGCCTTTCGCCTTTCGATTTTGCCAAAGGCCTCCATCAGGTTCAGATACTGGCTCTCCACCTGCCGGGCGTAGGGCAGGAAACGCAGCCCTTCCGTGGTCAGGGTCATGCCCTTGCTGGTCCGAAGGAACAGCACCAGGCCCAGCTCCTTCTCCAGGTCCTTCAGGGCGTTGGTCAGGGAGGGCTGGGCGACAAAGAGCTTTTCGGCCGCCCGTCCCAGGGAGCCGGTCTCCGCGATGGCGATCACATACCGCAATTGCTGTAAGGTCATCTTACTTCTTCAATTCCGAATACAGGTTCAGATACTGCCGGGCGGAACGGTCCCAGGACACATCCTTTTCCATATCCCGCCGGACGATGGCGTCCCAAGCCGGACGGTTGTTCACGAACACATCCCGGCCGCGGCGCACCGTATCCAGCAGCAGGTCCGCCCGGTACCGGTCAAAGGTAAAGCCGTTGCCCGCGCCGGTGTTTGCATTGTAGGGCTCAACGGTATCCTTCAGGCCGCCGGTTTCCCGGACGAAGGGCACGGTGCCGTACCGCATGGCGATCAGCTGGGTCAGGCCGCAGGGCTCGAACAGGCTGGGCACCAGCAGGGCGTCCGCGCCGGCGTAGATCTGATGGGACAGGCCCTCGTCGTAGAGAATGCAGGAGCAGACCTGCCCATGATGCACGTTTTCGAAGTACCGGAAGGAGCCCTCGTACCGGGGGTCGCCGGTGCCGAGGATGACGATCTGGGTCTGGTCATCCAGCATCTGTTCAAACACCGTATTCACCAGATCCAGGCCCTTCTGATCCGTCAGGCGGGAGATCAGCCCGATCACAAACTTGCCCGCGTCCTCCGTCAGGCCGAGCCGCTGCTGCAGGGCCAGCTTGTTTTTCCACTTCCGCTCCAGCACATCCTCCGGCCCGTAGTTCTCCGGCAGGCGGGAATCCCGGCGGGGATCCCACTGGTCCACGTCAATGCCGTTCACGATGCCGCTGAGCTTTTCCCGGTGATACCAGAGGTGGCTGTTCAGCCCTTCGCCGTAGAAATCCGTCTGAATTTCCCGGGCATAGGTCTCGCTGACCGTGGTCACCCGGTCCGCGTAGGCCAGGCCGCCCTTGAACATATTGGCCTCATGGTCGTTGATCAGGAAGACGGAGTAGTTGAACAGATCATCCGGCAGGCCGGACCAGTATTTCAGATGCTCAATGCTGCAGATGCCCTGGAACCGGAGGTTGTGAATGGTAAGAATGCTCCGGGCGGAGCCCACGGGGGTCGGGGCGAAGAGGGTCCGCAGATAGACCGGCGCCAGGGCGGCCTGCCAGTCGTGGCAGTGAACCACATCCGGCACCCAGTTCAGATAATTCAGCGCGGCCAGGGCGGCCTTGGAGAAGTAGCAGTATTTCGGAATATCCTCCCACAGGCCGGTATAGGGATTACCCCAGTCGAAGAACTCCCGGTTTTCGATGAAATCATACAGGACGCCGTCCTTCTCCATCTCCATGATGCCCACGAAGAACTCCCGTCCGTCCTGGGTCAGATTCATCATGAAGGAGCCCTTCCAGGTCATCTGATCCTTATATTTCTGGGGAATGACCCGGTACAGGGGAAGCAGGACCCGAACCTGGCAGCCTTCCCTGATCAGGGCCCGGGGCAGGGCGTACATCACGTCCCCCAGCCCGCCGGTCTTGACGAAGGGGTAGCATTCGGAACCGATAAAGGCGACCCGGGATTGAATTGCGGTGCTCATGAATAGTTTCCTCCGTTTCACATATGATGAAATTGCTGAATAAACGCGCTGCCGGCGGCCTTCCGGGCGAAGGGGACGGGGGCCTGGATGGAAGCAGCCGGTGTTTTCCTGATGGACATTATACACAATTCGGTTTCCGGTGTCATGGTTTTTTCGCTCATTCTGCCTTTTCAAGGAAGGAGACCATGACATAGCCCTCGATGCTGTCCGTCTTCACCCGGACCCAGGCGGGATCCTCGCAGGTTTCCAGCACGATCAGCAGCTGATGCCTGTACAGGCGCATCAGGATCTCTCCGGCGGCGGAGGGCTCCGCCCGCAGGTTCAGGCTGCTGTCGTCGGCGATTCCCTCCACGCTGGCCAGCCAGGCGCCCTGGGGCAGGTTCTCCAGGGAAACGGGCATCAGCGTGGGCCGGGGCGTCGGCGTGGCTGCGGGCCCCGGGGTTTCCGCCAGCAGAGGATCCGGCGTGGGCAGGGGAATGTCTCCGGCGGAAACCTTCTTCAGCACCATGCCGGGATAATAGAAGGCGAGGATCTCCTGAAAGTTTTTCCCGTATTCGGAAGCCATCCACTGGGCGCCCCGCTGGCTCATGCCGACCCCGTGGCCGTAGCGGCCGGAGGTCAGGACAAAGGCCTCCTTCTCCTCCGAGACCGTGACGATTTCGTTATCCGCCCCGTATATGCTTAGATTCAGGCTCCGCAGCGCGTAGGGGAACAGATCCATGGTCAGGGTAAAGGTGCCCGCGGGAATCCAGTCGCTCAGCCGGAGAGAGGGCTCCGGGGTCACGGTGAGCAGGGGCGTGGGGACGGGCTCCTCCTCCCCCTCGTCCGCCTCCCAGGTCAGGGCGGGTTCCGGCGTCTCGGGGGGCAGGTACTGCTTTCCGGAGACGATGAGGCGGATCTCCATCCGGGTCATCAGACGGCTGGGAGCGGAAAACCGGGGGGAATTCAGGGAAACGGACTGAATCCCGTCCAGACGGAAGGTATCCTCCTGCCGGGCGAAATCCTTCATCTCCGGCTGGGCGTAAACCGCCTCCCGCAGCAGGGCCAGGAAGTCCTCCCGCAGGCCGGTTCCGTCCTTCCGGAGGACGGCCTTCTTCAGGATGGATTCGGGATTTTCCAGATCATAGGGATCATCCGCGACGGCGTAGCAGGAGGTGGAATCCGCTCCGCTCCAGACATGGGAGGGGAGTTCCGTCTGCCCGCCGTTGGAAGCGCTGTAATAGCAGCTGGCCAAGCGGCCCTTGTCGGTGCCGACCACCCCGGCTGTCTCCGAGACGGCCCTTGCGGTCCGGGGCCGGTCCGCGGAGAGGGAGCGGAAGACCTGGTCATTGGTGGTGTCCACCAGATCATACCCCCGGTCGGCGTTCAGCCGGCCCAGCGCGTAGGTGCGGGCGCAGACGGCCTGAGCCTTCAGGGCTTCCAGGGGGAAATCCTCGCTCATCTCATAGGGCAGAACCCCCAGCAGGTAATCCTCCACGCTCAGGGAGAGCACCGGCTGCAGCTGCCCGCCGGAAACGGTCAGGCGCAGATCCCCGGGATACAGTCCCGTGTCCGGCAGGATATTCAGGCCGGAGGCGGCGGGATCAGCCGAAGAGGAGGCGCCGGTCCGGGTCAGGGTCAGCTCCGTTCCGCAGTCCAGCGCGGCCTCCGCGTAGAACAGGATGAGCCGGCCTTCCCGGACCTGGACGGTGATTTCCCGGCCGGAGGGCAACAGCATGCGGTTTTCCCGGCCCCAGGCAGCCAGGAAGCTTCCCTGCAGCCTCAGGTCAATCCGGTCCGTCAGGCCCAGCCTCCGGAGCAGCATCCGCACCCTGGGGGCGGCCTCCTCCGAGGCGAGGGCCGGGGCCAGGCAGGAAAGGAGCAGCAGGAGGCAGAGGGTCAGACAGAGTCCTCTCCGCCCGGGCGGAGGACCCGGCCGCCGGTCGGAGACGCTTATTCCGGAGCGCATGGGCTCACTCCCCTTTCCTCTTCGTTTCCTTCCAGGCAAGAATCTGCTCCAGCCGTTCCCGGTACCGGGACTCCTGCCCCTGATCCGTAGGATGGTAGAACCGGCGGCCCTTCAGCTCCTCCGGAAGGCATTCCATGGCGGTCATCTTCTCCGCGTAATCATGGGCGTACTGATATCCCTTGCCGTAGTCCAGATTTTTCATGAGGCGGGTGGGGGCGTTCCGGATATGCAGGGGCACCGGAGCGTCGGGCTCCTTCCGGATGGCCTCCTGGGCCTCCATGACGGCAATTTCCATGGCGTTGGACTTGCTGGCCAGGGACATGTAGACCACGGCTTCCGCCAGATGCACATTGCATTCCGGCACGCCGATAAAATGGCAGGCCTGATAGGCGGCGACGGCCACCTCCATGGCCCGGGGATCCGCCAGCCCCACGTCCTCGGCGGCGAAGCGAAGCACCCGGCGGGCGATATACAGGGGATCCTCCCCGCCCTCCAGCATGCGCATCATCCAGTAGACCGCGGCGTCCGGGTCCGAGTTCCGCATGGATTTATGCAGGGCGGAAATCAGGTTATAATGCTCCTCCCCGTCCTTGTCGTACATCAGGCTCTTCCGGGACAGGCACTGGGCAAGGGTTTCCTCCGTGACGGTAATGCCGTGTTCGTCGGTTTCCCCGTTGAGCACCACCATTTCCAGCGTGCTCAGGGCGCTGCGGGCATCCCCGTTGGAGAAATCCGCGATGGCCTCCAGCCCCCGCTCCGGAATGGTGACATGATCCCGGCCGAAGCCCCGGTCATCCGTCAGGGCCCGGCGGAGAAGCCAGAGGATATCCTCCCGGGACAGGGCCTGCAGCACGAAAACCTTGCACCGGGACAGCAGCGCGCTGTTGACCTCGAAGGAGGGATTCTCCGTCGTGGCGCCGATCAGCACGATGCTCCCCTTCTCCACAAAGGGCAGGAAGGCATCCTGCTGGGCTTTGTTGAACCGGTGAATTTCGTCCACGAAGACGATGGTCCGCATGCCGTAGATCCGGTTTTCCTCCGCCTGGGTCATGACCTGGCGGATTTCCCGGATGCCGCTGGTGACCGCGGAGAAATTGATGAAGGTGGCTTTGGTCTGCTTCGCGATGATCTGGGCCAGGGTGGTTTTTCCGACGCCGGGAGGTCCCCAGAAAATCATGGAGGAAATGGCGTCCGAGCTGATGAGCCGGCGGAGCACCTTTCCCTCCCCGATCAGGTGCTTCTGTCCGGCGAATTCATCCAGGGAATCGGGCCTCATCCGGGCCGCCAGGGGCTGGCTGGCCGGATTGCCGTCCTCCGGGGAAAAGAGGGGGAGCTGTTCGGGCATGAGATACCTCCATATACCACGCGGAAAAGCGGGAAAAAACGATAGGGCAGGGCCGCCTGCACGGAACCGGTCAGCGCCTTCCGGAATTCTGTTTTTCGACCTTTTCCGCCCCGCGCACATCCGATGTGCCATATGCCGAAGTATACCACACCCGCCGTCCCCGCCGCAACCGACCGGCGCTTGAAACCAATGGGCCGGATATGGTATGATCCAAATATTTATTCAGCCGCTCCGCCTGCTGGACTGAATTTACTGATCCGGGGAAAGGATCAGGGAAGGGAGCCGGGAAGAAGGATGAACAGAAGCGAGACCCAATACAGATGCCTGGTGCTTGATCATGACGATACGGCGGTGAATTCCACGGCCACGGTGCATTATCCCTGCTTTGTGGAATATATGGAGGCGTTTCATCCCGAGGTCCGGATGACGCTGGAGGAATACTTCCTGTATAATTTCGACCCGGGGGTGATTCCCATGTTTACGGACATCTGCGGGCTGAGCCTGGAGGAGCTGAAAAAGGAAGAGGCCTACTGGAAGGAATACACGAAGCATCATGTGCCGAAGGCGTATCAGGGCATCCGGGAGCTGCTGGAGGAGCATCGGGCCCGGGGAGGCGTGATCACCGTGGTCAGCCATTCCTATTCGGAGAATATCTTGCGGGATTACCGGGAGAACGGGCTGCCCCTGCCGGACCAGGTTTTCGGCTGGGAATATCCCGGGGAGCAGCGGAAGCCGAATCCCTGGCCCCTGTACCGGATTATGGAGACCTGGAATCTGAAACCGGAGGAGATGCTGGTCGTGGATGACCTGAAGCCGGGATACGATATGGCCCGGGCGGCGGGGGTCGCCTTCGCCGGCGCGGGATGGGCCCACAATATTGAGCGGATTGAGACCTTCATGCGGAAAAACTGCCAGGTCTATTTCAGGACCGTGGCGGAACTGGCGGAATTCCTGCGCCGTTCCCCCGGGGCGGAGGGGTAGGAAAAACCTTCGGAAAGGCTCCGGGAACTGCTTGCCAAAGGCGGGGGGTTTTGGTAAAATACCCCCATGTCAGTCGGGAAGGAGCATAAGGGAATGGGGAAGCTGGATCCGACGGTTCGGAAGGAAACCGGATATATCGCCGCCTGGGTGCTGGCCCTGTCCCTCCTGATGCAGGGAGTTTTTCTGCTGCTGGGGAAATGGGAATTTCCCGTGCTGACCGGAAACCTGATCGGCGGAATTACCGCGATCGGGAATTTTTTGTTGCTTGCGCTGACGGTGGTGAAGGCGGCGGGCGGGCCGAAGGAGAAGGTGGCCCTGCGGGTGCGCTCCTCCATGACCGCCAGGCTGCTGGGGCAGGCGGCCATCGCGGCCATCGCGGTGGGCGTGCTGCATACCAATGTGCTCTCTACGCTGCTTCCCCTGCTGTTTCCCCGGATCGGGATCGCCCTGCGGCCCCTGATCGACCGGAAAAGGGGAAAGGGGACGAAGCAGGAGCATACAGCTGAAGCTGAAGGGAGTGACCTGATTGAGTGAGGAAAAGCGCGGAAGGGATGCCCGGTTCCGGAGGGTGGACGGGCTGCTGATCGCGCTGATGATTCTGCCGCTGCTGTGCTGCATCGCGCTGAAGGTGCTGTATACGCCGGAAAGCCAGGGGGTGGATATCTCCGGGGCCATGATTTTCCTTGAGATTCCCTTTCCGCTTCAGCCCCTGATCATTTCCGAAAGCCAGGTAAACAGCTGGGCGGTGATCCTGACGCTGCTGGGGCTGTGCCTCTATCTGACCCACGGGCTGACCGAGCGGGCGGAGACGAAGCGCCAGCTGGCGGCGGAGTGGATCGTGGAAAAATGCGAGGGCCTGGTCAGCATGAACATGGGCGAGCGGTATGCCGGGTATGAATACCTGATCGCCGCCATCATGGGGCTTTCGGCCCTGTCCAGCCTCAGCTGCCTGATCGGGCTCTTCGCCCCCACGGGGGATGTGAACGTGACGGCGGGATGGGCGATTCTCGTGTTTGTGCTGATCACGCGGCAGAAGCTGGCGGGAGGCTTCCTGAACTACCTGAAGGGATTCACGGAGCCCATTCCCCTGTTTACCCCCATGAATTTCATCAGCGAATTTTCCACCCCGGTGAGCATGGCCTTCCGTCATTACGGCAACGTGATGAGCGGGGCGGTGATCTCCGCGCTGCTGGGAGCGGCGCTGGGGGGCCTGAGCCGGCTGCTGCTGGGATGGATTCCCGTGGTGGGCAGCATTCCCCTGCTGCAGATCGGCCTTCCGGCCATCTTCAGCATCTACTTTGATGTATTCAGCGGGCTGATGCAGGCGTTCATCTTCGCCATGCTGACCATGCTGAACGTGTCCGGCGCCTTCCCCCAGGAAGCCTGGGAGAAGCGCCAGCAGAAAAAGACGATCCGGAAACAGCGGGCCGCCCTGGCGAAGGGTTAGGAATCGCAGGATCATGGATCCGGGCGTCCGGAGAACGGAGCCGGAGGGACGAAATCTACAAACTCAGAACAAGAGGAGGAAACACACAATGGAAATGGTAGCTCTTGCAACAGGAATCATGCTGGGTCTGTGCGGCGTGGGCGCCGGAATCGCCCTGATCGCGGGTATCGGCCCCGGTATCGGCGAAGGCCAGGCTGTGGCGGCGGCCTGTGAGGCCATCGGGCGTCAGCCGGAGGCCAAGAGCGATGTGACCAGCACCATGATCATGGGCTGCGCCATCGCGGAGACCACCGGTATCTACGGCCTGATCATCGGTATCCTGCTGATCTTTGTGGCCCCGGGCATCTTCTCCGGCGTGCTGCGGAGCACGGTGGAAGCCCTGAAGCCGCTCCTGTAATCAGCGGAGCTTTTTTCGGAGCGGCGGCCTCCCCGTGAGGGGGCTGCCGGCCGGGAACAAGAATAAGGGAGAGGCATGCCATGCAATCGCTGAGCATTATTTCTGTCAATATCTGGCAGATTCTGATTTCCTTCGCCAACCTGGCGATCCTGACGTGGATCATCAAAAAGTTTCTGTTCAAGCCCGTAAAAAAGGTGCTGGATTCCCGGCGGGAAACCATTGACAGCGCCTATGCCCGGGCGGAGACCGCGGAGGCGGAGGCGGAGGAGCACCGGAAGAATTACGCCGCCGCCATGGCCGCCGCGAAGCAGACCACGGATCAGATGATCTCCGACGCGGCCAGGGAGGCGGAGCGCCGGGGAAGCGAGATCGAGGGCGAAGCCCGGGAACGGGCGCAGGAGATCCGCCGGCAGGCGGAGCTGGACGCGCAACAGGAGCTTCGGAAGGCGGAGGACGAGATGAAGCATGAGATCGCCGATATCTCCGCGAAGCTGACCGGAAAGCTGCTGGAGCGGGAGATTCAGCCGGAGGATCACCGGGAGCTGATCGACTCCTTCCTGCAGGAACTGGATGGGTAAGTGCAGATGACACATACGAGCAGAGAATACGCCGAGGCGCTGTATGCCCTGGGCGCGGAGGAAGGGAAGACGGAGGAATATATCTCCGCCCTGGCCCTGGTATCGGAGAGCCTCCGGGAGAACCCGGGCTTTCTGAACCTGCTGGCCAGCCCCGCCATTTCCCGGGAGGAGCGGATGGATACCCTCAGCCGCGCGTTTGAGGGAAGGATTCCCCTGTCCATGCTGGTGCTGATGCGGCTGATGGTATACCGGGGACACGCCAGGGAGCTGCTGCGGATGACCGACAGCTTTCAGGATCTGGTCCGGGAGAACCGGGGGGAAAGCGTGGCCCAGGTCTTCAGCGCGGTGGAGCTGACCGCCCAGGAGCGGGAGCGCCTGAAGGAGAAGCTTGAGAAGCGTTTCGGCAGGAAGATGATACTGGAATGCAGCGTGGATCCCTCCCTGATGGGGGGAATCCGCGTGGAGACGGAAGGGCGGGTGCTGGACGGAACCCTGAAAGCCCGCCTGCAGGAAATGAAGGAAGTGATGGATTCATGAGCTCAAAGGCCGGAGAGATCAGCAGCATTATCAAACAGCAGATCCAGCAGTATGAAAACCGGGTCGAGATGAAGGAAAACGGCACGGTGATCACCGTGGGAGACGGAATCGCCACGGTATACGGGCTGCGGTCCTGCATGGCCAACGAGCTGCTCCGCTTTGAGGACGGCAGCTTCGGCGTGGCCCAGAACCTGGAGGAAGAGACGGTCTCCGTAGCCATCCTCAGCGACCGGGACAATATTCACGAAGGGTCCCTGGTTTACAGGAGCGGGGAAGCCCTCAGCGTGCCGGTGGGCGAAGGGCTGCTGGGCCGGGTGGTCAACGCCCTGGGCGAGGCCATCGACGGCAAGGGCCCGGTGGCTACCTCCGAAACCCGGCCGGTGGAATCCCCCGCCCCGGGCATCATTGAGCGGAAGAGCGTATCCGTGCCGTTGCAGACGGGCATTGTGGCCATCGACAGCATGATCCCCATCGGCCGGGGCCAGCGGGAGCTGATTATCGGGGACCGGCAGACCGGCAAAACCACCATCGCCGTGGACACCATTCTGAACCAGAAGGGAACCGGCGTAATCTGCATTTACGTGGCCATCGGCCAGAAGCGCACCTCTGTGGTGCAGATTGCCCAGGAGCTGGGCCGGGCCGGGGCGATGCCCTACACGATTATCGTATCCGCCTCGGCGGCGGAGAGCGCCCCGCTGCAGTATATCGCCCCCTACGCCGGATGCGCCATGGCGGAGTATTTCCGGGCGAAGGGGAGGGACGTGCTCATCGTCTACGACGATCTGAGCAAGCACGCGGTGGCTTACCGGGCGCTGAGCCTGCTGATCCGGCGGCCGCCGGGACGGGAAGCCTTCCCCGGCGACGTGTTTTACCTGCATTCCCGCCTGCTGGAGCGGGCGGCCTGCGTGGCGCCGGAATACGGCGGAGGCTCCATTACGGCGCTGCCGATTATCGAGACCCAAGCGGGGGACGTATCCGCCTATATTCCCACCAACGTGATCTCCATCACCGACGGACAGATTTTCCTGGAGACGGAGCTGTTCCACAGCGGAATCCGTCCCGCAATCAACCCGGGTATTTCCGTCAGCCGGGTGGGCGGCGCGGCCCAGATCAAGGGCATGAAGAAGGTGGCCGGCGAGCTGAAGCTGCTGTATGCCCAGTACCGGGAGCTGCAGTCCTTCGCCCAGTTCGGATCCGATCTGGACGCGGACACCAAGGCCCGGCTGGCTCTGGGCGAGCGGATCGTGGAGGTGCTGAAACAGAAGCGCAGCCGCCCCGTGCGGGTCGGATGCCAGGTGGCCATCGTATACGCGGTGACCAACGGGTACCTGAACGATGTGGCGCCCGGGGACGTGGCTTCCTGGGAGGAGCGGCTCTTCACCTACCTTTCCGACCGTCACGGCGATCTGCTGAAGCGGATTGAGGAAGGGCACTGGGATGAGGAAGATGTGAAGAACCTGCAGGCGGCATTGAAAGGATTCCGGAGGTAAGGATGGGAGCGGATATCAAATCCCTGCGGACCCGGATTCGGTCGGTGGATTCCACCCTGCATCTGACCCGGGCCATGGGGCTGGTGGCCTCCTCGAAGATCCGGCGGGCCACCCAGAACATGAATAAATCCCGGGAATACACCGCCGCCATGGACGAGGTGATGGATCAGCTGCGGGCAGCTCCGGAGTGCGCGAAATCCCCTTATATGGCGGCCCGGGGAGCCGGCACCCGGCTGATCGTGATTGCCGGGGACCGGGGCCTGGCGGGGGGCTATAACGCCAATGTGTTCCGCCTGGCGGCCACGGAGCCGGATGCCCTGGTCATCCCCATCGGCAAGCGGGCCTGCGACCGTTTCAGCGGGGGGTTCCCCTCCTCAGAGCGCTTTACCGGGGAGGACGCCCGGAAGCTGGCGGAGGAGCAGTGCAGCGCTTTCCTGGCCGGGGAATTCGGACGGCTGGGCATCCTCTACACCAGGTATCAGTCCATGATGACCCAGGTGGCGGAGATTAAATGGGTGCTGCCCCTGACCCCGGAGGCGGGGGGCAAAACCGTTTCGGCCGTCTTTGAGCCGGACGAGCGGACGGTGCTGGACGCGGCGGTGCCGACCTGTGTGGCCGGAATTCTCGCGGCCTGCGTGCGGGAAAGCTTTGCCAGCGAAGTGGCGGCCCGGCGGATGGCCATGGATTCAGCGGGAAAGAACGCCCAGGACATGATTGACAGGCTGCAGCTGCAGTACAACCGGGCGAGGCAGAACTCCATTACCCAGGAGATTACGGAGATCGTGGCCGGCAGCGGATTATAAGGAGATTAGTATGGCTGAAGCAAGAAAGGGCACCGTGGCCCAGGTCATGGGCCCGGTGGTTGACGTACGTTTTGAGGAGGGGCACCTGCCCGCCATCTATAACGCCCTGGAGATGCCTCTGGGGGACGGCAAGCTGACCGTGGAGGTGGCCCAGCATATCGGCGACGGCGAGGTCCGCTGCATCGCCATGGGCTCGACCGACGGCCTGCAGCGGGGCACGGAGGTCACGGACCTGGGCAAGGGGATTTCCGTTCCCGTTGGGCGGGAAACCCTGGGCCGCATCTTCAATGTGCTGGGAGAAACCGTGGATAACGGCCCCGAGGTGAAGACGGAAGAGCGGTGGGACATCCATCGCCCGGCGCCCTCCTATGAGGAGCTTTCCACCTCCACGGAGATCCTGGAGACGGGCATCAAGGTGATTGACCTGATCTGCCCCTATGCAAAGGGCGGCAAGATCGGCATGTTCGGCGGCGCCGGCGTGGGCAAGACGGTGATGATCATGGAGCTGATCAACAATATTGCCCGGCAGCACGGAGGCCTGTCCGTGTTTACCGGCGTGGGCGAGCGCACCCGGGAAGGCAACGACCTGTATACGGAAATGAAGGAGAGCGGGGTGCTGGCCAATACCGCCCTGATCTACGGCCAGATGAATGAACCGCCGGGAGCCCGCATGCGGGTGGGCCTGAGCGGACTGACGGTGGCGGAATATTTCCGGGATGTGGAGGGGCAGGACGTGCTGCTCTTCATCGATAATATCTTCCGCTTTACCCAGGCGGGCAGCGAGGTTTCCGCCCTGCTGGGCCGGGTGCCTTCCGCCGTGGGATATCAGCCCACCCTGGCCACCGAGATGGGCACCCTGCAGGAGCGCATTACCTCCACGAAGAAGGGTTCCATCACCTCCGTGCAGGCGGTGTATGTGCCTGCGGATGACCTGACGGACCCGGCTCCGGCCACCACCTTCGCCCATCTGGACGCCACCACCGTGCTGAGCCGCGCCATCGCCAGCCAGGGCATCTATCCCGCCGTGGACCCGCTGGATTCCACCAGCCGGATTCTGAGCCCGGAAATCCTGGGAGAGGAGCACTATGCCATCGCCCGGGAGGTGCAGCGGATTCTGCAGCGGTATAATGAGCTGATGGACATCATCGCCATCATGGGCATGGACGAGCTGTCCGACGAGGACAAACTGCTGGTGGGCCGGGCCCGGAAGATCCAGCGGTTCCTGAGCCAGCCCTTCTTCGTATCGGAGAAGTTCACCGGCATTCCGGGCACCTATGTGCCTCTCAGCGAAACCCTGCGGGGCTTCCGGGAGATCATCGAGGGCCGGCATGACGATCTGCCGGAGAGCGCCTTCCTGTTTGTGGGCACCATTGACGAAGCGGTGGAAAAGGCCAAGAAAGGCGGCAACGCATGAACACCTTCTCCCTGATGATTTCCTCCCCGGACGGAGATCTGTTCCGGGGGGAGGCGACGCGGCTGATCCTCCGGGGCACGGAGGGGGATCTGGCGGTCATGGCCGGGCATGTGCCCTTTGTGACGGCGATCAGGAAGGGGCGCTGCGTGCTGGAGACGGCGGACGGCACGAGAAGAACCGGGCTGATTGAGTCCGGACTGCTGACGGTGGACCGGGAGAAAACCACGGTGCTCACCTCCGCCGTCCACTGGAACGATGAATGACGAAATCGACCCTGCCCCGGCCGGAAGCCCCAGGCGGTTCCGGAGGAGGCAGGGTTTCCGGGGGAGCGGGCCTGCGCTCTCCCTGTTTTGATTTTTCCCGCTGAACGCGGTCTTAATTTCCAGGCTATAAACGGAAAATGGATCCGGAGGTGCGAACATGGATCATCTGGAAGCGTTTCTGAATTTTGTGGAGCAGTCCCCTACCGCTTTTCATGCTGTCGCGAACCTGAAGGAGGAGCTGCGCAGGGCCGGATTCCGGGAGCTCCGGGAGAAGGACCCCTGGCTGGTGGACGGGGGCGGAAAATACTACGTAACCCGCAATGATTCCGCCATGATCGCCTTCGCCGTTCCCCGGGGCGGATTCGGGCCCTACCGGATCGTAGCGGCCCACAGCGATTCCCCGGCCTTTAAGCTGAAGCCCCGCTTTGAGGATGTGGCGGAGGGCGCCTATGTGCGCCTGAACGTGGAAGGATACGGCGGGATGATCATGTCCTCCTGGCTGGACCGGCCCCTGTCCGTCGCGGGAAGGCTGGTGATCCGGGAGGGGGACGGCATTGGTACCCGCCTGGTCAACCTGGACCGGGATTCGGTGCTGATTCCCAATATGCCCATTCACTTTAACCGGGAGGTGAACGAGGGGTACAAATGGAATATCCAGACGGACCTCCTGCCCCTGTACGGGGATGAAAAGGCGGGGGGAAAGCTGATGGAGGAGCTGGCGGCAGAAGCCGGCGTCAGCCCGGACCAGGTGCTGGCCCACGACCTCTTCCTGTACGCCCGTCAGCCGGGCAGCATCTGGGGGGCGGAGGACGCGTTTTTCTCCTGCGGAAGAATTGACGATCTGGAGTGCGCCTGGGGGTGCACGCAGGCCCTCCTGGAGGCGGATCCCCGGGATACCATCGCCGTGTGCGCGGTGTTCGACAATGAGGAGGTGGGCTCCCTTTCCAAGCAGGGAGCGGATTCCACCTTCCTGTACGACACCCTGACCCGGGCCGGGTTCGCCCTGGGCGCTTCCGACGGGGAGATTCGGGCGGCCATGGCGGACGGATTCATGGTTTCCGCGGATAATGCCCACGCGGTGCATCCGAACCATGGGGAAAAGTTTGACCGGCAGAACCGGGTCTATATGAACCGGGGAATCGTGATCAAGCACAACGCCAGGCAGAAATACACCACGGACGCGGTTTCCGACGCCATCTTTACCCTGGTCTGCGAAAAAGCCGGCGTGCCGGTTCAGCACTTCTCCAACCGGTCCGATATCCCGGGCGGGTCCACCCTGGGCAATATCAGCAATGCCCATGTGTCCATGAACACGGTGGATATCGGCCTGGCACAGCTGGCCATGCATTCCGTCTGCGAAACCGCGGGAACAAAGGACCTGGACTACCTGATCCGGGCGCTGGAGGCCTTCTGGGGATGACCGTTCCCGGAAACGGGGAAATAAAAAAAGCGGTGGAAACCGCTTTTTTTGCGTTCAGGGAATCGCAGATCAGGTCGAAGGTCCTCGCCTTCGATCAGGAGACGGCAGCCGGAGGCGCCTTTGCGGGCGCTTTCTTATCCCAGGACCTCCCCTGCGATATCCGCGCTGGCCTTGGCGTCCCGGGCATAATAGTCCGCGCCGATTTCCGCGGCGTATTCCGGGGTCAGCACGGCGCCCCCCACCATGATTTTGCAGTCCGCCCCCGCCTCCCGCAGGGCGCGGATGGTTTCCGCCATGCTGGGCAGGGTGGTGGTCATCAGGGCGGAAAGCCCCACCAGGGGAATGTTTTCCGACAGAACCGTTTCCACGATTTTTCCGGGAGGTACGTCCCGGCCCAGATCCAGGACGGTGTATCCATAGTTTTCCAGCACCACCCGGACGATATTCTTTCCGATATCGTGGATATCCCCCCGGACGGTGGCCAGCAGGATCTTTCCCCGGCTGAGCCCTGCGCCGGCGCCGGCCGACAGGCGCTCCTTCAGCAGCTCGAACCCCTGGCTGGCGGCCTGGGCCGCCCGCAGCAGCTGGGGCAGGAAGATCTGCTGCTTCTCGTAGGCCGCCCCGACCCGGTTCAGCGCGGGAATCAGCTGGCCGTCGATAATTTCCATCTCAGAGGAGGTTTCCAGGGCCGCCCGGATCAGGCGGGCCACTTCCCCGCCCTGCCCCTGGAGCATGGCCTTCTCCAGGGCATTGGCGTCAAAAGCGGCAGCGGGAGCCGCCGCCTGGGCGGTCTGCTGGGGGGCTGGGAACTCGCTGCACAGCCGGATATACTTCTCCCCGCCCGGATCCTGCCCGCTGAGCACCTGGAAGGCGGCGATGGCCTTCCGGATGGCCGGCTGGCCGGGGTTGACGATGGGGCATTCCAGCCCGGCCATCAGGGCCTGGGTCAGGAAGCTGACGGTGATATTCTCCCGCTCCGGCATGCCGAAGGAGATGTTGCTGACGCCCAGAAGGGTATGCACCCCCAGCCGCCGGACGGCCATCAGGGCCTGGAGGGTTTCCCGGGCCTGCTCCTGCTGGGCGGAGACGGTGAGCGTGAGACAGTCGATATACAGATCCTGGCGGGGAATGCCCAGCGCCTCGGCCGCGTCGACGATCCTCCGGGCGATTTCCACCCGCCCCTGCCAGCTTTCGGGAATTCCGTTCTCATCCAGGCAGAGGCCCACCACCGCCGCCCCGTACTTCCTGCACAGGGGAAGAATCCTCTCCAGGGACTCCCGGGTGCCGTTCACGGAGTTTACCAGCGCCTTGCCGCAATAAATCCGCAGGGCGGCTTCGATCACTTCGGGATCGGAGGAATCGATCTGCAGAGGCAGGTCCGTGGCTCCCTGGAGGGCCTGAACGGTTCGGACCATGGCGGCCTTCTCATCGAGCCCCGGCAGGCCCACGTTTACGTCCAGCAGCTCCGCCCCGGCCTCCTGCTGCTGGGCCGCGAGGGACAGGACATAGTCCAGGTCCCCCTCCCGCAGGGCCTGCTGCAGGCGCTTTTTGCCGGTGGGATTGATCCGCTCCCCAATGATCCGGAGATGTCCGTCCTCCGCCACCTGCCGGGCGGAGCAAAGCCCGTTCCGGGCCTCCAGCAGGTCCATGCCCTGGATTCCCTGAGGCAGGCCGTCCCGCAGCGCCCGGATAAAGTCCGGCGTGCTGCCGCAGCAGCCCCCCAGCATTCTGACCCCCAAGGGAAGGGCCTGCAGGGCCGCCTCGCGGAAGGCCTCCGGGGTCATGGCGTAGGCGCCGGTGGCCGGGTCGGGCAGGCCGGCATTGGGCTTAAAGATCAGCGGCAGTGCCGTCCATTGCCGGAGCTCCCGGACCAGGGGAAGCAGCTCCCCGGGCCCCAGGCTGCAGTTGAAGCCCAGGGCATCGACCCCCAGCCCCGTCAGGGTCAGGGCCATGGCGGGCACGGTGGTTCCCAGAAAAGTGCGGCCGGTGGCTTCAAAGGTCATGGTGACCCAGACCGGCAGGGAAGTCGTCTCTTTTGCGGCCAGCACCCCGGCCCGGACCTCCTGCAGATCGCTCATGGTTTCGAAAACCACCAGGTCGGCTCCGGCCCCGGCTCCTGCTGTCAGCATTTCGGCGAAGGCGGCATAGGCCTCCTCAAAGGAAAGGGTGCCCAGGGGCTCCAGCAGCTGTCCCAGGGGGCCGATATCCAGCGCTACCCTGCAGCCGGGGGCTGCCGCCGCCCGGGCGCACCGGACGCCCGCGGAGACCAGCTCCGAAACGGAACAGCCAGATCCGGCGGCCTTAAACCGGTTGGCGCCGAAGGTATTGGCATAGATCACCCGGCTGCCGGCGGAAACGTAGGCGCGGTGGATCTTCTGAACCTCTTCCGGATGGGTCACGTTCCAGACTTCGGGCATGCCGCCCAGGGGGAGCCCTGCCGCCTGCAGCATGGTGCCCATGCCGCCGTCCAGCAGGATCAGGTCAGAATCAGCAGGATTCACAGGTTCGATCCTCCTTTCGATAGGAACAGCCGCCCGCCAGCGGGCAGGCTTCGCACCGGGGACGGGGTGATTTTTCCGGCGGGTCCCCGGTGAGGCCCGCCAGGGCGGTCACGGTCTTCTGGGGAATCATGAGCCCCCCGGCGGTCAGGGAAACCCCCAGCAGCCGATGGACGTTCAGCAGCTCACAGACCTCCCGCTGGGCTTCCAGGGGAAAATCCCCGTATCCGGGGCTGTATCGCGGGGTCAGATGCAGGGGGGCGAATTCCGCGGCCAGATCCCGGCACAGATTGTCGGTGACATTTTCCACCGCGGCGCTGGCCAGGGCGTCCAGCAGCACCGCGTCCGCCATGCTCCGGGACTGGGTCTGACGGAGCAGGAGCTCGGTTTCCATGCCCAGGGTGGCAGCCAGCAGAATCACCCGGAGGCAGCAGGACAGATGCCTCCGGATATCCTGTCCGGGAAGGAAAAAGGAGGTGCCCTCCAGCCTCAGATCCTCCCCCAGGGAGAACTGGCGCCAGGTGATCCGGGGCCGGGCCCGGGAGCGGAGCAGGGCCGAGCATTTTTCCATCGCCGCGGCCAGCTGGGGATCCGGGGCGTCCCGGACGCCGAGGTATCGGAGCGCCTCCTTCAGGGAGATCTCCGTAAGCCTTCCTTCCATTCGCTCTCCCCTTCCGCGCGAGTATCCGGATGATTGGAAACGCCAGGCCCATGCGCTTTCCGCGGCTGTCGTCTGATCGGAGGATAAACGTACCTCGCCCGGACGCAGGCGATGACCGCTGGAATGGAATTGATGAGCGTTTCCTTCAGGACTTGATAACAGGTTGTTCCGGGAAGATTATACACGGTTTGCGGACTGGATACAAGGGATGGAGAAGGGGCGCCGCCCCTTGAAAAACCCCCTGATGCTATGGTAGAATGCGATACCGTGAGGGAAGGAAGGAGAGGTATTTTTCGTGAAGAGAAGGCTGGTGGGGGCGCTGCTGTGCCTGCTGCTGCTTTGGCCCATGAGCGGCGTCATGGAGGAGGAAGAAGACCTCCTGGTGGAAGAAATTATCGAAAATGTGATGCTGGATGACGATGATGTGGAAGAAGTCATCGATTATCCGGATGAAAATGGACCGGAAGTGGAAGAGATTGGTACTCCCCGGGAGGATTTCATCGACCGGATCATTGCCCTGGGCCAGAAGCTGTATGAGGATGCGGACGGCCGGCGGAAGCGGGCTCACTATGCTTCGGATATCTATGTCTGCAAGAATTTTACCGTCTATCTGTTCCGCCAGAACCGGGACGATTTCCGGATGGAGGAGTTTCCGGACACGCCCCTGGTGATTCCCAACAACCTGCCGGCGGCCAAATGCAAGCCCTACGCCTACGGGTTTCTGTGGGAGGAGGTTCCGGCGGCGGAGGGAAATCCCTTTGAGGTGGCGGCCCAGTTCATCTACGATCCGAACCTGACGAAGGCGGAAAACCTGGAGCTGGCGAAGGAATTCATGCGCCAGGCCCGCCGGGGGGATTATTTCCAGATGTCCGCGGACTATGATTACGGCGTGGGGGCCCACAGCGCAATCATGCTGTCCTATGACCCGGCGGCTGACGAGATTCACTGGATGGACAGCAATATGCGGGGCGGAAAGATCGACGGCATCCGATACGGGCTGGTGCAGTTTGACGCGGTGAAGAGCGTGGAATGGTGGGCTTCCGCCTTCTGCCATAAGAAGCGGGGCGCCACGCTGTACCGGCTGAGGGAGGACATTATCTACGCCGGCGATTTACCATAATGGAAGGGGAGAAAATAGATGAAACGACTGATAGGCCTGCTGATGAGCCTGCTGCTTCTGATAAGCGCGCAGGCGGCCTGCGCGAAGACGGAGACGCAGGGGGTTGAAAGCCAGCTGGAGAGCGGGGAAAACATCTTTGTCTTCTCCCTGCTGGGGGACTGCTGCATCGGGGATGTATCCGGCTCCTACGGGCATAAAAACGGGTATATCCATAAGATCGGCCAGGCGGGATTTGACTATCCCTTCAGCTATGTGGCGGACATGTTCGCGGAGGATGACCTGACGGTGGCCAACTGCGAATGCACCTTCTCCTCCCGGAACAAACCCCGCAACGGGGTCATGTTTCCCATGATTGCCGCGCCGGAATACGCGGAGGTGCTGAAAAAGGGAAACGTGGACGTCTGCAATCTGGCGAACAATCACTGCCTGCGGGATTTCGGCACCCGGGGCGTGGAAGATACCATAGCGGCCCTGGAAGCTCAGGATATCGCTTATTTCTATAACGAGAACACCTGGAGCACGACGGTCAAGGGGGTCAAAATCGGCTTCGTGGGATATACCTACCCCATGAACGAACAGAAGCTGAAAAAGTATGTGCAGGCCATGGAGGAGCTGCGGGCGGAGGGATGCACCTTTGTGGTGGCGTCCGCCCACTGGGGGACGGAACCCACCCGGAAAAAATCCACCGGCAAGGAATACCAGCTGGACGGAAATCAGAAATACGGCTATAAAATGATCGACGCGGGATTCGACATGGTGTACGGCCACGGATCCCACACCTGCCAGATGATCCGCTGGTACAAGGGCAAGGTGATCTTTTACGGGCTGAGCAACTTTACCTTCGGCGCGGACGCCTCCCCCAGGGACGACGACTCGGTGGCGGTTCAGATCTCCTTTGACATTCACGAGGACGGAACCATGACCGCCCGGGAGATGTACGCCATGCCCTTCAAGATGCACAAAAACTCCGATTACCGCCCCTGGCCCATTTCGGAGCAGGCGGGGAAGGAGCAGGTCTGGGAGAAAATGTACTACAACGGCTGGCCGAAGCATAAGGCTTCCCCGGCGTCCAATCTGCCGGAAAGCTTCCTGACCACGGGGTATGTGGATTTCAGGACGCTTCCGGTGACGGAGGAGTAATCCAGCTTTCAACGGACAGAACAGGCCGGAGGGCGCGCGCCATTCCGGCCTGTGCCATGAACAGAATCCCTGAACAGAATGGAGGAACCGGATGAAGCAGGGCAAGGAAGCGCAGCCGATGGGTCCCCTGACCCGGAGGAAGACGCGGCAGCGGGAGGGCTTCCGGCGCAGGGGGATGCGCTGGCTGTACAGGGTGCTGCGCCCCTTCTTCCACTGCCGGGTGAAGTATCCGCCGGGGCTTGAGGACAGCCAGGACCCGGTGGTCTTTATCGCGAACCACTATAATGTTTTCGGCCCCCTGAGCTTCTGCATCTCCGTGTCCCTGGAATATCAGATCTGGATCAATTCCGAGCTGGTGGATGAGCGTACGGCCTCCGAAGGAATCCATGCGGGGATCCGGCAGATTCTGCCCTTCCTCAGCGATGCAAAAATCACCCGGATCTGTGAGAAAATCGTATCGCTGGTGCTCTATGCCCTCCGGAATATCGGGATGATTCCCGTGGACCGGCAGGATGCCTCCAAGCTTCTTTCCACCATGCGGAACAGCATTGCCGCCCTGCAGGAGGGGAAGAATCTGCTGATCTTTCCGGAGACGGGAATCCCGGAATACTCCCTGACCTCCGTGACCCCCTTCTTTTCCGGATTTGCCACCCTGGGCCGGCTGTATCACCGGAAGACGGGAAAGTGCCTGCGGTTTGTGCCCTGCTATATTGACGAACAGCATTATCAGATCCGGATGGGAGAGCCCGTGATCTGGAATCCGGAGGAGGACCCCCGGGTGGAGACGGAGCGGATTTCAGATGAGCTGAACCTGTGCATTCGGGAGATGGCGGCGGAGAACCGGGGCGTGGAAAAGGAAAAGAACCGGCCCCGGCCCCTCTATCGGACGATCCTTTTCTTCTGCAATCTGATCCGGTTCCTGCTGCTGATTCCCCTGACCGTGGCGCTGGGAATCTCCAATAGGGGGATGATCCTTCCGCTCTACATGATCAGCGAGGGAATCCGGGTGCTGTTCAATGCGGTCTGCAGCGTTTCCTACGTGGCCACCAACCGGGCGCCCTTTCTGTTCTCCCATACGGTGGGCATTCTGACGGATCTGGCCATGCTGATCTATCTGGCCGGAACCGGGGTGAATAAGCTGTACTGGCTGGTACTGGCCCTGGGGCTGAACGGAGCGGCGATTCTCGTCAGCAATATCATCGCCCTCTCCAGGTTCCGCCGCTGCAGCGGACTGAATTATTTCGATACCCTTTCGGCGAACCTGCTGTGCGTCCTGGTTCTGCGCTATCTGCTGCAGATCCGGCTGACCCGGCTGGTGTCCGGCGCCCTTTTCCTGGCCGTGGCCGTCAGCCTGCTCTTTTCCACCTGCTTCTCCCTGGCCTTCAATGCCCGGATCGGGCGGGAGGAGCGGGAGGAATGAATGCAGGATTCCGGGGAAGGTGCGCTTCCCCGCTTTGTGCGGACGGGGATCGGATTGAAATGAAAGGCTGGATATGGTAGAATGGCCTGAGAAATGAGAGGAGGCTGCCGGGAAATGAAAGGGATTATACTGGCGGGAGGCGCGGGAACGCGGCTGTACCCCCTGACCATGGTGACCAGCAAGCAGCTGCTGCCGGTCTATGATAAACCGATGATCTATTATCCCCTGAGCACGCTGATGCTGGCCGGGATCCGGGAGGTCCTGATTATTTCCACCCCGGTGGATACGCCCCGGTTTGAAACCCTGCTGGGGGACGGGAGCCAGTTCGGCATGAGCCTTCAATACAAGGTGCAGCCCTCGCCGGACGGGCTGGCCCAGGCCTTCCTGCTGGGGGAGGAATTTATCGGTCAGGACGCCTGCGCCATGGTGCTGGGGGACAATATCTTCTATGGCAACGGCTTCGGCCGGGTGCTGCGGGAAGCGGCGCGGAACGCGGAGGAACGCGGCCGGGCCACGATCTTCGGGTATTACGTGAATGACCCGGAGCGCTTCGGCATCGTGGAATTCGATGAGGAGGGAAAGGTGATTTCCGTAGAGGAAAAGCCGGCCCATCCCAAGAGCAATTACTGCATTACCGGGCTGTATTTCTATCCGAAGGGGGTCAGCGGGATGGCCCACGGGGTGAAGCCTTCCGCCCGGGGCGAGCTGGAGATTACCACCCTGAACGAGATGTACCTGAAGCAGGGGACGCTGGATGTGCAGCTGCTGGGCCGGGGATACGCCTGGCTGGATACGGGAACCATGGACAGCCTGGTGGACGCGGCGGATTTTGTCCGCATGATCCAGAAGCGGCAGAGCGTTGTGATCTCGGCCCCGGAGGAAATCGCCTACAGGAACGGCTGGATCGACAGGGACGCGCTGATGGAGTCCGCCCGGCGGTACGGGAAGAGCCCCTACGGGGAGCATCTGATGGCTGTAGCGGACGGAAAGCTGAGATATTGACAGGGGGAAGGGACAGATGACCATTCTTGTAACCGGCGGAGCCGGCTTTATCGGGAGCAATTTCATTTTTCATATGCTGGAAAAGTATCCGGAATACCGGATCGTCTGCCTGGACAAGCTGACCTACGCGGGCAATCTTTCCACCCTGAAGGGCGTCATGGACAACCCTCATTTCCGTTTCGTCCGGGCGGATATCTGCGACCGGGAAGCGGTATATCAGCTCTTTGAGGAGGAGCATCCGGACATCGTGGTGAACTTCGCCGCGGAAAGCCATGTGGACCGGTCCATCGAGGATCCGGGAATCTTCCTGCAGACGAATATCCTGGGAACGGCGACGCTGATGGACGCCTGCCGGAAATACGGGATTACCCGGTATCATCAGGTGAGCACCGACGAGGTCTACGGGGATCTGCCCCTGGACCGGCCGGATCTGCTGTTTACGGAGGAGACGCCGATTCACACCTCTTCTCCCTACTCCAGCAGCAAGGCCGCCGCGGATCTGCTGGTGATGGCCTATCATCGGACCTACGGCCTTCCCTGCACCATTTCCCGGTGCTCCAACAACTACGGACCCTATCACTTCCCGGAAAAGCTGATCCCTCTGATGATCGCCAACGCGCTGAACGACAGGCCCCTGCCCGTATACGGGGAGGGAAAGAACGTGCGGGACTGGCTGTACGTGGAGGATCACTGCAAGGCCATTGACCTGATCATTCATCAGGGCCGGGTGGGCGAGGTCTATAATATCGGCGGGCATAACGAGATGGCGAACATCGACATCGTGAAGCTGATCTGCAGGGAGCTGGAGAAGCCGGAAAGCCTGATCACCTATGTGACGGATCGGAAGGGACACGATATGCGCTATGCCATCGATCCCACGAAGATCCACCGGGAGCTGGGATGGCTGCCGGAGACGAAGTTTGCCGACGGCATCCGGAAGACCATCCGGTGGTATCTGGAAAACCGGGACTGGTGGGAAGAGATCATCAGCGGGGAATACCGGAACTACTATGAGAAGATGTACGGAAACCGGTAAGGGTTCCGGAAAGGGGAAAACGCTTGCGGACGCTGGTCATTATTCCGGCCTATAACGAGGAAGCCAGCCTTCCCTCCACGGTCGAAGAGCTGCGGGAGAAGGCGCCGGGCGCGGATTACGTGATCGTCAATGACGGTTCCGGAGACGGCACGGCGGAGGTCTGCCGCGCCGGCGGTTACCCGCTGCTCAATCTGCCCACAAACCTGGGCCTGGCCGGAGCTTTCCAGACGGGCATGCGCTATGCCCTGGAGCAGGGATATGACGCCGCCATGCAGCTGGACGCGGACGGCCAGCACGATCCCGCCTTTATCGCGCCCATGGTGGAGAAAATGGAGCGGGAGCAGCTGGATCTGGTGCTGGGCTCCCGCTTTCTCACCTCAAGCCGCCCCCGGAGTCTGCGAATGGCGGGAAACGCGCTGATCGAATGGGCGGTTCGCCTGACCACGGGCCAGAAGGTGACCGACCCCACCTGCGGCATGCGGCTGTACGGCCGGCGGGTGATGACGCATATGGCTTATTCCCCGGTCGCCCGGCCGGAGCCGGATACCCTGGCGCTGCTGATCCGCAGCGGGGCCAGGACGGGGGAGGTTCCCGTGTCCATCCGGGAGCGGCAGGCGGGGGAGAGCTACCTGAGCCTGGGAAAGTCCGTACGCTATATGGCCCAGATGGGGATGAACATCTTCATCCTCCAGTGGGTCATGGAAAAAGAGAAGCTATAGGGAAACGCTGATTTCTTCCTTCCGGGCGAGCCTCCCCTTTACGCAGGCGGATGTGAAGCCTTCGCTCAGGGAAATGTCCCCGAAGCGCTTTTTCGGCGTTTCCTTCGCATGAAGGCGCAATTCTGCGGCGCGCCTTCGTGAAACCGGTCTGCCGGATATGCCGGAGCCGCGCCGGCCCGGGAATAAGCATGTCTTTAACCATGAGGATCCTGCTGATCGCCGGATCCCTGCTGACCGCCTTCTACGTGCTGCGCCGGGTTCGCCGGAGCCGGATGCGCACGGAGGATTCCATCTTCTGGCTTTCCTTCAGCCTGATTCTGGTGCTGATGGGGCTGTTTCCCGGCCTGGTGACCTCGCTGGCCGCCTTCATGGGGGTAATCAGCGCCGCGAACCTGGTTTTTCTGATCGTGATCTTTTTCCTGCTGATCAAGCTTTTCCTGATGGACCAGCGGATTTCGGCCCTGCAGCGCCAGGTGACGGAAACCGCTCAGACGGTGGCTGTCCAGGCGGTGAACAGAGTTTCCTCCGGGGATGAGAAAAAAGCGGCGAACGGCGGTCAGGATGATACGGACGCGGGGAACATACGGGCATGAGGAAGAAAGATATCGGGGGCCGGAGGGATCTCCGCTTCAGCGGTCGGTATCCTGAGGGGATCAGGAAAAGGTGGGGCATCTGGGCCTGGAGCGCTTTGCTGGCTCTCCTGTGCACATTGATCACCTATCCCGGGATCTGGTATTCGGATTCCTACGTGCGCGTCACCACGGGATACGCGGTGATGAACTCTGTCAAAACCACATTTACCGGGCATCCTGCGCCCCTGTATACCCATAATGCCTTTACCGTAATCCCTTCTTTTTTTATCGGCCTCAGCCTGGTGACCACCGGGCATCCGGCCCTTTATACCTTCTTCCAGGCCTTTGGCTTTTTTGCGGCTGTTTTTCTGCTGATTCAGGAGCTTGATCCCCCCTTCGCAAAGGGTCAGTGCGTGCTTTTCGCTCTGTGTCCGGTGATCTACGGGGCGTCCGTATACTACGAGGCCAATGTAGGCAGCCTGATCGGCCTGATCATGCTGGTGCTGCTGTTTCGCCGCTGCGGGGCGGAGAAGAACCGGACGGATCGGGGGATTGAATTCTGCCTGACCGCCTTCGCTTCTCTGGTTACCTTCGGATATCGCACCAATGCCCTCACCGTTCTTCCCGTGCTCATCCTGTATCTGATTCTGTCCGCGAAAAAAAGGCGCGCGGGGAAGCTTCTTGCCCTGTGCGCCCTGGTCCTTGGCATCGGGCTGACCTGGGCGATTCCGAAGGCCTTTCAGGTGATCGGGGAATCGAACGCCAGCACCGGCTTCGTATGGGAAATGCTGACCACTATTCAGCGGATGGATGAAAAAGACCGGACGGAGTATCTGGACTATCTGGATGATCTTGGCGGAGAAGGGGCGACGCTGGAAGCGCTTGAAAGCAGCACGGAGGATTCCGTGGATAATTTCATGTGGGGAACCCGCCTGAACACCGAGACCCTTTCCGCGCCGGGCGCTTTTACGCGGGTGGTGCAGAAGTATATCCGGCTGATTCTGGAAAGACCGGGGGACTGGCTGCGCATGAAATCGGATTTTGTGGCGCGGGCCATGGGGATTACGGCGCCTCTGGATCTGTACGAATACGCCTATGACCGATGGGGCAGGATGGCGGAGTATGGCATGGCGGATTCCGCTCAGCGCAGGCTTTTCCATGCCTCGGTGATCCGGGCAAACGACCTGCTGGGCATATTTACCTGCAGGCCCTGGGTTGCCTTTCTGGTTTCCGCGGCGCTTCTCATCGTCGAAACCGTCCGCAAAAACAGAAAGCGGGGCCTGTATGCCCAGCTGTTCTGGCTTGCCGTCTTTTATTACGCGGCCTATCTGATGATGATTGTTGTCTTCCAGCAGCGGATGTTCTATCCGTCCCTGCTGCTCCTGCTCGTTATGGACGGGGCCGTCCTGCTGGAATGGGCAGGACGCCTGCGGTCGGCGGTTCAGGAGCGAAGGACAGGTCAGGGACGCGCATAGGATGGCCCCCCCTCTTTACCGCAATTCCTCCTGCCTGCCGGCGGATCTGACGGTGATGAAGGCAACTCCAGCATAACAGGCCAGGTTGACCAGGGACTTGAGTTCCCAGGACAGCGGGGTTTTAAACAGAAGGCCTGAAGCGTAGATCTCCGTTTCAAGGAACAGGAGCCCAAGGGCAGCGGGAATCAGCTCGGGCTTCACAAAGCATGCGAACAGGATAAAAATCACGGCGGGATACGCGTATCGGTCATGCATGGAAGGCAGGAAGAAGACGCAGGTATACAGCATCCACGCGGCTGTCAGCAGCAGAGCTGCGCTGTCCATTTTCTCCCGTCGAATAAAACACAGCATAATGAGCCCCAGAAGGATCACGGTCACGGCGATGCACAGGGGGTATACCTCCTGATAGTGATCCGATCCGTCAAAGGTAAAGTTTTTCACCAGGAGAAGCCAGAAGGACGGGTAGTTCCAGCTGATTTTCGGTTCCTCCGCGATGATCTGGTCCTGGTAGACGGTAAACAGGGAGCTGATGCTTCTGCCCTGAAGGAGAGCGCCCAGGCTGAGCACAATGATCGGAATCAGGGCCAGCAGAAAATGCAGAATCGAAATTTTCCGGCTCCAGACATAGTAAAAAATCAAAAACGGGAGGAAAAAGACCGCCTGCAGCTTAAAAGCGAAGGAACATCCGTACATCAGGAAAGCGGCCGGGTACCTGTTTTTCATAAGAAGGACAAAGGAAGCCACCATAAAAAAAGTGAAAATGGAGTCGCACTGGCCCCAGGCGGCGGAATTTAACAGAACAGTGGGCAGCATGATGACGGCCGTGTAGGAAACACAGGCCTTCGTTCTGTTCTTTGTCAGCTCATATACGCCTGCCCCCACCGCGACGCCCAGGGCATAATCAAAGAAAATAGAAAGCCCCTTATAGGCATAAATGGGAATAATCGGCAGGTAGGTCAACAGCGCGATGGCCGTCTGATAGGGAATATTATAGTTTCCGATCTGGACGGAGAGGGCTTTGATTCCGCCCAGGGAATCGATGACATCATACCAGGGAAGCAGGCAGCTCTGCATGTCCCCGCTGACAATAGTGCGCAGGCCGTACCGCGCCCAGAGGGAGAGCAGGGTTGAAACCGCGATGAGAAACTTCAGCCTGTGCTGGATGATCCAATCCCAGCATCTTTTTTCCGCGCGCGTCATGGTTTCTTTTCTCCTTCAAAGGATTCGATCCTCCGATCCGCAGACTTGGCGAGACGACGGACCAGGGGCATATAGTTTCTTTCCAGCAGACAGGTTCTGGCCAGTTCGATCAGAATGGAAATGATAAAGATCGCGGCGATTTCTCCCAGACAGCGAAGAATCAGCAGGGGGTCGCCGATGTATTCCCTGTTTCGGAACAGATCCAGCCACATGGGATAACGGACGGAGGTGTGTTCGGAAACCAGGTAGACCGCAAAGGACGCGGAGGATACGGCGTTGAGGAAAGGCCGGGGCTTGATCCGCAGCTTGCTGAACCCAAGGAAGAGGAAAAAGGAAAGGAAGGGCATGGGAAAGCGCTGGAAGCTGAAGAAATAGTAGCGCATCTCTCCAAAGGGTCCGTGCCCGGCGCCAAGGGTATCAATTAGCACGATAATCAGGTAGGCCAGCACAAAGCAGGAGGCGGCCAGGGCAATCAGCTTTCCGGCGGACAGCCTGGTCCGGATGCCGTACAGCCGAAGATACGCCGCAAGAGAGTAAACGAATATGAACCACAGCAGATAATTGCCCTCAAAGACGGTTCCGGTCAGCGTGGGCATGACGCACCAGCAAAAGCCGGTCACCGCGAGGAAAACCAGAAACTGCTTCCGGCTGAAGGCTTTCAGCAGCATGTTCAGAAAAGGAGAGAGGAGCGTAAGAACAAAGTAGGTGCTGGCGAACCACCACCGGCCGGAGGCAACGGGAAGGGCGTGCCGGATGATCCCTCCGAAGGAAAGAGGCATCCATCCCGCCAGGACGAAAACCAGATAAATGCCCATGGAATAAAAAAACAGCTGCAGCCAGAACTGAATCAGCTTCGCGGTTTTAAAGCCCCGGGACTGAATGCGAAAGTAGCCGGTCAGGAGCACGAAGATATTCACGCTGTTATATCCGAGGAACTCGAAAAATTCGATCCACAGCCTGTTCGCGCTGGCGTCCGAGGGAAGAAATTCAAACCCGCTGTGTGCGCCGAAATGGTTTCCTACCACGAACACCATGGCCAGGAGCCGTAAAATCTCAAATCCGGACTGACGGGAAGTATTTTCCTTCAGCCGATCAGGTTCATGACCTGCCAATACTGTCATGGGGTGCCCTCCTTGGCGCTTATGGAATTGAGGCCGGAGGGATCCTCCCGGCCCCTTCGCCTTTGCTCCGGCGGGGGCAGCAGAACAGCATACATCGGCTTTTCCTTCAGCCCATTGCTCCGGCTCCCGCCGCAGAAAGCGGATTGATTCAGCGTTTTCTTATACTATACTACGCGGGTTGAAAAGTCAACGAACGGGAGGGCGGCAGACCGGGGCTTTTTGCGGCTCAGCTATTGAAATATTTGCATTCCCGTATTATGATCACTCCTGTGAACCCGGGAAGGAGGAAAAAGAATGCTTCGCAAGGAACGCCTGGGGCAGCGCCTGCAGGCCGTGGATCAAATGCTTGACGGGAAATTCCGGCTCCGGCTTCCGCCCGAGCTGTGCGCGGCCCTGGCCGGGGCGCTGTTCTTTGGTCTGCTCTCCCAGGGAATGGGGCTGTTCAATAAATTTTCCTGGCATGACGATATCTTTTCCCTGTTCATGACCGGGACCGCCATTCCCCTGGGCCGCTGGATGCTGCATGTGCTGGCGGAGCTGGAGAGATGGTTCTACGGAAACGGCTATTTCAGCCTTCCGCTGGTGAACGGGATGATTTCCCTGCTGTGCATCGGGCTTTCCGCCGGACTGATGGCGCGGTATTTTCAGATCCGCTCCCGGACGCTCTGCGTCCTGCTGGGAGGCGTGATGGCCTCCTTCCCCGTGATTACCTCGCTCTTCGGATTTATGTATACCGTCCATTTCTATATGCTGGCGCTGCTGATGCTGACCGCCGGCTGCGTTCTGATCTGCGGGGAGGGAGCCTGGTGGAAAAAAGCGGCGGGGGTGTTGCTTTGCGGATGCTCCGTCGGCGTTTATCAGGCCTTCATCCCGGTGATGCTCATGATGGTGCTGACGGATCAGATCATGTTCCTCTGCCGGCGGGAAGAAAAGCTGGCGGCCTGGGGAAAGCGCGCGGCAATCCGGGCCCTTTGCGTGGCTGCCGTAATGGGGGTCTACTTTCTCGGCAACGAGTACTTCCTGCGCACCAGGAATCTGCAGCTGGACGACTATCTGGGCATCGACCAGATGGCGCTTGGAGGTCCGGGGGTTTATCTGGAGAGGGCGGTCACCGCCTACAGGGAATTTTTTCTTCCCTCCCACTTTGTGCTGTGGGACATGTATCCCCAGGCGGTGTTTAATCTGTACCGCATGATGCTCTGCCTGGATCTGGTGCTGAGCGCCGGATGGGTGCTCCGGACCTGGAAAAAGAGCCCGGGAAGAGCGCTTTTCCTTTGTGCTGCCCTGGCCCTGGTGCCCCTTGGATGCAATTTTGTCTTCGTCATGAGCGAGGAGGTTCACAGCCTGATGGTTTACGGGCAGGTGATGCAGGTGCTTCTGCTGATCTGCCTGGCGGACTGGCGGGAAGGGCTGGGCCTTCCCCTGTCCAGGCTTTTCTCCCGGGGCACGGCGCTGATTCTTGCGCTGTGCTGCGTCATGTACGTCCGGTATGACAATCAGTGCTATATGAAGACCGCCTTCCAGCAGCAGGAGGCCATCTCCTGGAATACCACGCTGGTTTCCCGGATCGAATCCGCCGAAGGGTTCCGGGACGAGCTGCCGGTAGCATACATCAACCGGCGGAATATGAAGGACCGCAATCTGTACAATCTGACGGAGCTGGATTTCCTTTCGCTGGGAACCTACGACGCGAACATTCAGGAATATCTGAACGACTGGGCCTGGGAGCAGTTCCTGGCCCGCTGGTGCGGCTTTCAGGCGGAAAGGGCCGATCAGTCCCTGGTGGAGGACTGGCCGGAGGTGAAGGCCATGCCGGTCTATCCGGATGACGGATCCATACAGGTGATCCGGGACGTGGTGGTGGTAAAGTTCGGTGAGGGAACCGGGGAGTAAACGCCCCGGGACGGAAAGAATCCGCGCTGCCATCTGGCAGCGCGGATTGCTTATATTCGGACTGAAACCGCCTTCGCTCCGGAGGATTTCAGCCCGGGGCAATTATTCAGCGTTTTCTTAAATGTTCATGAGCATGGTGTATTCGGTATCCCGCCCTGGGGACACAAAAGCCTTCCGGTCATCCGGGCCGTATTCCTCCGTAAGCTCGGAGGGCAGGGAACGTCCGGGATGGGAAAGCACTTCCAGATAAACCCCTTTTTTCCCGGCGTAGCGCTGCATTTTCGGCAGCAGCAGGCGGACCCGTTTCAGATCCATTTCTCCCGTCAAGGCCACGCCGAAGACTCGCCCCGTGCTGATTTTCAATTTTTTCAGCTTTCTTCTGACGGAATGGCCCAGGATATTCAGGATCAGGTTTTTCGCCAGGTTGACCGGAGAAATGGTTCCTACGACTCCCGGGGTCAGGAAGAACATGGAAAGGGGCTCCGCGGTGCAGCGGATAAAGCTCACCCGATTTAACAGTTTCATTCTGTCCAAAGCATCCGTCAGGGCGTCGAAAACCAGAGGGATCATCTGCGTGTGCACATGCCCGTCCACCCGAAGGGCCAGCGGCGAACCCTGATCGTCCCTCAGATCCTCAGTCTGCTCCAGAAAAGCCCGGATCTGGGTTTCAATTTCAGCGGAAAAGGCGGCCCGCAGGGCCTTTCTGCCGCCTCCGGGAATCAGGCCGCGAAGGAAAATCCCGGGCCAGGAGTTCTGCATCAGAGATCCGGGTTCCTGCCTTGAAAGCCAGTATCCGTCGATCAGATTGATATGCACCGACAGAAGGGGTTTCCGTTCAAGGCTGTCCCAGCCGGCCCGGAGAAGGTCCATGCATTCCCCGAAGCAGCCCATATTTGTAATCACGCTGAAGCTGTTGATCCGCCCGGCCTGCGCCAGAGACAGAATGCGCCTGGAATTCTCAAGGGTTCCGGCATAGTCATCCGCGTGAAAATCAAGTCTGTTCATTCGTCCCCCATCTCTCCGTCCGTCAGCTTTGCCAGGGCTCCTGTCAGGGAAAGCCCGGCATTCCGCAGGACTGCCCAACCCGTCAGCCCCTCGACAAAGCCAGGCTGATTATATCATCAGGGAGGATTGATTTCAACCGTATCCTTTTTTGCGCCTTTCGCGTGCTCCCGGAGGAAGTTGACGGCGCCTGAAACTCTACGGTATAATAACAGATCGGACCAGAGAGGCTGCCCGGGACGGAATCGGGCGGGCTGAAGCGGGCTGGCCGTCAGTTCTTGAAGGAGTATCGGCGGGTGAAGATTTCCTTTCTTGTGACCTATTATCAGCAGGAGAAATACGTAAGGGAAAGCATGGAGAGCCTGCTGGCGCTGGAGAAGCCCCCGGAATGGGAGATTCTGATCGGGGACGACGGTTCTTCGGACGGAACAGCGGAGGCCGCGCGGGCTTATGTAAGAAGGGATCCGGAACATATCCGGCTTTTTGTCATGGACCGGGATCCCGGGCGGAAATACAACCCGGTGGAGCGGGCCAGCCGCAACCGGCTGAACCTGCTGCGCCACGCGGCGGGAGACTGCTACTGCCTGATGGACGGGGATGATTTCTATTCGGAAACGGACTTCATCCCCCAGGCGATCCGCGTGCTGGAAAGCAGCCCGGAGGTTCATGCGGTCGCCTTCGACACCTGGATGTATCGGGAAGGGCAGCCCCGGAAGGCGCCCCGGCCCGGGAAGGACATTCCGGTTCCGGTCCGCCGGAAGAAGTACCTGAGATGGCAGTATACCCACGCGGGGGCCTGCGTGTTTCGAAACGCGATCACGCCGGAGCGGCTGGAGAAGCTGGAAAAGCTGGGATACTTTGACGATAACGATATTATGCTGAACGCGCTGAACGGGGGCAGGCTGGTCTGGATCCACAGGCCGGTTTATGCCTACCGGCAGGCGGAGGGCAGCGTATACACCTCCATGCGGCCGGAGGAGCGCGCAGCCCTGAATCTGGCGGGGCTGGCCGCTTGCCGGCAGATCATGGATCCCCGCTGGGAAGAGGACGTGACAGCCCGGTTTGCCACCGCGGTCTGGATGGGATGGTTCCTGCGGAACAGGCCGCGGCCGGAGCTGGCGCCCCATCGGTATCAGGCCTACCTGGACGCCTGCTGCCGCATGGGCTTTCCGGAGGGAGAGCGCCTGATGAATTACGCCAGCCTGGATAAAAAGGAGCGCCGGAGCCTGCGCAGATGGGTTTGTCATGTCGGGCGGCTGAGCCCGCCCCGGGTGCTTTACGGGTGGCTTCAGGTGAAGGCCGGGGGGAAAAAAAGTGAACAGACAGATTAGCAGGGCCGTCCTGCTCTCCTTTCTTGCCCAGGGAATCGCCGTCCTGGTCAACCTGGGATATACGCCCTTTGTGATCCGGATTCTGGGGCAGAACGAATACGGGCTGTATCAGCTGGTCCAGTCGGTGGCCAACTACCTGAATCTGATGAACTTCGGCTTCACCTTCGCCTACATCAGCTTCTATTCCCGGGCCAGGGCCCGGGACGGGCAGGAAGGCGTGGCGCGGCTGAACGGCATGTTCCTTCAGATCTTTCTGACCATCGCGCTGGTCTGCGTGGGCGCGGGCGTGTTTCTGGTTTATCATATCGACCTGCTGGGCTCCCGTCTTTCGGAATCTGACTATGTCACCGCGCGGAAGATCATGATTCTGCTGACGCTGAATGTGGCCTGTTCCTTTCCCAATTCGGTGTTTGTCGTTTATATCGCCGCCCGGGAACAGTTTGTATTCAAGCAGGAGATGGCCATCCTGAACTACGTGCTGATTCCTCTCTGCGGGCTGCCGGCGCTATATGTGGGACTGGGCTCCGTGGGCCTGGCGGCGGTGACGCTGGGCATATCTGTCCTGAAGCTGTGCCTGAACATGGGTTTCTGCCTGCGAAGGCTGCGGATGCCCTTTCATCTGGGGCGCCTGGACCGGGCGCTGTTTGCGGAGCTGGTGGGATTTACCTTTTTCGTATTCCTCAGCGATCTGGTGGATCAGCTGAACGGGAATGTGGATAAATACCTGCTGGGCCGTATGATGGGAACCGGCGCGGTGGCGGTCTACAGCGTGGGCTTTGAACTGAGCACCTATTTCACCTTCTGCTACTGGGTCATTCCGGAAATGTTTGTGCCGGAGGTGAACCGGATCGCCGTCGAGGAGCGGGATGACGCGAAGCTGACGGCGCTGTTTTCCCGGGTGGGCCGATACAATAACTATATTCTGCTGCTGATTCTGACGGGATTCTTCCTGGCCGGAAAGCCCTTTATCCAGCTTTGGGCCGGGGACAGCTACGGCGGAACCTCCTGGCTGGTGGGGCTGATCCTGATGCTGGCGGGATATATTCCGGGCGTTCAGTCCCTGGGGGTGAACATTCAGAGCGCGAAGCGCATGCACCGTCCCCGGGCGGCGATCTATTTCCTGATCGCCTGCGTGAATGTGGTGGTCAGCATCGAACTGATTCACCGCTGGGGCGTGGTGGGAACCAGCCTGGGAACCATGGCCGCATTGCTTCTGGGCACCGGGATTTTCATGAATCTGTATTATCACTTCCGGATCGGGCTGAATGTGGTGACCTTCTGGAAGACCCTGTTCCGCTGGACTCCGCTGGCCCTCCTGCTGTGCGGAGGAGCCTGGCTGGCCCTGCGGAACGTCGCCCTGGATACCTGGCCCAGGCTGATCGGATTCATCCTGCTCTACACGGCGCTGTATGGCGCCCTGTTATGGTTTGCCGGGCTGCGGAAAACGGAGAAGGCGGAAATCCGGCAGGTTCTGTCCGGACTGCGGAGCGGGAAAGGAAAAGCGGAGGCGAAAGCCGATTAACGGCGCCTTCGGCGAAAAGGGCTGAGCGGAGAGCTTTTCAGCCGGGACGGAATGGCGGGGAGGGAAAGAGAGCAGATGAAAAAAACCGGTTGGAAGGCGAATACCCTGGTATATATCCTGTATGTGCTTTTCGTCCTGGGAACCGGACTCTACGCGGATTTTTACGATACCCATCTTCATCGGCTGACCGGCCGGATGTGGATGCTGCTCCTGGGGGTGCTGATCCTTTCCCCGCTGCTGCTTCGGAAAATCCGGGACTGGGTTCCGAAAAAACATTCCCTGGGAAGCCGTCTTTCCCCTTGGGCGTTCCGGGCCATCTGCTTTGGCTGTTCCCTGGCGGTGATGGGATTCTTCTTTCTGGGGGTTAATCCCGGAGGCTTTGACGGCGATCCGGGGGTTCAGCTTCGCCAGGCGCTGACCGGGCAGTACGACGACTACTATCCCGTGCTGCACACCCTGCTGGTGTTCCGGCTGCCGCTGGCGCTGACGGGGGGATGGTTTCCCTCGATTATCCTGGGACAGATCCTGCTGTTTTCTCTGGCGCTGACCTTACTGTGCGATACGGTCCGTCAGTACGGGGATACCCTGTGGGCCTTCCTGAGTCTGGCGGTGATTCTGCTCAATCCGATTACCCAGTCCTATCTGCTGTACGGATACAAGGACGAAACCTTCGGCATCTTCGCCATGATTCTGGTCTGCCTGAACGCGCGGATTCTCTTTTCCCGGGGGGAATGGCTGAAAAAGCCGCTGCACCTGCTGTCCTTCGGCGCGATGCTGGCGGCCGTTTCCCTGATCCGGTATAACGGCATCCTCTTTGCGGTGCCCTGCTTTGCGGGGGCTGCCCTTTGCGTGTCCCGGAAGAGAACCCTTGCCCTCCTGGGGGCTGCGCTGGCCCTTTTTGCCTGCGTCAGGGGACCGCTGTACAGCGCCATCGGCGTCAAGAAAACGGAAGACCGAAGCACGCAGACCATGGGACTGCCCATGGCGGTGATTGGGGGAGCCGTGAAATACAGGCCGGAAAAGCTGGATGAGGAGCTGCTGGCCTTTGCTTATGAGGTGGCGCCGCGGGAGGTCTGGGAGGAGAAATACAACTGGGGTTCCTACAACTGGGTGGACTGGGATCCCCGCAGCAATCACCAGGTCCTCGCGGAGGCGGGATTTTCCGGGCTGCTGAAGCACATGGCTTCCGCCTTCCGGGAAGCGCCGAAGGAGAGCCTGAAGGCGCTGATCGAGACCACCGCCATCGTCTACGGGATCATGCCGGACCATCTGGCGGACGGGGCGGTTTATGTGTCGGGCGCGGATTCCGGGCTGGTGCCCCGCGGGATTCCCTGGATCGACCATATGCTGAATGAATATCGGAGAATCATGTATATCCTTTTCCCCCATGCCTTCCTGCACAGCGGGGTGACGCTGATGCTGCTGATGACCTTCGGCCTGGCCCGGCTTGAGCTGAACAGGAAGGAAAGCTGGCGCAGGATCGTACCTGTGCTGAGCGTATTCTGTTATAATCTTGTGACCATGCTGATGCTGTTTTCCTGGTGGGACGGAGCCCGCTTTTTCCACTACTCTCTGTGGGTGGCGCCGGTCCTCCTGCTGATGCTGATCCGCGGCCGCGGGGAAGAGAATCGGACCGGATCCGCGGCACAGGCGGAAAAAACAATCCCGCGCTTCCGCCGAAACACAGGACGATAAGGAGCTTTGACCTTGAAACTACTGTCAGTACTGATCCTGACCTATCGCAATCTGGATGGGATTTACGGGACGCTGGACAGCGTATTCCTTCAGGATTATCCGGCCCTGGAACTGATTCTGTCCGATGACGCCTCCGCGGATTACGCGGAAAAGCAGCCCCGGGTGGCGGCCTATATTGAGGCCCGGCGCACGCCTGCCATTCAGCGGGTCATCTGGGTTTCCCATCCCCAGAACGTGGGCACCGTCCGGAACATGAACGACGCGATCCGGGCCTCCCGGGGGGAATATCTGTTCTCCCTGTCCCCGGAGGATATTCTGGCCCATGAACAGGTGCTTACCCATCTGGCGGAAACCCTGGAGGAGACCGGAAGAGACGTGTGCTTCGGCAGAATGCAGGGCGTTACGATGGACGGAAAAACTGTAGACCATCTGCTGAGCTGTGAATCGGATTACAGTCTTCTGAAATCCTATTCCGTGGAGCAGACCAGGAATCGCCTGTTCTCCCGGAATTTTCTGCCGGCCCCGGCGAAGCTGATGACCCGAAAGGTTTTCCAGGAGAACGGATTGTATCCGGAAGCCGTCCGGCTGATCGAGGATTATCCCTACTGGCTGACCCTGACAAAGAACGGGGTTCCCTTCGCCTATCTGGACGAGGTGGTTCTGCTGTACAGGCTCAGCGGCGTCAGCGGAACCGGGCATTACGGGGAAGCCTTTATGAAAGACATGTTCGTCATTTATGATCAGTTTATTTTTCCCTATGACCACAGGTTCGGGCCCCTGCAGGGGGTGTATAACCTGCTGAAGCGCGATGGGCTGAAGTATTATGACGCGCTGGCCCGCTGGGACGGTTTTTCCAGGGGGAAGCGGCTGCTGCTGCGAATCCGGTATCTTCCCTTCTTCCTGTACACCGGGTTTCTGGACTGGAAAACAGCCAGAAAAAACCGGGCTTCGGAGGAAGCCCGCGGGCAAAATATGAGAAACGCTGAATAAACGCCTCAGGGGCTGAAATCCGCTCAGCGCGGGCTTGACATACATCGCCTGAGCTCAGGCGGTTTCAGTCCGAATAGAATAAATCAGCGTTTTCTGAGGGGCAGTTATCAGGCATGGGCTCAGCGCCTGTGCCTTTTATCTGCAGAGGCTGTAGATCCCATAGGTGCCAAGGATATCCTTCCCCTGCTCCAGGGCGTCATCCTGATCGAGGATCAGCAGATCCGCCTTTTCGGGATCCCTGAACTCAAATCCCGCAAACCGCTCGACCTTCAGGATGCCGAATTCCGGATAGGCCTTGAATTCAGCGCTCTCCAGGAACTGTTCCGGATGAGGCGCGGTATAAAAAAGCGCATAAATATATGGCTGCAGTACGGCATCGGTAATATACAGCGCCTTCGGGGAGAGCTCCTCCGCGGCCTTGATGGCTTCCCCCAGCCCGGAATAGTAGGTCCGGTTGGGAACAGCGAACATCTGCGCGTACTGGTATCCAAAGAAGATGAGACAGGCGACGGCCACCGCCGCCGGAACGGCCCAGCGGATCATCAGGCTCCTGATCAGCCAGACTGAACCCGCCGCGGAGAAGTAGATCATCGGAATCCAGAGCATATTCAGCCTGTTGATATTTCCGTCGATCAGGGCAGCACACAGGATCCCGCAGCAGAGCAGAGCCAGCATGGACCATTCCTTCCTGAACCGGCTCTGTTCCCGCACGCTGACGAATATGCCGATTATGGCCAGGGGCAGCCCGAAAAAATATAGGATTCCGCCCCGCCAGAAGGGCAACGCGTTGTAGCCAGTCCGATCGTCTCCGTTATGCAGGATTTCCAGCAGCGTCATGATATTTTTACGGATTCTTCCCAATCCGCCGCCGCCGAAGACGCTGGTGGCGTTCTGCCGCGCGTCGAACAGCCGGGGAATGGTGACGGCGCCGATGCGTATCTCCTCTCCGCCCAGCAGGTTGAGCGCCTGGCACAGAGCGATCGGCAGAATCAGCAGAATAAAAACCAGCAGGGCGAGGAGGGCGGTTTTGACGGGGATGCTCTTTCGCAGCCGAACCGCGATCCAGATCAGGAAGGGCGGCAGCAGAAAAAAGACCGTCCCATAGGCATAGGGAGCCAGGCCCAGGCAAAGCGCGGCACCGAGCAATGCTTTCGGCTTTTCCTCCGCCTGGGAAAGAAAACAGCAGGCGCCCAGGAGCAGCGCGGGCAGCAGATTGCTTTCCAGGGCCCACCTGCTGGCCATAATATGCCACGGGTTGATCGCCAGAAGGAAAAGCGCGCAGAGGCCGAAGCGCTCTCCCCTGCATCTGCTGGCAAACCGCCACATGGCATACAGGGAAATGCATCCCGCAAGCGCGTTGGGCAGGCGGAGGCTTAAAGGCCGCAGGCCGAGGATCGCAATGAAGGGCATGGAGAGATAGCTCATCAGCACATTCTGTCCGGAGCCCCAGGAAACAAACAGCACCGGCCAGCTTTTTCCGTTGCGGTCCATTCCGCTGGAAAGCAGGGCCCAGGCGTCATACCCGGCGGAGGCTTCATCCTGATTGAGCCCGTAAGGAAGCTGTTCCAGGAAAAGCAGACGGAGGACGGCCCCTGTGAGAATCAGGACGGCAGCCAGAATCCATGGCCTTTCGCTGATAAGCTGTTTCCACCATTTCCGAAGCAACCCGGTCATCGCATCTCCCGATCCCTTTCTTTTGTTTTCCGTATTATACAGCGGGGCTCTGAGGCGTGCAAGCACGCGCGGAGAAAGCCGGCCAGGCAAGCAGACTTCATAATACCTTTTTTTCAAAACGCAGATACTGTTTTCGGATCAGGGAATACAGTTTGCCGGCCAGCGCCTGGATGGGCCTTTCGGCGGCGGCCCTGAAGAGGGCCGCTCCGGCCGCGGACAGAGCGAAGATGACCAGCGCAAGCAGCAACACCCAGAGCAGGATGGAATCGTATCCGAAGGTTTCGTACAGGGCATCCAGCAGGCCGGGCCGGACATAGGTGCGAAGCAGAAGATTTTCGTGGAGAATGTAGATCAGCAGGGAAAGGCCGGAAAGCGCGTTCACGGCTCTGCTTTTCAGACGGCTTGCCTGGGCGAGGCCGAGAAGGGAAAAGGAGCAGACCAGCCAGAAGGGGTTGCCGAAGGATTCAAACCGGATCATATGGTTTCGAAAATACGAATACCTGAGTCCGAGGAGGTTCCAGATCACGATCAAAGCCGCATAGGCGATCAGGGAGGCAGCCAGAGCGGTCAGGTTCCGCCGGGTGTTCTGAATCAGATGGATCTTATACCGCTTCAGATACGCCATCACAAAGTAGACGGTAATCCATAGAATGATTTCCTTGGCCTGGAACAGCCCGTTTTCGAGAAAGCCGATGCCGTAATACAGCACGAACATCACCAGAGAAATCCTGAAAAGCTGGATTCTGCTCAGGTTCCGGATCAGTCGGTTCAGGAAAGGATGCAGGGGCAGAAAAAGGAGGTAACAGGTTAAATACCAGTTGGTTCCGTGAGTGGTGGGGGAGAGGCTTTCGAGGATGTCCTTCCGGGAAAGATCTCCGCGGCGCGCAATCAGCATGATCGCAAGAAACAGGATGGAAACGGACCAGATTTCAAGCACCATCCGCAGCCACTTCTGTTTGCTGTACCGGTCAGAATCCAGCATGTACCAGGCGGAACAGGAGAAGAAGATCGTACTGCCCAGGACCCCGAAGGAACGGAAAAGCATCAGCGCCCAAAGCCGGGGATCGGCTGACGCGGCGCTCAGATCGATGACGTGCAGATGGTTGTACGTATCCAGGGTCTGGGTAATATGACTGATGATGATCAGGAAGATGGCCAGAATCTTCAGGGCTTCGATCCCTGAATTGCGCGGAGCGCCGCCCGCGCCTCCGCTTTTCTTCTCAACGCTCATCCGACACGCCTCCGGTAAAAGTGGTCAGGACCAGAAACGGAACCGTGGTAAAGACCGCATACGCATATCTGAATTCGTTGGAGACCGGCGTAGAAACCAGCAGGGAAAGAACCACCGTGATGGGCAGAACACAGGTGAGCCAGCCCTCTTTTCCTTTGGCGATCTGGATGAAAAAACACAGCAGGAGAATCCATACATGAAGGCCGATGCTCCGGAATAATTCAAACATCGGATTGTGCGGGAAAACGGAGACCCATCTGGTTATCGCGGCCGAGAAAGGATGATCCCGGGGGAGAGCTTCAATGCCGAAGGCATTCGGCCATACCCCGGTGGACACAACCCGATGCTCATATCCGGCATTCCAGTATCCTTTGGTCTGGTCGATCCAGGCTTTCAGGTAGGCTGCCGGATACCTGAGGCCGAGCTTCAGCCACAGCTTCAGATAATCCGTCAGGTGCTCGCGCAGGTATGCGGGATTCGTATCCCGGATAATGATTTTAATCGGATCGGAAATGGTCGGGATGTAGTTTTTCCGGACGGCGTCAAAATCCAGAATTTTCTGCAGGAGGGCCGTCTCCTCCCCGCTCAGCGCGGCCTGATCCACGATCAGCCGGCCAATCTGCTGCTCGGGAATGGACAGGAACTCCGCGGGGTCCGGCTGCTGAATGCCCAGCAGGCCGAGCAGGGGATAGATGAGGATAAAGGCCGCGAGGATCAGGGAAAGCAGGATTCCCAGCATCTTTTTCCTGGACTTTCCGGATTTGAAGAAGAAAACGCAGAAGGCCAGCACAAAGGCGGCGAATCCGTTGCTTCGAAGCAGACAGCTGCCCAGGGCGCCAAGGGCCAGCAGGAAGAAGTTCAGGCCCTTTCTTCCGATGTCCCGGTAAACCCGATGGGCCGCGCATACAAACAGCAGCACCGCGCCGCCGAACAGCACGTCCTTCCACATGGTGACGCTGTACAGAATGTGATAAGGGAGGAGGGCGAAGGCGGCGGCCGCGGCGGCGATCCACGGGAGAGGCGTTCCGCCCTGGGCCAGCGTCATGCAGGCATAGGAGAAGACAGCCGCCATGCAGAGGAGCTGAAAGACGCTGTAAACGGTCACCGCATCGTTGATATTGTGAAACAGCCTCATGCCCAGGGCCAGACAGGCGCGGATGATCATGGTGTGCCAGAAGGGATGATGATTGGTATAGATGCCGGTCCGGATCTGACTGACCTGCTCGATGCTGTCCGGGGACAGAATGCCCGGCCTGTAACAGAGGAACAGCGCCAGCAGATAGACCAGAGAGACGGAGAAGAAAACCGCGCAGAATATCCGCCCGGATTTTTTTCCGGCCGGAAGAGGCCCGGCCGCCGGGGAAATTTCAAGCCGCAGGGCGGCCAGAAGCACGTGGCGGGCGATCATCCAGCCGCCCAGGAGCAAAACGCAGATTTTCGGCAGATTTGCAAACCACGTCAGTTCATAATTCGCCAGCAGGACGGACAGGGCGAAAAGGGCAGCGAAAATCAGGGAGCATACGGATTCCCGTCCGGAAAAGGAGCCCATCCTTCCCCGGTTGGCCGTTATCGCCATGGCGCCGGCGATGGCGCAGAAGAGGTAGGGGCTCAGAAAGGAGCCGGCATCCAGCAGGGAAGTGAGCCAGAGCGTCAGGATCAGTAACGCCGCAGGCAGGAAAAGGGCTTTTATCCGGGCCGGCTCAAATGCTTTCATTACGATCATCTTTCCCCTTCATTCGCTGAGGATATCCGGAGCACATTATACATGAGAGCCTGAAAAGGAGTCAACCGGAGCCCCTGCCCGGCGGTTGAATTTCTCCCGGGCGGATGATATAATCCCTTCATGCTGCGGAGGACAGGGGGGCTGGACGCGGGAACCCGGGGGAGAAACAGATTCCTTCCCTGATGCCGCTTCCGGAAATGCTTTTCCTGCCTGCGGAAAGAAGAATGAAAACAGTGGAAGAGAGGGACGAGGCTGCGATGAAGGATGCTGTGTCATCGTCCGGGCGTACATTCTGGCGGAATACGGGGAAATCCCTGCTGCTGATTCTGCTGTGCGCGGTGCTGGGCACGGGGCTCCTGCTCCTCTCCGAGTTTCTGCCCGCCGGGCCCATGGATAAAAATCTGGAGCGCTCCGCGGATATTTTTAAGGTTACGGGGAAATTTCCCAATCTGCATACCTGGTGCTCCAGCCGGCTGGATAATTACTCGGACGCCATCATGCTGACGATGGCCGGAAACGTATCCGCGGAGCACCCGGCGGAGTACGCCATGCTGTCGTACCATCCGGTGATGGGAGAGCTGGACCCGGTGCAGATTTTTGTGAAGCACTATATCGAGGGCGTACCCTATGAGGAGTACGAAGCCTATTCCCGGTACTGGCACGGATACGGCGTGATCTACCGGCTGCTGCTGCAGATCATGGATTATCATCGGATCCGCCAGCTGAATGCGGTGCTGCAGACGGCCCTGGTCCTGCTGCTGTGCGGGCTCATGTTCCGGTCCGGACGGAGGGGAAAGGGCATGATCCTCCCGCTGCTGATTTCCTACGGGATGCTGGCGCCCGCGGTGATGTGGATGAATCTGGAATACTCCCTGGGCTTCTATATTTCCATGCTGGCGGTGCTGACGGCGCTGATGCTGAACCGGAAGGGAAGGCTGCGGGAGAAGGAATACCTGGTGCTTCTGTTTGCGGGAATCTGCACCGCCTACTGGGATGTGCTGACCTATCCCATGGCGGCCCTGGGGCTCCCGCTGGCCGTGATCTTCTGTCTGGAGCCGGAGGAAAGGATCGGAAAAGCGGTGACCCGGATCATCCGCCTCTGCTATTTCTGGGGCCTGGGCTACGGTCTGATGTGGGTTCTTAAATGGGTGATCGGCACGGTGCTGACCGGGCAGAACGTTTTTGCGGAGGGGATTTCCAGCTTCCTGCTGAGAACGGGGAGCGAAGCCTACGGGGAGGCGGCGACCGCGCTGGGGACCATCCGGAGCAATCTGGCCTACTTCCTGAATACGCCGGTCAGCTATCTGATGCTGGCCTACCTGCTGGCCATGGGAATCCTGCTGGTCCTCCGGATCCGGGGGAACAGGCAGACCGGGAAGGCGGCCGGAGGAACGCTGGTCCCCTTTCTGATCATCGCCTGCATTCCCTTCGTCTGGTGCGCGGTGACCAAAAACCACGCGGGGGTTCATTTCTGGCTGGCCAGCAAGGGATTTATCGTGTCCTCCATGGCCCTGATGAGCGGCCTTGCGCTGGCCGCGGAGGGAAAGGAAAGAAAGCCTTGAAAAACGAAATTCGCGGCAGCCTGGGACGGTGGCGGCGGGATCCCCGGAATCTGTTTTTCCTGATTTCAGCCGCCGGACTCCTGCTGTATTTTCTGCTTTCCTTCCGCTACGGGGGGGCGCTGTATGCCTGGACGGTTCAGGAAAATGACCCTTCCATCCGTTTCATCGATTATTTTTCCCACCTCCAGTCGGTGGAAAATCCGCCCCTGCTGTATCATCAGATCGACTGGGACGCGGATGGGAGCTACGCCTCCGTCTTCCCTCCCCTGGCCTACTGCCTGTATTATCTGCTTTACCGGCTGACGGCGATTTCCGGAGGCCGGCCGCTGAGCATGAAGGTCGAGCAGATTCCGGGAGCGCTGCCCGTCTTTACCCTGTATCTGATTTTTAACGCCCTGATTTTCTTCCTGGCGATCGAAATGACCGGGAGGAGGAACCGGAAGAAGGATCTGCTCCTTTTTACCCTGCTGATGCTCTCCGCGGTGTTCGCGGGCAGCGGGTATATGCTTGGAAATTCCGCCGTGCTGGTGGCCGGGCTGCTGCTTCTCGGGCTGGAACTGAAGGACAGCCGCAGCGCAGCCGGCCGGGAGGCCGGATTGCTGATACTCGCGGTCTGTGTAGCCATGAAGCTGTATCCCGCGGTGTTTGGGCTCCTGTATTTAAAGGAGAAAAGGTACAGGGAGCTGTTCCGGTTCATTCTCTACAGCCTGGTGCTGGTGGTCGTCCCCTTCGCTTTTTTCGGGGGACTGGCGGGGTTCCAGGCCTGGATCGGCAATCTGACCGGCCCCCTGCAATCCGCGGATTTTTACGGACGCCCGCAATTTCTGAAAGGGCTGTTTTACACGCTGATCAGGAGGCTGACCGGCAGGGAGGAAATGACCCTCAGCGCGGTGCTGGCCGTGGCGACCTGCCTCCTGTGGGCCTGGCTGGCCTGGAGAAGCGGAAGCAGGTGGCGCACCCGGTTTTTTCTGGCCTGCCTGATGGTGTTTTTTCCTTCCGGCGCCTATCGCTATACCCTGGCCTATCTTTCCATTCCGCTGGTTACCCTCCTGAAATCGGACCGGGAGGCGGAAATGCGGCCCTGGGCGGAGGGCGCGGTTTCCGCGATTTACGGACTCCTGTACACGGTTCCGGTATGGTGGCTCCTGGCCTTTCCGGTGGGCTGGCGTTCCGATCTTCAGACGCTGACCTCCGTGGAAATCTATCTGTATCTGATCGCCTATGTGCTGGTCGCGGCCGTCATGGCCGCGGAGTGCACGGAAAAGAGGCTCCGGCGCCCGCAAAAGGCCCGGAAATGAAAGACCGGCCCGCTTGCGGGCCGGTTTTCGTAGTGTGCCGGGCATGGCACAATTCTCGCGGGTGAAAGTCCCGCCACGGGTATTTACCGCCAAGTGTAGCGAACCGCAAGCTGCTACCAGTAATGGCAGGAGGGGAGGAAGCGGTGTAGCAAAGCCGAGGAGCCTACGAA
>JAFPWU010000035.1 GCA_017412715.1 Clostridia bacterium
ACCATATCGCGCAGCTCCGGGATCAGGTAGGTCAGCCGGATGTAGCGCTGGATCTGGTTGCGGCTCTCACCGACCTCCTGGGCCAGCCGGTCGGCGGACTTCTCCCCCGACTTGTTCCCAACTTGGGTACAGGTGGGATCGGGACGCTTTCCCTGGCGCTTCATGGCGTCCAGGCGCATCTTGTAGGCGAAGGCCTTTTCGCTGGGCAGGACGATCTCCCGCTGCTGGTTGGCTTCTACCATCAGCATGGTCGCCGTGTCGTCGTCCATCTCCCGGATGATGGCCGGGATGGTCTTTATGCCCGCCCGCCGGCAGGCTTCGACCCGGTTATGTCCGGAGACGATCTCATAGTTGGGGCCTTCGGTCGGCCGGATCAGGATGGGGGAGATGACTCCGTTTTCCCGGATGCTCTCCGCCAGTTCCGCCATCTTGGCATCGTCATACAGGCGATAGGGATGGTTCTTGAACGGCTTCAGCGCCCACAGGGATACGTTCTTGACGGTCGTCTTCAGGTCGATGTCCCTGTTGAATGCCAGGGCGGCGGCCCGACTGATGGCATCGCCCATGGAAGGGCTGATCTCAAATTTCGAGGTCTCCGTCGGTTCGGTCGTTTTTCGTTTCATCCGATCGCCTCCTTCTGCCGCCGGTCGAGCCACTCCAGGAAGCGGTCACGGGGGATGAGGATCCGCTTTCCGATCCGCATGGAGGGAAAGCCATGGGCGTGGCACAGGTTATAGGCTCCTACCCGGGAGATCCCCAGGTAGGAGGCAACGTCCTCTACAGAGAGGGTCATCGGCAGGTCGCCGATGCAGGTAAAGTTGTTCATTCGGTTCCTCCTTGAATTATTATCCTGCGGTACCTTCCCCGGCGTTGGTTATCCTCCTTTCCCTGAGATTGGAAAAAGTGGGCGCAGTATTCAAAAAGTGAAACCTATTGAATCAGGAGGCTGAGTATGGTACACTGGCAATACAGAGGAGAAGAAACCATGTACAGGAAAACGTATGAAATATGGCAGGTGTCCGCCCAGGCGCTCCTAGCCAACGCGGAGCTGCAGGAGGACGGGCGATACGAGATCCGCTTCGATTTCGAAAAGGCGATCCACAGCGACAGCGTCCGCAAGACGGAGCAGCCCCAGTGCGCCCTGTTCGACCAGATCGAGCAGATCTTCCGGGAGCCCGACATGCGGGACCGGCTGGGCTGGGCAGCGCAGATGCAGTTTCATATCCTCTATGTAGATTTCTCCGGCGTCTTTGACCGTGCGCCGGTGGGGAAAGCCGCCGAATTGCAGAAGAAGGCGGAGTCTATGTTCCGCCCGGAGGGGATAGAGCTTACATTCCCCAACTCCATCTGGCGGTATTACGCCTTTGAGCGCTCCGCCAGTATGAGCCGGGCGTCACGCCTGACCTTCGTATCCGAACACATATATGAGCGCCTGAAGGAGCGCATCACCCTGGGGATGCGGTTCGACCGCTGCGTGTTGAGCAAGGTATACGCCTATAACGGGCTCATGTTCACGGACGGGGTCCGCCTCGGTCCCTTCTTTGACCCCCATCGGGTGATCGTGGTGGAAGATTTCCAGTCCACCGTGGAGGACGTGCCCATGATCACGGTGGAGGACGTGGGCGGCGACGGCGCGACTCGCGCCTATCGCCGGGTGGAGACTGTGGGCGAAGTGACAGTCAAAGAGTTCGACGGCGAGGGCCTGATCAGCGCGGAGCTGGCCGAAGAGATCGACCGCCGCTATTGCCGGCAGCACATCCATTCCTCCTTCCAGATCCGGATGCCGTATATCAAGGGCGTGGTACATGAGGTGGATTTTCATGGGCTGTTCCGGGAGCTGGATGTGCCCTATTTGATGGATGTGTGGGGACAGCGTCACAAAACGGACGAAGTGGACTTGATTCTGACAAAAAGCATGTTCAAAGCCTTCGGCTGGATGACGGACAATGGGTTGACATGGGCGGCGTATCTGGACCGGTGTGAACGGTACGGCCATGCCCTCTATATCTCCCAGGTGAACCCGGTGAAGGTCCAGCCCTATGTGGATATGAACTATCAGTTCCTGGTCACGGTCTCCGTGACGCCGGACGAGTTTCGTCCCCGGGATCTGCCGGAGGGCTGGGATCACGATCCGGCCCAGGATGTACGCCCGTGGCTCACCAAGGAGAGCGAGACGGAATACTATCGCCTGGTGGCGGACCCGGATTCCCGGCTGGCGTATTTCACCGCCGTGCTGGATGACCCGGAGACGGACCCCTACAGCCGGGAAGCGACCCTTGCAAAGCTGTTGAAACGGAATCCTCTGTTTGTCCATGAGCCTCTCTTCGCCGAGGAGCTGGATAAGCGGGCCGACAGCATTTACCGCAGCTTCGCCCGGGGACAGATGCTGATCCTGGGAGAGAACCGGTACCTGTCCGGGGACCTGATGCGCTTCTTGTACCGGCTGACGGAGCTGACGGCCCGGAGCCGGAAGGCCTGCAAACGGGCCCTGCGCCGGTTGGAGGCGGAATGTTTGCAGGGAACGGTGGCGTATGCGCCCAAGACCGCGTTCCCCTATTCAGGGCAGATCACGCTCCTGAGAAATCCCCATATCGCCCGTAACGAGGAGGCGGTGGTCAGCTTATTGGAGGAGGAGGGCAGCCTGCGGCAGAAGTATCTCTCCCACCTCAGCTATGTGGTCATGGTGGACGCCCGAACCCTGATCCCGGAACGGCTGGGCGGTGCGGATTACGACGGCGACATCGTGAAGCTGATCGCCGATCCGCTGCTGAACGAGTGCGTCCGACGGAACTATAGAGACCCGGACCCCATGCTGCTGGATTACCAGCGGAACCTGCCCCTGCTGAAGATCCCCTCCGTTTCCGCCAGGGAATCGAACGCCAACGACTGGCGAGCCCGCTTCGAGACGGTGCGGGACACCTTCTCCTCCCGGGTCGGACAGATCTGCAATGCTGCATTCAACCGGGCGGTGGTCGCCTACGACGAAACTCTGCCGAAAGCAGATAGGACAAAAGCGCGGGAGGATACGGAGCTGCTGGCTATCCTGACGGGGCTGGAGATCGACGCTGCGAAAAACGGCGTGAGGCCTGACATTTCCCCGTTCCTAAAGGATGAATCCATTGAGCGCAGTACCTTCCTGGACTACAAGGACCTGGTGGAGGGGAAACGTGGCTCGAAGAAGAAGGGCAGGAAGCTGAAGAAGTATTACAACAGCGTCCGGTGGGAAGGCATCTCCTCCAACGTAGAGCGGTTGCCGTATCTGGCGGAACAGATCCGGCGGAACACGCCGAAACTCAAGGAGACCCCGGCGAAGGACGAGGAGCTGTTCCTCTTTGCCAGGGACTACGGATGGAAGGAGAAACTGCCTGCCGACGCTCTGGCCTATATGGCCGGCATGATCGCCGACTATGAAACGGCGCTGCGGCGCATCCGCACGGAGCGATTGAACCTCAACTACATGACCCGCAAGAAGGATGTGGAGCGGATCCTCTTCTCCCGGGCACAGACGGACGTTACCGTGGAATCCCTGTATGCAGCCTTTGTGGACTGTACAGCGGAAGAATTCAGAAATGCCCGTGCCGCCTTGCGGGAAAAGCAATGGCATCTGATCCAGGATCGGTTTAAACGGGAGGTGTTCCTCTATGAGCAGTTCCGCCGGATGTCGTTCATAG
>JAFPWU010000036.1 GCA_017412715.1 Clostridia bacterium
ATTGGCGGAACAGTGCATGGAGGCGATCCCCTTGAGCGGCAGATAGTAGTTCATCATCGAGAACATGCCCTTCTTCATCTCGCCGCCGTACCAGGTGTTCAGGATGACCTGCTCGCGGCTGGTGATGTTGAAGGCGACGCATGTCTCGGAATTGAGGCCCAGCTCCTTGTAATCCTCTACCAGAGCCTTGGAGGCGCAGTAGATGACGAAGTTCGGCTCAAAGTTCTTGAGCTCTTCCTCTGTGGGCTGGATGAACATGTTCTTTACGAAATGGGCCTGCCAGGCCACTTCCATGATGAAACGGACGGCCATGCGGGTGTCCTTGTTGGCTCCGCAGAACGCGTCAACCACAAACAGCCGCTTGCCGCTCAGCTGAGCCTGGGCCTTCTTCTTCAGGATCTCCCAGTTCTCCTGGCTCAGAGGATGGTTATCGTTCTTGTAGCCCTCCGTGGTCCACCATACGGTGTCCTTGGAGTTCTCGTCCATCACGATGTACTTGTCTTTGGGGCTGCGGCCGGTGTAGATGCCGGTCATCACGTTCATCGCGTCAAGCTCGGTCAGCTGGCCTTTTTCATAGCCTTCCAGCTCCGGCTTGTTTTCTTCTGCGAAAAGGGTCTCATAGGAGGGGTTGTAGACAATCTCAGTCGTCCCGGTGATCCCATAACGGGTCAGATCCAAATTAGCCATGAATACTCCTCTCTCCGAGCGGCTTTACATTCGTCCTCCCGGACGGACCGCTCGCTCTATTATATTCCCCACCTGGGGAATTGGCAACCGAAACCTTTGAAAACTTTTCCTTATCCGAATACGCTCATCAGGAAGCCAGCCGCGATGGCGGAGCCGATGACGCCTGCCACATTGGGACCCATGGCATGCATCAGCAGGAAGTTGGAGGGATTCTCCTTCTGTCCCACTTTCTGACTTACCCGGGCGGCCATGGGCACAGCGGACACGCCAGCGGAGCCGATCAGCGGATTGATCTTCCCGCCGCTGAGCCTGTACATCAGCTTGCCCACCAGCAGACCGCCGATGGTGCTGAAGGAGAAGGCGATCAGTCCGAGAATAACGATATAGATGGTCTGAATGTTCAGGAAGTTGGAGCCCACCATGGTGGCGCCGACGCTGATGCCGAGGAACAGGGTTACAATGTTCATCAGGGCGTTCTGGGCCACATCGCTCAGCCGATCCGTCACGCCGGTTTCCTTCAGCAGGTTGCCGAACATCAGGCATCCGATCAGGGGCGCTGTGGAGGGCAGAAGCAGAACGACAAAGATGGTCACGATGATCGGGAAAAGAATCTTTTCCGTCTTGCCCACTTCCCGCAGCTGCTCCATCTTCACCTTGCGCTCCTTCTCCGTGGTCAGCGCCTTCATCAGCGGGGGCTGGATCATGGGGATCAGCGCCATATAGCTGTAGGCTGCCACAGCGATGGGCCCAAGCAGATGGGGCGCCAGCTTCGTGGTGGTCAGAATGGCAGTGGGGCCGTCTGCGCCGCCGATGATGCCGATGGAAGCCGCCTCATTTCCGGTGAAGCCCAGCAGGTTCGCACCAAAGAAAGCAAAGAACACGCCGAACTGGGCCGCCGCGCCAAGCAGCAGCGAAGTGGGATTGGAAATCAGGGGACCGAAGTCCGTCATGGCGCCGATGCCGATAAAGATCAGGCAGGGATAAATGCCGGCCTTTACGCCGATATAAAGGATATCGATCAGGCCGCCGTTGGCCATGATATAGCCGTAGCTGTGATAGTAGGGGCTGTTATGGTCCAGGAAAGCATCCCAGAGGTTCTGATGATACAGGGCGTCAGTATTGCTCAGGGAGCTGACATTCGCCAGAAGGCAGCCCACAGCGATACCCACCATCAGCAAAGGCTCATACTGCTTTTTGATTCCCAGGTAAAGCAGCACGCAGGCGATGGCGATCATGACCAGGTTTTTCCACCCGTCCGCAATCAGGATGTGTGCAAAACCGGAATCCATTACCAGGTTGCCAAGGGATTCTAACATCGTCTCTCCCCTCCCTTAGCCGAGTACCATAATGGGCGTACCTGTGTCCACCTTCGCTCCGGTATCCACCAGCACCTGCATCACGGTGGCATCATGGGGCGCCATGATCTCGTTTTCCATCTTCATGGCTTCCAGAACCGCCAGAACCTCGCCGCCCTTCACGGCCTTGCCGGCGGTCACGTTGATTTTAACGATGGTGCCAGGCATGGGGGAAGTCACCTGCTCACCTGCAACAGCCGCAGGAGCCGGAGCAGCTGCGGGAGCCGGAGCGGCCGCGGGCGCGGCTACGGGAGCGGGGGCTGCCGCCGGGGCCGGAGCCGCGGGGGCGATCGCTTCATATTCGTCCAGAATCATGGCTTCGCCCTGATTCACTTCCACTTCATAGGTCTTTCCCTTCAGGGTCACTTTGTACTTCATGCTTCCTTAACCTCCTTGATGGATACGAACCGAAGCTCGTTCAGCGGTTTGCCCAGTTTGTTCGCCACAATCGCCATGATCATGGCAGCATCCCGGGGATCGGTATCATAGATCTTTACTTCGCCGGCACTGCCAGGAGCAAGCTCCTTCGGAGCCGCGGACACTGCAGGGGCGAGGGCAGCCGCGGGCGCCGCGGTTGCCGGAGCTGCAGCTTCTTTCTTCTGCCGGCTCACCATAATTTTACCGGCAATTATCACCACGACCATCAGCAGGCTCAGGCCGATGAACACGACCAGATAGCCCAGGACAGCATCCAGCGTCGCTTCCCCGAGCCCCAGCATTCCGGCCTTTTCCGCCGTTTCAACAGCGGCGGCGGCAATCTCTTCGCTCATGTATCCCTGTCCTCCTTATGCCTCAACAATGGTGTAGGTAACCTTCTTCTCCCGGTCAGCCTTCCGGTCCTTCAGGTACTTCTCCGCCTGAGCGGGATAGCAGATATAGCTCATGATGTCCTCTTCGGACTCCGCCAGATCGCCCAGAGCTTCCTTCGCCTTCCGGAAGTCTTCCCCGGTGCGCTTGCTGTCCTCAATCCGGCAGTCCACAGGCTTTCCGCCTTCGCCCAGGATCTTCTCCTCCAGGGCCTTGTCCACCGGAGCGGGCGCGATGCCGTACTCGCCCTTGAAGTAATTCTTCACTTCATTGGAGATGTTCTTGTACCGCTCGCCCACCAGCACATTGGTAACAGCCTGGTTGCCCACCATCTGGCTCAGGGGCGTAACCAGCGGAGGATAGCCCAGATCCTTCCGGACCTCCGGAATCTCCAGCAGGGCCGCGTCGAACTTATCCATGGCGTTCATATCCTTCAGGTTGGCGATCATGTTGCTCAGCATGCCGCCCGGCACCTTATAGACCAGCGCCTGGGAGTCGGTCGCCATGGACTTGGGATTGATCAGGCCGCTGTCCACGTACTTCTGCTTCACAGGCTTGAAGAAATCATTTACCTGATTGATCACCTTCTCGTCCAGCCCGGTCTCGATGCCGTACTGCTGGCAGGCATAGAAGAGGGTCTCGGTAGCGGCCTGGCTGGTACCGTTGGAGAAGCAGCTGGTCGCAGTATCGATCACGTCCACGCCGCTCTCGATCGCCTTGGTCAGGGTCATATAGGCCATACCCGTGGTGCAGTGGGTATGCAGGATGACCGGAACATCGCCCACAGCGTCCTTGATCCCCTTGATCAGGTGCTCCGCTTCATAGGGGCTCATGGTGCCGGCCATGTCCTTCAGGCACAGGGTATCAAAGCCCATCTTCACCAGTTCCCGGCACATCTCCACGTACTTTTCAACCGTATGCACAGGGCTCTGGGTATAGCTGATGCAGCCGGAGGCGATGGTCCGCTTCGTGGCGTATTTCTTGGTGGCATCCAGGGCGGTTCCCAGATTCCGGAAGTCGTTCAGCGCGTCAAAGATCCGGATAATATCAATCCCGTTCTTGATGCTCAGCTCCACGAACTTCTCTACCACATCATCATGATAGTGCTTGTATCCAAGCAGGTTCTGCCCCCGGAGCAGCATCTGCAGCCGAGTATTCGGCATATTCTTCCGGATATTCCGCAGGCGCTCCCAGGGATCCTCGTTCAGATACCGCAGGCAGCTGTCAAAGGTAGCGCCGCCCCAGCACTCCACGGAATAATAACCTGCCTTGTCCATCACAGGCAGGATTTCCGCATAGTCCGCGTACGGCAGCCGGGTGGCCATCAGGGACTGGTTCGCGTCCCGCAGGACAGTTTCGGTAAACAGTACTTTTTTCATTGGATACCTCTCCTTTGGCGTAAGTGTTAGTCCAATTCACACCATCGTAGATTATATGCATTTTCCTGTTTCACCGCAAGCCCTATCCTTCTTGCTTTTTTTCAATTTTACATAATTGTAATAAACTGCCCGGCACCCTTGCGGCCTGTAAATACGAACAGCCAGAACGAGCAAAAAACCCGGCGGTCATACCGCCGGGTCTGGCTGACAAGGAGTCAGATTATTTGTCGTAGTTTACCACCAGGCTGAAGTCAGGAGCCTTCAGGCTGGCGCCGCCGATGAGTCCGCCGTCAATCTCCGGCTGGGCCATCAGGCCTTTCACATTCTTCGGATTCATGCTGCCGCCGTACTGGATACGAATCGCGTCGCCCGCCGCGGCGCCGTACTTCCGGGCCACCGCCTTGCGAATAACACCGATGGTCTCATTCGCCTGCTCGTCGGTGGCGGTCAGTCCGGTACCGATGGCCCATACGGGCTCATAGGCGATCACAACGCCTTTGACTTCCTCTTCAGTCAGGCCGTTCAGGGCGATCAGCGTCTGATATTCCACCAGCGCGTCCGTGTATCCCGCTTCCCGCTCCTCCTTGTTTTCACCTACGCAGAGGATCACCTTCAGCCCGGCGGCTACGGCAGCCCGAACCCGCTGGTTTACGGTCTTGTCGGTTTCCCCGAAATACTGCCTGCGCTCGCTGTGGCCGATGATCACGTATTCCACGCCCGCAGCCTTCAGCATATCCGCGCTCAGCTCCCCGGTATAGGCGCCGCTTGCCGCAAAATGCACATTCTGGGCTCCCAGATGGATATTGCTGCCTTCAATCGCGCACTTCACTGCGGCGAAATCCACCGCTGGAACGCACACAACCACGTCGCAGCCCGCATCCTTCACCAGGGGCTTCAGCTCGGTGACCAGAGCTTCCGCCTCGGCGGGGGTCTTGTTCATTTTCCAGTTTCCGGCAATAATAGGTTTCCGCATGTTCATTCTTTCCTTTCCGTTATCCTTGTCTCTCCTCAGCTCAGCCCGCTCATTCCGGGCGGCGGCAGGCGGAGAGGTTTCTTAAGGAAATCCACAGCCGAACCCGGCTGTGGATTTCCTGAAAAAGATTACTTCTCGTCCAGGCAGGCAACTCCGGGCAGGACCTTTCCTTCCAGGAATTCCATGCTGGCGCCGCCGCCGGTGGACACATGGGTCACCTTGTCGGCAAATCCCATCTGGGTGATGGCAGCCGCGCTGTCACCGCCGCCCACGATGGTCACTGCGTCGCTGTCCGCCAGGGCCTGGGCCACAACGAGGGTGCCCTTGGCCAGGGTGGGATTCTCGAACACGCCCATGGGGCCGTTCCAGATCACGGTCTTGGCGGCCTTCACGGTATCCGCGAACAGCTCGCAGGTCTTCGGGCCGATATCGCAGCCTTCCATGTCGTCCGGGATCTTGTCCGCATCCACGGTGACAGTTTCCACGGGAGCATCAATGGGGCTGGGGAATTCCTTGACGCAAACGGTATCAACGGGCAACAGGATCTTCACGCCCTTGGCGTCCGCCTTGGCCAGCATCTCCTTGCAATAGTCAATCCGGCTCTCGTCCAGCAGGCTCTTGCCCACGCCGTAGCCCTTCGCCTTCAGGAAGGTAAAGGCCATACCGCCGCCAATGATCAGGGTATCCACCTTTTCGATCAGGTTCTCGATGACGCTGATCTTATCCGCCACCTTGGCGCCGCCCAGGATCGCCACGAAGGGCTTCTCCGCATGCTCCAGCGCGCCGCCCATGACGCTCAGCTCCTTACCAATCAGATAGCCGGCAACGGAGGGGCTCAGATAATGGCTGACGCCTTCCGTGGAGGCATGAGCCCGGTGAGCAGTTCCGAAAGCATCGTTCACATACACTTCAGCCAGGGAGGCCAGTTCCTTCGCAAAGGCGGGATCGTTCTTTTCCTCTTCCTTATGGAAGCGGACGTTCTCCAGCAGGATCACATCGCCGTCCTTCATGGCGTCAGCCAGGGCATGGGCATCGGGACCGATGACATCCTTGGCCAGCTTTACTTCCTGACCCAGCAGCTCGCTCAGGCGGGCGGCCACGGGCGCCAGAGAGTACTTCATGTTGAACTCACCCTTCGGGCGGCCCAGATGGGAGCACAGAATTACCTTTGCTCCGTTCTTGATCAGGTAGCAGATCGTGGGCAGCGCGCCCTGGATCCGGTTCTCATCGGTGATGTGCTTGTTCTCGTCCAGCGGAACGTTAAAGTCGCAGCGAACCAGCACTTTCTTTCCGGAAACCTGAATGTCTTCAATCGTCTTTTTTGCCATTCGACACACTCTCCTTTACCCTGTTTATCTCTCTATAGTGCAAACCCTTTTGGGATTTTGCCCGAAACGATCCCAAGCATTGCCGCAACAAGGGAAATCATACCACATCCTCCCTTTTCTGACAAGCGGAATCTTATACCCGCACCACTTCGATCCCCTCCATGGCAGCCTGGATCAGCCCTTCCACATCCAGCACGGCCTCGGCCTCCTCCACTTTCTCCTTCTTCGGCCGGGTTGCGGGATGTTTCGGGGTAAAAATGGTGCAGCAGTCCTCGTAGGGCAGGCTGCTGAGTTCATAGGTGTCAATCTTTTTGGCGATGTCAATGATCTCGCTCTTATCGAAGCCGATCAGCGGCCGGAAGACCGGCATGCTGACCACGCTGTCCGTGGCGCCCAGGGCCTCCATGGTCTGGCTGGCTACCTGCCCGATGCTTTCCCCTGTAATCAGGCCGCCGCTGTCCGTATTCCGGGCCACCCGCTCGGCAATCCGCATCATGAATCTGCGCATGATCAGCGTGGTATATTCCTCCGGGCAGTGATCCCGGATCTGAAGCTGTATTTCCGTAAAGGGCACCACGTGCACCTTGATCCCGCAGCAGCTGTAGCTCAGCTTCCTGGCCAGATCCAGCACCTTCTCCCTGGCCTGCTCGGAAGTATAGGGGAAGGAATGAAAATGCACCGCGTTGATCTGGACGCCTCGCTTGGCAATCATCCATCCTGCCACGGGGCTGTCGATCCCGCCGGAAAGCAGCAGGGTGGCATTTCCGTTCGTGCCCACCGGCATGCCTCCCACCGCGGGAATAACCTTCACGTACAGATAGGCGGAATCCCGGATCTCCACGTTCATCACATGCTCCGGTTCATGCAGATCCACCCGCAGGTCAGGATTGGCTTCCAGGATTCGTCCCCCCATCTCCGCGTTGATTTCCGGAGAGGTCATGGGATACCGCTTGTCGCTCCGCCGTGCATTCACCCGGAAGGTACCCTTCATTCCCGCCATCATGGCAGCCGCCTTGGCGCAGATGGCGTCAAAGTCCTCCTTTGGCATTTCCACCGCAGGGCATACGCTGTGCACGCCGAAGACCCGCGTCACCCGGTCGGTCACCGTTTCCAGATCCTCGAAGCCCTCCACAAAAATGCGGCCGTCATGAATCCATACATTGGATCCCGTTCCCCGCAGCGCGTACCGGATTTTCCTGATCAGCGCGCGGATAAAATAGGGGCGGTTCAGCCCCTTCAGAAAGATTTCCCCGTACCTTACCAGCAACAATTCTCTCAAAGCAATTCTACTCCCCGTCATTCAGGCAAAATAAAAAATAAGGAAAAGCTGATCCATCCTTTTCTGCTGAAACGCCTAATGAGACGTTCCCTCAGTTCTCCTGATAAACGCCCCGGGGGATGTACTGCTTCACCATGCTTACCATTTCCTCGCTGGGTTCAAAAATAATCATCTTCTTGTTGTTGTCCTTGGAAAAGAAGAAGTAGTACAGTTCCGCGTCACGGTTCAGGAACCAGTTCATGCGTTTGACGTCCGGCATTTTCAGATACCTCTGGAAGGAGCCGCTGGATACCTTGCCGAAGGCGTCCACCGTCTTCACATTCAGGCTGCCCAGGCTCTTGCGCTTCTTGTTATTGTATACCTCCGCAAAGTCCAGCGCCCCGTTGGTGAAGGTGTATTCATACTCCGTCAGCAGCCGGTCATGGAAAAAGAAAATATAAACAGCTACGCTGGCGAAGATCAGCGTCATGACCACCGTCACAATGTTGAAGCTTCTGAGCGTCACCTGCAGATACATCACGGCCAGCAGGGCGGAGAATATCATGATCACCCAGCTGATGTAATAGACGATACGGTTTACCGTATTGTTGTGCTTAACGGCAACCTCTTCCAGAAAATGATCCATGTTCATGACTGAGTACCTCCTTATGATACTCTGGACAGGCTGTCCAGAGCCAGTTTTTCAAAAAATACGGTTTCGAAGGGAAGCTGATTCAATGCCTTCAGGGCCTGCTGAACAAGTTCCTCCGCGTCCTTCCGGGCGCCTTCCACTCCCCGCAGCGCCACCCGGGTCAGCTTTTTCTCGTCCATGCCGGTATTTTTGCCCATCAGGGCCGGGTCCCCTTCCACATCCAGCAGATCATCTACGATCTGGAAAGCGACCCCCAGGCGAAGCCCATACTCCCGTCCCGCCTCCACCGTCCTCTCATCGCATCCCGCCAGGATGAGGCCCATTTCCATGGGGGCCTGCAGCAGGTCCGATGTCTTGTGAATCTGAATATAGGATACCAGCTCCTCTGTAGGCTCACTGCCCTCCATGGTTACATCCAGGGTCTGCCCGGCGATCATACCGGTAACCCCCGCATGCCGGGCCAGGGCCTCAGCAGCCCTTAGCCCCAGAAGATCCTGCCGTCGAAGCGCAGCCCTCATGGCCAGCTCCATGGCTCCGTTCAGCAGGCCGTCCCCCGCCAGAATGGCCAGCCCTTCTCCGTAAACCTTATGATTGGTTGGCCTCCCCCGGCGCAGGTCGTCATTGTCCATCCCAGGCAGATCATCATGAATCAGGCTGTAGGTATGGATCATTTCCAGCGCGCAGGCAAAGGGCAATGCCTCCTCCGGGCTGCCTCCGGCCATTTCACAGGCGGCCAGCAGCATCACGGGCCTCAGTCTCTTCCCCCCGGCCGTCAGGCTGTAAAGCATGGCCTCCAGCAGCCTGTCCGGAATATTACCCAGGCTGCGCAGTTGTGGTTCGAGCGCCTCCTCCGCCATCCGGCGGTATTCCTCCCGGCTCCTCATACGTCCTCCATCTCCCGTTCCGTCAGGGTGCCCGTTCCATCCTCCTGCAGGATGGTAATCCGTCGCTTCATCTCGTCCAGTTCCTTCTCCAGTCCCGCCAGCGTCTTCATTCCCCGCTCATACTGCGTGACGGAATCCTCCAGGGGAAGCTTACCGTTTTCGATGTGCTCTATGATTTCCTTCACTTCATCCAGGCGCTGCTCAAAGGTCTGCCGCTCCATAGGATGCCTCCTCTCTGCGAACGGCCACCTCGCCGTCCCGGAATCTGATCTTCATGGACTCCCGGGTATTCGCTTCCGCCGAGTCCGGAATCACATGTCCTTCTCCGTCCGTCACCAGGGCATAACCCCGGTCCAGCACTCTCAGCGGGGAAATCGCGGAGAGCTTCGCGGAGAGCCCTGTCACGGAAAGCTCCTTTTCACGGATTCTGCGCTCCATGCCGTAGGCCATGCGGGTCCGGATCTGGATCAGCTCCATCCCCTTCCTTTCCAGCCCGGTGGTCATACTCTGCTCCAGCCGGTGCCGCTGCTGGAGCGTCCGGTCGGACAGATGATGGAGCATCTGCTGCGGAGAAAGCCGCCGCAGGCGCTCCCTGCTTTCGTGAACGGCCAGTCTGGACCGGTACATCTGCTCTTCCACGGCCCGGTTCAGTCCGGTTCGCAGAAGGTGAGTCCTTCCACGCAGCTCCGTCCTGTCCGGAAAGACGATTTCCGCCGCGTTGCTGGGGGTGCTCGCCCTGACATCCGCCGCAAAATCACAGATGCTGCTGTCGGTTTCATGGCCGACGCCGGATACCACCGGCACAGGGCAGGCCGCTACCGCCCGGGCCACAATCTCCTCGTTAAAGCACCAGAGATCCTCCTGGGAACCGCCGCCCCTGCCGATAATCACCGCGTCCACCTCGGGAAGGGAACCCACCTTTCCCAGGGCCGACGCCAGCTCCTCCGCAGCCCCGGCTCCCTGGACAGCGCTGGGAATCACCACGATGGGGATCCAGGGGCATCGCATCCCGGATACATTCAGAATGTCATGAAGGGCCGCGCCGCTGGCGGAGGTTATCACCGCAACTTTTCGGGGAATCTGGGGCAGCACCCGCTTCCTGGCCGGGTCAAACAGCCCCTCCTCTTGCAGCTTCTGCTTCAGCGCCTCGAAACGTTCATGGAGAGAACCGGCCCCGGCGGCCTTCAGGCTCATGGCGTACAGCTGAACCTTTCCGTCCCGGGTGAACATCTCCACATACCCGGTCACCGTGACCAGATCCCCGTTCTTCGGAAGCAGGGAAGCATGAAAGGTATTCTGCCGGAACATGACGCAGGAAATGGCAGCTTCCTCATCCTTCAGCGAGAAATACCAGTGACCGGAGGCAATGTGATGCTTGAATCCGCTGACTTCCGCGGTCACCGTCACATTCCTGAGCCGGGGCTCCCGGCGCAGATGCTCCGAAATCATCCGGTTCAGCTGGGAAACGCTGATTCCTTCCATCACTTCCTGGCCGCCTTCTTCGCCGCTTCCAGGGTGTTCTGGAGCAGCATGGTAATGGTCATCCTGCCGACGCCGCCGGGCACCGGGGTAATCCATCCGGCCACTTCTTTCACCCCGTCAAAATCCACATCGCCCCGGACCTTACCGTCCACCCGGCTGATGCCTACGTCGATGACCACCGCGCCGGGCTTCACCATATCCGCTGTGACAAATCCAGGTTTCCCTACCGCGGAAACCAGAATATCCGCCCGCCGGGTCACCGAAGGCAGATCCTTTGTTCTGCTGTGGCAGACGGTTACCGTGCAGTTCTCCCGCAGCAGCAGCATGGCCATGGGTTTCCCAACAATATTACTCCGACCGATGACCACGGCTTCCTTTCCGTTCAGGTCCATCCCCGTCTGCCGGATCATGTGCAGCGCCCCTCTGGGCGTGCAGGGGATCACGCCGTCTCCTCCGGTCATCAGCCTTCCCGCGTTCAGCAGATGGAATCCGTCCACATCCTTTTCCGGCAGAATCCTGGCCAGCGCTCTGGCCTCATCCAGGTGTTCCGGCAGAGGCAGCTGAACCAGGATGCCGTGGATCCGCTCGTCTCCGTTCAGGCGGTCGATTTCCGCCTCCAGCGTCTCCTGGGTCACGTCCCCGGGCAGCTTCACGGTCACGGAATACATACCTGTCTCCCTGCATCCGTTACCCTTGTTCCGGACATAGATCTCACTGGCCGGATCGTTCCCCGCCAGAATCACCGCCAGGCCCGGCACTACTCCCGTGCATTCCCGAAGGCTCTCCACCCCCGCGGCTATCTCCTTCCGCAGGCTTTCCGACATCGCCTTGCCATCCAGAATCTGTGCTGACATTCTGCTTTCCTCTCATTCTCCGGAAAACGCTGAAAGATTTTAACCCCGGCGATCATCGCCCCGGCCCGGGGCTGACCGCGCATGGGGCCTGCTCAGCGTTCCTTATACCTTCGCGCGGGCGGATGACCGCGTCTTTATTCAGCGGTTCCATATTCTCCGGCGCGCAGCCTGTCTCTTCCAATCAGGGCCGCGCCTACCGCGTTATCTCCGCTGAGACCCGGATCCCCGAAATGAATCCGAAGGCGAAGATCCCGTTTTCCGGCCCGCTCCGTCAGCATCTGACGGAACAGCCTGGAGGAAGCGATTCCCCCGCAGACCAGCGCGCTGCAGCAGCCGGTCACGCCCGCACCGGCAATCAGCATCCTGCTGACCGTTCTGGCCAGCAGGTCGAACACCTCCCGGCTCAGATCCTCAGGGGCCGCTTCCCCCGTCCGGAGGAGGCGCATGGCCTGGGCCTCCGCACCGCTCAGATGACAGGAAAGGTCCCCGGGCTCCATGGCGCAGCCAAGCCTTCCCTGGCTGTTTCCCTTCTCCGCCAGCTTCTCCATTTCCGGTCCGGCGGGAAAAGAGCAGCCCATGGCCACACCCACCCGGTCCATCAGCTGGCCGGCGTGCAGATCCAGGCTGGATCCCAGCTCTGTAATTCCATCCTCCCGGGCGAAAAGAAGATCCGTGGTTCCCCCGGAAAGATGCAGGGCCAGAAAGCTCTTTTCCCCCTCCAGGGCAGTTCCCCGCAGGGCCGCCCTCAGGTGTCCGTGCTGATGATCCGTCGCAAAAAAAGGAACCTCTTCCGCGGCAGCCATCAGGCGGCCCGCCGTTTCCCCTGCTTCAAAAACCGGCATATAGGAGTCCAGCCGGTCCCGGGGTCTGGTGCTGGCGCAGACAGCGGCGATTTTCCATCCCTGCAGGGCTTCCCGCAGGGGAGCCTCCATCCGCTTCATCTGTTTCAGATGCGCGTAGAGTGCGTCGCTCTGACGCAGTCCCCTTTCGCCCTGGGCCACGGGAAGGAGTTCCCGCAGGTTCAGAAGGATATCCCCCTCCAGGGATACCGCGGCCAGCGAGGTCCGGTAATTGCTGGTATCCAGCCCCACAACCGCACGCTTCATTCCTTCACTGTTTCCGGCTGTTCCAGCTCCCGCAGGATCGTTCCCAGCACTCCGTTTACAAACTTTTTATCGGCGGGATCGGAATACCTTTCCGTCAGCTCCAGCGCCTCCGCGATGGATACATTCCCGGGAACTTCCTCCTCGTACATCATTTCCCAGACGGCCAGCCGCATAATGATCAGATCGACCAGGGGCATCCGGTCCAGGGTCCAGCCCACCGAGGCGTTTTCGATCTTTTCGTCGATCAGGTAACGTTTCTGGATAACCCCCTCCAGCACCCGGGTGATATAAGCCCTGTCCTCGCTGTTGGGTTCGGATTTTCCGACGCGCTCCACCCCCGGCACCCCGTCCTGGCGCAGTTCATCATAAACCATCTGCAGCGATTCCTCGCCGCCCTGCCCGCCGGAAAGCTTTTCATAAATCAGCTGCATCGCGGCAGCCCGCGCGGTAATTCTGGACATGTTTACTCTTCTTCTCCGTTTTCATGGTTTGAGGCTCCTTCCCCGTTTTTCCGGGGAAAGAGTTCCTCCTGCTGCTCCAGGATTTCCTTCCGGAAGTCGTAGGTTTCTGCCTGTTCTTCCTTTTCCTTCCGGGTATCGTAGGTGCCCTGCTGCTCCTTCACTTCCCTGCGGAAATCGATGGTCTCCTCTTCCTTTTCCGGCACGATACGGTTTACGGTGCCTTTGAGGAAGGCCTTCTTATCCTCCACCGCCCCCAGAAAATATCCAAGGACGAACAATGCCACCAGCAGCAGCGTCCGCCAGAACCCCAGCCACATCAGCAATCCGGCGGCCAGCACAAATATCATGCCCACCAGCACGCCGAAGGCGGGGGTTCCTCTTTTGAAGTTTTTCATTGCGCATTATCCTCCTTTGCGTCTCCCCTGATCAGATCATCAAAGGCTCTGAGGGAATCAAGGTATCCGGCGTCCGCCCGCTCCTCCGCGGCCTTCAGAGCCTCCCGGGGATCCTTCGGGGCTTCTTCCTGTTCGGCCGGTTCAGGTTCTTCGGAGGCTTCCGCCGCGGCTTCATCGATATGCTCGCTCTCTGCAGCAGCAGCCCCCGCGGCCTCTGCCGGAGTCTCTTCGGTCATTTCCGCTTCTTCCCGGGCTGCGGTCTCTTCAGTTCCCCGGGCTTCGCTTTCATCCTCCGTCTCTCCCCCGTTTTCATCTTCAGCCGCTCCGGCGGATTCCGCCTGATCCGGCTCCTGCTCCGAAGGGTTCCATTCCTTCTCCTCCGGGGGTTCGGGCACGATACAGGCTTCCTGCTTGGGGCTGAAAAGCCTCTGATGCAGAGGACGGTCGTCGTCCTCCTCCATCTCCGGAATCTGATGACGCTCCTGGGCCACAGGGGCGGGGGCTGCGGAAACGGCGGGCGCCTCCGATACGGGCTCGTAAACGGCAGGCCGCACCTCCTCGGGCTTCACCGCAGGCTTCGGCGGTTCCTCCTTTTCGCCCAGCAAAGGCTTCGAGGCCGGAGCTGCTATGGCAAATGGAGCGTCCTTCGCGTCTTCCCCGGAGGACTCGATCTGCACGCGGATTCCCTTCACTTCCACGCCGCTGCAGGCGGTCACATACTGCCGGATCTTCTTCTGCAGCGTTTCCACCGTCAGGGGGATGCTGATTCCCCCGGCCGCTCCGCCCCGAATCCGGATCAGCAGTCCATCCTTCCGATTCTCCATATACAGCTTCTGGACATCCAGCTCCGGATGCTGATCCAGGCACTTCTGCACCATGTTTTCCAGCGCATTGATGGAGATGGCCAGCTCGCCGCCCTCATTTTTCTGGAGAATAAACTTATCCTTCCGCTTCCGGTGTCTGAAAAGCACCAGCACGCAGTAGATCCCCAGCAGCAGCAGGATCAGGGCCGCCCCGATCAGGATTGCCTTCGCCTGAATGGATTCACTGGTGAACAGCCTGGTCGCCAGCCCGATCAGATCCGCGCCGAAAAACATCTGCGCCACAATGCCGGCAAAGCAGGCCAGCAGCAGAATTCCAGCGACGCATACCAGAATGCGGTCCGCAATTCTCAGCCTCATGAAACGGTACCTCCTTTTCCGAATTCAGTCTGAAGCACAGCCGCAGACGGCTGTGTTTCAGCAGCCCCGGGGCTTATGAATTCCCGCGGGACTTGTTTTCTTCAGAAGAAAGATTCTGACACCTGCCCGAAAAAGATCTTCTTCTTCCGGGAAACGCTGATGATTCTTCGCGGGCTGAAGCCGCCCCCGCTCAGGAGGATTTCAGCACCATCAGCATTTCTCCTGTTTTCGGATGAAACATCCTTCTTAACGCGAATGAAGACAGAGGGCAACCCTCTGTCCTTTCATTCCTGAGTTTTATACCTCTTTCTCAGAGGATTCGATCGCTTCTTCCGGCACGGAATTCTCCTCTGTAAAGGAGATTTCCGCCGGTTCCTCCGGTTCGGAAACTTCGGTCTGTTTTTCATCCCGGGCCTTCGCCGGTTCCGGTTTCCTGGCCGCGGAGTTCTCTCCCGCTTCCAGTACCGCCTTGCCTGCGCCGGCCTGCAGCGCCTTGTTTTCCATTTCAAAGCTCAGGCCCAGCACATGCACGTCCACCCGGACCACATGAAGCCCCGTCATGGACTCGATGGACCGCTTCACGCTCTCCTGGGCGTCATGAGCCGCTCGCTGGATCGGGGTACCGTACTCCACGTTCAGGTACAGATCCACGCTGACCTCCTCCGAGCCGACTTCAACCTTTACGCCCCGGGTCACGTTTTTATTCTTGCCTTTCAGACCGGTGTTTACATTCACCATACCGGCCACGCCCTCCACCTCACTGGCGGCAAGGCCGGCGATAATGGCGATCACCTCACTGGCATAGGTAATGGAGCTGGAAGGCTCCTGATCCTCCTGCATGTTCAGGGGCAGTGTCTGCTCCTCTTTCTTTCTGGCCATTTTCATTCTCCTTTCTCTGGAGTAAGTATACCAGATTCTTTCCTGCCTGACAACTCTCACGCCGGGAAGCTCAGTCCGCCGGCACCAGCGCGATATGAAGCTCCTCCAGCTGCTTTTGTTCCACGGTGCCGGGGGCATCCATCATCAGATCCTGCGCGTTCTTGTTCATCGGGAAAGGAATGACCTCCCGGATGGAATCCACGCCCGCCAGCAGCATAATCATCCGGTCCACCCCGGGTGCGATGCCCGCGTGGGGCGGCGCTCCGTAGCAGAAGGCATTGTACATGGCGGGGAACTTGGCCTTCACGTCCTCCTCCCCGAGTCTGACCAGGCTGAAGGCTTCCACCATGATCTCCGGATCATGGTTCCGGACCGCGCCGGAACTCAGCTCCACGCCGTTGCAGACCAGATCATACTGGAACGCGGTAATGGACAGGGGATCCACCTGGCCGCAGCGGGCCTGACGGAGAATGTCCAGTCCCCCATTGGGCATGGAGAAGGGATTGTGGCAGAATTCCAGCTCTCCGCTCTCCTCGCCGATCTCATACATGGGGAAATCCACGATCCAGCAGAATTCATACTTCTCCCGGTTCATATGATTTTCGCACATCTGCCCCAGCTGCTTGATCAGCACGCCAGCGGTCTTCTGAGCCGCCAGCAGCTTTCCGGCCGTCAGGCCCACCAGCGTATTCGGGGTCAGCTCCATCCGGGAAATGACCTGATCCTTCCGATCCTGCAGGAATTTGGCGATGCCTCCCGCGATCTCACCCTTCTCGTCCACCTTGAACCAGTATACCTTGTTTCCGCTGATGACTTCCACATCCGCGCACAGCCGGTCAATCTGCTTCCGCGTGCCCGCAAAGTCAGTCACCTTGACAGCCTTTACCCGCTGTCCCTCGAAGGGGCCGAATCCGCATCCGGCCATCAGATCCGTCACATCCTGTACGGTCAGATCAATTCTCAGATCAGGTTTGTCGCTGCCATAGGTTTCCATGGCCTCCAGATACGGAATCCGGCGGAAGGGGGCGGAAGAGGCCTCATGATAGAGGCCGTATCTGGCGAAGATGGGGGGCAGTACCCGCTCCAGCACTGCGAACACATCCTCCTGGGTGGCAAAAGCCATTTCCATATCCAGCTGATAGAATTCTCCGGGGCTCCGGTCTCCCCGGGCATCCTCATCCCGGAAGCAGGGAGCGATCTGGAAATAACGGTCAATCCCGCTGGCCATCAGCAGCTGTTTGAACTGCTGGGGCGCCTGGGGAAGCGCATAGAACTTGCCCGGATGCTTTCTGGCGGGCACCAGGTAGTCCCGTGCGCCTTCCGGGGAGGAGGCCGTCAGGATGGGCGTGGTAATCTCCAGGAAGCCCTCCTCCGTCATGGCCCGCCGCAGGGCCGCCACCACCTGGCTGCGCAGGATAATCTGCTTCTTCACATCCGGATTCCGCAAATCCAGATACCGGTACTTCAGCCGCAGGCTCTCATCCGCTTCCCTGCTGCGGTTGATCTGGAAGGGCAGCGCGTTATAACGGCATTTTCCCAGCACTTCCACGCTGTCCGGCACGACTTCGATATCTCCCGTGGGAATCTTCGGGTTCTTATTGTCCCGCTCCCGGACCAGTCCCGTGACGGAGATCACACTCTCCTTGTTCAGGGCGGTCAGCTGGGAAAGCAGGTCCTCCCGTTCCACGACCAGCTGGGTCGTGCCGTAATAGTCCCGCAGAACCACGAAGGCCAGGTTGCCGCTGACCTCCCGCACATTCTCCATCCATCCGCTGAGCTTGACGGTCTTTCCCGCGTCGCTCATCCGCAGTTCTCCACAGGTATGCGTTCTGTATTGCATGGTCTTTTTCATTTCCTTCCTTAATGTTTTCGGGAAAGCGCCCCTGGATGGCCTTCCCCCGGACGGAATCGCCTGCCCCGGCGGTTCGGCCGGCAGCGCCGTCGCCCCGGCGTTTATCCCGGTTTTTCTTCAGCCGAGCATCTCCCGGACCGTTGCCCCGGCCTCCCCGACCGGCACGGTTCTTTCCTCACGGGTCTCCATGTTTTTCAGCTTCACCGAGCCGGCTGCAGCCTCATCGTCCCCGATGGTGGCTGACAGGGGCGCCCCGGTCTTGTTGGCATACTTGAACTGGGCCTTCAGGCTTCTGCCGCAGTGATCCATATCCGCCCGGATGCCTTCCTTCCGCAGGCTTTCCACCAGATGGAATGCCTGGGGAAGATGATCTCCCATATAGGTGACGAATACGTCATACTGCTTCGGATCAGGGATGCGGATTCCTTCCGCGTCCATCAGCATCAGCACCCGTTCCAGTCCCATGCCGAATCCAACCGCCGGCAGATCCGGCCCGCCCAGCTGGGCCACCAGATGGTCGTACCGGCCTCCGCCGCAGACGGTCAGGTTGCCGTCCTCCGTAGCGGTAATCAGCTCAAACACCGTCTTGGTATAATAGTCCAGCCCGCGAACGATCCGGGAATTGACCTGGAACGGAATCCCCTCGGCCTTCAGGCAGGCCTGCAGTTCCTCGAAGTGGGCCCGGCAGTCGTCGCAAAGCACATCCAGCATGCTGGGAGCATCCTTCACCTGTGCCTGGCACCCGGGCTTCTTGCAGTCCAGGGCCCGCAGCGGGTTCCGGTCAAACCGGCCCCGGCAGTCCTCGCACAGGCTGTCCAGCCGGTCCGCCAGATAATCCTTCAGCATTCCGTGGTATTTCGGTCTGCAGTTAGGGCAGCCGATGCTGTTGATATTCACGCTCAGGTTCCGTATGCCAAGCCCGCTCAGCAGCCGGTAGGCCAGAAGAATCAGCTCCGCGTCCGCCGTGGCGCCCTGGGCGCCGAAGCACTCCAGACCGAACTGATGGTGCTCCCGAAGCCGCCCGCTCTGAGGCGCTTCATACCGGAAGATGGGCGCGTCCAGATAATACATCTTGCAGGGCAGGGCATCAGCGTACAGGTTGCTCTCCAGGAAGCATCTCGCGGCCCCCGCGGTTCCCTCCGGCTTCAGGGTGATGGAACGGTTTCCCTTGTCCTGGAAGGTATACATCTCCTTCTGGACGATATCCGTCGTATCCCCCACACCCCTGGCAAAGAGCTCCGTATGCTCGAAAACCGGCGTCCGTACCTCCCTGTATCCCGCCAGTGCCGCGGCCTCCCTCATCTTCTGCTCAATAAACTGCCAGCGGTAGCTTTCCGTAGGCAGCACATCCTTCGTTCCTCTCGGTGCCTGTATCAGCATCCCGTGCCTCCTTCACTTTCGCCCCTTCCCCATGAACGGGCAAAAATATACTTTTTACTTATACCACAAACCGTCCGTAAATAAAAGTCCAAACCGGAAAAAATCCTCCGGGCGTGAAGGCCCGGAGGACTGAAAGAATTCGGAAAATAACAGTGCGCATGAAGTCCCGCCATGGAAAACCCGATTCCGGCGAAGGCTGTTTAAGTAGGTTCCTGCCGGCCCGAAGGGAACCGGGCCCGTCACCAAGAATGTTTGAGCGCGGTCTTGATACAGCTCTGGTGGGCGGAGTCCACCTTCTTGGAGCCGTGGGTCTTGCTCCCCGAAAAATGAATGCAGAAGTGCCCGTTAAAATTGTTGTTCTTGATGGTCTGGGTTCCGTGGGGCATCCCGTTCATGGACGCGGCGTATACATGCCCGTTGTATTTTACCAGGATGGGTCTGCGCTTCCAGCTCCAGTGACCGTAGATGCTCTTCATGATTTTTGTATCGCTGGCCGTGGCGGGCTCGCAGTCCGCGTGATTCGCGCCGGTCCACCGTTTCACGGTGAAAATCTTCCCGGTTTTCACGTCCTTCACCTTAAATGTGGCATGATGCGGAATGGTATTGGGGTGCTTGAACCAGTTCAGGGTTTCCGTCCCCGTGCCGCTGCCGCCGCCGCCGCCGGAGGAGGAGGATGCCGCCTTTGCGCTGGAGCTTTTCAGCTTGGAAATCGTCTTGCTGTTGGCTTTCCCGTTGGCGGTCAGCCCGTTTCTCTTCTGGAAGGCCTTCACAGCGGTCTTGGTGCCGTTCCCATAGTCCCCGTCGACAGAACCGGAATAATAGCCCAGGTTCTTCAGCTTCTTCTGAACCCATTTCACCGCTTCTCCCGAATCTCCCGGAGCACAGGGATCCCCCGCATCGCCGGAGGAGGACTTGGAGGAGGAGGAAGAACTGGAGGAGGAAGAAGTCAGGCTGTTGATTTTCTTCAGGGTCGCGCTGTTCACGTTTCCCGTCTGCTTCAGCCCCTTCGCCTTCTGAAACTTCAGTACGGCCTTCTTCGTTCCGGAGCCGTAATCCCCGTCAATGGAGCCGGAATAATAGCCCAGGTTCTTCAGCTTTCGCTGAATCGCCTTCACCGTATCGCCGCTGTCTCCTACCGAGCAGGTTCCGTCCGAGGAGGAGGATTTGCCGGAGGAAGAACCGGAGGACGAGGAGGAACTCCTGGACACGTATTTCTTCGCTACATATCCTTTCACACCGCCGGCATTGATTTTATACCAGCTGCCGCTGGTGGAGAGGACTTCCACGGTCGTTCCCCTGCTCAGGGATTTCAGCACTTTGCTGTCCGAAGAATTGCTTTTGCGAACGTTCAGCGAGCCGGCCGTAACGGTCCCGGTCCACGCTAAGGCGCTGAGCAGCGGAATCAGGCAGGCGGTCAGAACCAGAATCAGCCCTGCCTTCCACTTTTTCAAGCGTCCTCACCTCCTTTCAGGCAAGAATCCAGCAAACATTTTATTTCGAAATTGTTAAGAAGTCAAGTCGCTTTCGTCATGTTTTTACGATTTTTTCGTAACTTTTAAGAGGGCTTCCCCTCTTTCCCTGCAGTCGAAATCCCTCTTTCCGCTAAGGATAGTGTTTCGCTTTCTCCCCTTCCACCATATCTGCAATTTGGAACTTTTCAAAAAAATATTTTCTTTTTTTTCGCGATGATGGTATAATTTCGCTGAAAAGGCCCCGAGGGGCCAGGGAAGCACTGAATAAATGATCTGTCCGGGGCCGCCGTCCGGGCGGGCCCTTCATATGTTCTGCCCGGATGAGGGATATTTCCGCCCGGATGGCAGCTCTCAGCGCTCCCGCGACAACCCGGTTCATCCGGATGCATACTGAAAGGGGAACGATCTGATGAAAATCTATTCTGTACTGGATCCTGAATTCAAGCCCTATGGCCAGGTGCTGAAGGGATACGACACCGCGGAGCTGGTGGCCGCCATGAAGAAGATTCCCCTTCCGGAATCCGGAACGGCCTACGAGCCTGGAATCGAGAGCCTGGAAGCCTGCGCCATCTTCCCCCTGCTGGGAACCCGGCAGTACGGCGGCATGCCCGTCCAGCTGGGCATGTGCTGGGGACACAATACGAAGCTGAATTGCCTGGAGTATCACCGGGACAGCGAGGTCAACGTCGGGGACGTGGATTTCGTGCTCCTGCTGGCCAGGCAGGAGGAAATCGTGGACGGAAAGCTGGATACCTCGAAGGTCCGGGCCTTCCGGGTTCCTGCCGGCCTACCGGTAGAAGTCTACGCCACTTCCCTGCACTACGCGCCCTGCCATCTGGACGCGGAAGCCGGCTTCCGGGTTGCGGTGGTACTTCCCCGGGGAACGAATACGGAAAAGCCTGATTTCACCCCGGTTTCGGAAGAGGATACATGGATGACCGCCCGTAACAAATGGCTCCTGGCCCATCCCGATTCCAGCGAAGCCAAATCCGGCGCGCATATCGGCCTGGTGGGTGAAAACATCGATATCGCCTGAGGAAGCTTTGATTGAATGGCCCAGGGATGAAACCCGCCAGAGCGAAGGCGGCATCAGCCCGAAGAGAATGGATCAGCGTTTCCTTGTGTTCGGCATTTCAGTCGACAGAAAAGGCCCCCGCAAGACTGCGCGGGGGCCTTTTCATAGTGTGCCGGGCATGGCACAATTCTCGCGGGTGAAAGTCCCGCCACGGGTATTTACCGCCAAGTGTAGCGAACCGCAAGCTGCTACCAGTAATGGCAGGAGGGGAGGAAGCGG
>JAFPWU010000005.1 GCA_017412715.1 Clostridia bacterium
ACCGACCGGGATTGGTCGATCCTCTTGCATATTACCTGAGAAATACTTGAAACCATGTTACGATGTAGCGCCGTATACCTGGCCGGTACGTACGGTGCAACGGGAGGGGCGAGGGCTACCGCCCTCCCTCTACCCTATTCCCTTATCAGTAAGGGTATGTTTTTTTACAAAAAAGATTGATTTTGGCGGGAGACTGTGATAAAATTCCACCCGATTACGCACCTTTCCCCCGTGATGGCTTGTGCCGGACTTCCGGTGGCGGATCACAAAGGGGGAGAGGGTGGAAAAAACAAGGAGGGTAACCCTATGGCAGTCATTTCCATGAAACAGCTTCTGGAAGCCGGTGTGCACTTTGGTCATCAGACCCGCCGGTGGAACCCGAAGATGGCGCAGTACATCTTCACTGAACGGAACGGCATCTACATCATCGACCTGCAGAAGACCGTTCGCAAGGTGGATGAAGCCTACTCCTTCATCCGCGACGTGGCGATGGAGGGCAAGAGCATCCTGTTCGTCGGCACCAAGAAGCAGGCCCAGGAGTCCATCGAGTCCGAGGCCAAGCGCTGCAACATGTACTATGTGAACAACCGCTGGCTGGGCGGCATGCTGACCAACTTCCGGACCATCCGGACCCGGGTCGAGCGGCTGAACCAGATCGACAAGATGGAGCAGTCCGGTCAGTTCGAAGTGCTTCCCAAGAAGGAAGTCGCCAAGCTGCAGCACGAGCGTGAAAAGCTGGAAGCCAACCTGGGCGGCATCCGGGAGATGAAGAAGCTCCCCGGCGCGCTGTTCGTGGTGGATCCCCGGAAAGAGCACATCGCCGTGACCGAAGCCCGCATTCTGGGTATTCCGATCGTGGGTATCGTGGATACCAACTGCGATCCGGACGAGATCGATTACGTGATCCCCGGCAATGACGATGCCATCCGCGCGGTGAAGCTGATCGCCGGCAAGATGGCGGATGCTGTGCTGGAAGGCAAGCAGGGCGAGCAGATGGATGCTGAGCCCGAAGCAGCTGAGGCCGCTCCCGCGGAAGAAGCTCCCGCTGAAGCCTGATTGAAGAGATACAGAAAGGAATGAAGGAAGATGGCAGCTGTTACTGCTTCTATGGTGAAGGAACTGCGCGAGCGCACCAGCGCCGGCATGATGGATTGCAAAAAGGCTCTCGTTGAGAGCGACGGCGACATGGAGAAGGCCATTGAGTGGCTGCGCGAAAAGGGACTGAGCCAGGCGGCCAAGAAGGCCAGCCGCATTGCCGCGGAAGGCGCTGTTGCCCAGTACGTGAACGAGGATGCCACCGTGGGCGTCATCGTGGAAGTCAACTGTGAGACGGACTTCGTGGCCAATACCGATAACTTTAAGAATTTCGCCAACAGCGTGGCCCGGCATATCGCCCTGGCCAATCCTGCGGATGTGGACGCCCTGCTGACCCAGAAGTTCGTGGATGACGAAAGCAAGACCATCTCCGACATGATCAGCGACGCCACCGTGGCCATCGGCGAAAAGATCTCCATCCGCCGGTTCGAGCGGTATGAGACCTCCGGCGTGATCTCCACCTATATCCACCTGGGCGGCAAGGTTGGCGTCATGGTGGAAGTGTGCGCGGACGAAAACGGCAAGGCCAGCGACGAGGTGAAGGTATTCGCCCATGACCTGGCGCTGCAGATCGCTGCGGCCCGCCCCGAGGCAGTGCGCCGCGAGGAAGTGGACGTGGAGAAGCTGAACAAGGAGAAGGAAATCCTTCGTGCTCAGGCGCTGAACGAGGGCAAGCCCGAGAAGATCGTGGAGCGCATGGTGGAAGGCCGCATCGAGAAGTACTACAAGGAAGTCTGCCTGCTGGAGCAGGTCTTCGTGAAGGACAACGAGCAGACCATCAAGAGCGTGATGGCCAACGTCGCGAAGAACGCGAACGCGAAGCTGGACGTGGTGAAGTTCGCCCGCTTCGAGCGGGGCGAGGGCATCGAGAAGCGCAAAGATGACCTGGCCGGTGAAATCGCCGCGATGATGAAGTAATTTAATTATCCGCATAAAAAACAGAGTGCCGAACGGCACCCTGTTTTTTTGTGCGGATGGCGGGACTCGAACCCGCACGACGGTGAAGTCAGGGGATTTTAAGTCCCCGGTGTCTGCCATTCCACCACATCCGCTCAGCGAGAAAAAGTATACCTTTTTTGCGAAAAACCGTCAAGGGGCCCGTACCAGGGTTTGCGGAAAGCCCTTTGTTTTTCAATGAAAAGATGATACAATACCTCCACCGAACAACGTGCGAAAAAGGGCGTGCTCACAGCGGAAAGGAGCGTCAGCGGATGAATCGGGAGTCTCTCAGCATTCTCTTTCCCTGGCAGGACCGGATCCAGTATCAGGTGATTCCGGAAGAGACCTGGCATGATCTGGGACTGGACACCCTGGTGGAAAAGGTGGCCCGGCAGCCTCAGGAGGTACAGGTGCTGAAACGGGTGATGACCAGCCTGACGGACGACGCCGAGGTGGCGGCCTATCGGGCGGACGTGTTTGAGGACATCCTGGCCCATCCCCAGATCCGGGATCAGCTGATGAAGCTGCTGGAACACGTGAAGATGTTCTACGATTATGGGGTGGTGAACAGGCACGCGGGGGATGAGGCAGGGCTTTGGGACCTGATGCACCGGCTGGAGGAATACCATGATTATATCCTGACGGTGGAGGCCATCCGGGAATGTCTGTCGGATGTAAGCCTCAGGTCCGAGGGACTGAATCACCTGAGGCAGGTGATGGACGCGGTCTATCAGGATCATGGCTTCGCGGCCCTGAAGCAGGATGTGGAGGAGATGAGGGTCTCCGCTTCGGCGGTCAAGAGCCTGACCATCGGAGTGAATGTGAACGACCGGTTCGATGCGGTGAGCATGGGGCTGATTTCGGTCAACGCAAAGCCGTTTACCCGCTCGGGCCTGCTGAAGCATTTTGTCAGCGCCGTGTCGCCCCGGGACAGCATTCAGCAGGAGGCGGACTGGAACGGAAGCCTGAGCTATCAGCCGGCGGACGCGCTGATCGACGGCATGGCAGGCGGTATGGAACACCTGATGCATACCGGGATGATGATGCGCAATCCCCTGCTGGGAATCACCATGGCGTCCATCCCCCGGGAGGACGGTTCCGCCGGAATGACCCGGCAGATGGATTCCGCCGCCTCCCTTCTTGTTTCCCGGCTGGTAAGGAGGCTGAAGGATACCCTGGCCCGGTACCTGAATGTCAGCGTAAGAGATGTATCCGACCTGATTCCGGAACTGCTGTTCTATGTCCGCTGGGCGGAATATCTGGAAAGGCTGCAGGGAGAAGGATGGAGGTTCTGCAAGCCGGAAGCGGTGAAGGATGAATCCGGCGTCCCCGGTATGGAAGCGAAGGGATTCTACAACCTGAAGCTGATCGGAGCGGAGAAGCCGGACAGCGTGGTGCCCAATGATCTTACCTTTGACGCGGAAAAACGGGTCTTTGTGCTGACTGGCGCCAACCGGGGCGGAAAAACCACGGTGACCCAGGCGGTAGGCCAGCTGTTCCTGATGGCCCAGAGCGGCCTGAGGGTGCCGGGGGAGAGCTTCCGATATTCCCCGGCGGATCAGGTGCTGTGTCACTTTCCGGCGGATGAGGACAAGACCATGGATCTGGGCCGACTGGGAGAGGAGTGCAGACGATTCCGGGAGCTGTATGCCCTGTCCACCCGCAACAGCCTGCTGCTGCTGAACGAGACCTTTTCCACAACCTCCTTCGAGGAAGGATACTTTATCGCGGTGGATGCGGTGCGGGCAATCCTGCACCGGAACACCCGGACCATTTATAACACCCATATGCATAAGCTGGCGGCGGACCTGGACGAGGTGATCAACAGCCCGGATACGACCGGGAAAGCGGTCTCCCTGGTGGCGGAGACGAAGGAGGGAAAGCACTCCTTCCGGGTCCGGATCGCCCCGCCGGAAGGAAAATCCTTTGCAAGGGACATCGCGGAGAAATACGGAGTGACCTATGAGATGCTGACCGAATAGGAGCATCAAAAAACGCCCGGGCGGGGCGTTTTTTTGATGGGGAAACTGCTGATCCGGCAAGCCTTTCGCGGAGCCGGAAGATCGAAGCATGATCGGATCAATCGCATAGACGGCTCAGTACCAGAGGGGAGAGGGATAGACGCCTTCATCCGTCAAATCCTGCAGGGCCTTACGCACCTGAGGCCGGTCCTCCTGATAGGTGACGCCCCACCAGCGGTCCTCACTCTTTAATACCTTCACGGAGGCTTTTCCCTCCTGCAGCAGTTCGTTGACCGCGAAGGGGAGGAAAAACTCCGCTTTCAGAGGATTCGCGGGCAGCTGGGTGTCCAGGAAGACCTGGAAACGCTGCTCCAGCTCCGGGAGCAGGGAGGGGGTGAAACCCCACATATTCATGGAGACGGGGCTGTCGGCGGGCAGCAGGGTATAGGTGTTGCCATCCTCCGTATACAGGGGCCCGTCGCAGCTGGAAATAATATGGACGCGCTCGCGAATCCCCTTCAGGGTGCCGTCTTCGTTCAGATTGCAGACGCCGCGGGAAACGTAGCCGTTTTCGGTCAGGGTATTCCGCAGCAGATAGGCCACCATCAGATAGCGCATCTTCTGATCGTCCCTGGCGCCTTTCAGCGCCTGATAGGCCTGGCGGAAGGCGTGGGGCCCGTAGTAGTCATCCGCGTTGATGACGGCAAAGGGAGCGTCGATCAGATGCCTGCAGCACAGCACCGCGTGGCCTGTGCCGAAGGGCTTGGTTCTTCCCTCAGGAACGGCATAGCCTTCCGGCAGGGCTTCAAGGTCCTGAAAGGCATAGGACACCTCCATATGCCGGCTGATCCGGCTGCCGATCAGATGGCGGAAGTCGTCCTCGATGGCGTGATTGATAAGAAAAATAATCCGGCGAAAGCCGGCCTCGCGGGCATCGAAGGCGCTGAAATCCAGAATCGCCTCGCCGGCAGGTCCAATGGGATCCATCTGTTTCAGTCCGCCGTAGCGGCTGCCCATGCCGGCCGCCATGACCAGCAGAATAGGTTCCTGATTTTTCATCATTTTTCATCCTTTCCGGAAAGCTCAGGGAACAGGGGAGGACATCCAACGGGTCAACCAGCGTCATTCGCGCCTTCCCGGCTTTATGAAACCGCTGAATCAATGCCCGGGGGCTGAAATCCGCCTGAGTGAAGGCGGCTTCAGTCAGAATGGAATAAATCAGCGTTTCCCTATCTGTGATAAAGCTTATGGGACTGATAGGCGGGGTCGCAGGTCAGATTGAGCCCCAGGCGGCGGAAGGTGTTGTCATCCACCGCGGGGAGAATGACCGTGGAGTGGGCCTCGCAGCCCTTCAGAAGGGGCAGCATGGACAGCGCCCGGCTGGCCGTGGGATTCATGGCGGCAGACACGGAAAGAGCGACCAGCACCTCATCGGAATGGAGCCGGGGATTCTTGTTGCCCAGATACTGGCACTTCAGCTCCTGTACGGGCTCGATGACGTTGCGGGAGAGAAGCAGGGTTTCCTTATGGATGCCCCCCAGCTTCTTGACCGCGTTCAGCACCACTGCGGCGGAGGGACCCAGCAGGTCAGTGGTCTTGCCGGTAACGATCTGTCCGTCCGGCAGCTCAATGGCCAGGGCCGGCAGGCCTGTAAGCTCCGCTTTGGCCCGGGCGGCAGCGATCACCGGCCGGAGTTCGTCGCTGATTTCCTGATTCTTCATCAGAAGCTTGATTTTTTCCGCTTCTTCCTTCGCGGCATGGCCCTGCATGAAGGAACAGCGGGAGGCATAATACCGGCGGAGGATTTCCTTTCTGGCAGCCTCCCGGCAGACCTCATCGTCCGAGATGCAGAAGCCCACCATATTTACGCCCATGTCCGTTGGGCTTTTGTAGGGGGAATACCCCCACATCTTTTCGAAGAGGGCGTTCAGGACAGGAAAGATCTCAATGTCCCGGTTATAGTTAACGGTCGTTTTTCCATAGGCGTCCAGGTGATAGGGATCGATCATGTTTACATCGCTCAGATCAGCGGTGGCGGCTTCATAGGCCACGTTGACAGGATGCTTCAGGGGCAGATTCCAGATGGGAAAGGTCTCGAATTTGGCGTACCCCGCCCGGATTCCCCGGAGGTTTTCCTGATACACCTGGGAAAGACAGGTGGCCATTTTTCCGGAGCCGGGGCCCGGAGCGGTCACCAGGATCAGCGGACGGGAGGTCTCCACATAATCATTTCGGCCGAACCCGTCCTCGGAAACGATATGATCCACATCGGAGGGATATCCTTCGATGGTATAATGCCGGAAGGTCCGAATGCCCAGGGAGTTAAGCCGCTGCTCGAAGGCGACGGCGGCCGGCTGGGACGCGTAACGGGTCAGCACGACGGAACCCACATAGAGCCCGATCCCACGGAAGGAATCGATCAGCCGCAGGGTATCCGCGTCGTAGGTGATGCCAAGATCTCCCCGGACCTTGCTCTTTTCGATATCATCCGAGTTCAGGACGATCACGATTTCCTCCTGATCCTTCAGACGGAGGAGCATCTGGATCTTGCTGTCCGGGCGGAACCCGGGGAGCACCCGGCTGGCATGAAAGTCGTCAAACAGCTTTCCGCCCAGCTCCAGATACAGCTTGCCTCCAAACTTTTCGATCCGCTCCAGAATATGCTCCGATTGCATCCGGGTATACTTCTCGTGGTCAAACCCGACTCTCATGCGTGCCTCCCTTTTTTCTCAAAACATGAGGGGAACCAGGCCGCTTTTTCCCGGGCCCCGGGAAAATGGCAGCAACAACGCACTCTATTTTATGCGACGAAGACGGCCGGGTCAAGATTTTCTCTTGCATTTTGGAGAAAAACACAGTATACTTTCTCCGCCGCGAGTGCGATGACGATTGGGTCCTGTGCGATCCATCGATGTGAACCCTGTCAGGTCCTGACGGAAGCAGCAGTAAGCGTTGGATGGGTGTGCTGCGGGGTTACCCGGTCTGAGTGCTGGCGGTTTTTTTTATGTACTCACCCTTGCGGGACTGACTCGGATACTGTATTCTTTTGCAGGTATCCGTACCCACAGAAAGCAGAGTGCAGGAGGAAAAGAAATGGAACTGGACATCATCCGCGCGGCGGACCCGGAGCTGACGGAAGCGATTGAGCTTGAGCTGAACCGGCAGAGAACCCATATTGAGCTGATCGCCAGCGAGAACTTTGTTTCTCCTGCCGTGATGGCCGCCATGGGAACCTGCCTGACAAACAAGTATGCCGAGGGATATCCGGGAAAGCGGTATTACGGCGGCTGCCAGTATGTAGACATCGCGGAGAATCTGGCCAGGGACCGGGCCTGCAGGCTTTTCGGCGCGGAGCACGCCAACGTGCAGCCCCACAGCGGCGCCCAGGCCAATATGGCGGTGTATTTCGCCATGCTGAAACCGGGAGATACGGTCATGGGTCTGAGCCTGTCCAACGGAGGCCACCTGACCCACGGAAGCCCCGTGAACATGAGCGGCGCGTACTTCAACTTCGTGCCCTACGGGGTCAGCGGGGAGACGGAGACCATTGACTATGAAGAGGTTCGCCGGATTGCCCTGGAATGCAGGCCCAGGATGATCGTCTCCGGCGCCAGCGCTTATCCCCGGACGATCGATTTTGAGAAGCTGCGGGAGATCTGCGATGAGGTGGGCGCCCTGATGATGGTGGACATGGCCCACATTGCCGGACTCGTCGCGGCAGGGGAGCATCCCAGCCCCATTCCCTACGCGGATTTTGTGACCACCACCACCCACAAGACCCTGCGGGGCCCCCGGGGCGGCATGATTCTTTGCCGGGAGGAATACGCCAAGGCAGTGGATAAGGCCATCTTCCCCGGCACCCAGGGCGGACCGCTGGAGCATGTCATCGCCGCGAAAGCGGTATGCTTCGGAGAGGCGCTGAAGCCTGAATTCAAAGCCTATCAGCATCAGATCATCCTCAACGCCAAGGCGATGGAAGAGCAGTTCAGGGCGGAAGGCGTCCGGATGGTTTCCGGCGGGACGGACAACCATCTGCTGCTGCTGGACTTTACCGGAAGCGAAATGACCGGCAAGCAGATGGAGACCCTGCTGGAGGAAGCGAATATCACCACCAATAAGAACACCGTGCCCAATGAGACCCGCAGCCCCTTCGTGACCAGCGGCCTGAGAGTGGGAACACCCGCGGCCACCACCAGGGGGCTGAAGGAAGCGGAAATGAAGCAGGTGGCCGCCTGGATTGCGCGGATCTTCCGGGAGGGAGAGGCTGCGGTGCCGGAAGTCAGAGCCAGGGTGGAAGCCATGATGAAGAATTATCCCCTTTACGCGTAAGCGAAGGAAATGCTGATTTATTCAGATCTGCATGAAAACTTACATCTTTATCCGCTGAATTAATTAGTTTTTCTCGCCCTCCCGCTTCACGGGAGGGCTTTGATCAGCGTTTCCCTGAGGGAAAAGAGACCTGCGGCGAGGGCTGCAGGCTTTTGTTTTTGCCCCTCCTTCCCTGATAAAACAGGATTTTCGATTGAAACTGACGCAAAAATGGCCAGATGTGATATGGATAAAATATTAACGTTGTGATAGAATAACATATGCCATCTGAATGCGTTGCTTTTACATAGGGTTTGGAAGGTTACTAAGAACGAGAGGAAAGGCTGAAGGGTTTTAAGGGATCAGTCTTTAGAATTTTATACTATTTTGGCAGTCAGGAAGGTCAATAGAACAGGACGCCGTTTCCGGGTTTGGAAAAGACAGGAGGTAGAGAATGCCGGCAATAAAGAAGGAGGAAGCAGGGAAATTGCGGATCATCTCCCTGGGAGGGGTGGATGAAATCGGCAAGAACATGACGGTTTTTGAATATGAGGACGACATTATCATCGTGGACTGCGGCAGCGTCTTCCCCAAGGAGGATATGCTGGGCGTGGACCTGGTGATTCCGGATGTTGCTTATCTGATCGGAAAAAAAGACCATATTCGCGGATACCTGTTTACCCACGGACATGAAGATCATATTGGGGGAACCCCCTACATTCTGAAACAGATTCCATCTCACGTATACGGCACAAAGCTGACCATGGCACTGGTTGATCTGAAACTGAAGGAATACCGGGTAGATCATATCCCGATACATGTGGTGCAGCCTCGGGATGTGGTGCAGCTGGGCTGCTTTACCTGTCAGTTCATTCATGTGAGTCATTCCATTGCCGGCGCCTGCGCCATCGCCATTACCTGCCCGGCGGGGACGGTGATCGTCAGCGGAGATTTTAAGATTGACTATACGCCTATTAATGGGCAGGTGACCGATCTGCAGACCCTGGCCCGGTACGGGGAGGAAGGGGTCATGGCCCTGCTGTGCGAATCCACCAACGTGGAGCGGCCGGGATACACCATGAGCGAAATGAAGATCGGAGACACCTTTGACAAGCTGTTCGCTCAGGCGGACGGCCGGGTGATTGTGGCCATGTTCGCCAGCAATATTCACCGGATGCAGATGGTGATCGACAACGCCATTCGATACGGACGGCGGGTCTGCTTTATCGGACGCAGCATGGTGAACGTAAGCCGGGTAGCCATGAGCATCGGGGAGCTGAAGATTCCCGAGGGCTGGGTGATTGATATGGACATGCTGGATCAGTTCCCGGATAACGAGCTGCTGGTGCTGACCACGGGAAGCCAGGGCGAGCCCATGGCGGGACTGACCCGGATGGCCTACGCGGAGCACCGGAAGCTGCAGATCCGGCAGAGCGATATGGTGATCATTTCCGCCACGCCTATCCCCGGAAACGAGAAGTTCATTTCCCGGGTGATCAATCAGCTGTACCGGCTGGGGGCCCAGGTGGTCTACAGCACGCTGGCTGAGGTGCACGTTTCCGGGCACGCCTGCCAGGAGGAGCTGAAGCTGATGCATGCGCTGGTTCGGCCGAAGTACTTTATCCCCGTCCATGGGGAATACCGGATGCTCTGGCAGCACGCGGTGCTTGCGGAAAGCATGGGCGTGGAGAGCCAGAATATTGTGATTCCCGAGATGGGCCAGGTGATCGAAATGAACATGAACTACCTGGCGCTGGGAGAGCAGGTGCCTACCGGAGGCATCCTGGTGGACGGCCTGGGCGTGGGCGACGTAGGAAACGTGGTCCTGCGGGATCGGAAGCACCTGAGCCAGGAAGGTCTGCTGGCGGTGGTCCTGGTGATCGACCGGGATCAGGAAAAGCTGGTCAGCGGTCCGGATATTGTCAGCCGCGGGTTTATCTATGTCCGTGAAAATGAGGATATCATTGACAACACCCAGGCGCTGGTGAGGGATATCCTGAGCCGGAACAGCCTGGCGGGGGACAACTGGCCCAACCTGAAGAACCTGATTAAGGATGAGGTTCACAACTATATCTTTGAGAAGATCAAGCGGAATCCCATGATTCTGCCCATCATCCTTGATGTTTAAGCCAAAAAATGGTATGATCCGGAGGAGGGGAGAGGCCCCTTCTCCGGTTTTGAATTTTATTGTTTTTTGGCCATCAGGAGGAAAGACAGATGGAATACTCAGCAGCCTATCGCCTGGGAGACGAGATCCGCCGGAGCGAGGAGTACATGACCTACCACTCGCTGAAGGAACAGGTGATGGGGGATGAAACCCTGGCCGCCCTGATTCGGGAGTACCGAAGAATGCAGGTGAGCATTCAGATGAACATGATGACCGGCCGGCAGACGGATCCGGAGGAGACGCAGCGTTTTTCCACCCTCAGCTCCCTGCTGTTCGCCAAACCGGAGGTAAGCCAGTTCCTGATGGCGGAGATGCGGCTGCAGCAGGCGCTGGCGGACATCATGAAGATTGTGACGGAGGCCACGGGGCTGGAAGTTCAGCTGCCGGGGCAATGAGGAAGCGGAGTTGAAAGCAAAAAAAACGGAAGAGCGGAATGTGACCTACCGCAGCATTTATCGGGAACGGCAGTACGGTGGATACTGGTACAGCGGCCTCTGGCAGGTGATCCGGCCCATCCTGATCGGGCTGACGGTGGCGGTGATCGTGCTGGGGCTGCTCACCAGCCTGTGGAACAGGCTGTATGAGGAGTATGCAGGGCCTGTGGAAGCCGGGAACGGGGAAACCGTTTATTTCGCCATCGAAAGCGGACAGAGCCTGACCCGGGTGGCCAACAATCTGGAGGCGGCGGGCCTGATTCGCAGCAAAACGGTTTTCAAGTATTACTGCGACTTCGCCGGCATGGGCCAGAAGCTGCAGATCGGGCAGTACGGCCTGTCCAGGGCCATGTCCATGACGGAAATTGCCAACCAGCTGACCACCGGAGACGGAAATCCCCTGGTGCGGAATATTACGCTAATCCCCGGGGAAACCGTGGAGGAATTCGCCGCCAAGATGGTGAAAAACGGGGTGCTGGACTCCGCGGATGCCTTCCTGGCGAAATGCCGTACGGGACAGGATTTCCGGGATTATTATTATATCGCGGATGTGCTGAGCGGGGGCAATGCCTCCCAGCGGAAGTACGTGCTGGAGGGATATCTGGCTCCGGATACCTATGAGGTGTATATTACCGCCACGGAGGACGACATCCTCCGGAAACTGCTGAGCCAGACGGAGGCAGTATTTCCCGCGGAAATGCAGGAGCGGGCGAAGGAAATAGGACTTACCATGGATCAGACCCTGACGCTGGCCAGCATGATTGAGAAGGAAGCGGGGGCAAATGATTTCGCCAGGGTCAGCGCCGTATTCCACAACCGACTGAAGGCAAAGATGAAGCTGCAAAGCGACGTGACCATCCATTATATTACAGGGATCCGGAAAATGGCGCTGGAAGAGGGGGATCTGACGGCGAACAGCCCTTACAACACCTATGAGGTTTCCGGACTGCCTGTCGGGCCCATCTGCAATCCGTCCGCAGCAGCGATTCAGGCGGCCCTTTATCCGGATGAACTGTATGTAGCAGAGAACTATCTTTATTTTTGCGCCAAGGATCCAGAGAGCGGAGAGCTGTATTTCTCACGGACCCTCGCGGAGCATGAACAGGCCGTAGCCATTTATGCGCCCCTGTGGAAGAAGTACGATCAGAGCCGGGGGCTCTGAGGCCGAGCGCAGGCATGAAACGATGGAGACACGACGATCGTTTTTATCAGCGCTTTCTCCTGCTTTTCCCCGACAGGACTGACTTTTTCAAGAGAGGAACAGAAAGGAGCGCAGGCAGATGTCAGGTTATATTTCAGACGCGGTTATCCGCCGGATGCCGGCATACAACCGGAACCTGCGGGAGCTGGAAAGCGAAGGCGTTCAGCAGATTTCCTCCCAGGAGCTTGGGGAGCGCATGGGACTGACCCCCTCCCAGATCCGGCAGGACATAAACAGCATTGGAGGAGTCGGCCGGCAGGGGCGGGGATATAATGTACGGGAACTCCGGGAATATATCAGGCATACGATGGGACTGGACCAGCCCCACCGTATGGTGATCCTGGGAGCGGGACGGATCGGCATGGCGGTTTCCCATTATCCCAACTTCCTGCGGGAGGGGTTCGTCACCGCGGGTCTGTTTGATTCGGACCCGGAGGTGGTAGCCCGGGGGAGCGAAACCCTGCCCGTTTTTGCGGTGGAGGAGATTCGGGAACGGATCCCGGATATGGGGGCTGATATCGCCGTGATTGCGGTGCCCGCGGAGGCAGCCCAGGAGACCCTGGATCTCGTCTATGAACTGGGAATACGTTCGGCATGGAATTTTGCGCCGGTGGACCTGCGGGTTCCCGCGGACATGGTGGTGGTGAATGTGCATATGAGCGATTCGCTGCATATCCTTACCTATAAAATGAATCACAGGGAAGAATAAGCACTCATGGCCAGAATCAAAAGGTATGATCTTTATGAGGGGGATGGGGAGGAAATCGGCGGGAAGGAATGGTCCTCCCGGAGCTCCCTTCCCGGGAAAGCTCCCCTGGGACGGGATGAGGAACTTCGGGAGCGGGATCAGGCAGCCAGGCAGGCGGAGAACGCCCTGCGGGACCGCAGAAGATATTTTCCGGAAAACGAGGAGGATGATGATCCGGAGACACCGGCCTCCCTGTTCGACGATTTTGACCGCTTCCAGGAACCCTGGCCGCAGCAGACCCGCGGGGCGGGAAAACGGAAGAAGCGGATCTGGCATAAGGGAGCCTGGGTATGCGTCATGGCGCTGTCCGTGACAGTGATCCTGATATGCGGCTGGATGGTGATCCCCCAGGTGACGGGGAGCAGATTCCGCTTTCTGCCCAATATGGCCTTCGCCAATGGAAACCTGCTGCTCTGGCAGGAGAAAACACACAGGGAATTTGAAGCCTGCGTGGAGGAAATCTACACGGATAAAATCTATCCAGGCGTCTATGTGGACGATCTGCACGTGGGCGGCATGACCAGGGAAGAAGCCGCAGCCGCGCTGACGGCCAGGGCGGACATGACGGGTATGGATTTCGACATCGTCATCACGGTAGGGAACCAGAGCTGGCATGTGACCCCGGAGCGGGTTCCCGTCACCCGGAACGTGGCGGAGACCGTGGAGAAAGCCTGGGCTCAGGGACGGGGGAATACGGCGGGACTCCGGGGAAGCGGAAGGACTCCCTTCCAGGAGCGGATTGAAAAGGCGATGAACCTGAGAAGCTTTCCGGTGAGCCTGAAAACGGAAAAGACCTGGGACCATGAAGCCCTGAAGGAACTGTGCCAGGGGATTGCAAATTACGTGAACCGGGATCCGGTAAACAGCACAGTGGCTACCTTCGATTTCGGCACGAAAACCTTTACCTTCACGGAGGACCGGGCAGGGGCTTATCTGAATCCGGATCTCCTGTATTCCCGTGCCGCCGCCATGCTGGATGAAGGGAATTATTATAATACCCTGTTCATGACTCCGGAGAAGATTATCGCGGATGTGACCCGGACGGAGCTGATGAACAGCTTTGGTCTGATTTCCTCCTATACCACAAAAACGACAAATAACAGGAATCGGAACACAAACATCCAGCTGAGCGCGCAGGCCATTAACGGGCTTACCGTGCTGCCGGGGGAGACCTTCAGCTTTAACGCGGCTACCGGGGAAAGGACCGCGGAAAAAGGATACCTGCCCGCGGCGGCCATTTCCGGCGGACAAAGCCGGGATGAGATCGGCGGAGGCGTCTGTCAGACCAGCTCCACCCTGTTTAACGCGGCAGCCAGGGCGAATCTGGAAATCGTGGAGCGGAGCCCCCACGCTTGGCCCTCCAGCTATGTGGAGAAAGGGTTTGACGCTACGGTCAACTGGCCCGACCTGGATTTCAAGTTTAAAAACAATACGGACTGGCCCATCTTTATCATCGCCTCCTACGCGGACAGGAAGGTTTCTGTCAGCGTATACGGCATGAGCCTCGGGGTGGACACAAGGATCGATCTGGAGAGCGTGACCACAAAGACCATTCCCCAGCCGGAGGGAACCAAGTACGAGCTGAATGCGAACCTGAAGGTTGGGGAGAGCAAGAAAACCGTTACCGGACGGAAAGGCTACGTGGTGGAGACCTGGAAGATCTGGTATCAGGGAGAAAGGGAAATCCGTCGGGAACTTCTCTTTACATCCACTTATAAGGCTTATCAGGAGACGATAGAGTACAATCCGTATCCCAATTAGCGCGCAAAGGAGACCAAAGCATGAGCAGCAGAATTGAGCGGGTTCTGGAACACATGAAAGGCAGGGGACTGAGCCAGATGCTGGTGTCAGACCCGAAAAGCATCTGGTATCTGACGGGGGTGGACGTGGAACCCCACGAGCGCCTCTTCTGCCTGCTGATCAGGGAGAACGGAAAGCATGTATTCTTCCTGAACAGGCTCTATAACGTGAAGGATACGGGCTTTGAAGAAGTCTGGTTTTCGGATACGGACGATTCCATCGGCATGATGGCGGACAGGGTGGATGGGAAGGTTCCCCTGGGCATCGATAAGGAGTGGAAGGCAGGCTTCCTGATTCCACTCATGGAACGCTGCCCGGGCTTGAGAACCGTGCTGGCCTCCGATTGCGTGGATGACTGCCGGGCCGTGAAGGACGAAACGGAAATCCTCCTGATGAAGGAGGCATCTCGGATTAATGACGAGGTGAACACCCTGGCCGCGGAATACATCCGGGAGGGCATGACCGAGAAGGAGGTAGCAGCCTTTATCGATCAGGCCTTTCTGGACCGGGGCTGCTCCGGAAACAGCTTTTCCACCATTGTCTCCTTTGGCGCCAACGCGGCGGATCCTCATCATGAGCCGGACGATACCCGGGTCCGGGAAGGGGATTGCGTGCTGATTGATATGGGCTGCGTCTGGAACCGCTATTGTTCCGACATGACCCGGACCTTCTTTTTCCGGAAGGCGGATTCCTTCCAGACAAAGATTCATGATCTGGTGCGGGAAGCCAATGAAAAAGCGGAATCCATCATCCGGCCGGGGGTACGCTTCTGCGAGATCGACGCCGCGGCCAGAGATCTGATCACGGAAGCGGGTTACGGAGAATACTTTAACCACAGGCTGGGGCATTTTATCGGACAGACGGATCATGAGAAGGGCGATGTTTCCAGCGCCAACGAGCGCACTGCGGAGCCCGGAATGATCTTTTCCATCGAGCCCGGAATCTACCTGCCGGGGCAGTTCGGCGTCCGGGTGGAGGATCTGGTGATCGTCACGGAGGACGGCTGCGAGCTGCTGAACAGGGCGGACAAGCACTGGCGGATTATCGGGCAGTGAAAGCACTGGAAAACCGGCTTTTGTGTGAACGGATGACAGAACTGTCCGCCGACGAACTTGGGGATCTATCATACTATTTTTATTCAGAAGAAGGGGGTATCCACATGTTGAAAGAACTGAAGCGGAAAGTATACGAGGCGAATATGCTGCTGCCGGCTTATCACCTGGTAACCTTTACCTGGGGGAACGTGTCAGGCGTTGACCGGGAGAAGGGACTGTTTGTCATTAAGCCCAGCGGTGTGCCATATGAGGAGATGAAGCCGGAGGATATGGTGGTGATGGACCTGGAAGGGAATAAGGTGGAAGGAGACATGAATCCCTCCACGGACGCCCCGACCCACGCGGAGCTCTACCGGAGGTTCCCGGAAATCGGCGGCGTAGTGCATACCCATTCCCGCTGGGCCACGATCTGGGCCCAGGCGGGCCGGGATATCCCTGCCTATGGAACAACTCAGGCGGATTATATCTACGGGCCGGTGCCCTGCTGCAGGGATCTGACGGCGGAGGAGGTTGAAAGGGCCTACGAGCTGGAAACCGGCAAGGTGATTGCCGCCTGTTTTGAGGAACGGGGCCTGAATCCCATGTATGTTCCCTGCGTGCTGGCCAGGCATCACGGTCCCTTTGCCTGGGGGAAAGACCCTTTGAACGCGGTGCATAACGCGGTAGTGCTGGAGGAAGTGGCCATGATGGCATGGCATACGGAAGCGCTTCCCGCGGCTCAGCCCAGGGAAAGTCTGCCGGAGCATGTAAAAGAAAAACACTTCCTGCGGAAGCACGGCCCGAACGCCTATTATGGGCAGGGAAAATAACAGATCTATGGTTCCGGCGGGGACGCAATCCTTTTTCTAATGGGAAGAATCTATGGTTTTTTCTCTGTATTCCTTGTTTTTGCACAAAAAAAACTTGCGTTTTCGATTCTTGCAGGATATAATGCTCGTGGTTGAAAACTTCGGGTCTGTGGTTGCAAGCCGATGCCAGTCGCAGGCGAAGCGGTCCACGTAATCCGCCAAAAGCGGCGGGGAGCATGGTGCGGTCTAGATGTAAGTCCATCCGGGCTCCGGCCCGAGAGGAGTGAGTGAGGGCGCGATTGCGCAGAGCAACCTCCCAGATGGCGTGTGTGGGGGCAAAGACCAGGTCAGCCGAAGATTCACCGATTATCAATTTTTTGGGGGTTACCTTATCATGTACGAAGACAAAACGCTGGTATGCAAAGACTGTGGCCAGGAATTCGTGTTCACCGCAGGGGAACAGGAATTCTACGCCGAAAAAGGCTTCCAGAATGAGCCCACCCGCTGCAAGGCCTGCCGTCAGGCCCGCAAGGCAAATCGGCCTGCTGCCGGCGCCCCGCGAGTCATGTATGACGCGATCTGTGCCGAGTGCGGCAAGCCCACACAGATTCCCTTCGAGCCGAAGGAAGATCGTCCCGTCTACTGCAGCGAATGCTTTGCTGCCCGCCGCGGAATGTAATCTTTTAGCGAGCCACCCGTCCTGCTGGTCAGGACGGGTTTTTTTATGGGTCCGTTTGCAAAGGGAGAACAACTGTGATATAATCCGACCCGTGCCTGGAGCGGTATCGAAGCGGTCATAACGGGGCTGACTCGAAATCAGTTTGGCGGCAACGCCACGTGGGTTCGAATCCCACCCGCTCCGCCAGAAAAATGTGAGATAACCGTCCGTTATTTCGCCCCGGAAAATCCCCCGCAAATCGGGGGTTTTCTGGTTTTTGGAGGAAACAGGAGGGAAACCAAAGATGAAAACCTATCGTTTTTACGGCTGGGAAACAGCCAGTGTCCGGGATGGCCTGGGGCTGACCCCTTGCGATTACTATGATCTGCTATCCGAAATTTGGTGCGCAGAAACCTGCGCACCCCGGATGCGGAAGGATTGGACGCCGGAAAACCGGACCCTGGGTCAATGCTCCATCACCGCCTTTCTGATCCAGGATATCTATGGCGGAAAGGTACTTGGCGTGCCGCTGGGAGATGGAAATTACCATTGCTTCAACGACGTGAACGGCTGCGTGTTCGATCTCACCAGCGAGCAATTAGGCGATATCCGGCTGGACTACGCAAACTGCCCAGAACAGGACCGTGCTGTTCATTTTGCAAAGGCAGAAAAAAGGGAACGGTACGAGCTGTTGAAAGAAAGACTGTCCGCCCGGCGGTCGGCCCCTGTTCTGCACACGATGGATTAACAGCCCGGTCGGCTCAGCAGCAGGCCGTCAATGCGGACCGAAGAAGAAATCCCGGGCAGGGTACTGACTGGTACGCACCGGGAAACCATGCGGGCTGCAGCAGTTGCGCTTCCATGGAGGATGGCGTGGGCTATTATCATGAAACGGGGAAAGAAATCCGCATGAAACAGCATTATTTATTCCGGAGGGCTCTCGCTGCGCTCATTCTCTGCGCTTGCGTGTTTCTGCTGCCTGCTTTTGCGGAGGATGCCGATCCGTCCGGATACATGGTGGACGACTTCCCGGAGGAACAGAGCCTCGCGGAGCGGACGATGGGCCGGATGACGCTGCACGAAAAAGTGTGCCAGCTGTTCTTCGTCCGGCCGGAACACTTCTCACGGCTGAAATCGGTCACCGCATACAGCGACAGGCTGGGGAAAGCCTTTCAGCGCTTTCCGGTGGGCGGAGTCATTCTGTTTGATACGAACATCACCCAAAGGAATCTTGCCGCCCTGAACGCCGGGATGCTGCAGGCGGCGCAGGATGTGAACGGAATCGGGATTTTTATCGGCGTGGATGAGGAAGGCGGCGGCGTTTCCCGGGTGGCGAAAAAAATGAAGCTGGCGGAGAAACAGCCCAATCCGGAGAGTATCGGTTCCCCGGAGGAAGCGTACGCGTCCGGCCGGACCATCGGCGGGTATCTTTCGCGATACGGATTCAATCTGGATTTCGCGCCGGTGGCGGATGTGCGGACGGATGTACCGAACGCGGAGATCTCAAAACGGTCCTTCGGCAGTGATCCGGAAGCCGTGGCCCGAATGACGGCCCGGTTCACGGAGGGCCTGCGGGAAAGCGGCATTATTCCCGTGCTGAAGCATTTTCCCGGACACGGGGCCGTATCCGGCAATACCCACACAGGGGCCGGGACCTCGCTGCGGACCCGGGAGGAATGGGAGCGGATTGATTTTCCGCCCTTTGAGGCGGGAATCCAGGCGGGATCGGGGATGGTCATGATCTCCCATCAGCTGACCGCCGCGGCGGATCCGGATACCCCCGCATCCCTGTCCCCGGAGGTAATTGGACTCCTGCGGAACAAGCTGGGATTTGACGGCGTCATTATTACGGACGCGCTGCGGATGAAAGCGATTCACGGAACCTATACCTCCGGGGAGTCCTGCGTCCTGGCGTTGAAAGCAGGGGCGGATATGCTCCTGCTGCCCTATAATTTCACCAATGCCTACAAGGGCGTCATGAAGGCGGTGGCTGACGGGCGCCTGACGGAAGAGCGGATCAACGAAAGCGTTCTGCGCATCCTTGCCCTTAAGGAAGAATACGGCCTGCTCCAGCCGGAACGGAAATAAACCGCCGGTCAGGAGGGCGTCCGGCCAGCCGGGCATTGACACAGATGAAGGCATCACATAAAATGAGGCAGAGCACGCCATTTCTCATGCACAGACATTTCAGGCCCCACGAAGGAGGAATCTTTATGGGCAATTATCGCAATTTTACGCTGGCTACTTATTTCGTCGCCCACGCGGCCGCCCGGGTGAAGAGGGAGGAGCTGGAGGAGCAGCTGGCCTTTATGGAACGATATCTCCGGCTGGACAAGGTCTATCTGGAGCCCTGGCGGGGCGAGCTGGCCTCCCATGATCAGATTGAAATGATCCGCGAGGTTTTCCATGCTCACGGCATACGGGTCGCGGGCGGGCTGACCACTGTGATCCCCACGCCGGAGAGAGCGCGGCCCAAGCAGCGCTTGTTTGAGACCTTCTGCTACAATGACGCGGCCATGCGGAAGAAGCTGCGGGAGGTCAGCGCCTTCATTGGCGCGCACTTTGATGAGTTCATTATTGATGATTTCTTTTTCACCAACTGCGCATGCGAAGATTGTCTGAAGGCGCGGGACGAATACAACCGCAGCCGCGGCATCCGGGCGGGATGGCAGGCCTACCGGCTCGACCTTCTGTGCCGGGTCAGCCAGGAGGACATCATCGGACCGGCCAAAGCGGCTAATCTGGACTGCAAAATTATCATCAAGTATCCTAACTGGGCGGAAAGCTATCAGGAGACCGGATACAATCCTGAAGCTCAGCGGGAGCTCTTTGACGGACTGTATACCGGCACGGAGACCCGGGATCCCCTGACCACGGATCAGCATCTGCCCCGGTATCTGAGCTTCTCCCTGATGACCTATTTTGAGTCCATGTGGCCCGGACATAACGGGGGCGGGTGGTTTGACCCCTTCGATATGCAGGTGACGGAGCATTATCTGGAGCAGGCCTATCTGACGGCATTCTCCAGGCCGAAAGAACTGATGATGTTCTGTTTTCAGGCCATGCTGAACAATTCCTTTACCCCCTCTCTGGGCTTCCAGCTGGATCGGCTGGACGCTCTGCTCGACTGCGCGGGACAGCCTCAGGGCATTCCCTGCTACCTGCCCGATCACTGCCAGGGAGAGGATAATGTGCAGGACTATCTGGGCATGGTGGGGCTGCCGGTGGTCTGCACCCCGTATTTCCCGGTGGGCGGCAGTCAGCTGCTTCTGACCCGGTCCTCCGCCTGCGATCCTGAAGTGCTGGAAAAGCTTGACGGATGGCTCCGGAAGACCGGCGGCGACGCGCTGGTGACATCGGGATTCTGGGACGCGGTGCGCGATCGGGGAATGGAGAACTTTACCTCCATCCGCCTGACCGGACGGAGCGCCGCAGGACAGGATTACCGCGTGGAGGAGCGGGAGAATGTCTGCACATTCCCGAAAGGGGATCAGCCCGTGAGGCTTCCCCTGATGGAATTCCGCAATAACGCTACCTGGGCCCTGGTGAAGCTGTCCTGCCGCGAGGAGAGCGAGGGCATCCTGCTGCGGGATCCGTATGCCGGCGGGCGAATTTACAGCCTGGCGGTTCCGGATGGCCTTCCTGATTTCTACCGGCTGCCCGAGCCCGTGCTGAGCCGCATCCGGCAGGAACTGGCCGTGAACGGGATCTGGATGGAGGGGCCGGCGCGAATCAGCCTCTTCCTGTACAATAACGATACCTTTATCCTTTACCCCTATGTGATGGAAGGCGCGAAGCGGGAGCGGATCCGCCTCCACATCAGCGGAGCGAAGGCGATCCGGCCCCAGACCGGGCTTCCGGGACAGAAACACGCGAAGCCCATCGAGCCGCTGTATGTCACCCGGAAAAACGAGGCGGTTTTCGATCTGGCCGCAGTGCCGGGAAACTATGCGCTGTATCAGATCCTTCGCTGAGAAAAGGCTGAATATATGCCCAAAGGCTGAAATCCGCCTGAGCGAAGGCGGTTTCAGCCAAAGCAGACGAAATCAGCATTTCCTGAAGGCTGCCCCCACACAGGCTGAAAATTCTTTACATTCCGCAGAATCCATGTATAATAAAGCCTGATTCCACGCTCTGCGCCGGGAGTTTCGGCCCCGGACGCGATTCAGAGCAGGAAAATATATTTTTTCGACGGGCATCCGCGATCGGAGCTCGAACGGAGGGAAACATGAGCACATCCAAAAACCGCACAAAGGTAACCCGAATGACGCTGCTGGCCATGCTGGCGGCGGTCCTGGTCGTTCTGGCCTACGTCAACATTCCCATGCCAATGGGCCTGAGCATTACTTTTAACATGATCCCGGTGGCCATAGCCGCGATAACCATGGGCGTTCCCGGCGGCGCTATCCTGGGCGGAGCCTTCGGACTGATCAGCTTTCTGCAGTGCTACGGCATCTGCGGAGTCAGCGGCATGGGCGTTGCCCTGGTGACGGCGAACCCCGGCTTCGGCTTTGCCTGCCTGATGTTCGTACAGAGGTTTGTGTCCCGGGTGATGGTGGGGGTGCTGGCGGCCCTGGTGTTCCGGGGAATGGAAAAGACCCGGGCGCCCATGTACGTCAAAGGGCTGGTTACGGGCTTTTCCGCGGCATTTTTTAATACGCTGCTGTTCATGTCCCTGCTGGTGATCCTGTTTGGGCAGACGGAATTTATTCAGAATCAGATGGCGGGACGCAGCGTGGCGGCCTATCTTCTGGCATCCATTGGCGTAAATGCGGTGGTGGAGATGATCGTGGCCGCGGTGGTGACCGGCGCCGCAGGCGTGGCGCTGAAGAAGGCCCGGATGATCTGATACTCAGCTGGCGGATATCCACCGCATGGAAACAGGCCCGCGCTCCGGATGAAACCGGATTGCAGGCCTGTTTTTTTATTCGATACGCAAACAGGTTTAACCTGTTTGCGTATCTGCGCGCGTTGCTTTTCCTTCGCGTCAGTTTGCCGCGGTGCCGTTCACATACAGCGTATAGCCGTTTGAGATGACATTTTCGATATTTCCCTCGAAGCTGGTAATCCAGGTGTCCGCAGTCAGGGTCCAGGTGCTGGTTTCATCCAGCACCACGTTCACCGTGCCGACCTCGGCGGAAACCGTCTGCCCGCTGGCGTTCGCGATCTCTCCGCTTACGGTGCCCTCAAAGGTGGAACCGTTGGAGAGGGTCAGGGTCAGGGCGGAATTATCACCGACCAGGATCGTGCCGGCCAGATCCTGAGCATCCGCGGCCAGTTCGGCGATGTTGGAGGCGCCGCTCCAGCCGTCATCGCAAACGGAGAGGAGAATTTCGCTTCCCTCATTGATCAGCTCAACGCCGGAGAGGGTGATGACCGCGTGGGTATTGGTTACATGGAACATATGCCCGCTTTTGCTGGTCAGGCTGCCTCCGGTCATGGTGAAGGAGGAGGTGCCGCTGTCCGCGTCCCCGCTCATGGACTGGTAGATCATAATGCTGTCCAGGAAGGTCGCGTTGCCGTTGCACCGGGTGTTATTCGCCGTTAAATCGCAGTTTTCCAGGGTAATGGAGTTCTTTCCCTCGATGCAGACGCCCTCGGACAGGCTGGACACCAGGGTGGCATTCTTTACGGTAATATCCGCTGTAGAGTAGATGGCCGGGGATCCCAGACCGCTGGAGGTGTAGGTGCCCCCGTCTACCACGACGATGCCGCCGCCCCGATCCGTCCGGATGGCGGCAGAGGAACGCCCGGAGGTGGTCACCGTCAGGTTGCTGGCATAGGTGATGCCGCCGCCGGTGGTCATGATGCCGCCGGAACCGTCCCCGGTGGTGGTGATGACGGTGTCCGAAATGATCACCGTGGTGCCGTCCCCGGAGGCGCCGTTCTGTCCGCCGTTGCCGCCGTAGGAGAACACGCCGTTGGCGCCGGAGGCGGAGGTTTCCACTGTGCCGCCGGAGATGGTGGCGGTGGAACCGCCCATGACCAGCAGGCCGGCGTTCAGGCCGTAAAAGTTGCAGTTATCGCCGCCGTCCGAATCGCCCGTCTTGGTAACGGTGGGATCAGAGATTGTGACCGCGTCGGCGGTATTGATGATCAGCGCACTCTCATCCGCGGACTCGGAGGCGTATATCTGATCAGTCTCTTCAGCAGCTTCCGTAATCTCCGCGGCTGCGGAATACTCAAAGGAAGAGGTGCTGCCTCCGGGAGGGGTGCCGCCGCCGAAACCGCCGCTCTGGCCGCCTTCTCCGCCGGGGCCGCCGGAGGGCGGATTTCCATCGGGGGGCGTACCGCCGCCGAAATCTCCGGAGGGCGGATCTCCGGGAGGAGTGCCGCCGGGGCCGCCGTCAGCAAAGGCCGAGACGGAGAAGAACATAGTGAGGGCCAGCAGAAGGGCCAGAAGAACCGAGAAGAGCTTTTTCATGCATTTCACCTTTCCTTTCATTCAGTAAAAACGCTGATTCCTTTCCCAAAGGCTGAATCCGCCGCCACTCAGGCGGGATTACAGCCGAAAAGCATTTATGCAGCGCTTCCTTCGTCCGGACGGCCTGCGCCTTCCGGCGTCAGTTCCTGTTTCGGGGGTTTAGGCCACTGAAAAACCTCCCTTACATCTGACAGGGCCATTGTAAGGGAGTTTCCTTAAAGAAAGATTGAAAAAAAATAAATTTATGCCTTCTGTTTAAACTGATGCCCGCACTTTGCGCAGGTGATTTCCTTCTCTCCGCAGCCCCGCTTCAGCCGGAGCAGCTGATGACAGCCGGGGCATCTGAAATATTTATATTCCCTGCGGTTTTTCATCCGGCGGAAGAACTGCCGGATTTTGGTGCTCCAGGTGCCGGTCAGACTCAGGTACTTCTGGTTTTCCCTGATCCGGGCTTCCCGGTTCCGGCTGAACATCCGGAAGATGGTGATGACATACAGCGCCAGCCCCAGGAAACTCAGAAGCGGAGAGACGGTGAAGCTGCTGATGAGGGAGAGGATCAGGCCGGCCAGCAGCGTGAAGATGCCCAGATCATCCGTACCGTAACGGCCAGCCATCCACCGGGCAAAGGAAGACTTGAGATTCTGCCAGAAATTATTCATGAAGTTCAGATCCTTTCATACATATCCTGACGGGCGGGGCTCTTCGCCCAGGCCTCCGAAGGATGATTGATTCCATTCGCGCAGGTGCCGCTCTGATGAGGTGAGGGCCGCCAGGTCAGCAGCAGCACATAAATCGGCCGCCGAGGCAGCAGTTCAGGGCGATATTCATGGCGCAGCAGGTGAGAAACGGGTTGCCGCAAAGGGCGGAACGGAAATCATATCCTGTTTGCCGGGTCTGGCGGTATTCCTGCCGGCCGGCCTCCATTTCCCGAAGCAGGGACTGATAATCCGGATCCCCCGGGGCCATGCCGGCGGCCTGCCTGGCATGGTTCAGACCGGAGATCCGGTTGCCCAGGGCATAATCTGCCCGGGCATACAGGGCGTGCCAGTCCGCGTCATGCGTAGGAACCCGGTTCAGAACATTCAGAGCGTCATGATACCGCTGGGCCAGCACATGGTTTTCCGCGGTCTTCAGCTCCGGATTTGCATAGTTCCGGGTGCGGAAACGGGTGGACTGCTGACGGGTCCCGAAGCCAAAGGGATCAAAGCCGAAGCCGAAGGGATCCCCCTGGGACTGCCGCGGTCCGGCACCCCAGAATCCCTGCCCGTTCCAGCCGGAGGAAGAGGAACCGTAGCCGTTCTGTCCTCCTGCGCTGCCATATCCTCCGTAGCTTCCGTATCCTCCGTAGCCTCCGTAGCCTCCTGCGCCCTCAGGCTGCCAGGTGCCGCCGGTTTTTTTCAGCCGGAGGGCTTCAGCGTAGGCCTCATTGACCTCTTTCATCTTCTGTTCGGCAGCCTTGTCCCCCGGATTCAGGTCCGGATGGTATTTCTTCGCCAGCTTTCGATAGGCGGATTTGATTTCATCCTCTGTGGCGGAGGAGGACACCCCCAGCACAGAAAATGGATTTTGGGTCATTTTAGTTGCTCCTTCTTCCTGGCGCGGCTGATTTTCGCCTCATACCGCTGCCATACGCCACTATATAGTACATTCCGCAGAAGATCAAGATCCTTTTCCAGGGGAAGGTTCTCGAATACGGCTGCGGCCTCGGCGATCAGCATCTCCAGCATCTCGTGAACAAAGGCTTCCAGATCGGAATCCACCTCCAGGCGGTCCAGAGGATTGAAGACACGTTTCCGGTGATCCCTGTCCCGGTCCTCCCAGGCGTCCATCCAGTAGACGAAACGCCCCAGCCCCTGTCCCAGGGAACGGAGGGCGGGCTGCCAGAAGGGGGAGACCCAATCCGGAACGAAAACGGCGCCGAGCATTTCCCCGGAAAGATTTCCCAACCGGTCCGGCGAAGGCGCCGGGGCTGATTCCTCCTGCCAGAGAGCCTCCAGGGCCTGACGGGCTTCCCCGGCCTGCCGGGGATATTCCCCGCAAAGCCGGATCAGGGCGGGCTGAAGGCGCTTTTTTTCTGCGGAGGCCGCCCGGGAGTGGTCATCCCGGATCTGATCCTCGCATTTCAGATCCATCAGGATCAGGTTCATGGCCGCGGCATAGCCGGTGGCACGGTTTCGTATAATCGAGCGCTTTTGCAGGGGGTGCAGCTCGCATCGGATTTCATCCTTCCGATCCTCCGGCTCCTCCAGGGAGGAGAGCAGGATCGCGAGAAAGGTCAGATCGTGGCTGAGCAGGACCCGTCCGCTGCGGCCGGAGAGGGACCCAAGCTCCTGACACAGGCCGCAGTAGAAAGCCCGGTATCGGAGCTGCTGCTCCTCCGTAAGCACATCCAGCCGGGGGGCAATATAACCAAACAAGCTTTATACCTCCATGGCCCCGTCATCCTGGGGATTGTTGTCCCGGCGGGAGGACCGGGAAGAATGGTGCGCTTCCGCCTCCCGCTTCAGCCGGTCCTGCTCCGCGTACATTTCCGCGTCCCGCATGGCCCGCTGGATTTCCTCCCGGCTCATGTTGCCGGAGCCGGTGATGGTGATATCCTGGCTGCGGTTTGTGCCCAGGTCCCGGGCTGTAACCTGCACGATGCCGTTGGTATCGATGGTGAAGGTGACCTCGATCTGCGGAATGCCCCGCAGGGCCCGGTGAATGCCGTCCAGCCGGAACTTTCCGAGGGATCTGTTGCCGGAGGCGGTTCCCCGCTCCCCCTGCAGCACGTTGATCTCCACGCTGGTCTGGAAATTGGCGGCGGTGGTGAACACCTGGGAATGATGGCAGGGAAGGGGCGTGTTCCGGGGAATGATCTGGGCGAAATTGTCCCCCAGGGTTTCAATGCCCAGGGACAGGGGCGTTACATCAATGAGCAGCAGGCTGTTTACAGCCCCGGTCAGGACGCCCCCCTGCAGACAGGCCCCCATGGCGACGCATTCATCGGGATTGATATCCCGGGAGGGCTCCCGGCCCATCATTTTCCTTACAGCCTCCTGTACGGCGGGAATCCGGGTGCTTCCGCCTACCAGCAGAACCCGGTCTATCTCGCCGGGGGAAAGCCCCGCATCCTGCAGGGACTGCTGTACCGGCCCCCGGGTGGCCTCCACCAGGTGGGCAGTCAGCTCCTCGAAACGGGCCCTGGTCAGGCTGGTTTCCAGATGCAGGGGGCCTTTGGCCGTCTGGGCCAGGAAAGGTAGATTGATCGTGGTTTCTTTCGCGGAGGACAGCTCAATCTTGGCTTTTTCCGCCGCTTCGTTCAGGCGCTGCATGGCCATAGGATCCTTTGAAAGATCCATGCCGTGCTCTTTTCGGAAGGCATCCAGCAGAAAACCCACCACGCACTGATCAAAATCATCCCCGCCCAGGTGATTGTTTCCGGCGGTGGCAATGACCTCGATCATATCATGTCCGATTTCCAGAATAGAGACATCAAAGGTTCCGCCTCCCAGATCATAGACCATGACCTTGCGGGGATCCATCCTGTCAAACCCGTAAGCCAGGGCGGCGGAGGTGGGCTCATTGATGATCCGCTGGACATTCAGCCCGGCGATGGTGCCCGCGTCCTTGGTGGCCTGGCGCTGAGCATCGGTGAAGTAGGCGGGAACCGTGATCACAGCGTCGGTCACGCTTTCCCCGATATATTTTTCAGCATCCTCCTTCAGCTTCCGCAGAATCATGGCGGAAAGCTCCTGGGGACGGTAGTCCTTCCCATCCACCCGGTATGATTTGTCGGAACCCATCTCCCGTTTCACAGAGCTGAAGGTCCGGGCCGCGTTGGTGACGGCCTGCCGCTTGGCGCTCTGTCCCACCAGGCGCTCGCCGGACCTGGTGAAGGCGACCACCGAGGGGGTGGTCCGGCCCCCTTCCACATTGGGGATCACGGTAGCATGTCCGTTTTCCATAAAGGCAACACAGGAATTCGTGGTGCCCAGATCAATTCCTATCATCTTTGACATTTTGAAGGCCTCCGGTCCTTTTCCCGCGAAATACACCGGCGGGAATAACCGTATGATAGCATTTTTCTATTAAAGAAGAAAGAAAATTATGTGAATGTCAGATGAAAAAGTCCGGGGGAAGGTGCTATAATCCGGTTTATCCCCCGCGAGACGGGAAATACAGATGGCCTGAGGGCTGGAGGAAGTCGGATGAAACGCGTGGAGGTAGCGGCCGCGGTGATCTGCCGGGATGGCATGATCCTTGCAACGCAGCGCGGATACGGGGAGTTCAAGGACGGCTGGGAATTTCCCGGCGGAAAAATCCGGGAGGGGGAGACGCCCCGGGAAGCGCTGATCCGGGAAATACGGGAGGAGCTGGATACGGTGGTGGAAGCCGGGGAGCTGATCGGAACCGTGGAAGATGATTATCCCTCCTTCCATCTGACCATGCACTGCTTCCGGTGCACGGCAGTATCCGGCAGCTTTACCCTTCTGGAGCACGAGGCGGCCAGATGGCTTTCCCCGGATGAACTGGATTCGGTGGAATGGCTGCCTGCGGATCTGAAGGTGATCCCTCTGATCAGATCTTTCCTGAACCGGAAATGAGCAAGGGCCGCTGAAACATGAGCCCTGCTGAAACAGCGGAATGCCGCAGCCGGGTGAAAGAACCGCTGAGGCAATCCTGTTTCAGAGGCCTTGTCCGAGAAAAGACAGGGAACTCCGGAAGGCTGTTATTCCTCCCCGCTGCCCTAAACTTTTGAAGCGGCAGGATTGCAAAGGAAGGTTGAAATGCATATAATACAGACTGAATATTTATCTGTATCGGAGATCAAAGGAGGATCATCCATGCGCAAATTGACGGGTATCCTGCTGGCGGCGATCATGATCGTCTGCGGCCTGGGCGGGGCGACTGCCGAGGGGCTGCAGGCGCCGGACTATGTGATGGAAGGGTATGACGGGGGAAGCAGCAATCACGACTGGGAAACGAATCTTTTTTTCCAGCGGATGCAGGAGAAGACAGGCATTTCCTTCGAATACCGTCAGTATACGGATGAGGAAGCCTGGGAGAGTCGGAAGACCGCTCTGACCGACGGGGAAAATCTTCCGGATGTGCTGTTCAAGGCCGGGCTGGATGATGCCGAAACGCTGGCCATGGCAGAGTCCGGCGTTCTGATCGACCTGAAGCCCTATCTGGCGGAATACGCGCCGGATCTGTGGGCCCTGCTGGAGGCAAACCCGGATTATCTGGAGGCGATTACCCTGCCGGACGGAACGATTCGGGCCCTGCCGGGGATTACGGAGCTTCCCTCCAATAACCTGATCTGGATCAACCAGACCTGGCTGAATAACGTAAAGATGGAAATGCCAACTACGGCGGAGGAACTGACGGAAGTGCTGCGGGCTTTCCGGGCTCAGGATCCGAACCGGAACGGCAAAAAGGACGAGACTCCCCTGAGCGTGCTGGGCGTATGGGACCTGCGGTTCCTGGGCCACGCTTTCGGCATCGTGGAGAACGACTACTACCTGCACACGGAGGACGGGAAGGCGGTGTCATCCCTGACCTCTGAGGAAAACAGGGCTTTTCTGACCTGGCTCCACCAGCTGTGGGAGGAAAACCTGCTGAGCCATCAGAGCTTTACGATCGTGGACTCTCTGCGCCAGATTACGGACAGCAACGCGGCCATTACCTACGGCGCGTTTCTGAGCACGACGCCGCTGTCCGTTGTGCCGGCCTCCGCCATGGATCAGTACACGGTGCTGACGCCCCTGACCTGTAACGGGAAGCAGATCTACCGGGATCTGCTGGGACCGGTGACGAAGGGAACCTTTGGCCTGACCCGGAACTGCAAGGATCCGGAGAAGCTGATCGCCTGGGTGAACTACCTGTACACGGAAGAGGGAAGCATCCTGGTTCAGGCGGGACAGGAAGGATCGGAGTATTTCTGGAACGAGGACGGCAAGTGGGAATGGATGGCGGATCTGCAGACGGTGGCCAGCGACGTGCTGCCCAACGTCACCCTGAGCGAGGGGGGAATCCTTCCGGGCATTGTGACGCTGGATTTCCAGGCGAAATACGCGGACAAAAGCACCGGGACGCTGATTGATCAGATGAGCCGGGTGAAGGATTATGCCGTGATGCCCTTCCCCCAGGGATATCTGGCGAAGGAGGATGCGGAGCAGATCGCGAAGCTGCAGGCGGAAATCGCCCCCTACGCGGAGCAGATGATGGCCGAGTTCATCACCGGGGATCTTTCGCTGGACGACGAAACCTGGAATGATTTCCGCGAAGGGGTGGAACGCCGGGGCATGGCGGACATGCTGGCTCTCTGGCAGAAATATGTCCGCTGAAGGAACAAACCGCAATCGAATGGCGATGAGGAAAGAAGAGGTATAAAAATGAGCTGTGTCAATCTGTGGGCGGAAAAACTGAATTCCCAGGAAGCTGCCGATCATCTGACCATGCTGTACGGACCGGGGGCAGAGGTGCTCGCCCGGCAGCGGGAACGGTATCTGGACCTGATTCGGAAACATGAGGAGGACTTCGGAGAAGGACACCGGGTGACGGTCTTTTCCGCTCCCGGACGGACGGAAATCGGCGGAAACCATACGGACCATAACAGGGGCCGCGTGCTGGCCGCCAGCGTAAATCTGGATATTCTGTGCGCCGCCTCTCCCCGGGAGGATGGGATTGTCCATTTCAACAGCGAGGGATTTAAGCCCCTGACGCTGGACCTGTCGGACACCGAAAGACGGCAGGAGGAGGAAGGAAGCACCCTGGGACTGATCCGCGGGGTGGCTGACGGCATGAAAAAGGCCGGATACCGGATCGGCGGATTTGATGCGGTGGTGACATCCACCGTGGGCAGAGGCAGCGGACTGAGCAGCTCCGCTGCGCTGGAAGTGATGCTGAGCGGAGTGTTCGACGGGCTGTTCAATGCCTTTTCCATGCCCTTCCCGGAGAGGGCGCAGATCTGCCGAAGGGCGGAAAACCTGTATTTCGGGAAGCCCTCGGGGCTGCTGGATCAGATGGCCAGCGCCGCGGGCGGCCTGGTAACGGTGGATTTCCGGGATGAACAGGATCCGAAGGTGGAGGCGCTCCAGTATGACTTCGCGGCAAAGGGGTATGCCCTGGTAGTCGTAGGTACCGGCGGAAACCATGAGGATCTGACGGATCACTACGCGGCCATCCCCCGGGAAATGCGGCAGGTAGCGGCCTGCTTCGGGCAGGAGACCCTGCGGGGCATCAGCCGGGAAGCGCTGATGGAGCGGATGGGAGAGCTTCGGAAATCCGTCAGTGACAGGGCCCTGCTGCGGGCCATGCATTTTGTGGACGAGGACGCAAGGGTGCCGGAACAGGTGAAGGCGCTGAAGGAGGATCGGATCCAGGATTTCCTGGGCCTGATTATTGAAAGCGGAAGATCCTCCAGCATGTATCTGCAGAATATTTATGCCACGAACGACGACCAGAGCCTGAGCCTGGCCCTGTGCATGGCGGAAGCGATGCTGAAGGGAAAGGGCGCCTGGAGAATTCACGGGGGCGGATTTGCGGGAACCACGCTGAATTTCGTGCCGCTGGAGGATGTGGACACTTTCGTGGCGGAAATGAACGGGACTTTCGGAGAGGGAGCCTGCCATGTGCTGAACATTCGGCCTGTGGGCGCGGATCGGATGTGCCTGGCATGAGAACGGAGAGCGCGGAAGAAACCCGGGCGCTGGGGGTGCGGCTGGCAGCGGAGCTCCGGGCGGGGGATGTGATCCTGCTGGAGGGGCCGCTGGGAGCCGGGAAAAGCGAACTGGCCCGGGGAATTGCCCAGGGAATGGGGGTACGGGAGACCGTAACCAGCCCCACCTTTACGATCCTGAACGTCTATTCCGGGGAGAGACTTCCCCTGTACCATTTCGACTGGTATCGGCTGGAAAGCGCGGAGGAGCTGTACGAGATGGGGATGGATGAATACCTGGGCGGAGACGGGGTGGCACTGGTGGAATGGCCCGGAAGATGCCCGGAGGCACTGCCGGCGGATTTCCTGATGATTGAGATTTCCCCGGAAGGGGAGGAAACCCGGCGGATCCGTGCGGTACGGCACGGGAATTTTCGGAAGCTGGAGAACATAGAGGAATGAGACTGTTGGCGATAGATACCTCCGGCCCGGTATGCGGAACGGCGGTGATGGAGGAGGAAAAGGTTCTGGCGGAGATGACCTGCCAGAACCATTATACCCACAGTGCGAGCCTGATGCCCATGGCGGAACGCAGCCTGGAGATGGCGGGAATGCGCCTTGCGGACCTGGATGCCCTGGCGGTTGTGACGGGACCCGGAAGCTTTACGGGGGTGCGCATTGGCGTAGCCACTGCCAAGGGTCTGGCCCACGGCAGCGGCCTGCCCTGCATCCCGGTGGACGCACTGGAAGCATTGGCGGAGAGCACGGGAATGAGGGCGGAGCCCCTTCTGATCTGTCCGCTGCAGGACGCCCGGGCGGGACAGGTTTACGGAGCCTGCTTTTATCAGGGGGAGCGCCGGACGGAGAACCGAGCCGTCAAACTGGAAGAATTCCTGAAGGCTGCGGGGGAAATGTGGGACGGAATCTGCCTGTTTACCGGGGACGGGGCTGCGGTCCATGAAGCGCGAATCCGCGAGATCATGGGGGAAAAGGCCCGGTTTCCGGAGTCCCCCTTCAACTATCTGCGCCCCTCCGCGGCAGGGCGGATTGCCGCCCGAAGCGGCGAGAGCGTGCCCTACACGGAACTGAAGGAAACCTATCTGCGGCCGCCAAATGCCGAAAAGAACAAAAAGCTGCTGGAGGCCATGAGGCATGGGTGAGGAAGGACAGATTCGGATCCGCCGGATGCAGTACCGGGACGTGAAGCAGGTGGTAGCCATCGAGGCCGCCACCTTTCCGAAACCCTGGAGCGAGAAAAGCTTTCGCCGGGAGGTGGAGGAAAACGCGGTGGCACGGTATCTGGTGGCGGACAGGGAGGGTGAAATCCTGGGCTACGCCGGTACCTGGGTGGTGCTGGACGAATGCCATATTACCAACATTGCGGTGCGGGAAGACTGCCGCGGCCAGGGGCTGGGAAGACGGCTGGTGGAGGAGCTCATGCAGTATGCCAGCAACCTGGGGGCTGCCTGGGCGGATCTGGAGGTCAGGGTCAGCAATGAGAGGGCTCAGGGACTCTACAGGGGGGCAGGGTTTGTGACCCTCGGCAAGCGGAAACGGTATTACGAGGACAACGGGGAGGACGCTTACCTGATGGTGTGCGAAAAGATGCCCCCTGCGGATCCGGAGTTCGAAGAGGAAAAAGTTGAGCGGGAGGAAAACACGTGAACCATCAGAAAGCAAGAAGAAGGATTCCCTGGGAACTGCTTCTGCTGGCGGCGGTCCTGCTCATGATCGGCAGGGCAGGCGCGGAGGAAGCCCCTGACCTGACGAAGGAATGCACCTTCAGGATGTGCTCCACAAAGTGGAACGAATCCCTGATGATCGACGGGAAATACACCAGCTACTGGGAGAGCAACGAGATCAGAAATCCCTGGATCACCATTTCCAGCGAGACGCCCATGTACGGCCTTTACATCTGCTTCCGTCAGATGCCGGCCACCTTTGAAATCCAGGTGCCGGAGACGGACGAGGAGGGAAAGGTGACCTGGGTCAGGCTCCTGGACGGAGACTCCCGGTTCTACCATACCTACTATCCCCTGGAGGGGGAGCAGTCCATCCGCATCTGTTCCACCGTGGAGAAGAAGCAGAAGATGGGCGTAAACGAGATATACGTTTTCGGAAAAGGAAATGTTCCGGACTGGGTCCAGCGATGGGAGGAGACGGAGGAGAAGGCGGATATCCTGTTCTTCTCCGCGCATCCGGACGATGAAATGATCTTTCTGGGTGGCGCCATCCCCACCTACGCGGGGGAAAGGGGCAAGCGGGTCATTGTGGCCTACCTGTCCTACAGCAATACAACCCGGAGGAGCGAGGCCCTGAACGGGCTTTGGACCATGGGCGTGCGGCACTATCCGGTATTCGGATCCTTCCGGGACGCATACAGCAAGAAAGTGACACAGGCTTACAGCAACGCAGGGAAGAAGAAGGTGCTTTCCTGGGTCACGGAGCTGTACCGGAAATATCAGCCGGAGGTGGTGGTGACCCACGATCTGAACGGGGAATACGGCCACGGCCAGCACAAGATGATTGCTGACGCGGCAGTTCAGGGGTACGAGCTGGCGGCGGATCCGGAGAAATACCCGGAGTCGGCAGCGAAATACGGCACCTGGCAGGTCAGAAAGCTGTATGTTCACCTGTACGGGGAGAACGACCAGCTGACGAAGTTTGACTGGACGGTGCCGCTGGAGAGCTTCGGCGGGAAAACCGGGCTGGAAGTAGCCAGCGAAGCCTATGCGCTGCATAAGACCCAGGAACGGGCCGAGGTCAAGATTGACGGACAGTGGCACAGGCTGAGCGTGGAAGTGACGGGAGCCGCCTACGACAATACGGCATTCGGGCTGTATGCTTCCCGGGTGGGCCCGGATGTGAAACATGACGATTTCCTGGAGAATATTCAGGAGAAGGAAGCGGACTGACGCTCCGCTTTTCAGAACTGAACAGTTACGAAAAAAGGAGAATCAAGTCCCTTGAAGAAGAAAAGCCTGCTGATTCTGACGCTCTGCCTGGTTCTTTTGGCCGCGGCGGCCTGCAGCGCCGCATCCGCGGAAACTCTGGACGCGCTGGAGCTGAAAACAACGGAGGTGACTCTGAGCCTTTCAGGAGTGAAGAATCCGAAAAACCTGACAGATCGGAAATTTACCACCTATTCAGAGAGCAAGAGCGTGAAAAATCCCTCCCTGACGCTGGAATCCTCCACCTCCATCCACGGACTCTACCTGTGCTTTCAAAAGAAGCCGGAGAGCTATGAGATCCAGGTGAAGAGGGGCGGAGACTGGGAGACCCTGAGGGAGGGCAGCGAGTATATCCATGCCTTCTATGAGCTGGACGGGGTTACGGACGTGCGGGTCTATGCCCTGGGGGATAAAAAGCAGACCATGGGCTTTAACGAGGTTTACATCTTCGGAGAGGGCCGCATTCCCGAATGGGTACAGAGGTGGGAGCCTACGCCGGAGAAGAGCGATCTGCTGTTCGTGGTGGCCCACCCGGAGGAGGAGCTGCTGTACCTGGGCGGGGCGATTCCCTACTATGCGCGGGAGATGGGCAGAACGGTGGCTGTGGCCTGCATGAGCTATGCCAATACCACCCGGCGGAGCGAGCTGCTGAACGGGCTGTGGAGCATGGGGTACAGGAACTATCCCATCATCGGAAGCTTCAAGACCGCCAAGGTTAAGGGGGGCATCTCCGCGGCCTACAAAACCATTGACAGCAGGAACGGGCAGCAGGTGCTGGCCGGATGGCTGAACGAGGTGCTGACCCGGACAAAGCCAGAGGTCATGGTGGGCCCGGACGAGCAGGGAGAAGGCGGCAACGCCCAGAGAATGATGCTTGCGGACGCCTGCAGGAAGGCCTTCGACGGGGCAGAATGGCAGGTTCAGAAGCTGTATCTGCATCTGTACGGCGGGGAAGGGGATCAGGTGATCTTCGATTGGAACCGGCCCCTGGAGAAGCTGGGCGGCCGGACGGGGATGGGCCTGGCCTATTACGCGTATCTGTTCCATAAGACGCAGGATGACCAGGAAAAGAGCGTGTATCAGGAGGGCATCACCTACGCCAATAACACCTTCGGACTTGCGGAAAGCCTGGTGGGACCGGATCTGATCCGGGAAGACCTGCTGGAGAATATTCCGCTGGAGAACCTGGCGGAGAGCCGGGAGCAGGAGCCGGTGAGCAGATGGACCCTGGAGGAGGTGCCGGGCCTGCCGGCGCTGAATGAGAAGGGGTTTCTGGACGAAGGGGAATTCATCTGGAGCGACGATGCCCGGGGCCATTATGTGTTCATCAATGCAGGTGTGAAACTGATCATTACCAGGAAATTTGACGGGAGCATGCCGCTCACCTGGTTTGAGACGGAAATCTGGTGCGACGTGGAAGCCGGGGAGAAAATGGTGAACGTGGAATACACCCCGGAAAAGCCCGTAGGGAAAAAAAGCCGGGTGGACGCGTCAAAAACCGCTGTCAAAAACCGGCTGGTTTTCGCCTGCAACAGCGACTACTATACCTACCGGGTCGGGAGCAAGAACGGCCATCCCGTGGGGATCGAGATCCGGAACGGTGAAATCTACTACGATGACGCCTACGACTATCTGGAAACAAAATTCTTCCCCAACCTGGACACGCTGGCCTTCTATGAGGACGGACATGTGGATGTGCATGCCAGCATGGAGATGACGGCCCAGGATTACCTGGATCAGGACGCCTACATGGTCTTCAGCTTCGGACCCTATCTGATCCGGGACGGAAAGCTGAGCGACTGGGTTCAGGATCCCAACAAGAGCCGGGCCAAGAATCCCAGGCATGCTTTCGGGATGATTGAGCCGGGGCATTATGTGGATATTATGTGCGAGGGAAGACTTGGAAGCCGCAGCGAAGGCGTGACCATGCCCCAGCTGGCCTTCCTGTGCCAGGCGGCTGGATGCACGCAGGCCTGCGACCTGGACGGGGGCCAGACGGCGGTGGTAGTGTTCATGGGGCAGCAGCTGAACAAGATCGGGAAGTATGACGGGAAGACAGCTGCCCGGGAAACCTGCGAGGTGCTGGGCATCGGATTCAGCGACCAGGTAGGCAGCTGGAACATTCAGTAATAAAGGAGAAACAGGCGGAGAGAAACGCTGAGAAAGCAGGAGAGAAAGGGAGGTTTGCAGCATGGATGAACAAAGGAGACCCAGGGCGAGGCAAAAGAAGATCGTATCGGAAGGAAAGGGCGTAGAGAAGAAGGGCCAGGGGCTGGGCACCGGCCCGGTAGGCAATACGGGAGGATACGAGGAACGAAAGCAGCAGACGAATTCGGCCCGCCCTGCGCAGCAGTCCCCCTTCACGCAGCAGCGGCCTCAGCAGAATCCTTTTTCCCAGCAGACGGGAAGCGGCCGTCCTGCCCAGCAGTCCCCTTTCACCCAGCAGCGGCCCCAGCAGACGGGAAGCGGCCGTCCTGCCCAGCAGACCCCCTTTACCCAGCAGCGCCCCCAGCAGACGGGAAGCGGCCGCCCCACGCAGCAGTCTCCCTTCACGCAGCAGCGGCCAAGGCAGACAGGAAGAGGACAGGCTGCGAACTCCGCATCCGGGGAAAACGGATCTCAGCGGTCCACCGCTCCCGTGAGGGGAAGCGGCGGGGGAAGCAAGCTGCTCCTGATCGTGATTGCCCTTGTGGTACTCCTGGGGGGAGGACGGTTTTCGGGCCTGCTGGGAGGAGATGATTCCTCCCAGACCGTGCTGCCGTCTTCCACCACGCAGACCGGCACTTCAACCGCGGGCACCTCAACCGGGTCCTCCGGGAGCATATCCTCCACGCAGGGAGACCTCACTTCCTCCGGGGGGACGAACCTCTCGGGTGCTCTTTCCGGCAAGGACAGCCTGGAGGATCTGCTGAGCGCGTTCCTGGGCTCCAGCGGATCCTCAGTCTATGATTATACGGGAAACCTTTTCGGCGGCTACACGGGCGGTTCATCGTCTTCCGGCACGACCGGTTCCGTTTCCTATCCCTCCGTGGGAAGCTCCTCCGGGAGCAATACCTCCTCCGTGGATACCACCGTATCCTCCAAGGCCAGGGATAAATATACGGTGATCCGGGGAAACAACAAAGATGAAGTCACCATCCTGGTCTATATGTGCGGCACCGACCTGGAGAGCCAGAACGGCATGGGCACCTCCGACCTGAAGGAGATGACCCAGGCCACGCTAGGCAGCAGGGTCAACCTGATCGTCTACACGGGCGGGTGCAGAAGATGGCGCAATAATGTGGTGTCCAGCTCCGTGAACCAGATCTATCAGATTCAGGACGGAAAACTCTACTGCCTGGAAAAGGATATGGGCGCGGTGTCCATGACGAAACCTGAAACGCTGGCCAGCTTTATCCAATACGGAGCGGAGCGGTTCCCGGCCAACCGGATGTGCCTCATCTTCTGGGACCATGGCGGCGGTTCCGTCACAGGTTACGGATATGACGAGAAGTTCTCTTCCAGCGGTTCCATGTCCCTTGCGGGAATCAATAAAGCCCTGAAGCAGGCGGGTCAGAAGTTTGATTTCATCGGGTTTGATGCCTGCCTGATGGCTACGGTGGAAAACGGGCTCATGCTGGGCGAGTATGCGGATTATATGATCGCCAGCGAGGAGACCGAGCCCGGGGTAGGCTGGTATTATACCAACTGGCTGACCTCCCTTGGAAAGAACTCCAGCATGCCCACGGTGGAAATCGGCAAGAAGATCGTGGATGATTTCGTGGAGGTCTGCAACCGGCAGTGCCGCGGGCAGGGGACCACCCTGTCCGTCGTGGATCTGGCGGAGCTGCAGGCCACCGTGCCTGCTGAGCTGACTTCCTTCAGCAAAGCGGCCACGGAACTGATTCAGAATCAGGAATATAAAACCCTGGCTACGGCGCGCAGCAGGACCCGGGAGTTTGCCCAGTCCACCAGAATTGATCAGATCGACCTGGTACATTTTGCCAATAATCTGGGGAATGCTCAGGGCAAAAGCCTTGCCAGGGCGCTGAAGGGGGCGGTGAAATATAACCGGACCGGAGGATCCATTTCCAATGCCTACGGCCTGAGCATTTATTTCCCCTATAAGGCGGCGGGCAAGCTGAGGCAGATGGTTTCCACCTACCAGGCCATCGGCATGGACGAGGAATATACCAGGTGCATTCAGGAATTTGCCAGCCTGGAGCTGAGCGGGCAGGCCGTGGCGGGCACGAGCCTGAACAACTACAGCAGCCAGAGCGTGGGCATGTCCAGCCTGCTGGAAAGCCTGATGGGAGGGTATGGATCCGGCAGCGGCGGATACGGAACTGGAAGTTACGGCTCCGGGTCCGGCAGCTATGGGTCTTCTCCCTACGGCAGCCTTTATTCATCCTCCGGGGATATGTCCGATCTTCTGGGAAGCCTGTTCGGCGGCACCTACGGGGGCAGCACCTCCGGCGGCAGTACCTCCGGCGGATACGGGGATCTGCTGAGCATCTTCTCCGGGCGCAGCATTACCGCGGATCAGGTGGGAGAGTACCTGATGGCCCACCATCTGGATCCTGCCGCACTGGTATGGTCCGGGGACAGGCTCACCCTTTCCGGGGACCAGTGGAGTGAAGTGGAGAGCCTGTGCGTGAACGTCTTTGTGGACGACGAAGAAGGGTATATCGATCTGGGAATGGACAACACCTTCACCCTGGAGGGAGACTCCCTGGTTGCCGACTTTGACGGCACCTGGATTTCCATTGACGGGCAGCCCATCGCGTATTACTATCTGGGTACCGAGGAAGAGGGGGAAGCCTGGGCCATCACCGGATACACGCCGGCCCTGTTGAATGGAGAGCGGGTAAAGCTGATGCTCCTGTTCGACAATGAACATCCCTATGGCGTGATCAGCGGCGCCCAGACGGTCTATCACGGGGGAGAGACGGAAGCTCAGGCGAAGAATCTGATTCAGATCGGCGCCGGGGATCAGCTTCAGTTCCTTTGCGATTATTATGACTATCAGGGGAATTATCAGGACAGCTTCCTGCTGGGGAATCCCATTGTGCTGGGTCAGGAAACGGAGATTGCCAATACGCCCATCGGAGACAGGAAGGTCAAGGTGACCTACTGCTTTACGGACTATTATCAGCAAAGATACTGGACCCCGGCGCCCTGACGGGGAAGGAGCGGCATGGAATGAAGCAACTGTTAAAAAACGCGAAGATTTACGACGGAACGGGCTCGGAGCCTTATCTGTCGGATATTCTGCTGGAGGATGAAAGGATTGTCAGGATCGCGGAAGGCATCGAGGAACCTGCGGACCGGGTGATCGATCTGAAAGGGAAGTCCGTTTCCTCCGGGTTCATAGACGGCCATTCACACAATGACTGGTTCGCCATCAAGAAAGACCCGCTGCCCTATTTCCAGCCTTTTCTGATGCAGGGAATCACCACCTTTGTCACGGGCAACTGCGGCATATCCGAAATCGGTTTTGAAAAAGGAAATCCCTATACGGATAAGCTGGGCGGCGGGATTTTCGGGTTTGAAAACACGACGGGCCAATACGGAACGGCGGAGGAATACTTCCAAGCAACGGACCGAAATATGCCCTGCAATATGGCCGTGCTGGCGGGACACTGCTCCGCCCGGGCGGCTGCCGGCGGGATTGAGAACAGACCGCTGACCCCGGAAGAGGAAAAGAAGATGCTGGACATCCTGGAGAAGGCTCTGCAGCAGGGAGCGGCGGGGCTTTCCCTGGGACTCATGTATAAACCCGGACTTTACGCGGATACGGAGGAAATCCGGAAGGTTGCGCAGCTGTGCGTGAAATACAATAAGCCGCTGACGGTTCATCCGAGGGCGGAATCAAAGGTTTCCATGGCTTACCCGCAGCTTTTCGGACGGTCCCACCTGCTCAGGGCTGTGGACGAACTGGTGGAAATTTCAAAGGGAACCGGGCTGAAGCTGCAGTATTCCCATGCGATTTTTGTGGGTCGGCGATCTATCGGGGACAAGGATGAGCTGCTGAAGATCTTCGAACAGCTTAGGGCGGACGGGGTGGACGTCATGTTTGATATCTACAATGAATGCCTGGGCGTATCCGTCATCACGGTCATTCTGCCGGCCTGGTATCAGGGCATGACGGAGGAGGAGCGGAAAAAGCCGTTTAACCGTTTGAAGCTGGCGGCGCTGGTGAAGGCGTCCAGCCGGCTGCTGGGATTTGGATTCAAGGATATTCAGATCGCGTACATCGGTCCGGGCTACGAAAAGTACGAAGGGAAAACGGTACACCAGATCGCGAAGGAGGAAGGGTGCTCGGATCTGAAGGCCTACCTGATGCTCTGCGAAAAAAGCAATTTCCTGGGCCGGGTGAACATGGGGCCCTATTCCACGCCGGAGATCATCAGTGAATTTGAGCATAATGAGCACTGCCTCTATATGACCGACGCATGGGTGGAAGAGCACGGAATTCAGAACCCGGCCATCTATGACTGCTATCCGAAATTCCTGCGGGATTCCCTCCGGGGAACGGGGGATACGATGCCCAATACCATCCGGAGGATGACGGGCGCTCTGGCAGACCGGTTCATGCTGCAGGACCGCGGTTACCTGAAGGAAGGTTACTATGCGGACCTGACCGTATTCGATGAGGAGGCGCTCAGGAACGGCATACCGGACCGGGAGCAGCCCTTCGGGATTGAAAAGGTATTTATCAACGGTTCACTGGTTTACAGCGACGGCCTCCTGGATCAGGACGCGCTGAGGACGACAGGGCATGCCATCCCGGTTTTCAGCTGAACCGAGGACGGGGCCTGGTCATGGCTGACGCGGCAGCTTCGGGCCGGGCCAGGCAGATGCTTATTCCCATGAATCCGCACAATGCAGGTACGGCCGGGGCGGCCATACCTCAGCCGATGCAACGGCAGATGCCATGCTGAATATTCAACAACTGACAGATAAGGAAAAAGGCATGAGTTCCCTTCAGGTTCGCAAGCTTACCTATTCGGCGCTATTTCTGGCCCTGGCCATGGTTCTGCCTTTTCTGGTAGGCCAGATCCCCCAGATTGGCTCCATGCTTTGCCCCATGCATATCCCGGCGCTGCTTTGCGGCTTTATGTGCGGCTGGCCCTGGGGATTGGCGGTGGGCTTTATCGCGCCGCTGCTCCGTTCCGTGATATTCGGGATGCCTGCCATGTTTCCAGGCGCGGTGGCCATGGCGTTTGAGCTTGCGGTTTACGGCGGAACGGCGGGGCTGCTGTACCGCCTTCTTCCCAAAAAGCCCGCGATTTTATATGCGGTGTTGCTGATTGCCATGATCGCGGGGCGGATCGTCTGGGGAACCGTCAGGCTGATTCTGGCGGGATTGGCCGGAAACAGCTTTTCCTGGGCCATGTTCCTGGCGGGAGCGATCACCAACGCGATTCCCGGCATTATCCTGCAGCTCATTCTGATCCCGATTCTGGTTATCGCCATGAATCGGGCGGGTCTCTCCCTGAACAAATAACAAAGGGATCGATCCCATGAACGAAACACTGCGCCGGGGCGCCTTCGGCCCTCTCTGTCAGATGATGGAGCAGGCGGTGCATCTGCCCGGAAAGTGCGGATGGGCCTTGATGATCTTCGGCTACAGAATCTTTCAGAAGATATTCGGGTTTAACTGAGGAACTGATCCTGCCGGATTTTTCTTTCTTCTCTGACACCATAGATTAAACCGCTGACCGACAGCACCACGATGATCAGCCACATCATCCAGCTGGTGACGGCGGCCAGCTGGAGGCCACTCAGTCTGTCCCCCTTCCCGGCAACCATGATCAATGTGTTCTGAAGGGTCATGATGGACAGCAGCGCGTCAATGAAATTGATGGAGCGAAGCAGCCTGACAAGGCAGTTTTCGCTCCTCTTTCTTTTTACCAGGTTGATGGAGGCCAGCGTGATCTTGTCAAACGCATACGCGGCCATGGCGATGGCGGGAATCAGGGCCATATGCACGGGCCGCTGCTGCTTCACCAGCAGCATCAAAGGCCCTATCAGGCAAAGGTTCAGCAGCAGGAGAAGAGCGGAGCAAATCACAAACATCCGCCTTCTCAGGCTTTCCGCGCCTGTCTCCTCTTCTGCTCTGGCCTTCTTTTCCGTCAGGAGGATCATGCCGCGCAGCAGGATCAGCAGAAGATAATATACACCAATACTCCTGAAACTGATGCTGACATTCAACAAATGCAGGTGAAAAATCGAATGTGATTATATCCCTGCCGAAGCAACTTGGCAAGGCTGAAAGGAAGGCCGGGTTCCACGTGAACGCCATTACAGGAAGACGAGCATATGGAAGATGTGGTGCAGATCGAGAGCGACGTGGAGAAGGCGCATGCTGCCCAGTGCGATCTGGTCTGCCCGGGCCGGGAGGATCAGCACCAGGCGCTGCTGCAGGGGCTGCACGACGGCAGGGTCAGCCGGCATGATCTGGAAAGAAGCGGAACGCGCGTGCTGAGCATGATCCGCAGAAATACAGTTCTGGAGAGCAGATAAACACAGAGAAAGAAAATGCCGTCTTTGCTCCCGTGGGTGCTTCCGGACAGTTACCGGCGTTTTATTCTGAGCATGGGTATTTCATGGTGGGAAACCTCTTCCCGGTCAGGTACATGGGAGCAGCTTTTGCCGGATCAGCGCAAGGTCGGCAGGGGAGAGACCGCTCTGCTCAAAGTAACGATTGATTCCGCCAAAGTGAGAAGCAGCCAGAGCCAGAAAGCGATCCATGCTGGTTTCATTCGCCAGGACAATGCGACGGTCCGTCTCAGGATGTTCCGCCAGGTATCGTTCCAGTCGGTCCCGATTATAATACCGACTGACTGCGTAATCTTCAATAATAAGCTGCGGATCCACGCCGCAGGCTGACAGCAGCAACGTCGCAATGACGCCGGTTCTGTCCTTGCCTGCCGTACAGCAGAACAGGACGCCGGTGTCTGCATAAGCGATCGCATGGATTGCCTCCACGGCTTCGCGCTGCTGAGCAATCCGGAGGTAGGTGAACGGTACTTCTTCCAGTGTATCAGGCGGCACACTGCCGGCTGTGATGGGAAAATGCTGATAGGCAAAGCCCGACCGTTCTGCATAGGCGCAGGGCCTGCGTTCTGCCTCCGAATCGGTTCGAAGATCAATGATGGTGGTGATGTTCAGTTCCTTCAGCCGCTGTTCATCCGTTTCACAAAACACAACGGGCGCGTCGCTGCGCCAGATTCTGTTCTGCTGCGTCCATCTTCCTGCTGAGATTGGAAAGCCGCCCAAATCCCGGGTGTTGGTTGTCGAAGACAGCAGGCTTTGATATCTGCGCCTGTCTGCAGTGCTGTCACACATGGCTCCGTTTTCCTTTCTGATCCGGATTCGGGCAAATGACGGCAGGCTATCGGCTCCCGAAAGCTGATCCGTTTTTCCGCGGCCGCTGCCCGTTCTTATTCAGGGGTTTGGTTATTCCCATCCGGCATTGCAAGATTTTGCTTCTTCTCAAAGAAGGCCCGCTTCAGCTGCGCGTATTCCGCTTCGGTGCAAGCTTCCCTGCACTTCGGCTCGAAGGACTGCGTGACTGCGAAGCATTCCTGCATCCGCTCGCAGGGATATACGCTGCATGATGAGCAGGTCGGGATGCCCTTTTCCGCGCAACATTTTACGACGCGGTAGCGGCACCAGTTCTCCGGTCTGCAACCGGTGCAGGCGATCTCCTCGTTGGAAACGATACGATCCCGGTAGCCGATTTTCATCCAGAGCTCCGCGGTATGACGAAGCTCCGTTTCCGTTTTCTCATAGGGGTGTGCGTTATACCGGGGACAGGCGGCGCAGTCATTTCCGCAGGCCGCGATGATTTTAATGGCTTTCATGGTGATACCGACTCACGTTTCATCTGTTTTTTGCCTCCTCGGTTATCGTCCTGCAAAAAGCTTCGATCTCTTTCCGCCGAGAACTCCACAGCCTCCCTGTATTCTACGCCGGTGGAGCCCAGAATGCTGCTGTAATCCCGATGTACGATTTCCATTCGGTAGATCCGGTAGTCGTCGCCCTGTGCGTTCCGCATGGTTTTCCAGAAGGTGCAGCCGTATTTTTCATACAGCCCGGTATGATCGGTGGAGATGTATACGCAGGGGAAGCCGTCTGCTTTGGCCAGCTGGTATACATGCTCCAGCAGCTTACCCATGCGGCGCTTTCCGCGATATTGCGGGAAGGTATACACAAAGCCGGCCCACGGCGTCAGCTCCTCCGTCGGAATCTCATCCCGCTGGGCATAGGTGCAGAAGGCGATCAGAGAATCTCCCTCGGTCAGAAGAAGCAGCCTGCTTTTCGCGCCCAGCAGCGCATGGAACCGGTGCTCCCGCAGCAGCTGATGCAGATACTGTCCCGCGCTCCAGTCACACTGCCCGATCTCGCGCAGCCAGTGCTCCTGATGCTGGCAGCTGTAATACTCGATAATCGTCATTTCCATCACCACACAAACGGGATCACCTTGTATCTGACCCGCGCCTTATACTCCCTGTACCCCGGCAGTCCTTCCTCCAGCACCTGCTCCTCATTGCGGATGCGCCTGGAGATGATCGGGATATACGCCAGCATGATGACGAAAGAAAGAGGCGAGCCCAGAACCAGCGGCATGGCGAGGAACAGCAGCAGCGTGGTCATATACATGGGATGCCGGACGACGCCGTACAGTTCGGTATCGATGACCTGCTGGTGCTCCTGTACCTCCACCGTCCGGGACAGCCATACATTCTCCCGCAGCACCTCGGCATACAGGGCGTAGGCCAGCAGGAACACTGTTGCCGCGGCCCAGGACACCCAGGCGGGGAGTACGATCCATTGGAACCTGAAATTCAGCCCTGCTACGATGAACGCTGTCAGGAACATCAGCCCGCTGAGGGCGATGACGGCCTTCTGTTCGGACTCTTTCTCCCTTACGTCCAGCCGCTTTCGCAGCAGGTCAGGAGACTTTTGCATCATAACCAGCCCGACGATGAACATCGGGACAAAGAGAATCCCGATGAGCAGCCACCCCTGCCACCAGGCGAAAGTTCCCGCCGGCAGAAACAGCAGCAGCCCGACCGTCAGCAGACCGCCCAGAAATTTCACGATAGCCTGTTGGAACAGCTTTGCGTTCATCTTATGCCTCCCAGTTTTCTCGCAGCCACTGAACCGATTGCTTCAGTGCCTCAATGGTTTTGGTTTCCAGCACGCACCGGGCGTTGTGCTCCTCCGCCAGCTGCAGACGGGCCCGCAGGTCAATCTCCCCGTCGCCCAGAGCCAGGTGATTCCGCGGCGGCATTTCCGTACCGTCGTGAATGTGAAAATGGATCAGCCTTTCCTGGTATGCCATGAGAAAAGGAACGTCCTTCTCATGAATGGCTTTGGAATGCCCGATATCCCAGGTCAGGCCGAACTTCGGACTCCCCAGGAGATATGCGATCGCCTTTTTCTCATAGTCCCGGAAGCCGTCCGTGTTTTCCACGGCGATCATGAGATCGCTGCCGCCGATCCATTCCTCACAGCGGGTGCGGAAAACGGAGAAGAACTGCATATACGTCTCAAAATCCCGCTCATACATCTGAACCTTCCGTTCCGGCAGGGTGATGTAGACGCCGTGGTGCATGTGCATGTTCAGCGTCAGCGGCTGACGGGGATCACCGTACTGCATGAACCTGTCCTCCTAAAGGCTGTAATTCTTTGATTGTATAACCGTGAGGATGGTCACAGGTCTGCTCAGTGTTTAGATTCTCCGAAGCTCAGTGTCTCTCCATACACCTGGATAAAATGCCGGCTGAAGGCTTCGATCGTTCTGATGGCTTCTTCCGTTTTCTCCGGCTCCCGGTCGCACAGATGGATCAGCGCGGAGATGGGTGCCGTGTAGGCGAAGGCCAGCATGGCTGGATCATCACGGCGGATCAGGCCTTTGTCCATCATCCCCGTAAAGACGAGGGTGAACATCTTCGTAAGACCGGTCAGGAAGTGCTTTGTTGCCAGATCCCGTGCCCGCTCGTCCCGGTACTGCTCCAGTGTGAGCACCTTCCTCGTCTTCACGATCTGATCGTCGTGAATCGTAAGATTCACCATCCGCATCGTCATGGAGACGAATTTCTCCAGAGAATCCGGCACGGGGGGCAGATGCTCGGCGGAGCCAAAGCGTTTCCCATAATACGCAATCATCCTGTCCAACAGGGCATTCCAGAGGGCTTCTTTGCTCTCATAGTGTTTGTAGATGCCGGACTTGACCAGCCCGAGAGATGCAGCTAATTCCCGTATGTTGGTACCCTCATATCCTTTTATTGAGAACATATCCAGCGCTGCCATCAGGATTCTTTCTTTTGTGTCTTTTGCCATAAAAACCTCCGAACAAAGACAAGTGACCTTTCGATCACTCATTGTAGTGAACAAAAGGTCACTTGTCAAGGCTGCTGGATCGGTTTCATTTTCCGGGCATTCCGAAGCCGTGGAAACACAAAAAAACGCGCCTGATCGCTGCGCTTCCGCCTCGTCACGTTCGAACACCTTACACAGGCCGGTGCATTTGCAGGCCTTTCCTTCCATAAAGCCCCGCACGTCCGCCGGGGGATAACCAAGGAAAATGCGAAGGAACGAGCGGCTTTGCGACGGCAGCGTTCAACCTCTCCCGAAGTGGAAGAAGCCCTTCTTCTCGGCCGCCTCCTCTGCGATGGAGAGCGGCGTGTAGCCGGCATCTGCTATGGTTCGTTTCACCGCCTCGTGATCGAGGCTCTCGTCCGAGAGGATGACGGTCTCCTTCTTTGTACGGGAGGAAGTGACCTTTTTGACAGGGAAGGCGGCGCGGATGGCGTCGTTGATGTGCGCTTCGCACATGCCGCAGGCCATGCCGTCCACAGATACGATGGTCTTGATCATGTTCATTTCGCTCCCTTTCTGCCGGTGACGGTATAGATCATGCCCTGAATCTGCCGGGATTCCGTCACGGTGAAGCCTGCCCTCTCCATCATCCGGGCGACGCCGCGGCGATTGGTGGTATGGCAGTCGCCGCTGCGGGCCAGCCGGAACAGGATGTGATTGTCGATCCAGCCGCCGACGCCGCCGATGCCCGTGTCCGAGAGAATATACAGCCCACCCGGCTTCAGCACGCGCAGCGCCTCCGCCATGGCTTTGTCCGGGTAGGGATAGTGGTGAAAGCTCTGGGAGCAGGTCACGATGTCGAAGCTGGCATCCGGGAAGGGCAGGCAATCCGCCGAGCTGACGACGAACTCCGCCCCTTCGATTTTCTTGCCCTCCGCCATGCGGATCATACCGGGGGACAGGTCCAGCCCAGTATATTGAGCCGGGTGCTGCTTTGCCAGCAGGTCGATCAGGAAGCCCGTACCGCAGCCTACATCCAGCAGCGCCTCATAAGGGACAGCCTTCAGCTGCGCGGCGATGTCCCGGCAGCTGATCTTGCCTTCCCTGGAATAGTAAACCGTGTCCCTGGCGTCGTATTCCGCCGCCTGACGGTCAAAGTGCTTTCTGGAAAGCGCTTCGTAATCCTTCATCGTCTTTCTTCCTCCATACCGGACATATGATCCCAGAACATGTGCGGAATCCCTTTCCTTCATTTGAGGCTGACTTTGCGTTAGCTGCAACTAACAGCAATATAAAATAAAAGGCCTCAGCGTTAATTAGACGCGGCTAACAATGCTATTATAGCCCAGCCTCTGCGAATTAGCAAGATGAAATATCACCCGCATGGTTTCGACAGGGCTGCTGCTCTGCTTTCATGGCGCGAAACGCGTCAAAGGAAGCTTCGCTCATTTTCCAGCTGAAGGAGACGGCGTCACGCAGGGCCAGCTCAGGCTGGACGCCTGCATCGGTCAGCAGCCGGCGGAAGAATTCGATGCGGACGCCGAGCAGCTTCGCCCGCTGCTGTCCTGCGTCGGTCAGCAGAAGATTGCCGTCGGGCTCTGTTTCGATCAGACCCTGTTCACGCATCTGCCGGATGAAGGCGCTGACGGAAGCCTTGGTGATGCCCAGATAGTGCGCCAGATCCACAGATCGTACGCAAAGGTAGCGATCCTTCAGGATCTGAACGGCATAGAGATAGCGATCCGCAGCCCCGCACCGGGCCATGCGGTCCGTGGAGGAATCGCCCAGCATCAGGATCACGGCCTTCCGGCTGGTTGCAGGGCCGCCGTAATACGCACCGACAAAGCCGTCTTGTTCTGCCGTAAAGATTCGCTTGGTCATTCTGCCGGTCTCCTCCGTTTCGTATGTCTTCCACGTGATGCCAGAATGAACCGGATGCCGGCCCTTCCATAGGAACAGCAGCTTGTTAGACAAAGCTAACCGCCTGTCAAAAAGAAAAGGTCTCCTGGCTGTTAGCTGTGACTAACAATAACATTATAACAAAAATCCGCTCAGCTGGCAAGATGAAAATTATTGACGTAAATGTCGCCATTCCGCTTGCCAAAAGGAAATGCAGAGAAGAATGTGACCGCATGAAAATCTTTGCACGATCTTTACACACACAAAAGATATCCTTACACCGTTCTTATTTGATTTGTTTTATAATTGCAACATATCAGAAAAGGAGGGTAACTATTCTCAAACCCTTGAAATTACGGGACTTTTTGGACGTTTCGGTCTTTTTCTCTTGGGTGTATTACAAGACAAAAGGGTATAAAAAAAGCCTCATGCTGTGACGTTTCGTCATAGCATAAGGCTTCTGGTTTTACTATTTTTTTCAGGCTGTTACACGCTCGGCGGCGATGTAACTTTTGATCACATTTTGAGTACCACGCGACAAAAGTTGCATCATTCCCACTCTCTCAGCTCTGCTTCCGTTTTCTCATAGGGGTGCACGTTATACCGAGGACAGGCGGCGATGATTTTACTGGCTTTCATGAAGTCACCTTCTATTCTTTGCGGATACCTGTACGAATGAAACAGATCAGCTCTTCCAGATCGTCGAATTCATCGTAATCTCCCATGATGCCTTCGCGATGATAGACGATGCCCGCCTGTTCATTGCGTTCCAGACAATCCAGCAGCTCTTCCGCACCGTACCGGCGGGCGAATTCCGCGAAAGCCCGGGCTTTGATCTTGTCTGCATACAGCCCTTTGCGGCAGGCGGCGGGCTCGCATTCATAGCACCCGGCGAGCCCTTTGTCGATGCAGCAGCGGCGCACCTCGCACCACTCCGCATCCTTGCACCAGGAAAGCTCCAGAAAGCCATCCCGCCTGCAGCCCTTGCAGAGCTCGTTCTCCGAGCATAGACAGCAGGCCAGCCCGCAGCGGGCGATACCCAACTCACGTTTCATCCGTTTTTGCCTCCTTTGTTATCGTCCTGCAGAAAGCTTCGATCTCCTGCATGATTGCTTGGCTTCCGGGGATATGTTGTTTATTCCCACTCTCTCAGAATTAACACATTTTGTATAATTAATGTGTATCTGATTCCAGGTGGTGACTCTGAATCTCTGTGGTATTCCAATTCTCCTGCCTATACAGCCTTTGGTTATCCACATTCGTCATATTCCATCCTTTGAGATGGGCTATCTGACTTTGTGTTGCCAAAGTGTTGCCAAGCTTGACACCATTCGTATATCAGAGAATGACATGAAAATCAAGCATATTTGTTTATCAAGAGAGGCTGCCTCTACGAATCATCGCATCGGCCATTTCCGCCATCTTTTCAGCTGGTTCCTGGCATTTGCTGTTCAGCCAGGCGCGGAAGACTCCAACGCAGCCATAAACGACAAAGCTATAGTGATACTCAAAAGTAGCGTCTTTCTTGTCTTCTTCATTCGGCCACATCTGAAGGCACTTTTCCCGCACGACTTGATTGAGCCTGTGCAAGAAATTCATATCCCCGTGGGGGCTGAGCAGCACCCGGCACATTTCCTGGTTCTCCTCGATGAAATGGAACAGATCCAGCAGAATCGGCGTGGTCTGGTGACTTACATCATCATGTTCGTGCAGGGATACGATTTCGTCCAACGCTTCAAACAGGCCGTCCTCGATTTTTTCAAGCATATCAAAGATATCCTTATAATACAGATAAAAGGTGCCGCGGTTCATATCCGCCAGGTCGGTCAGCTCTTTGACGGTGATTTCGTTGATCTGTTTTTCCTGCAATAATTGGGTCAATGCTTGGGTCAGCAGCTTTTTTGTCCGCCGTACTCGGCGGTCTTCTTTTTTCTGAGGAGCCTCATTGGACTGATCCATGGGTCAAAGCCTTCTTTCTCAACAATTCTCAGGTCCTGTGTCGGTTAAATCCACCTGTAGCGCCGGATTGTTTATTAACAAACGATTGATTATCAAATTGATTATTGAAATCAATCATGAGAATGATTATAATTCGCATCGTTGAGAAAGTCAACACAATGTTTTAAAACATGAAGCGTGTTGGGAGGTTGAGAATGTGAAAGGCTTCACCAAATGGCTGGTCAAGCATAGAATCGCGGTCATCATCCTGTGCATTGCGCTGATGATTCCCTCTGTGATTGGCATGGCAGCCACCAAGACAAAATATGATCTTCTGTATTACCTGCCCCAGGATCTGGAGACGGTGCAGGGCCAGGAAATCCTGCTTCAGGATTTTGGCAAAGGCGCTTTTTCTCTGCTGGTCACGGAGGGTATGAGCATTTCTGAACAAGCCGATATGGAAAACTCGCTGAAAGAAATCCCCCATGTAGACAGCGTGATCGGCTTTGCTTCCATCACCAAAGGGATGTTCCCCATTGAAATCATCCCATCAGATATTCGGGAAATGTTCCAGCGGGGCGACTGCATGCTTTCCGCTGTATTTTTCGATGAAGGTTCCTCATCAGAGGAAACGATGGAAGCCATTAACCAGGTGCGCAAGGTGGCTGGTGAAAAGTGCTTCGTCAGCGGCCTGTCCGCGGTTGTCACGGATACAAAGCAGCTGGTGGAAGAGCAGGAAGGGATTTACGTGGGTATTGCCGTGGCGCTTTGCGCTGTGGTGCTGATGATCACCATGGACAGCTTCCTGCTGCCGCTGATCTTCCTGGCCTGCATCGGTGTAAGCATCCTGTGGAATATGGGAAGTAATTACTTCCTGGGCGAGATCAGCTATATTACTAAGGCCGTGGCCGCCGTGCTGCAGCTGGGCGTGACGCTGGACTACTCCATCTTCCTGTGGCACAGCTACAAGGAACAAAAAGCGCTGATTGCAGACAAAGACGAAGCCATGGCGGAAGCAATTCACCTGACCTTTACTTCCATTCTGGGCTCCAGCCTGACCACCATCGCGGGCTTCGTTTCCATCTGCTTCATGAGCTTTACCCTGGGCAAGGACCTGGGCATCGTCATGAGTAAGGGCGTGATCATGGGTCTGCTGGGCACAGTGGTGTTGCTTCCCTGTGTGATCCGCCTGCTGGACGGCGCGATCGAAAAGACCTCTCACAAGCCGCTGCTTCCCAATGTGGGCGGCATCGGGCGCTTCGTGACCAAGCATTA
>JAFPWU010000006.1 GCA_017412715.1 Clostridia bacterium
CATTCGCCGTGATTGTTTCATCCGGCTGCACTGTAATCTTCGGAACTACAATCAGGGTTATCGTCTCAGAAATCACCTGAGAATCCCCATTGCTGACCAGGCAGCGATATTGATACCCGTTGTTGGTTTCCTTCACTGTGTAATCAAAGGAGGCTGCTTTATACACAGCGCTGCTCAGGCTCTTCCAGGTTCCGCTTTCACTTGTCCTATACTGCCACTGGTAGGCGGTCGCGTTCTCCGCCTCCACAGCTACTGTGATCTCATCGCCTGCTGCGGCTTTAAGCTCACCTTCCGTCTGATCCGTGATCTTCAGCAGCTTCAACGTAATCGTACCGGAAGTTATTGTGCTGGAGCCGTCGCTGACTACGCACTGATACTGATACCCGTCGTTTGTTGCCTTTACAACATAGTCAAAAGAGGCAGCCTTATACTTTGCGTTATTCAGGTTTACCCAGGTCCCGCTTTCACTCGTTCTATACTGCCACTGATAACTCGTTGCTCCCTGCGCGGTAATACCGATCGTCACTGTTTCTCCGGGAGCAGCAATGATCACATCATCTTCTGTACCTGCTGTAATGCTTAACGTCGATGCCCTGCTTTGAAGCTTCAAATCTTCTGATTTCTTCTCTACCTTTGCATATGCTGTTAAGCTTTCATCGAAGGCCTGGGCATCAACATCTTTGATGTCATCAGCAAAGTGAATGTCCAGTCTTTTAGCATTTTTAAAAGCATCTTTCGCTATTGTTGTTAATTTGCTCTCTTTGCCAATAATGACCTTTGCCAGATTTATGCAGGATTCAAAAGCTCGAGACTCAATTATCTCAACTGAATCAGGCAATGTCACTTTTTCAATTATGGCATTATCAGAGAAAGCATTCGTTCCAATAACCCGCACACCGTCGGGAACAAACACTTCTTTATCTGTACCATAATATCCAATCAGCCTGTCGCCGTTTATCTCAAACAATAGTTCTTCTTCAACGGCCTGGTTAACAATCTGATCCTCAGCAGCTGCTTCAGGAGCCGTCTCTTCCACTACCTGGTCTTCGGTTTCTTCCTCCACCGGTTCAGCGGTCGCTTCCTCAGCGGGTTGTTCCGCAGGGACTTCCTCTGCTGCCGGTTCGGCGGTCGCTTCCTCAGCGGGCTGCTCAGCGGGGACTTCTTCAGCGGCCGGTTCGGCAGTTGCTTCCTCAGAGGGCTGCTCCGCGGCGGCTTCCTCAGCCTGCTTTGCGGCCTCTTCCTCAGCAGCCTTCCGGGCGGCTTCCTCTTCAGCGGCCTTCCTGGCAGCTTCTTCCTCGGCTGCCTTCCGGGCAGCTTCTTCCTCGGCGGCCTTGCGGGCGGCTTCCTCTTCAGCGGCCTTGCGGGCGGCTTCTTCCTCGGCTGCCTTCCGGGCGGCTTCTTCCTCGGCGGCCTTGCGGGCGGCTTCCTCTTCAGCGGCCTTGCGGGCGGCTTCTTCCTCGGCTGCCTTCCGGGCGGCTTCTTCCTCGGCTGCCTTCCGGGCGGCTTCTTCCTCCGCCGCGATCCGGGCGGCTTCTTCCTCAGCGGCGATCCGGGCCGCTTCTTCCTGCTGCGCGATTTCCTGCTCAGTCGATCCTTCTTCCGCGAAGGAGCCCAGGCTCATGGAACCTAGCGCCAGCATCAGCGCGCACAGGAGGGCAAAAAACTTATTCCATTTACGCATGTTCGTCTTTTTCCCTTTCTGTAAGTTGAGATTTGTTTCCTTTCCCAACAGACATCAGGGGAAATACCTGCTCTGGATATGCTGGGCGGCAATCCCCTTAAAATGCGACGCCTTCAGCTCGCCCATCGTCCGCCCGGTACGGATTGCCTTCTGAACCGGGCAGCACCTGGTTTTCTGTTTTTCGGAATAATCTCTCCGGGAAAGCATCCTCGGGAAAAATCCCTTCTCGGCTTCCCTTTCCCGCTGATTCATAATTTTCATCAGGAAGCCAAAGCGGTAGCCGTTTTCCCGGGCCCAGCGCTGGGCATAGCTGCCCGCGTCGCCGGAGATCAGCACCTGTTCGGCACCTTCGAAGGCCTTCTGTCCGATATGCTGGGCGGATTCCGGAATATAGACCGCAAAGAGCAGATCGTTGCCCGCAAAGGCCCGATCTCCGATGGTCTCCAGGCCTTCGGACAGGTGAACCGACTGGAGAGCGGTCCCCTCAAAGGCCCCGTCCTCAATCAGATACAGGGCGCCGGGGAGAACGCTGACCCGGTCCTCCTCCTCCCCCTCCGCAGCCGCGGTCAGCACAAGGCCGAGGGACAGGATGAGCGCCATGCAGAACCACAGGCTCATCCGTCTCCATTTGTTCTTCAAGGCGCTCACCTCCTTTCCGGCCGTCATCTCTGGAGTTCAGTTGTTAACCATCCGCTCATCTGCCTGAACTCCTGTCCATTTTACAGCCTATATCAACATTATGATTCGCTATTCTCTCTCTTCATATTTCCAAAGCAGACTTTCGATCCGTGAAGTTTAGTTCAATAACGCCCGGCTGTCTTTTGCTTTCACGAGCGCGTCATCTTTGACTCAAACAGGAGATAAAATGTCTATTGCTTTAGCATTGTAACATTTTTCCACAGCTTTGTCATCTCGAATGCTGTTTTTTCTCTCTGCATGACGGAATTTGATCATTCTGAGCATTCTAGTCAGATTTCTCTGGAAATTCAGGATTCCCATATTAATAATTCATGATCATTAACCTGCTTTACCATCCCTTTTTCTGCCTGAAGCCTATGCAGTACATATTCTTTCACATTCGGATAAACCGCTTCTTCAGATCTTAAGGGTTTAACTTTCATCATGCTTTTCCGATCCTCTGAAATTGAGAGAATGGAGCAGGTGACCCGTATGATTTTTTGCTTTGATATGTATACGTGAACTGCGAGGCCTGTAGATGTGTCCTTTTTATTTGGGATATAATAGGAATTGGGGGACATACTATAATTTCCTAATGAAAAAAAACACGGAATTCCAGATATTTCCCGGAATTCCTGAATAACATGAGCGTGTGATGCGAGGATAATATCGCAATTACCTGTTTTGGCTGCTTCCCTGATTACATATTCGCTAAACGTGCCGGGGATTTCGTTAAACTGGCCACCAGCATGAGGATAAAATATAACAATATCTGAGGTTTCCCTGGCCTTTTCCAGATCAATCAAAACGCTATGATAATATTGGTTAAGAACATCTTCCTCATTTTGATAATTATCCCTGTACGGTACCGTTTTTCCATATCCCGCCATTCCATATAATTCTTGCAGCTTCCATTTGGGCAACCCCATTCTGCAAAGAATTCGTGTAGCTTTTCGAACGGCTCTGTCCTTAACCGTTGGGATCTGTTTGTTTGCCAGGGAGCGAAAAGATAATGCATCCGGAGCTCGCAGTAAGCTAACGTTCTCCTCAATTGTCTCAGGAGTAATTCCTCCATCCCGCTTGTAATTTGTCCCGTAGGTTCCTCCCACGATCGTAAACCGGGTTCCCTGTATTTCGAAACGCGCGATTCGGTCCATGCCCTTTTTTCCGGCACCGCAATGGGCTATTCCCGTATTCTCCAATACTTGTATTGTTCTGGCTAATCCCTTTATTCCGCGGTCAAGGCAATGATTATTTGCTATCGTCACCAGATCAATTCCGGCCTCTTTAATAGCCCGTGCAAAATCATCCGGGGCATTAAAGCTATATAAATCATTACAGTATCTTTCTTCTTTCCCGGCCATCACTGTCTCAAGATTACCTATTACGTAATCAGATTCGCCCACTATCGTTTTAAAGTCATGAAACAATGGTGAGAAATCATATCCCTCCTTCCGTTTTGCAGCACGAATCAGCAAAGGCTCACACATTATGTCCCCGACGATTGTAATTTTCATATTACTCCTCAATATCCGGCAATCCACTGATTCGTGTTTTGACTGTCTCAGAGAACTCCTCTGCAGGAATCTCCTTATAAGGACGGAAACTGTTATCCCGGTTATATTCCGCTTTTATTATTTTAATTCCAATGTCATTTACGGCCGTACAGTTTGAAGGGATATCCTCAAAAATTGTTGCATTAGCCCCAATCCTGACATTATCCCCTATGCGTATTCCGCCGACAATTGTTGCTCCTGCCCCAATGAAAACGTTATTTCCGATAATAGGCGCGCCAATCTTTGATGAGCCTCGGCTGCCGACCGTTCCTATTGTCACATTTTGGAAAATGGTGCATCCGGAACCCACCTCAGCGCCAATAGATATAAAAACCCCACATAAGCCATGCGGAAAGCATATATCCTCTCCTATGGGAACGCTTAACGGAATGGAGGCATTACACCGGTAATTGATTCTCTGATATCTTTTCTTAATCCACCATTTTCTGATTTTACCAAGGCCTTCAACATGATACTGTTCCCGCAGTTTTATCCATTTTTCTGCGTCCTTTTTATGAGAATAAGAAAAACGGTTATTCGCCCATCTTTTTACGCATTCCATTTCTTATGCACCTTAATCCTGCTTTATGATCGTCCTGCTCAGGATTCTATTAATCAATCTCATCAAGTATCGGCCTTCATCAGTCTTTCCAAAGATCAATAACATAATACCGGGCACAGTAATCAATACTACCAATACATGCAGAGCGACCGACCACCATCCCTGTCCAACAAAAAAGTGATTACACAGCCAGGCATCCCCTGCAAATATGAGCATAAGCACGAAACCGTATGCAAGATTCTTAGAATAGTATTCTTTTGCGCTTCGATAATTATTAAAACTATAACGATAAATCAGCCATGGATCGATGGCTATGTTTGTAAACAGCAAGGTGCAAATCGTTCCCGCAACCACGCCGTTTATTCCCCATTGCTGAACCAGGGCAACCGACACAACTATATTTAATATAATTCCTATCAACGGTCTATACCACATTTGCCTGAAAACACCGCTGACGTTTCTGATTTGTCCCAAATTATTGCCAAGCCCTACAAGTATCATCTCCAAACCAACCAAAATGGCTAGCGGCTGTGGTATCACATATTCTGCTGATATCCATACTCTGATTAACTCATCAGAACAGACTGAAATTCCTACTCCTGCTGTCCCATAAAGCAAAATGGTTATAAAATTCATGACCCGGAAGAATTGATAACGAGTCTCAATGCTTTCCGTTGCGAATAAGTTACCCATGCTTGCCTTGGCGGCAGCATACAGCTTTCCAAGCATCTGCTGCATTGTGTTGTACAGGAGCAGATAATTGGAGTATAAACCCACAGCTGTCAGGCTGAGAAATGAACTCAGCACCAAATTATCCGTCGCCTTAACTACGACCACATTGGTCTTATATAAAAACAACGACCCGCAATCCTTTAATAAACCAATTACTTCTTTCTTGCTTAATCTGCTCGTTTCCGGTATAAAGAATTCTGGAAAATAACGCTGTGAGATTATCGCGTTCACATAATTCTGCAATATTACAAATAGAATCGAGACAGCTGTATAGGCTACAAAATTCTTAGTCAGTTTCAGTATGACAATCTTTACAATACAGGCGAAAACGGTTATCGCGTACTCCGCGCTGTTTAATATGTAGCTCTTCTGATTCGCCTTCATCACAGAGCTCTTATATGCAAAAAACAAATAAGAGGATACGCTCTGTAAAAGGTATAGCACGAAAATTAAAACCGCGTCGATTCCTAACGCGTTTAAAGAGCCGTAGTCTTTTATAAGATATGGCAGTGCAGGAATCAGGCAAAGGCCAAGAAGGAGGATTATAATTCCAATAATCCTGTATGCCTGTTTGTAAAAAATCAGTAAGACTCGAACCCTCTGAGCATCTTTTTCTGCCAGAGGTTTATACATTTTGAAATTGATTGCTGTGTCAAGGCCCAGCTCCGTAAGGGAAAGCATCGTCAGGATATCTGAGAAAAGGCCATTTATCCCCAGGTAAGCTTTCCCCAAAGTATGTATCAAAACGGTTCTTGTGACAAATTTGAGTATTGTGGCCAGTAACTGTCCTCCCAAGCTGGTAAGAATGTTCAGCAAAGTATTTTTAATTCGCGAAGACATTGTCCACCTTCTTGACTGTTATCAGGTAAAGTATCGGTCTACCAGATCCCGGCAGCCTTTATGCCTGGTAAGTTGTGGTCCGACCAGCATTGTTCTTCTGTTTCCCTCTACCATGACCCATCCTTCGCGGGTTAAAGCCAAATCCCACCCCACACATGGATGCTCGGGTAGCTCTCCTGCCAGTTCAATTGCTAAATCAACCGCTTCTTTCCACCGCGGTATTCTGTACCCTGCAATCTGTTTCCCTGTATCCGGATGAAACAGATATTCATTCATATCTTCAGTAATCCCGTACGTGTCAATAATGCCGGTTTCCAAGTCAATAGATGCAATGATCCCCCCAGCCCCGCCATTATCAACTACACTCTTTTCCCTTCCTATTCGAATAAAAGCAAATAATAATGATATGGTACCTTTATTATTCAGGGTCGCAATTCTTATCGTATTGACGGACTCAGGATGAAACGACGATAAATCAGGCGCCTGTTCTATAACTTCCTCCAGAAGGGCCCCGCCGTCGTTTTTTATTTTTTCATACAAATTTTCTTCATTAAACGAAATATCCGGTTTTCGCACCTTATAAATTCCCTGCCCGCACCCTTTGTTCAGGGCCTTAACCATAAATTCCTCATGGGATTCTATAAAGCTTATGTAATTTTTTCGATCTGTCCCACCTTCCCCCGTAACCTTCAAAGCCTTACGTTTATAATACTTTTGAAAGTGCTCGTAGGTTTGATCCTTTTGGTCAAACAGCTCCCGGCTTTTCTCGGTTCCTATGCCGTTTAACAATTCTTTGCGCTCATAATCGCCAACGAACAACCGTTTTCCCTTATCATTCAGATCATAAAAGCGGAACATAAAATACTCATCATATGTTATTTTATAATGAGCTCGATTTGCAAGCAATGTCTGCTTCAGTTTTTTTTCTGATAGCCCGATGCCCTTTGCATTGGCCGCGTATCTTTGTATGGATGTATTAATCGCGCTATCTTTCCTGTAGTGAAAATAAAGCAGCTTAGATAGAATGACCGACCATCCATATGACTTCTCGCAAAGCTTGTGATAAAAGGCCGCAGCAATCTTTCTCACCGTTTTCATTGTTTTTTCTCATTTACTTTCCTGGTTTTATAATCCCTTTATCTCCCTCAGAGAAGTAGAGCTTACCCCGGCTGTATGCGGTAAATAGATTAAGTCGATTCCTTCCTTTTGCAGATCTCTCTCCGTTTTCTCCCAGCGTTCGTTTCCCTTCCAGTCATCGCCAATGAAGATAACATCATATCTGATCTGTTGAAGAATGGCTAACTTATCCAAAGTATCAGTCAGGAAGCACTGATCAACTGCTTTTATATTGCTTACAATCGCAAGTCGATCATTCTCCTTGATCACCGTCGATTTATGCTTGTATTCTTCCACTAGACGATCTGAATTAACGCCCACGATTAAATAATCGCACATTTCTTTTGCGTGATTCAAAAGGTTCAGATGGCCGATATGAAACATATCAAACACGCCCTGCGTATAACCAATTTTATATTTTCTGCTCATGCTGTTCCCCAGTTTTATGACTTGATTATTCCAAAGCTCCTGTAAATATCTCCAATCTTTTCTCTCCGTATACCATGCTCCATTTGAAACATAGTACAGCCCGCTGAGGCGTTTCCTTCCAAAACACAAAAACCGTCATCTGTCAAAAGGACGTCCCAGCCAACCATGCTTAAATACGGAAACTTGTTTGATAGTTTTTCAATTTCGTTCCGAATGTTTTTCCACTGTGGTATTGTTCTTCCTGATATTTGCGCGCCTGTATCCGGATGCTTCGTGAACGATTCGATTTTTATTTCATCAGGTTTTCTCTTCTTCCCGGCCTCTGCCCGGCTCTTTGCAATATAGCATGGTCCCAGAATGCCTGTCTCAACATCGATCTCGCTGGAAATCGCCCCTTGTGAAACATTGTCAACCGGCCTGCTAACCTGATTCCCTATGCGCTGTACCGCTTTAATAATCTCCATTTTCTGCTCTCCCTTGCACTTTCCGCAAACAATTCGCAGAGAATTTGTGGTATAAGGGTACAGCTCATTTTCAAACTCAGACTGCTGAATATACTCTGTTAAAATAGCATCGCCAAAACCAGTGCATTCTTCAAGCAGCTGACTCGCCGTCACCGTCTCTCCGTTAACGTCAAAGTCGTCCATTGATTTATATTTAATTACATACGTTCCTTTCCCTTCATATCCCCTTTCCCATTTGATAACGGTCCTTCCCTTTTCTTTCAGGAAAGAAATAAAAGTTGCTGAATTCAGTTTATCCTGATGAAGGCCATACACCTGTCCGGCTGAAATCCATCCATATACTTCAGGAACACGAATATAACTCCTGAACACTTCATAAAATATAAGTTTATTATCTAAGATCGCTTTATATTCGCCATTTATGCTTCTTGAGGTAACCCGTTCAAAATCCGAAATATACTCCCTGTAATCATTCTTTCCTAAATGATACCACACATATTCGTTTTCATTAAACCCTCTGATTGCGTATTTTACCTTGTTGGCCAGACCTATATGATAGTATGAAGGTTTTTTCCAGACTGAGTAATACCACCGATGTACATACCTCAGTTTTTCCGTAAGCTTCATTCCCGTTTCCTTTCACCATTTTTGCAAACAGTATCAGCCCATTTCCTTCATTACAAATTAATTAATGTATCCCACAGTCTCTCACAATAATTGTCGCAAGGATTATGCACAAAACGCATTATGGCCTTTCTCTTTTCCTGATAGGGATCTTTTCCTTCAGCTACATCCTGCAAATATGCAGCAAGATTCTGATAATCATATATAAAATGCCCCGGCATGTAATCCAAAGGATTATCAAATACAAAACCGCGTGCTGCCTGATATGAATCATAGTCATCCAGCGCAAAGGCTATTGGGCGGTTAAGCAGCATATAGTCAATCGCTATAGACGAATAATCAGAAATCAGCGCATTCGTGTATGGCAGAAGCTCATACAAATCAATATTGCGGGTCGCTAAATCCTGATTATTCAAAAACAATATATTTGAATAAGTAAACTCTTCGCTCTTATATCTTACCTGAAGAGGATGCCGCTTTATGATGAGCATTATCTTTCTTTCCTTCAAAAAGCGATTCAATTCTTCAGTCTGTTTTTCATCTCTTAGCAAGGGTAAATCGAAAGCTCTTCCTATCCTGGACTCCTCTGCTCCCACATTCGGATCCACTGATTTTCTATAAGTAGGCAACCAGATAACAACCTTATTCGATTCACTCCGGGCTTTTATTTCTTTGATAAAACCTTCTGCTCTCGCACTATGTCTCTGAAACAGATCGTATTCCGGATACCCTATGGGAAGAATTCTTTCCTTTTTACAATTAAAGAACTCCGCCTTTGTCTCTATGAAGACCGGCCCGGGAACGAGAACGAAATCAAAGTTGTCCCCATCTGATGGAACTGCTTCAGAGGCTCCTCTCCTTTTATATCCGCATCCATGCCAAAGATTAATTACCTTTTGTCCGGACCTTTTTTTGATATGGCGAAAAGGGTGGCCATGCTGGAAATATACGTATTTACTCGTCAATACATAAATCCATTTCCTTAACTTGTCTTTTTCCCTGACGATCTTTATTTCAGGAGCAAAGGAAAAAAATGACTGTAAATGTCTTAATTGAGAATCTTCTGCAATGAGAATCACGCGGCATGACGGTTTTTCTTTTACAAGATAGCTGGCATAAGTTAAAGCATTACTGGTATATTGCGCAGTAAGCAAAAATGTATGTCTCTCCCCTCGAATGGGAAGGATTGGAATCAGCAAAGAATTCAATAGCCTTACGACTGTCTTTTTGATTCGCTGTTTTCCTTTATCCATCGGATTCATTTCCAAGAGGCACCGCCTTTTATTATTCGAAAAGTTTGTTGATAAATGCGCTCTTCATTTTTCATATTTTGACTTTTCCGGAAGAAGGCTTTCAAAAGCCTCGATCAACTGATCTCTTCGTTTTTCAAAGTCATCAATTTCTTCTGTATCATTAACGCATAATAGTTTCCATCGTCCTTCGCGCACCTCTTTGCAGGCAAGATCATAGTTATTGTCTTCACCATATTCAAACCAGTGTCCAATTTTAAAAGAGCGCGGGCTAAACTGTCCTGTTACCTGCTGCCAGTTTTTCATCAGCCACTGGTTAACATTACTCCGGTCTCGAAACTTACAGGAACAAGTTGCCGCAAGTTCCTCCTCCTCCTCTTCCCATACAGTCCTGAATGTGCTCTTCAGAAAGCTGTTTGGAAGATGCTGCTCATAGAATCCCACAAAATTATGCCATGGAAGAAAAAGACAATTCCTGAGGATTTTAGTTCCATATCTCAAGTTAAACCATTTCAAAGGATGCTCAGCAATCACCCTGTTTTTCACGAATCTGTCATTTATAACGCCAATATTGTTATACTCCGCATGCAAATTATGTCTTGTCATTGGAGGTGGATTCATAACGGCTGAATCGCAAGGCAGTCCATTTCGAAAAAAATCACCCGAAACAGTTTTCCTTGTGACAAACATATCATCATTAAAATAAACAAATTTTTCCGCTAATCCAGGTATTCTATGTATGTTCAACTCTATTGTATGCGAATTAAATGTGGGCAGAAATTCTGCCGGAATATAGTCGTCATGGCGCACAATATTCAATTTCGGGTTGGAAAGATCCAGCCAGGACGGTACATGTCCCCATGTGATAAAATGCACCTTATGAACCCATGATGCATTTTTCTCTATTCCTCGGAAAAAATATTTCAGCGTGCCCCAATCCCGAAAACGCACGTCCCCTCGATTCCAGAGATCATCAACTACGCCGTGTCCCGGTATCATCTTCTGTTCCCAGAAAGTCTTTTCTTTTTTCCATTCTTTATCATTTCCGTCCACCCAGCATATAACCACGTCGATTTGCTCTTCGTTCATTCTATTTTCCTCTTCAGCGACAGGATTTCTCTTCGATTCGCAGTATAATATCTCTGTTCTGCAGGAATAGACCTCACGAATCTCTTAACCATTAACTGCTATTATGCTTTCAAATTCGCTTCTTTTCTGCATTGCCGTCATCCACGGAAAAAGATATCAATCGCAATATCATGACTACTGTATCGGAAGATGATAACTGTCGGTCCCTTTTTCAATCGTATTCCACGATTAATCAGATTTACCGTTCAGGCTCCCGTCTCGTTTTCTTCTTTTCTTTTGGAAAGCCGCAGCTCCAAAAGCGGCGCAGGCCGTCAGCAGGCTGATCAACGCTCCCGCCCGGAGTCCCGGGGTCATATAGGTCATGCGAATATGATGTTCCCCCGGCTCCAGCTCCAGCGCCAGAAAGCCCAGATCCGCCCGCCGCAGCGGAACGGGTTTTCCGTTATCCGTGGCGGTCCAGCCCTCGCTGTATGGAATGGAAATGAACAGGTGCTTCCTTTCCCGGATGTCCGTGGTCCATTCCATCTCATTGGTCCCAAAGGAGATGTCCGACGCCCCGGGCTCCAGCCCCGCCAGATTTTCCTGAATGGCTGCCATGGGACGGGTATGGACCCGAATGTTCCGGAAGGACAGGGTTCCCTTTCTATCCACCGTCAGCCTGATCCGGTTTACGCTTTCCCCGATTCGGCCCAGGCAGACCAGCCAGTTATGCTTCCCTCCATACATGTGGCTGTACCCGTTCAGCAGCCGGATCGAGGAAGAGGTCACCGTCTGATCATCCATCATCCCGCAAATGCTGAGATAGCACTCTTTTGCTATTCCGTTCTGATAATGGATGTCTTCCAGATCCAAATATAACTCTCCGGAGGTCTGAAACGGAAACTCCACCGTCAACCCGCTAGCCCCTGCAGCCACGGTCAGCTGCCCGTCCTGAAGGAGATTCCCCGAATCGGCAATCAGATTGCAGGGCGTATCGTCCTCCGCGAGAGAAAAATCTGCTGCAGAAGCCCCGGCCGGGCCCTCCAGCACCACCGCCTGCATCAAAAGCTGCTGGCGCTCATAGGGGCTCAGGGCCTCATAACGCTCCTCGGAGACAGCCCGGTCGAACAGATAACATAATGACCGGGCATCCCCGTCCGACGTCCAGGAAACCATCCCTCCGTCTGCCGTTTCCGCCTCCGGCTTTCCGAAGGCCGCCGGAATATCCTGATTGGACCCGCTTGTGAAAAAGTGATTGATGCCCAGGAGCGCATACAGTTCACTGCGCCCGTCCGGATGGTCGTAGCCGAAGCTCCAGGAGTCCGTTTTCAGGGCCAGGCTGCTGTGAAACCGATCAATGCTCTGATTGTAGAAGCTCATATAGAAGGTGGTGCCGCCCGCGTCCTGCAGCCAGCTGGCGTTCCGCACGTGGGGCAGTCCCCAGTCCGAATACCTCGTCCCGTCCGACGTATCCACCTGATCCAGCAGCGGGAGCCCATTGCTCCCCTCGGCCCGGGTCCAGGCCGCGCCCAGATCCACCATGTTGGCCGGATCCATGAAGTTGCTCAGGCCGAAGCCATACGCCGAAAAGGAAAACAGCAGGGCGCACAGGGAGCACAGCGCCGCCGTGCCGGCCCGGAAGGCTCTTTCCCGCCGGATGCGCGGCAGCAGGAACAGGATGCCGGAGAAGGCAGCGAGCGCTCCCGCCTCCAGCAGAAAAGCTGTGGATCCGGCATGGGCCAGGAAATACGCAGCCGCCAGATAGACCGCGGAAAGAATTGCCGCACCAACCCGTTTCCCGAAGGGAAGGGTTCTCATCGATGGAAGCTCTTCCGTCACAATCCAGGCGATCAGAAGGGAAAGCCCCCAGGCCCAGCGGTTTGTCACATACCCCAGGCCGTTCATGAAATAGCCCAAGGCCGGGATGCAGAGGCAGAGGATCCCCAGCAGCAGTTCCGCCTTCAGCCTGCCCTTCTCCTTCCGGCCGGTCATCATCAGGAGGAACACGCAGACGAGGCCGCAGACGGGCCAGCCGATCTGGCTGTCCGGCCCCGAATCGGCCGCGATGATCGCTCCCCGCAGAAATCTCCAGTATTTACCGGCGCTGTAGAAGAGCGGCACCTCATGCGCCAGGCTCAGCCTTTCCATCCCCAGCATGAGCTTTGCCATGGGAACCAGCGACACCGCCGCCAGGCCCGCAGAAAGCATCGAACAGCCAAGAAATCGGCCGGCCAGACGGAGCATCCGCTTCCCCGCCCCCGGGTCCCCTCTCATCTCCAGCAGGCGAAGGCCGGTATAAACCGCGGTCAGCACCGCGATCATCCAGGTATGATAGAAGCTGTAAATGGCGCTGTAAGCCAGGGTCAGAACATACATCCCGGGCTTTCCCCGGTCCAGCAGCCGGTCCGTCCCGCAGATGATCAGGGGAAAGAGGATCATCGGAACGAAGAATTGCGACTGATAAAGACACAGAAACGCGCTTCCGCTGAAGGCGTAGGTCAGCATGCCGCAGAGGACAGCCCACTTCTCCCTCCCCCGGGAAAAGCCCAGCACGGAGAAGGTGAGGCCGCACAGCCACAAGTGAACAAAGAGCATCAACACGAAGAAGAGCTCGCTGTGCTGCGGCGGTATCAGCGCGGAAAGCCAGTACAGCGGGTTCATCACATAGGGAGAAAGGGTGATCAGGAAGTCCGAGCCGTACCCGATGGCGGGATCCCACAGCACGGCGCCCTGTCCCCGGATCAGCGCCCGGATCCACTTCCCGATCCGGATGAACACCAGATACTGCTGATCAAAGGTATCCCATCTCACCAGGAGCGTTTTCCCCGCCAGCAGGAAATGGATCTCGATGCCGAAAAAGGCGATCAGCGCAAAGAGCGCGGTGTACAGCAGAAAGAATTCCAGGTTCGCGGGGATCCGTCTGTTTCTCTGCCCTCCCCGGTTGATCTTCAGCATTTTCATGTCGGTCCCCTGTCCTGTTACAGTCTTCCCGCTTCTGCGGGGGCTGCGCTCTTCGTGACGGTCTCTATCCCGGGACGGAAGCGCTTCCCCTCCCGGACCGCCCGGTTCAGGATCCGGAGCCGCTCCCGCTTCCGGTCGCTTTTCAGCAGGATTTTCGCCCGGTGGAACATCCGCTTCGCGAAATAGAACAGCCGGCCCGGAAGGCCTTCCCGCCGATAGACATAGTATTCATTCCGGTAGGCGTACCTGTATCGGCTCAGATCCTGCGCGGCGTCCAGCACCAGATTGGACCCGATGTTCGTTCTGGTTTTGTGCAGCACCTGGCTCGCCCCGGCATACCGGCCGGGATACTTCCGGGAAATCCTTCTGGAATATTCCATATCGTCCGCCCAGATAAAGAAATCGGAGATGGGAAAGCCGAATTCCTCCACCCGCTTCCGGCTGACCAGGAAGCTGACAAAGGTGGCCATGATCACGGGAACGGCGCCCCGCTCCGTCTCTGAAATCTTCTCCCGATAGCTCACCCAGGGGATGTTCATTCTGCACAGGGACCCGTCCTGCCAGAGGACTCTGCTGCAAAGGAAGCCTGCTTTCTCCCCCGGACCTTCCGCCTCGCGCATCAGCGCCTTCAGGGAATCCGGCCGGACGATGCAGTCGTCATCCAGCAGCCAGAGCCAGCCGCAGCCGCCTTCCATGGCTTTTTTCATGCCGAAGTTGAATCCGCCCGCGCCGCCCAGGTTCCTGCCGGTATTATAGTACCGCAGGGGAAACCTGGATGCCGCCTGGTACCTTTCCCGGACCAGCTCTCCGGTTCCGTCCCCGCTGCCGTTATCGATCACCAGAATCTCCATCTCCGGGTACTCCTGGGCCATCAGCGCGTCCAGACATTCCCGCAGCAGCGCCTTCCGGTTGTAGGTCACCACCACCGCGGCCACACGTTTCAATTTGCTTTCCAATCTTTTTCCCCGTCCCGTTTCACTTTTTCCCGCCGCGGATCTTCCGGCCCAGGAAGGCCGCTCCCTTTTTCAGCCAGTTCTGCTTTTCCAGGAACAGATAGGGCAGATCCATCGTCCGGACTTCGTTCTTCTCCAGCCAGACGTCCAGCAGCAGTTCCGCCACAAAGCCGAAGACCCTTCGGTCGTAGGAATTGTAGCCGCTGATATCCAGCCTTCCCTCCAGCTCGAGCAGAATATCGAACAGCCACCGGCAATAGGCCTCCATCAGATCCCGGCGCATGATGAACATGTTGAACCGATGGCCCCGGGTTCGCCTCATATACGCGTCATAAACCGGAAGATACTCAGGATATTTTTCCGCCAGGATCTGCCGGGTCTCGTCCAGATCGATTCCGTGGTGGGCGTGGGCGTACTGGCTGTAATTCGTCTCGATCCAGTAGTTCCGGGGTCTGGGAAGCAGCGCGTCCGCCTGCCGGAGGTAGGCTTCCGCCTCCCGCTCCCCCAGAATATCCTCCCGGTCCCGGCCGCCCTTCCGCAGGAAATGCCTCCGGTAATGGGCCAGCCCCACGGCTCCGGCCTCCTTCGGCAGGTTTTTCCACGCCCAGTACAGCCCGGTCAACTCGCAGTAGTACGGATTTTTCTCGCTGATGTTCTCCCCGGAATCATCCCTCCGGAATCCCAGATCCAGGGGGCGTCCGTCCTCCCCGATCTTTCCCGCCGCCCCGACCTGGACCGGCAGATACATGGGGTCCTCCGGCATCCAGTAGGGTTTATGCGCCGCGACGATCACCGTCACGGGGCCGGGCCCGCCTCGGATCTCCTTTTCCATCGATCTTCCTTCCTCCCGCTGATGTCGGTCAGGGAGCGCGGGGCGCCTATGCCCGCTCCCCTTTCCCGGCCAGCTTCTCGCTGTTGACCATGCCGCCGAACAGGGTTCGCAGGGCAATGCGCAGATCCAGCCCGGGGGTCCAGTTTTCGATATATTCGATATCGTAGCGGATGCGCTCCTCGATGCTGGTATCCCCCCGCAGGCCGTTCACCTGGGCCCATCCGGTAATCCCGGGGCGAACCTGCTGCCGGACCAGGTAGCGGGGAACCTCCTCCTTGAAATGCTCCACGTGGTAGGGCACCTCCGGCCGGGGGCCGATGACGCTCATATCCCCCTTCAGCACATTCCAGAACTGGGGCAGCTCGTCCAGGCTCGTCTTCCGGATCAGGCTGCCGAAGCGGGTCTTCCGGGCATCCTGATCCCGGCTCCACCCGGTCTTTTCCGAATCCGTCACCCGCATGCTGCGGAACTTGTACATGGTGAAGAGCTTCTTGTCCCGGCCCATCCGCTCCTGCCGGAAGATCACCGGGCCGGGGCTGGTCAGCTTCACCCCCAGGGCCACCGCCAGCATCAGGGGGCTGAGGATCACCAGGGCCAGGAAGGAGACCAGGAGGTCCGCCGACCGCTTCAGCATCGCGTTTCCCGCCCGGTTCAGGGGCGTGGCCCGCAGGTCGATCAGCTTGCTGGATCCGACTGTGTCAAAGGTCGGATAGGAGGGATAGTAATCGTTAAAGAAGGGAATCAGCTCGATGGCCGCCCCCTCCTTGTCCGCCGCCTCCAGGATCGCCTGCATCCGGTTCACCTCCGAGGGCTCCAGCGCCGCCACGACGGCGTCATAATCCGCGGACGCCAGGATTTTCCCGATCTGCTCATAGCCTCCCAGATGCTTTCCCAGGCCGGAGACCCCGGGCTTTCCCACGTATCCGGTCAGCTCGATGCCGGTATAGGGGTTCTCCCGGATATTCCGGGCGTACTGGAGGGCCAGATGGCCGTCCCCGATCACCAGATAATGGCGCAGGTTGTAGCCCCGCACCCGCAGGGTGCGCAGCACCCCGTGGAAGAGGAAATGCTTCAGGCTGATCAGCAGGGAGGACAGGCCCCAGCTGATGAGCAGCATCAGCCGGGGAACGTCGATCACCTTGAACAGATACAGGACGGCCATCAGGATCAGGGTGCAGATCCCGTTGACCAGAAAGATCCGGAAGGTATTGCTTCCGTTTTTCCGAAAGCGCTGGGGCGCGTAGAGGTTGGCCATGTACAGCGCCAGCAGGGTCATCAGGCTGAACAGCACCGCCACCAGGATCAGCTCCAGGCTGCCGGCCGCGATATTGTTCTGCCCGTCCAGCACGTCAAACCGCAGCCGCCAGGCAAAAAAGCTGGACAGCAGGATGATCAGAAGGTCCGACGCCATGTTTGCCAGCTTCAGTTTCTGCTGATTTCTCTGCAGCATACGCTCCTCGCCCTTTCCTGCGGATTCCTCGCGGCCGGCGAGGTCCGCCGTCTTTTCCGGCTACTTTTTCTCCCGGTTTCCCTTCACCAGGGCGCCTCCCCTGCGCAGGGGCGCGGTCAGCTTCCAGGCGGTGGAATTCTTCATCTCCTCAATGATCCGGAGGGCGTTCTGATATTCCCCGTCCAGCTTCTGATAATCCTTTTCCAGCTTCACGATCCGGTCATGACTGGTTCTGTCGATCAGCTTCATCTGCTCCTGATACTGCCGGTCCAGATTTTCGCACTTCTGGAACAGAATCTGGTTGTCCGCCCCCAGATGCTTCACGTTCTCAGTCAGGATGGCCACCTCACGGATCTTCGCCGTCAGCTCCCGGTTGCCGTTCTGCATGGCGTAATAGGCATATTTTTCCATCATGCTTTCATACGCGCCATGGGAGGCGGCAAGATCCTCCAGGTTCTCCCAGATCATCAGATTCAGCGCCTCCAGGGCCAGCTCCGGCTTGGCGGAGATGCTGTCCTCCTGCATATAGACGTCCGCCATCACCTCGGCGGCATAATACAGCTTATAGACGTGGGACAGCCGGATGGCCAGATCCCAGTCCTGAAAGCGGGGATATTTCGCGTTGAAGCTCACCTTCCGGAAGCATTCCGTCTTCCCGAACACCATTTGAGTGCTCATCAGGTTCTTCTTCAGCAGCTGCTCCGTGGTCACAAACCCCTCCGGAACCGTGATCTCCGGATATCTTCCCTCATATCCCGTGGACCGGTCGTGAAACTGATAGGCGTGGAACACCACATCCGCGCCCGTTTCCTCCAGCACCCTCATCTGGGTGCTCAGCTTCACGGGATTCCAGATATCATCGCTGTCCTGGAAGGCAATATATTTTCCCCGGGCCCGGCGTATGCCCGCGTTCCGGGCCGCGCAGGCCCCCTGGTGGAACAGCCGGACATACTGAATCCGGGGGTCCTCCGCCTGCGCCATCATTTCCGGCGTATTGTCCGTGGACCCGTCGTCCATCACCAACACTTCGAAGGACGCCACGTCCTGCTGCGCCAGCACGGAATCAATGGCCTGCATCAACGTGCCTGCACGGTTATAGGTGGGGATAATCACACTGATGACCGGGCTCATACCCATCGCTTCCATGGTCTTTCTCTCCTCCGCTTTCCGCCCTTCCGGGAGATCTCATGCTCCCAGGAATCTCCCGATGGCTTCCACGATCCGGCCGCTGGCATGGCCGTCCCCGTAGGGATTCCGGGCCCCGGCCATGGCCTGATACGCCTCCGGGTTTTCCAGCAGCTCCTTCGCCGCCTGATAGATCGACTCTTCCTCCGTGCCGACCAGCTTCAGCGTTCCCGCCGCCACGCCCTCCGGCCGCTCCGTGGTATTGCGCATCACCAGCACCGGCTTTCCCAGGGAGGGCGCTTCCTCCTGAATGCCGCCGCTGTCCGTCAGCACCAGATGGCACCGGGCCATCAGGTTATGGAAATCCAGCACCTCCATGGGCTCGATCAGGCGGATCCGGGGATCCCCCCTCAGCACCTCATCGGCGATTTTCCGCACTGCGGGGTTCAGATGGACGGGATACACCACCTTTACGTCTTCATGCTCGTCCGTCACCCGTTTGATGGCCCGGAACATCTGATACATGGGTTCGCCCAGGTTTTCCCGCCGGTGGGCCGTCACCAGCACCAGCCGGCTCCCCCGGGCCCAGTCCAGTACCGGATGGGTATACTCCCCGGAGACGGTGGTCCGCAGGGCGTCGATGGCGGTATTTCCCGTGACGACGATCCGCTCCGGATCCTTTCCCTCCCCCAGCAGATTATCCCTGGCGGCGTCGGTGGGCGCGAAATGAATCGCGGCGATCAGCCCCACCCCCTGCCGGTTGAATTCCTCCGGGAAGGGGGAATAGATATCATGGGTTCTCAGGCCGGCCTCCACGTGGCCCACCGGAATCCGGCAGTAATAGCAGGCCAGGGCGGTCACGAAGGTGGTGGTGGTATCCCCGTGGACCAGCACCAGATCGGGCCTGACCTCCTCCAGCACCTCCCGGATGCTGTTCAGAATGCCCGTGGTCACGTCGAACAGGGTCTGATTATCCTTCATGATGGACAGATCGTAATCGGGGACGATATGGAAGGCGTCCAGCACCTGGTCCAGCATCTGCCGGTGCTGGCCCGTCACGCAGACCACCGTTTCAAACCGGGGGTCCTCCCGCAGGGCCCGGACCACCGGGCTCATCTTAATCGCTTCGGGCCTTGTCCCGAAAACCGTCATGACTTTTTTCATCTTTTCCTCAAAACCTCTCGTCCTCGTCCCGCAGGCTGAAATCCTCCCGCCGCCGGGTCAGATTCGGATTGTAATAGGGGTCCCCCTTTTCGAAGACCCGCTTCCATTTCTTCCGGAGAAGGGCCGCCTCCGCCTCAAAGCGCTTCCGCTTCTCCCCCCGGTCATCCGAGCCCCGGCTCCGGGACTCATAGTGATAGAGCTCCGCGTAGGGGGTAAAGACGATCAGGTATCCCTTCTCCCGGATTTTCAGGCACAGATCCACGTCGTTGAACGCCACCCGGAAGCTGCCGTCCATGCCCGAAACCTCTTCGTACACCCGTTTCGGCAGCATCATGCAGGCCGCCGTCACCGCCGACAGGTTCTGGGACACGGTCAGGCGGAACAGATTTCCGGGGTCCCCCCGCCGGGCCCACCGGTGACTGTGGCCCGCGGCCGCCCCCAGGCCCAGGATGACGCCCGCGTGCTGCACCGTATCGTCCGGATAATACAGCATGCATCCGACCGCGCCCACGTCCCGGCGCTGGGCGAACATCAGCATCTCCTCCAGCCAGCCGGGGGTGATGACTTCCATATCGTTGTTCATTAGCAGGATATAGTCCCCGGAGGCCTGGGAGACCCCGAAATTGCAGATATCGGCGAAATTGAATTCCCCGTCCCGTCGGAGGACCCGGAGGTCCGGATCCAGGGCTTCCTGCTCCCGGTAGAACTGAAAGGTTTCCTCCTGCCGGCTGTTGTTCTCCACGATGAGGATCTCCCGGTTTTTCCAGGTGGACAGCCGCCGGATGGATTCCAGGCATCGTTTCAGATCCCCGACATGATCCATATTGGGGATGACGATGGAGATCCGGGGATTGCCTTCGATGGCATACCGGATCTGGAAGGTGGAGGGCAGGGCCGAATCCTCCGGCGTCCCCTGAAGCCCGAGCCGTTCCAGATGGGCCGCGAGGGCCCGCCGGCCCGCTTCCGCCGCTTCCCGGTCCCCGGAAAAGTCCGGAGAGGTGCTTCCATCCGGGGATCTTCGGTAATACAGCTCCTTCGGAATATGGACGATCTGCTCCGCCCGCTCCGTCAGCCGGAGGACCAGATCGTACATTTCATTGCCTTCGTATTCCCGCCGAAGGCCGCCCCCCGCCCGTTCCATCAGCTCCCGGCGGAAAAGGGTCAGCCCGCCAAGGTAGTTCATGCTGCGCAGCAGATCCGGCGAATAATCCGGCTTGTGGCGGAAGCACCGGATGTCCCGGGGGGATCTCCGGAAGAGCCCTTCATCGGTATACAGGAAGTCCGCCCCCGTCTGCCGGGCGGTCCTTCCGATTTCGTACAGGGCGGAAGGATGCAGCAGATCCTCCGGGCCCAGGAATCCGATATAGGTTCCCCGCGCCCTTTCCAGCGCCGCGTTCACGCCCCCGGTTCCGCCCTCCTTCAGCTCCGGATGAAGAAAGCTGATCCGCGGATCCCGCCGCTCCATCCGCCTGCCGTATTTCGCCGCGGGACCGAAGGGGTTTCCGCTTTCGTCCACGATGCACATTTCCCATCCGGGACAGGTCTGGGCCCGGAGGGAACGGACCGCCGCCCGCAGCCTCCGGCGGGGAATGTCGGGCAGAAGCACAATCAGGCTGAAGGAAATATCCGGGGAGCAGGCCGCGCGCTGGGCCTTCCGGTCCCGCCGGGAAACCTTATGCCCCCTGTAGGCATAGGGATGATGAACGTTCACGTACTCCCTGTACCGTCTCCGGGCCTCCGCCGGCCCCTCCGACAGGGCGCACCGGGCCGTGCGCAGGTACAGATAAAGAAGATCATGCCGACCCAGCAGGTTCTCCTTCACGCTTTTCAGGCCGATCTGTTTCACCGGTTATACTCCAGTCTTTCTTTTTTCTTTCTGGATTGCGCTGCTCCGCTCTCCCGCGGCCCCGACAATCCCCATCAGCAGGAAGAGCAGGGCGCACAGCGGCAGAATATACCTTTCAAACCGATAGACGCACTCCACCATCTCCCCGATCCAGACGGAGAACACGATTACGGGGATTCCCCGGACCCAGTTCGGCAGGTCCGGCCTGCGCAGCATCCGGAAGGCGCGGACGCAGATGATCCCGACGAAAAGAAGGACCAGCAGCAGCCCCGGAATACCGCTTTCCAGCAGCACCTGCAGGAGGATATTGTGGGCGTGCTCCACATCATAGCTCAGTCCGGGAACAGGATTGATCCAGTTCATCGGGGAGATGATGGAGGTTCCCATGAGCAGGTATTTCGGATGCTCCCCCAGGAAGGCGATCACCGCCTGCCAGATGGCCGGGCGGCCGGACAGCGCGTTGCGGCCGAAGTAGCCCCGGTTGGCCACATTCGCCGTATTCGCGGCCGCCGATTCGGCCAGGGCTGAAGGAAACAGGGCCGCGCCGGAACGGGTCTGATTGAACAGGTTATTCAGCAGGCCCGGCAGCAGGACGCACAGGAAGGCCGCAACGAGGGCGAGGAGCAGCGCCAGCCAGACCCGCCGCCCCGGCGCCGGCCTCCGGAGCCCTTCGGAGGGGTCCTTTCCGAAGCGAAGGAACACAAACCCGCCCAGGCCCAGGGCGAGGCAGATATTGGACGTCCGCGTATCCGTCAGCGCCATGGCAATCATCAGGATCGCCGCGCAGACCCCATAAAAGGCTCTGGCCGCCCCGGTTTCGGAGCAGAGCAACCCATGGCAGGCCAGCAGCGCCGAGACGCACAGCAGGGAACCGCTGATGGTCGGATAGAAAATCAGATACAGCCGCATATCCCGGCCGATGTCCGAGGCGCTGCCGTAAATCACGCCCAGGCCCCACCGGCCGCCGGCGGCAAGGTTCCAGATCACCCGCTGATGCCACGCGGCATACAGGCCGAGGGAGGCGTGCACGGTCATCGCCAGCACCCAGACGGCCGTAAAAATCCTGAGAAAGTCCCGGGTCTGGCGCCCGGTGAGGGCGCCTCCCAGCCCGTAGCACCCGCACAGGGCCCAGAGGCCGTACAAAAAGGTCTCCCGGCTTCCCCAGGCCTGCTCCGGGGATCGGACGAGCACCCGCCCGAGGAGCAGGGCCCAGAAGGCCAGCATCGCCAGAAAAGCCCGGTCCTTCCACAGCTTTCCGAGAACGATTCCCGCCAGCACCGTCAGCAGCTCCGCGGCCGCAACCCAGCCCGGCGTGGCATAGGGCTGCCGGTAAAAAAACATCATGACGGGATAGCGCAGCAGAAGCGCCCCCGTCAGTCCGGCATAGCCCCGCGAAAGCAGCTTCGCCGCTCTTTGATTCGTCATCCTTCTTATCCTCTGCGTCCTTGCTTTCCTGCGATGGTTTTGATCCGTCCCCCTGAGGGGAACTTTTTATTTTCCGCCCCTTCTGAGCAGCCCGCGGACCGCCCGGACCGGCTTTGTCAGGATCCGGCCGGCCCGCAAGGACAGGGAATGTTCGTATAATTGGACCTTCTCTTCCAGGAAGCGGCGCTCCTGCCGCCCGGCTTCCTCCCGGGCTTCCAGGGCCTTCAGCCGCCGGCACAGCTGCTCCGCCTCCCGGTTTTTCCCCTCCAGCGCCTGCTCCGCCGCCCGGCTTTTTTCCTCCAGGTCCCGGATCCGGCGCTCCGTAAACCCGGCGCCCTCCGCGTACTGGGCCAGCATCGTATCGATCAGGATTTCTGCGGATTCCGGGTCCGTCAGATCCTCTTCCGGTCTTTCCGTCCCTTCCTCCACGCTTTTCAGCACAGCGCGCCACAGCTCCGCCAGGTCCATGTCCTCGATTTCAGCCATCTGGTCCCGGACGCTGTTCCCCAGGCGGATCCTCTCTCCGCCGTCCCGGAGCAGCCGGAGGATCCTCTCCGCCAGGGCCTTCTTATTCTTCTGCGGGACCCGCTGGATCGCCGGAACCCGGCGGAGAATTTCCAGATAGGGCATATCAAAGGTGACGATCGGCAGCGAGAATTCCGCCGCTTCCATCAGCGTGAGGCCGAAGCCCTCGTATTCCGAGGTGCAGATCAGCACATCCGCCTGCCCGTAATACTTTTCAACGTCATGGACCATGCCCGTCATCGTGACGCATTCGGACAGGTTCAGCCGGTCGATTTCCCGCTTCACGATCCCCGGATACCATTCTCCGCTGTTGGAGCCTCCCACCAGCGTCAGGCGCGCTTCCGGCATCGCCTCATGGACCAGGGCGAAGGCCCGCACCGCGGAAACCGGATCCTTTTCCGGGGAGATCCTTCCGCACCACAGCACATGATTTCCCACCCGCCGTTCCCCGGCGTCCGGAACATTCATCCTTCCGCGGGGGTTGGGGATCCAATAGACATTCCGGTTGGCCCGCCGGTAATACTGCACGTCCATCCGGTTAAGAACCGCCACCGCGTCCGCCAGGCGGGCCGCGCTGAGGACCTGGAGGGGCAGCGGAAGGCTTTCCCGCATGCCGTATACAGCGATCGAATGGGTATGCATCAGCACCCCGGCGCCAGAGTACCTGATGGCCATAAAATCCCAGAAGGCATTTTCCGAGGTCCAGGCATTATAATCGATCAGATCGATTCCGTTTTCCCGGATCACCTTTTCCCACAGATCCGCCCTCCGGGCAGCCCGGTCTGAGAGGGAGAGGCCCGCATCGGCGCTCAGCACAATCCTCCGGAGGTTCTCCGGCAGCGGATAGTCCGTGCCGCTCCTCTCCTGATCCGTGATGATCACGACCCGGTATCCCATCCGGAGATACAGTTCCGCCATATACAGCATGACCCGCTGCACGCCGCCGGGCTTCAGCCAGATGTAGTAAATCCCGATCGTACGGATTTTTCCCGGCTTCCGGCGGACAAAGGGAAGATCTTCCGGGGAGAGCTTTTCCGGTTCGGGATGAAACCTGGCGATGTTCCTGATCAGGGCGCTGAGGCCGTACTGGCCGCACAGCCCGGAAAAGGCGGCGTCCCTTTCCTCCGGCGAGGATTTTCGCCATTCTGTCAGAAGGTCCTTTTCGCCGTCCATCGCTTTCCTCCCCGCCCGCTCATCGCTTTTCCTTCCTCTTTCGCCGGCTTCCAAAAAAATGGCGCAGCGGGCTTTCGCCCGCTGCGCCGCGGTGTTCCTAAGGGTTTCGGGATGCTTATCCGATGTTGGGCGTCATGGTTTTCATCAGGGTTCCCAGGGTTTCGACCAGCTCCTCAGAGGTAGCGTCCTCCCGGTTGCTCTGAAGCGTAACCGTGTACACATGACCGTTCACGCTGAAGTACGCACAGGCCATGCTTCCTTCCTCCGCAGCCGCGAAGATCACTTTTACGCCGTTCACTTCTTCGGTTGCTCCCCGGCGAATGCCGGAGGAATACTCGTTGACCGCCGCCATGGAGACAGCTTCATTCTCGTCACCTTCCGCGGAAAGGAAGACCATCAGCAGATCCTGACCGTCGATGCTGGAAGCAGAGGCCACCATGGTTTCATCCTCGGCTTTCCCGGTGTCAATCACCCAGGAGGATTCCAGCGCCAGCGTGAAATCATCCAGCGCCAGATCGACGGTCACGGCCGCATCCGGCGTTTCCGCCAGCGCAAGGCCGAAAAGCATCGTCAGCATCAAAAGGCCGCATACAATTCGACGTAACATCTGTACTTGCCCCCCTTTACGGATTAATACGCGTCGGACCGCACATAGATCCATTCGGAGTACTTGGAAGCCCAGGTAATGCCGTCATACACCGTGTACATCACGCGGTAGTAGCCGCGGTTGGCCGGAATCGTCAGCAGGGATTCGTTGTTCCGCGTGTTCACGGTATCGATCAGCGTCTCTCCGGAAGCATTGGCCGCCGCGGGGTTGTAATACACCTTGTACTCGGACTCGAAGACTTCAGCGCCGCCCTTGGTCTTTCCGGTGAACTCGACGCTGTCGCCCAGTTCGATCATGCCGTAGGTGCCCGTCTCATCCTTTTCGGTGGTATTGTCCGTCACGGATTCGATGGACAGCGCGGGGGACGGCTTGTTATACACGATGGGATCGGACCACTTGGAGACCCAGTTGCCCGCGTCGTCGCAGGCCACGATCATCACCGTGTAGGTGGTGGGAGCCGAGGCGGCTTCCGCCGGCTTGGGCTGATAGCTGAAGCTGGCCATCTTCCCGCTGGTGGACGCAACCATATCTCCGGTATTCTGGTTATAGACTTCATAGAAGATCTTCGTAACCCGGGTACCCTTGGTAAACACAGGGGATACCGTGAAAGGCTCGAAGAAGGTCTTGCTGGTTCCGTCCTTCACGTCGATTCGCAGGATCTGCAGCGCGCCGTAGCCCGTGACCGTCACAGTGGGAGCCCACTTGGAGGTCCAGTTGGTTCCATCCGTCGCCACCACCATCATCTTGTAGGTGCCGGCAGCCTTGAACTGATACTTGAACTCGCTGGAGGTGCTGGTCACCTTGTAAAGCAAGACGTTGGAGGTGTTGTAAATATTGTAGATATACTGGATGGGGGAACCGGAGCTGAAGCTCACGTTATAGGTCACCACATCGTTCACGTAGCAGGAGGTGGGGCTGGCCGTAACCGTGGAGATCACCAGGGGGGTCGCAGCGCCGACCGTGACCACCGGACTCCAGGCGGAAGTCCAGGTGGACCCGCTCCTGACGACGCCCATCACCCGATAGGTGCCGGCCGTCGCAAAGGCGAAGGTATGATTTTTGCTGTTGCCTTCCCACTGGTCCACACGCACGTTGGTGCTGGTATTCCAGACTTCGTACTTGGTGTAGTCCACCTTGATATTGTCGGAGAACTCCAGCTTGAAGTTGACGGAGCCGTTCAGCGGAACGGAGGTCTTGTTCGGGATCACCGCGACGGTAAGCGCCGCGCCGTCCTGCACCAGGATCTTATCGCTCCACTTGCTGGTCCACTGCTTGCCGTCGGTGGCTACCACCATGACCGTCCACACACCGGCCGTATTCGGACGGAAGGTGAAGGTGTTGGAGGAGCTGGTGGTGCGGCTGATCAGGCCCACGCCCTCATAATAGGTCTCATAGATATACTGGATGGGCTTGCCGTTGATCACCGTCGCGGTCACCGTGACCGGGGCGTTGGTCTTCATCACCACGCCGTCAGAGGACAGGGCGATGCTGGAAATGGTCATGGCCGGAGCCGCGGATACGGTGAAGCTGCTGCCCCACTTGGAGGCCCAGGTGATTCCATCCGTCGCGACGACCATCACCTTATAGGTGCCGGCGGCCGTGGGGGTCCACTTGGCGGGGGCGCCGTCGGTGACCACGCGGCCAACCAGATTATTCGAGGCATCATAGATCTCGTAGATAATCTGCTTCACCGTCCCGCCGCCGCCGATTCCGGCGGTAATGGTCATGGGAGAGCCCGCGACCGGCGCGCTGGGATTGTAGTCCACCGAGTTGACGCTCAGGGACACGTTGTCCTTCACGGTGAATGGTTCGGAAGCCCATTCATCGTTATAGACGCCGTCGGTCACCTGGCCCAGCACCCGGTACACGCCGGCGGCGGTGGGCTTGAAGCTGAAGGCATTGTTCTTCGTGGTAATATGGCTGACGTTGTCATACTGGCCGGTGGCCGGATTCAGCACCTGCAGATGGAAATAATATTCCAGCGGAGTTCCGCACCGGGTCGTCATGTTCCCCGTCACCGTATCGCCGATATTGTAGATGTATCCGTTGGTCAGGTTCACGGACTTGATGGTGATCGTGGACCGGGCCCGGATTTCATAGATACCGGTCAGATCCTTGTCCGGATTCCGGGAGATGACGGCTACGTAATCCCCGGCATTCAGACGGATCCGCTGCTCATGGTTATGGGCCTTGTTCTTGTTCGCGCCGGTTCCGGACGCGGACAGGTCCAGCAGCTGGGTGCGCACATTGGAGTTATACAGCTTGATATTCAGCGAATCCATGTACGCCAGCACGGACAGATCCACATTGGTCACGTCCGGCACATTGAAGACGTACATATCCACTTCATCCGTGTAGCTCATCAGGCCGCGGATCGTGGCGCCGTCCAGCGTCAGCCGGTTGGCGTTCAGATAGGTGCCGTCATTGCTGGATTCCGTGTTATTGGCCGCCTCGAAGGTCACCTTCAGGCTGTACAGGCCGGTCTGCTGGTCCTGGGCAAAAACGTTGACATAATAGTCGCCCGGCTCCAGCCAGGTGCTGGCAAACTTGAACTGGGGACTGGTGGGCGAAGCCGCAGGCAGGGTCACGCTCAGCGGCCGGATCTCCCTGCGGTTCATCTGATCCGCGCGGATCAGGAACACGTCGGATTCCACGACGCCGGTGACATAGGAGCGGACGTCCACTTCCAGGAAGCCGGCCCGGGACAGGGAAATCTTCCACCAGCGGCTGTTGCTGGTCCTGGACAGCAGGCCGTTATGATCCTGCCCGTCCGCGGGCAGGCTGGCGGCGCTGTTCATGCTGCCGTTATTGGCGGTGGCGGAAGTGGCTTCATACTTGCTTTCCACCGTATAGGAGGTCTGCCAGTAGTTATTGCCGTTATCCGCAATGATGTTGACGAACAGCACGTAGGTGCCGGCGTCAAACCAGTCGCTGATTTCCGCCAGGGGGGTGCTCTTGTCCAGCTTGGCGGACAGATAGGTGGTGGTCAGGCTGGCATTCATAAAGCGGATCGTCAGCTGGGAAATATCCGGCATGGCGCTGTCGATCCAGCGAACGAACATGTTAAAGTATCCGGCGGAAGGCATGTTGAAAGTAATCTTCTGGGTGAAATCACCCTCCAGAGAATACCTTTCCACCGTATTCAGGCCCTGATCCCGATCGGCGGGCTGGGCCAGCAGCACTTCGAGCTGTTCCTCTTCGAGCAGTTCTCCATCCTTGCTCTCCAGGTCGCCCTCAGCGTCTTCTTCCGCTTCTTCTTCGCCTTCCTCAGTCTCTTCCTCGGAAGACGCTTCCTCTCCATCCTCAGCGGGGACCTCGCCCTCACCCTCTTCTCCGGCGGGCTCCTCAGTCGCGGGGGTCTCCGGGGTGGGCTCCTCGACGGCGGGCTCCTCGGTCACGGGCGCCTCCGGGGTAGGCTCCTCTGCGGCAGGCTCCGCGGTGGGCTCTTCCGCAGCGAGCTCCGCAGTGGGCTCCTCCGCAGCGGGTTCCGCAGTGGGCTCCTCGGCGGCGGGCTCCGCAGTGGGCTCCGCGGTGGGTTCCGCAGTGGGCTCCTCGGTAGGCTCCGCAGTGGGCTCAGCGGTAGGCTCCGCAGTGGGCACCGCGGTAGGCTCCGTAGTGGGCACCGCGGTGGGCTCCGGAGTGGGCACCGCGGTAGGCTCCGCGGTGGGCTCTTCCACGACCGTTTCGCTGACTTCCGTCTGCGCTTCTTCGGCTGCGGGAGCTACCTCATCTGCCGCGGAAAAGGCGCAGATGTTGAGGCACAGGCACGCAACCATCAGAACGCATATCAGCTTTCTCAGGTGACTCATGTTCTCTCCTCCCAAAAGTTATTTATACTCAAATTCCTCTTCCCGGACCGCGCCGATTGCTTCGGCGCATCGTCCCATAAAGGAATCAAAGCATCCACCCTCATTTTCTCCGTCAGTGCAGCAGCTTCACGTAGGCATCCACCATCCGGTCGATGGAATACTCCGCTGCGTTAGCCCTGCACTTTTCCGCCTTCGCCTGATACTCCGGCAGGTGATCCGCGATCTCCGCGATGCACCCGGCGATGGACGCCTCATTGGCCGGATGCTTCTGCAGGCTCAGATGATTCTTGATCTCGTCATCCGTCACCCGCTCCAGCTCCGGATAGGCCGCGTCGCAGACCAGGCAGGCCGCCTTTTCCGACAGCTCCTCCGCAATGCCGATGGGGGTCAGCACCATGGGCCGACCGCAATACATGGCCTCCAGCGCCACCAGGGGATTTCCCTCATGCAGCGTGGGCAGCGCGAAGATATCCACCATCTGCCGGTAAAAGCATCCCATCTGCTCATGGGAAACCGGCGGAACGAAAACGATGTGATCCCGGGCTTCGCAGGATTGATATTCCTCCATAAACCGGCGGTGATAGTTTTCGTCCCCGTTATTCCCCAGGAAGATGAACTTCAGCTGCGGATGGTCCCGGACCAGGCGCTCCGCCACCCCCAGCATGCCGATCTGGCTCTTGGCATGATAGAAGGATCCGACGAACCCGACCGTCACGTCCGAGGGCCCGATCCCCAGATCCTGCCGGGAATAGGGCAGGGTGACCCCCTCCTTCTCCAGGTCCGAGAAGTCGATCCCGTTTTTGATCACCTGAAGATGAAGGTTCCCGTTTCCCGTCCTGTGCAGGAAATAATCCCGCACGGATTCGGACACCGGAACCACCGTATGCGCGCTGGTCAGCCTGTCCGCGTAATTCCGGATCTCCTCATCGCTCATCCATGTATAGGTATTATGCATGGTGTAGATGATCCGGAAGCCCAGGAAGCGCAGCTCCCGCATGCCGAAGGTATTGTAATGATAATGCAGGGCCCGCACGTCCCTCCGCCACAGGAAATGGACCAGGGTGGGCAGATCGCTGTCAAAGACAAAGAGATCCTCCGGCGCGTCCACCAGCTCCTTCACCGCCTCAATCCGCCGGTTCTGGCACACGATGTACGCCCGGATTCCCCGCTTCTTGTATCCGTGGTACAGATCCAGGATGACCTGCTCCAGGCCGCCCTTCTCCATGCCCGTCACGATCAGGGCCACCGCGTCCTTTCTGGCCGGCCTGCGGTTCCGCAGGTGAAACTTCAGCCACCAGCTCAGCAGCTGTTTCCTGCCCATGCTCATGCCGCGGACCCCCCTTCAATGAAGGCGCGCAGCTGCTGCTGGCCCGTTTCGAATTCCTTCCGGAGCCGGCTGAGAACCTCCGTATTCTTCTGAATCATCCGGCTGAACTCCTCCGGAGAGGGAATCCTTCCGGCCAGCAGGTCCTCCGCGGTGATGTATTCCATCCCGAAGCTGACAAAATCCCCCAGCCTGGCGGTCTTCATCACGGGGAGCACGCCGTAGCTGATGTACTCCACCAGCTTGGTGGGACAGGCCACCCGGTTTACGGTTACATCGTCCCGCAGGACAAAGCCGAAATGGGCCTTCTCATAGGCCAGGCCCACCTCCCGGGGAGGAACCGACCGGACCTGAACCTCCGACAGGCCCGGCCGGTCGCCGTACAACCTGCTGAAGGTCACGGGATCGCTGACCATGATGTCATAGCGATACCGGTCCGCCGTTTTTGAAATGATATCCTGCATCAGCGTCACATTCTGCCATCTCTGCAGCCCGCCGGCGTAAACCACCAGGGGCTTCCCGTAATCGCTCCGCTGCAGTTTGGACCGGATCAGGTCCTCATCCACCTCCAGCTCCGGGAAAATCGGCAGGATCAGAAACGCGGGCAGGCGCTCCGCGTAATCATACTTTGTCCGGAAATGCTCCACCATGGCGTGGTTCACGCAGACCACCGCGTCCGCATGGGCCATCAGCACTTCCTCCAGCGTCTGATAAAGCTGGGTTCCGACCCAGTTATCGGAGAAGGCCGCTTCCTCCGGAACCGACCCGTGGGCGTCCACGATCAGCTTTACATGGCCGCCCGTCAGCCATTCCAGCATCCTGGGGCTGATCTCCGAATGCACGAAGCGGAGCAGGCTGTGGGCATAGACGGTTCCGCAGGCCTTCCAGAGCAGGAAGACGCTGTCCCAGATCTCCTCCTTCTGATACGGGAAATGAACGACCATATGATCCCCGTCGATCTTTTCCACGGAGAGGGGATGTTTGGGATCGCTTTCAAAATACAGCTTCCGGTAGTCCCCCAGCACCTGCTGGTCCACCGCGTAAATCCGCTGATAGTATCCGTCCCGCATCTTCTCCTCCCGCCAGAACGGCGCGAGAATCGCCACGGTTCCCTTCTTTTCGTCCCTGCCCCCCTGAATAAAATCCAGGACCTCCTTCAGGGCGCCCTTCCGCCTTCCCGGGGCGCGCAGCGCGTGATAGGCCTTCTGAAGGGTTTCCTTCCCGCTTCTCAGCACCTGCTTCCATCCAGGATTGGGCACATAGGGGATCAGTTCCAGCGGCCGCGTCGGCTTCAGCTGGCGGTCAATCTCCTCCCCGTGCTGGGCGATCTCCTGCCGGATCCGGGCCGTTTCGTAATTCTCCAGGATGGTCTCAATGGACCGTGCCGTATCGCTCATCAGGGCCCAGACCCGCGGATCCTCGATCTTCCGATCCCGGAGGAAGGCGATATCCTGCATCAGGGATTCCGGAAGCAGCCGCTGGGTGCCCTTCCACCTCTCTCCCCATTTGCGCTCGTACCGGACCAGATTGGTCAACGAAACATTGACCCGGGCGGAGGCCTCCAGCTTTGAAAAGCTGCCGCCGCCCCAGTGATGAATATAGCAGTCCCTGCGGATGGCGATCCTGCCGCCCGCCGCCCGGACCCGCTGATCGTAATCATTGTCATCGAAGCCGCCGGGATAGAACCTTTCGTCCAGCTCGCCCACCTGCCGGAGGACGGACCTTTTGATCAGGGCGCAGAACCCGGTCACGCATTCGGAGGGCACCTCGTATCCGCGGAACAGCTCCGCCCGGAAGCGGGCAAACTCGTTGGCCTTCTCGAAGGCCTCCCCGTCCCGCTCCGCTTCATAATCGATCCAGACCGTCTGCTCATTTCCGTTGGCATTGGTCACCGGACCCACGATTTCCGCGTCGCTCTCCATCAGGCGGTCCAGCCAGCCGTCCGTCACCAGGACGTCCGTGTTCAGCAGGCAGACCCGCTCCACATCCTCCAGCTCCAGCAGCTTCCGGATGGCCAGATTGCTGCCGCCGCAAAAGCCCAGGTTGCTGGCCTGGGGCAGAAAAATATCCCGGGAAACATCCTTCCGCGCCTGGACAAACTCCCGGAAAGCAGCCTCAGCGGCTTCCGCGTCCGCCGGCGCGGATCCGTTCTCCACAAGGCAAACCACAAAAGGCGTCCTGACCCGGGCGCGAAGAAGCGACGCAAGCGTGAGCCTGAGCACATCACTTCCGTTATAGTTTACCATTGCCAGTCCAACTGCCATCTTCCTCTTCGGGCCCTGGGCCCGAATCCTCCTTTGCCCGCGCTCTCCCGGTTCCCCGAAGGGCTGATCCGCCTGGCGGCCGATCCCCTCACAGGCTGTCCGTAAACCGCATATAATCTTCGCACACCAGGTCCGCCCTGCCGTCGCTGTGCAGCCTGCCGTGATGGAGCCAGATCGCCCGGCCGCACATCTCCTGGATGGAGCCCAGATCGTGGCTGACCATCAGCACCGTCGTGCCCCCGGACATCATTTCCTTCATTCTGGCGGAGCTCTTCCTGCGGAAGGACTCGTCGCCCACGGCCAGGATCTCGTCCACGATCAGGATCTCCGGATCCACCAGCGTGGCCACCGAGAAGGCCAGGCGCATCATCATGCCCGAGGAATAGGTCTTGATCGGCTGGTGAATGAAATCCCCCAGCTCCGAAAAGGCCACGATATCCTGATACCGGCTCTTCAGGAATTCCTCGCTGTAGCCCATGATGGCCCCGTTGAGGAAAATATTCTCGCTTCCCGAAAGCTCATAGTCAAAACCGCTTCCCAGCTCCAGCATGGGGGCGACCCGCCCCGCGGTGACCACGCTGCCCCCCGTGGGCTTATAGATTCCGCAGATCACCTTCAGCAGGGTGGATTTTCCCGACCCATTCGTCCCGATGATGCCGATAATCTCTCCCCGCTGAACGGAGAAGCTCACATCGTTCAGCGCGTAAAAATCCTGATATTTCAGCTGCCGCTTCAGCTTGGCGATGGTCCATTCCTTCATGCTGGTGGTGCGGTTCATATTCATGCGGAAGTTCATGCTGACGTGGTCTACCCGGATTATTTCACCCATCAGAATCCCTCCCTCCGCATAAAATCAACGCTGCCGCCGGAAAGCGGCATCCAAAGTTCCCCGTCCTCGGGCAAAAAACAATATGCCGGGACGAGCTCCCGTTCCAGCCGGACGGAAGTCATTGTATCATATTCTCTTTTCAAAGTCTACTTATTTCCGAAATAATTTTTAATCGAAATGTAACATTTGACAGTCCATTACAGATGATGGACGAAATTGCTCTGGCTCCTGCGGAACACGAAGAGCCCCACCGCCAGCGAAATCAGGCTGGCCAGCGCGCAGTACAGATAGGTAATCGGCGTCGGTGATATTCCCCCCAGGGTAATCGTCCGCATGAAGAAGAGGTACTGATACATGGGATTCATATGATAAAGGGTGATAAACCGGGCGGGAATAATGGACTCCGGATAGAAAATCGGGGAGACAAAGTTCAGGATCGTCAGCAGGATTCCCCAGAGGAACTGCACATCCCGGAAATACACCATGGCGGAGGCCAGGGTCAGGCTGACGCCGATGCAGAACAGGATCAGGAACAGCAGCACCAGCGGAATCAGCAGCAGGCTCTTGCTGAAGCGCACCCCGGTGAGCAGCATCATAATCAGCAGCGGAATCAGGGAAATGCACAGATTGATTCCCGAGGACAGCACCTTGGAGATGGGGAAGATGTACTTGGGCATATAAACCTTCTTGATCAGCCCGGCATTCCCCACGATGGACTGCATCCCCAGATTGGAGGCCTCGGAGAAATAGTTGAACAGAATGATACCGCTCATCAGGTAGACCACAAAGTTCTCGATGCTGCTGCGGAACAGGGTGGAAAAGACGAACATATAGACGAAGGTCATCAGCAGGGGATTCAGAAAGCTCCAGAGCACGCCCAGCATGGAAGCCCTGTACTTGATCTTGAAATCCCGGACCACCAGGGTCTTCAGCAGATACCGGTACTGCTTCATCAGCATGACGCCCCGGTTCAGCAGGTTTTCCTTTCCCCTGACCCGGCAGATATGGCAGTACTGAATCACCGCCAGCAGAACCAGGAGCAGCAACCCCGCCGCGGGCCAGTAATACCGGGTATAGGGCAGGTTCCGGATTCCCTTCTGGACAAGGACCAGCTCTCCGTCCACGGCCTGCCCGTTCATCCGCAGGCCCGCCGTCTCCGTCGCCACCTCAAACTTGCCGGCGCTCCGGGTCTGCCCGTACCAGAAGGACAGGCCCCCTTCCGCCTTCAGCGAGAGGGTCAGCGGGGTTCCCCTGGCCGGCCATTCCACCCCGTCTGGCTCGATATGGACCGCGCCTTCCGGGCCGATCAGGCTGTAGGGGATTTCCGTCTCATACAGCTTTTTCTCCCCGGAGGACAGAACCGCCTTCAGCGCCGCCTTTTTCGGCGCGCCGGGCTGCCTGTTGGCGGAAAGGGTCAGCGAGGTCAGGGAATCCGCCGCGAGGGAAAACTCCTGCGTGATTTCCTGTTCCTCCGTCAGCTCCGGCAGCACGCCCCCCCGGTTCACCGCGTCCGTGGAAATGGCCGTCCGGCGCCAGTCGTCCTTCACAATCCAGAACAGGAGCAGCGCCAGCAGGATATAGGCCAGCGTGAAACACAGCAGTCTTCCGTAGTAATTTTTCTTCATGCCTTCATTTTCCTTCACTTTGACGTGCGAAGAGACAGCACCCGGACGGTCGCGTTCTCTCCGAACCGGTACAGATACCAGCAGGCCCTGTGCTGGCCGTCCAGGATTTCTCCGCCCTCCCGGATCACGATGGGATGGGTCGGGTCGTAGCCGTTCCGGTCCAGATCCTCCCGGAGCTTCTCAAACCGGGCGACCCCGTTCTTCGCGGACTCCTGCTCGTACTGCTCCCTGGTCAGCAGCATGTAATCCGTCCTCCGCATGGTGGACACGTATTCCTGATACTGCTCCCGGTCGCCCATCAGATACAGGTAGGGCGCGCATTCCCGGAGGGGAATATGGATCTCCTCCCCCTCCTCAATCCGCCGGACATACAGCGAATTCACGGGGACGTCGGTCAGATCGTAGGCATATACCTGCGTATGCTCCAGGAAGCGGAGCATGAAATCGTCGTCAATGGCAAACCGGGGATCGTATCTGAGCCGGAAGCCCCGGTTGGCCAGCACTTCCCGGCCCTTCAGCTGATTGATTTTCTGACGGATCGTACACACGTTCCGGCCTTCCTTTTTCTCCATCGTGCCGGTCATGTACCGCTCCAGCGCGTGGGCAAAGGTAAAGACGCCCCGCTCCGCCTCGCCGAAGCTGTCCATGGTCAGGTGCAGATCCTTCACGCCCTGCAGGGCTCCGGCCCTGCAGGCAAAGCAGGTGCCCGCCACGAAGGAGTAGCCCCCGTGGAAGGAGATGCCGTACTGATTCAGCACCCGGATGGTCAGCCGCTCCTTGAATTCCGGATCGGTCAGCAGCAGATTTTTCGCGCCGATCAGGTCCGGCCCGCCCGCCCGGGCCAGGTCGTCCACGTTTCTGTGGACCCACCTGGCGCCCAGGGTGGACTCATACAGATAAAGGAACCAGTCCTTTCCCCGGATGAACAGATCGTTCGCCGCGGAGGTTCCTTTTTTCGGAAAGCTCCGCTTCGAATGCAGCTTGAAGACCATATCGTACTGATTCAGGTCCGTTTCGTTCAGGACGGAAAGGAAAGGCCCGATGTCAAAGCCGTTATTCGGGAAGACCCGGAGGTCCGCGTCCGGCCGGAACTCCGTGAACTTCTTCCGGATCCACTTCACATCCCGGTCCTGGACGGTGGTAATCACCAGGTCATACTGATATTTACGGAGGTTTTTCAGATACTCGATGATCTCTCCGATGGCTTCCTCATAGAATACATGGACCACCACCAGGATGCGGGCGTTCCGGTTCTTCCGGATCTTTCCGGCGTACACCAGCTCGAAGAAGATTCTCTTCAGCCCCCTGCTGACCCGGTTCCGCCGGTATAAATTCTCCGGCATCCCCAGATACAGCGGCCTGTGGCGGATTCGCCCGTAGAACAGATAATGGGCCAGAGGGCACACATCCGCCAGGCCCACGTCCAGATTGACCTCCTGATATTTTTTCTGGTTAAAATGCGTGGAGGGATCACACTGCCGCCATCCTCCGCGGTAATAATGCTCGGCCGCGTCCACATTCGCCGGAATCCCCGTCTGCTCCCTGTACCAGGGCTCATCGAAGTAAGGGGAGTTCCGGAGCATCCGCAGGACCATTTTATCCTTGATCTTCCGCTTGAATTCTGTAAGTATGTTCATCACCTCATTGCAGGTTGGCTTATTTCGCGGATTTTTCGATTACGTCCAGCCCGTTCTCTTCCGCGTAGGAAATCACATAGGCCGACGTGGTGCAGATCACCAGGTCCCCGCAGCCGTCAAAGGCATGGGGGGCAATCCAGGTTACGCTGTCGGGGATATAGACGCGCTTCAGGTTCGGCATCTCCGCGAAGGCATAGGCACCGATCCGGGCGCAGGGCGCCTGAATCACCGCGATTCCCGCGCCGGAGCCCCGGAAGGCCTCCTCCTCAATGCTTTCGAGGCCCGCGGGCAGCCGCAAGATGCTCTCTTCCGTCTCCCATTCGTCCACAATCGCGAAGGCAGCCCGCTCCGTTTCGGAGGCTACATAGTCCGCAGCGAAGGCGCCGCAGGTCAGCTCGAAATATCCCTCGCCCAGCTTCATGGTCTCCTTCGCGGTCAGCAGCACCGCTTCCCCGGAGGCGGAGACGGATTCGCCGACCAGCGTCCGCGTCTCCATGTCGGCGGAAAGCCGATACACCCGGAAACGGTATTCCTCCGCGTTCTCAACGGGGGCAACCTTTACCTTCAGCGGATCCCCCGCGGCCAGCCTGGAAGGCGCGGACTCAAAGACCGGCTTTGCCAGGGTGCCCCTGCTCAGGATCCGGACCTCCGCCGGCCGGCCCCATCCGGTCCAGGCGCCGTTCCGGAAGGCCATGGCCTTCACGTACCAGATTCCCTCCGACGGGACCTCCGCGCAGGCGGCCGTCCAGGAGAAGGCGCCGTTATCGGAAAGCAGCTCCTCCTGATACCCGTAATCGGTTTCCCCCGCTTCCGCGTCATATCTGATCCGCAGCTTCTCCGCGCCGCTCAGCTCCGCGCTGAAGGACACCGTCCGGTTCACATAGATTTCCTCCGCCGAAGGCAGGACGGACGGCCCTTCCTCCCGCGATCCAGCCAGGGTGAAGAAGCCGGCGGCCTCCCGGTCCTGATAGGCGTCGGACCGGGCCGTAACGGTCAGCGTATAATCCCCCGCGTCCAGCATGGATCCGTCCAGCCGGAGCTCCGTTTCCGACACCGGGAGCGTCCCCGAGGCGATAAACTGATCATAGCTTCCCGCCGGCCGCCAGTAGAGGGAATAGACGGCGCTTTCCGCCCGGGGATCCAGGCTGTAGGCAATCACCACGTCCTGGCCCGCCGTCAGCGTTTCTCCCCGGATCTCGATCCCGGGGGGCAGCAGCTCGTCCTCCGATTCCACCCGCAGGGTCACCGGATCGCTCATGCTCCGCCAGACCTCATTCAGCATGACGGCGCAGGATACGGTGTACCGGCCTCCCTCGGGGAAGATGATCGACAGGGCGGTCTGATCCGCCTCCGCGATCTGTCTTACCTCAAAGCCTTCGTATTTCTCGATTCCGTTCTCCGTCTCCCGGAAAACCCTGAAGCTGTAGTCCTCAATGAAAAGGCCGAAATCCAGCGTAATCCCCGCATTGGCGTAATAGGGCCCTTTCTCCCGCACCGTCATGACCGTTTTTTCCTGCCCCGCGGCGGTCACATGAACCGTCCGGGTCGCGGTGCTCCCGCGCTTCTGGGAGGAGGCGGGCACCGCCCTGACCTGGATGCGGTAATCCCCCTCCGAAAGGAAGAGGGTTTCCGCAAAGGTATGCGCCAGCTGCTCCTCCTCGCCGGTCAGAATGACCTCCCCGTCCAGCAGGGGCGAGGTCTTCTCCCCCTCCGCATAGTACAGCATCAGGGCGTAATAGGACGCCTCCGCCGACCGCTTCACCTGCACCGTCAGGGGCGTTCCCAGGGAAATCTGCTCCGAGGACAGGGTAACTGCCGGCGGAGCGATCCGGAAATACAGATAGGCGCTGTCGCTTCCGGTCTCCCAGCCGGCCGCGGCCGGATCGTACATGGCGTAAATGAATACGCCGGAGGCCGGGATCTGGGCGGAAGGCACCCTGCAGCTGACCAGGATATCCCCGTTCTCCGCCGCCGTCTCCTCCGTTTCAACGCTCAGCTTTTCCTGGGTTTCGCTGTTCGTGACGTTCACCGTCCAGGCGGCGGCCGCATTCTCCGCCACCCTGGGGAACCTCAGGGAAAACCGGAGATCCTGCCCTTCCGTCAGCCCTTCGGGAAGGTTCATGGTGATTTTGGGGGAGCCGTAGGAGGTCACCGTCAGCGGAAGGGTCTTCGCGTTCAGCACCGCGCCGTCCCCGTCCAGGGATTCGGCCCGGATGCTCTTCATGCCGGCCTTCAGCTGGACCGTTCCCCACCTGGCCCCGCTGCGGGCGGTGGTCCTGTCCACCGTCGTCTCGTATCCCTCATACTGGCAGCTGAACCTGTAGCCCGAAGCCGAAGGATCATAGGCGCTGAAAATGATTTCCTCTCCGGTCAGGCCCTCCTGCCGGCTGGCGGAAAACAGCAGCCCGGCCGCCTCCGGGGCCTCCACCGTAAAGGACGTCCGGGTTTTGGCCTGGATATCGTTATATCCCTCCTCCCCCCGGAACCAGCAGTCAATGCTGTAGGTCCCCGGGGCGAAGGCTTCCGTCGGATAAGCAATGGGCGAATCGCCGCCGGAAAGGGTCATCCTCCGGCTCACGGCCGTCCCGTCCTCCGCGCAGATGGTCACCTCACAGGCCTTCACATGCTCTCCCCCGGAGAGGGTAAACCGCAGATTCTCCCCCCTGGCCACCCTGCCGCCTTCCTGCAGAAGGGCGACGGTTCCCGGAACCACCGTCCCGTATTCAACCGCCTGAAGGGTCACCGTGTTGCTGGGCGCGCTCCAGGCCGCGTCCGCGGCGTAGGGGTTGGTGCCGGTCACCAGATACTGGACGAACAGGGCCTGCCCGGAAGCCTCCTGGGGCGCGGTGCCGTTCATGGCATAGGTCTTTTCCTGGGAGGTAAAGTACAGCCACCCGCTTCCGTCATACATCCGCAGCGTATACGCCGTATTGTCCGCGGACTGGGGCAGAACCGCCCGCCAGGTGTAGGCGCCGTTGATCCCCAGGCTGACCGTGCCCTGCTGCCCGTTCACATAGAGGGCGGGACCCTCCCCCGCCGGGCTTCCCAGGGCCACAAGGATTGTCTCGCCCTGGGCGCTGTTGCCCCGGGCGTCCATGACATAAACGCGGATGCAATATCTGTGGTTCTTCGTCAGCAGCGGCTTTCCGCCCGAGGTTCCGGGAACCGTGATGACGCATATTCCCTCCGCCGGAACCTCCTCATAGGCGCCCGTGTCGCCGCTCTGGAAAGCGCAGACCGTCTCCCCCGTCTGGACATCGGTGATCTCCGCCGTCCAGCCGCTTACGGAAGCATTCAGCAGTTCCGCCACGGAAAAGCTCCAGCCCTCTCCCTCCACGGCATATTCCGGCGCGTCAATCCCCGGCGCATTCAGGCCCTCCGCCCCCGCCTGCCCCGCCGCAAAAAGCACGGCGCCGAGCAAGACGGCCAGCAGCAGCGAGACGCTTCTCTTTCCGTTCATATACAGTCCTCCGCCAGTTTTCTGATCCCTGAATCCATTTTTTCAGACCGGGCCTTCCGCTGAATCCCCGCCCGGACTTTCCGGAAAAATGCTGATGGATTCTCTTAGGGCCGAACCCGCCTCCGCTCCGGCGGATGTCCGCCCGGGCGCTGATTCAGCGGGTTCCTGATCATACATACCATAAAAAAACACAGCTCCGCCGTGCGAGGTGAAAAAATCACCTTGCCCCGACCGGAACTATGACCACCGTCCTCCCGGATACGACCATCGGCGCGATACCCGGCATTCAGGATGTTCGCGGAAAAAAAGGCACCACGAAAAAGGGGGCTCTTTTCCCATATGTGATTGTATCACAAGACAGGGGGATTTGTCTATTTTCCTTTCCATTTTCCGCCAATTGCGCGGCACCACAGTTTTCCGGCGCCGCGGCGGATGATTATGGATTTACCGACAGCCCTGATAAATCCTCACGATATCCTCCCGCAGGTCGGACCAGTCCCGGCCCGCGGCCGTCCGGAGGCCCCCGGCCCGGAGCTTCTCCCGGAGGGCTTTGTCCTGAACCAGGCGCTCGATGGCCCGGACCGCGGCCTCCTCGTCCCCCAGGGGATAGAGCAGGCAGTTTTCCTCATCCCTGAGGTATTCCGCGTTCCCGCCGTTGGGCGCCACCACGGCCCATCCGCCCGCGGCCATCATCTCCAGGGGCGGGTAGGAGAAGCTCTCCAGCCAGCTGGATTTCAGCAGGATATCGCACTGCTCGTAGACCTCATGGACCTGATCATAGGGAACGGCCTGCAGCACCCGGTCGATCCGGTAGTTCTCCTTCGGGCTGGCGTTATAGGACATATACCAGACCTCGAACCGGTCCCGGTCCAGCCGGTCCGCGATCCGGAAGCTCTCGTCCACATTCTTGTAGTCCACGGCGCAGTCCCCCTCGATCAGGAGGCGGATCTTCCGGTTCGACCAGTCCCGGTCCGACGGATGAAACTGCTCCAACTGGATGCCGTTCTTCATCACCTGGACCTGCTGCCCGTACCGCTCCCGGAGCCATCCGGCGCACCATGCGGAGATGGTCAGATACTGCCAGTCCCCGGGCAGATAATAGGTGCTTTCGCAGTCCAGCCTCTCCGGATTATCCAGGGCATAGAAGTCTGATTCATAATTCTGCACCAGATAGGCCCGCTTCCCCGCCCGGGGATGGCGGCGGATCACGTCCACCGTGGTCCACATGGTGGCCACCATCAGATCATAGGCTGCTTCATTGACAAAGGCTCCGTCCTTATAGGAGACGCAGGGGAAAGAGTGGCCGAACTCCGTCCACACGGGCCGCTTCAGATCCGGCATGATCAGATCGATATCCCACCCCGCGTCCTGCAGGAAGCAGGCGTGGCGCAGGGCCACCATGATGCCCCCGCTGATCTCGCTGGAGGGCAGCACGAAGGCGGCCCGGGGAGGCCGCAGCTCCTCATAGATTTTCCGCAGGTTTCCGGCCCCGGCCAGGGTCGTGCAGCGGGCCATGCAGTCCCGGTACGCGTTTTCCCCCGCCTGGCGGCGGCCCGCTTCATCCCCGACCACCCGGGAGAGCACCTCGTACCATTCCTCATCCCCCGCCAGGTAGCCGGTTTCCCCGTCCCGCACCATCTCCAGGAAGGCGCCGGTGCGGCTGGCCACCGTCGGCACCTTCACCAGGGCGGCTTCCGTCCACTTGTTTTCGGACTTGGCCGCGTTAAAGACGGAGGTTTCCAGCGGCGCCAGGTTCACGTCCACCCCGGCGATAATCTCCGGCAGGGTCTCCCAGTCCCCGAAGGGCTTCTGCACAATCCGGTCCGCGAAGGGGGCCAGCTCCTCCGGCAGGGTGACCTCCCCCATGAGGAGCAGCTTCACCCGGTTGTTTTCCTTCATCAGCCGCAGCAGGGCCGGTTTGATCATCTCAAAATCCGCGTTATGGGTCAGGGTTCCGCTGAAGAAGCCCAGGATGATTTCGTCCCGGGATCCCTCCCGCTCCTTCTGGGCCTTCCTCCAGGCCGCCTCGCTCAGCTGCACCATGCGCTGGGAGGCGGTATTCCGGTTGATCCGCACGGCGGGAACGTATTTGCTCAGCTCCTGCCCCAGGGCCTCCGTGGTGGTGGTAGCCCCGTCGCACATCCGCAGGGTGGCGCCGTAGCGGTGGACTCCCTCGTCATACAGGGCCCGGTCCTCCCGGGACATGGCCTGCACCGCGGGAATGGTATCCGTATAGCAGGTATCGATCACCAGGTCGTCAATATCAAAGAGCACCCGCCGGTTCAGGGCTTTCGCCTGCCGGATGGCGTCCCCGATGTTCTGGGAATAGGGACAGCGGTAGAACACGATGATATGGGCGGACAGGACGGAATCCGCTTTGCAGTCCTCGGCGGAAATCTGGTCCACGGTATATCCCGCGGCCCGCAGCTGCTCCATCTGGTGCAGCACCCGGTACCGGTAGGGATGGGGCGCCTGCTCCGGGGGACAGCCGTTGACGAACAGCACATCCCTGAGGGTGTACAGGGGCCTGCTGAAGTCGTGATCCTGGGCCTCCCCCTTCCGGATGATCCGGTCCACGCCGACCCTGACCATGCCGCGGAAGCCGTTCTGATCCCATCCCCGCAGCAGCTTATAGGTCCACCGTAACGCTCGTCCCATCAGGTTACTCCTTCAATTCCTGTATCTATTCAGTCGCTCCGCTTTCGGAGTTAATTAGTTACCAATTCTTTCTGATCCTTCAGCCGCCAGTCCTCATGCAGGAGGCTCAGGTTCGGGTTATAACAGGGATCCCCCTGGGCCAGCTCCCGGCTCCACCGGGCCCGGAAAACCTCGCTGTCCTCCGGCCAGGAGGCGGCCTCTGCCCCCGCTTCCATGCGGAAATCCCGGGCCTTCCCGCCCCGGAGGGAGGCGTAGGGGGTCCAGAGATTCCGGAGCCCCTGGCGGCGCAGCCGCATGCACAGGTCAATATCGTACAGGCTGTCCCGGTAGGCTCCGTCGAACCCCCCGGCCGCCTCAAAGGCGCTTCGCCGGATCATCCAGCAGTCGGTGACGGCGGAAACCTCCCGCACCACCGCCAGCTGGCCGAAAAATCCCACCTGGTCATCGTACCGGTCGAAATAGGGCCGGCCCGCCACACCCCGGGCTCCCAGCCCCAGGATGATTCCCGCATGCCGGAGATCCATAGAGCCGGCAAACCGCACCCGGGCGCCCACGGCGCCGATCTCCCGCCGCTGGGCGTGCATCAGCATCTCCTCCACCCAGTCCGGCGCCAGCGCCTCGCCCAGATCCTCCGCGAAAAGGAGATAGTCCTCCTTCGCCTTTTCCGCCGCTTTGGCCAGGGCCTCCCGGCGGGAGGATCCCTCCGGAATGCTGACGGTCTCCCAGGCGCAGTTTTTCCAGGCGGTCTGTCCCTTCAGCCGCTCCAGCCGCGCCCGATCGGCAGCCGCGTCCTTTCCCCCGGTCAGCAGCACCCGCACGGAAGGATTCCCGGCGATGGGCTCCCGGATCCGGTACATGGTGGGGAAAACCTCGGCGCTGCGCACCTGGGCGTCCGGCCGACCGCGGGCATGAAGAAAATCCTCCACCGCCCGGCGGCCCGAATCGATGGCGTACTCCTTCGTATGGATATCCGAGGCGGTGGAGCCCGCCACGGCCCGCCACAGATACAGCACCTTCGGCACGTGGATCACCTTTTCCGCGGCCGCGGTCAGCCGCAGGATCAGGTCATGATCCTGGCTGCCGTCATACGCGGAGCGGAAGGCTCCCGCCCGGTCCAGCAGGCTCCGGCGGAATACCGTCAGATGGCAGATATAATTGTTGGTCAGCAGATCCTCCGGGGAAAAATCCTGCTTGAAGCGGATGCCAACGATCCGGGTAATCTTCGGAGAGGCGAAAATCATCTCGTCGGAATACAGGAAGTCGGCATGCTCCGCCCGGATGGCCTTCGCCATCTCATAGAGGGCGTCGGGCATCAGCAGGTCATCGTGATCAAAGAGGGCGATATATTCCCCCGAGGCCATGTCCAGGGCCGTGTTGGTATTTCCGGAAATCCCCTCATTCTTTTCCAGCCTGCGGTAACGGATCCGGGGATCCGCGGCCGCCCGCTCCCGGACGTATTTTCCCACCTCTTCATGGGCCCCGTCGCTGCCGTCCGCCAGGCAGAGCTCCCATTTTTCATAGCTCTGGGCCGCCACGGAGTCCATCATCTCCCGCAGGAGATCCAGGGGGGTATTGTACAGGGGGACGATCACGCTGAAGGTCACGGGCCAGGAAGCGCTTTCCTTCCGCTGGGCCGCAAGCGTCTCCTCCGTGGGCCGCATCCGGCGGACATAGCGCTTCTCCGCCTGTTTCCGCTGCACATGGAGCACCGTCCGCCGGGCGGTTTCCCGAAGCCCGCGGGTTTTGAGGAAGAAAAATACTTTCTTCACCAACTTCTGAACTGCCAGGTTTTTCCCCTTCCTTTCACTTCAGTTTTTCCAGCCTGCGGGTCACCGCCTCCAGGTCCTGGGGATTGTCGATCTCCGCGCAGAGCAGATCCTTCACGTCCAGCGCCGCGATCCCGGCGGCCCCCTCCAGGGTGTTCAGCGCGTTCTCCGCGTATACGCCGGTCTCCCCCCTTTGGCAGAACTCCCCGATCCGGTCCAGCCAGCGAAGCCAGTCCTCCCGGCGAAGGAAATACAGGGGCTGGGCCGCCATGGCCTCCTCAAAGAAATGAATGCCCACGCGGAGAACGAAGCCGTCCTTCACCTGGGCCTTGAAATCCTTTTCCGGCAGCGGCAGGGTGGAGGAAACCGTCATGCAGGAGCCCGGACTGGCCAGCACCCGGTCCAGCACCGCGTCCTCAAAGACCAGATCTCCGTGCATCAGAATCAGATCATCCTGAAGCTCCTCCCTGGCGCAGTAGATGGAATAGATATAGTTGGTCTGATCATAGAGAGGATTTTTGACAAAGGTATAGCGCAGGGGCAGATTCAGGCCGCGGCAGTACCGGATCAGCACCTCATCGTAGTATCCCGTGGTGATCACCGCGTCCTTCAGCCCGCGTTCCGAAAGCATGCGAAGCTGCCGGGAGAGAATGCTCTCCCGGCAGCTGATTTCCGTCATACACTTCGGATGTTCCCTGGTCAGGTCCCCCATGCGGGAGCCCAGCCCGGAGTTGAGAATCAGAGCTTTCATCCGGTTACTCCTTATTATCTTCGAAAAATGCTCTGCATTTTGATCGAAGATCGTATGAGACTGGATGACGCGCTTTTGCGCGGCATCAGCGTGCGAAGCACGCGGAATCTCAGATCAGCAAACTGATTTGAGATGAGTATTACTCGTAGGAAACCTCCACATGGTCATCCCCCAGGATGAACCAGGTCTTGCCCCGCTGCAGGGGAACTTCGTTTCCTTCCAGGTCCAAAAGAATCAGGCGGGAGGTCTGGGAATCCCGGTGCCAGGCACCGGTGAAATGCTTCCCGTTCATGAAGAATTCCGCCTGGCCGCTGTAGCGCAGATGCTGGCGATAATAGCAGTAGTATCCTTCCCACTGGATCTGATTCCGCAGAACCACCACATTGGCGAAGTGGAGCGTATCGCCGGTGTTCCGCTCGGTATAGATTCCCGCAACGGAGTTGCGGATGTATCCATCCTCGCCGGTGTAGGTGAAGGAGCAGTTGCTGGTGTCATTATAGCCAAGATCCAGCTTCTCCTCGGGCTTGGGTTCGTTTACATCCTTCCACTGCCGGAACTTGAAGGTAATCTCCGTCGCGTCGTCCCCCTCGGTCAGGGGCTCGTCCGCAAAGCGGAAATACCGCTTCTCAAACTTCAGATTCTTCCGGGTCAGCAGGTACTCGTGGATCTCCTTCAGATGGGCGCTCATGTTATAGGGCTCGTCCAGGAAATCCGCCCGCTCCCGGTGCTTGTCGGACAGCAGGTCGATATAGCGGATGGGCTTATTGTAGTTCCACTTGTCAATGAAGTTATTGACCTGGATGTCATACTCCAGCACGGGGGCCACGCCCGCGTGAATGTCCACCGCGTTGAACATGACGGAGATGGGGAAGGTGGTCATCCGGGCAGAACGGGAGCCGCCGGCCTGCTCCGGATAGCGATCCCCGTAGACCGCGACAATACGCATAGCATGATCCCGGCGCAGGGGCACCTGGAAGAAGAGGTCGGCCTCCTCCACGCCCCAATGGGGATAAACTTCCGGCGAGTTGTCCAGCACCACGGCCATAGGGGTATATTCCTCCCCGCTGGCGGGCAGACCGGACAGGGGATTCACGCCCTCCACTTCCTCGTTCATCTTGACCAGGCGGGAGAGCACCTCGTCGCTGAGCGTATATTTCATGTCCGGAACGATCGTCGTCGGCTCGGCCAGCGCCGCGGGCAGGGCGGCCAGGAGCAGCATCAGCGTCATCAGCATGGCAGCAGCTTTTCTCATCTCTATCATCCTCCCTCTTCCATCATCCGGGCTTTCAAGGAAATAACCCGATGATTTCTTCCCATATTTGAAGTTTAGTATATCACCTTTCCTCCAAATTGAAAAGAGAAAATTACATACGCCCAAATTGCATAAAAAATACCCTCCGAATTTGCGGAGGGTTATATGGGATCCGGCAGCGACCTACTCTCCCGGGCCGTCTCCAGCCAAGTACCATCGGCACTGAAGGGCTTAACTTCTGTGTTCGGTATGGGAACAGGTGTGACCCCTTCGTTATCACCACCGGAATGGGTGATCTTATTCTCCCGGGTGGCTTTCCGTTCGCCCCCCGGTCCCCCTTCGGCCCGAAATCAGGCTGAAGATGGATTGTTGCCCGTACCTTGACAACCGCAAGCGATTTGAGAAGATTCTCTGACCTGTTTTCCAATCAGTCTCTTTTTGAGATCAAGCGCTAAAATCAAGCCCTCGACCTATTAGTATCATCAAGCTACATACGTTACCGCACTTCCACCGATGACCTATCTACCCGGTCGTCTTCCGGGGGTCTTACTCCTTTCGGATGGGAGTCTTATTCTTGAGGTGGGCTTCACGCTTAGATGCCTTCAGCGTTTATCCCATCCGCATTTCGCTTCCCTGCTGTGCCGTTGGCACGACAACAGTTGCACCAGTGATGCGTCC